>PQXF01000031.1:0-12019 GCA_003194445.1 Candidatus Methanogaster sp.
AATTCATCATCTATGTAGCCTTTTTCGTCAATCAGTGCCTGCCGAACAGCTTTCGCCGTTATCCTCGTATACATGAGAGACGTTTGAAAATTGGGGTCAGTCTGGCTCTTCGGACCAACTATCGATCGTATATCCTCCTCGAGTTCGGGCATCTTTTCCTCGGTCTTCTTGTTGCCACGAGCAGAATAATTGTCCACGCATCTAATACCAGTGGTTAACTCCATCATGCCTTTCTCAACTGTCTTTCTACCCCAACCAAATTCTCTTTCTGCTTTACGAGCACTCTTGTCCAGTAATTCGATGGTGATCTCGGCAATATAGATTCTTCTTTTAAAACCACTCAATTTCTCTGCCGTATTCTTGATGATCGACTTGAGTGTTTCCGGTATTTCAGTTATGTTCATCTTACGAACCATCCTATAGATATATTGAATCTATTTTGAAATGGTGCTGTAATAACATTTGTTCTTTAATTTTACTGAAACTCAGACGTATGGGATATATGTAGTTCTATTAGTTGTCACTCGATCAAGAGATCAATATGTAAAACTGGTGGCAGGTAAATTATTATTTGTGAGTTGCCTAGGCTTGGACGTTTTAAATAGTTTTAATATAATGAATATTGATGGAAAAAAATATTCATTCCAGTTAATGTGATGAAGGTTAATTTGCTCAATTATTTATTTAGCCGATAGTCATGTGATACTCGGCCGAGCACCGCAAGCTGCGAGATGCCTCACGACCACCCGATTCATCTCCACGGTTCGAGCAGACATGCAGGACACCGGTCCCTTAATTCGCATTCCCCGCACGATCTCGGATATTTGGGGCAACCAGCACGCTTGAGATACTGCATAGCAATCTCTGTCTCGCTGCCACCCGGCATCTCGGTTGGGTAGTACCCGGACCATGCCACGTCGGTGAGACCGATATTCTTGCATTGCTCAGTCAGATCGTTCATCAGAGCCATGCCGGGTCCGGGATGGTAGTACAATATGAAGTTCGGTCGAAACCCTATCAGTCGATACGGTATCGTTGGGTCGATCTCTGCGATATATGCAGCTATCTTTAGCACCTGACGATCGGTTATGCCCGGTATCACCACGGTCCTGAATACACGGATGCTCTCTCTGGCAGTTGTAGCAAGGACTTTTGCATTCCGGAGCACTGGCGCGGAGGGTGCGCCGGTCAGCATCCGGTGAACATCGTCGTCATACGCCTTGATCTCAAAAGAGATCGATGTGGCCATATCGATCACCCGCGTAAGTGTCTCTGGTGTGCAGAAACCATTGGTCGCAATCCCCACACCGATCTCTGTGCCAGTTTCCCGTATTGCACGTACCACCTCCTCGATATATGGGAGATGAATCGTTGGCTCGCCGCCTGTGAAACCGATCTTATCGGTGTCCGGCTTCATTCTGGATATTGTTTCATCTGCAAGCACTGCTGGCTCTACATAATCCCGGTAGAACCATTGCGCATCAGGATACTGCGATATCCGGTATGCGTTGCAGTATATGCATCTAAAATTGCATCCGAGCATGGTGACCGAGTAACTGGAAAGCGTCTCTGATAGCATCGTGTACGCGATTTCCGGGTGCATCCCTGCCCTGCATACGCCGCGCTCACCTTCGAGCCGGTTTACTCCGCACCTCCATTCGCAGAGGTTACATCGTGCAAGTTCGGATGGGTGCTGCATCGTGGATCAATGGATTCTCTGCGCCGGGGATTATAGTCATTTCGAAACGAAGGAGGTGTCAATTTACCTTCGAAACCCGAAACGGTAGATATAAGACCTGGATATCAGCCCCTACCAAGCCATCCCGCAATGAATCCGGGGGCATCCGACGTGCCTGCCGTATGAACATCGCCACCATCCTCATCGATTGATTGCTCCTGCCGCTGCCTGTAGGATCATCAGCGCGTCAAGGGATGTGACCCGACCGTCACCGCTGATGTCCGCGTCCGTAGTCCGTTCGCCGTGAGCAGCCATCTCAAGCGCGATTGCGGCATCTGCTGAGGTGATTTCTCCATCGTGGTTCACATCGCCGCGGAGTGTTGTTGTCACATACAAAGTTACCTGTGTATCATGTGTCTTCCCTCCGCCCGTGCCGGTAATCGTTAGCGCGTAGCTTCCGGGTGGTATTGGAGATGATGTGGTTATCTTCAATGTTGATGTGCCAGTAGAAGGCGTTAATGAATTGACTGCAGATAACACATCCAACTTCCCATATCCCCAGTTCTCATTTGGTGTGCTTCCGGTAAACGCATCTTCTCTTGCGGTATTACGTAATATCTCTTTGAGCTGGTTGTGGGCAAAAGTGGGGCTTGCTTGAAGCATCAGAGCTGCAGCTCCAGTTACATGCGGACCCGCCGCGCTGGTTCCACCAAACCACCGGTATTTCCCAAGAGCTTTGGTACCTTGATCTTTTGACATCGCAGAACCGATATCATAGTTTCCTGGAGCTGCTATGTCCAGGATATGCTGTCCATCAATCCTTGGTCCTCTGCCACTGAAGGTACTCAGATCGCCAGCAGCAACTACAAAACCCCTTGTGCCGTAAGACGCTACCGTAACGGCACTATCTGCTGTTGCCGGACAAGTTACCGTTCTCGAATCATCGACAAAATTCAGGAACGTTGTACCGCCACCCCAGCTGCTTCTATCGTCTGCAATGTACCCATCTATCTCTTCTGATGCTCCGCTATTTGTTACCTTCAATCCCCATGTTCCGGTTGAAACAGGAAGATAGTTGATACCATCCCACTTACATATCCAAACGTCGAACTTCGCAGTTCCTCTGTCCGAGTTTGTTCTGTATGACCATACATAGTGTCCATCCCCAATATGTATCGTCGTATTATGGCCCGGAAGATTTACCGTGCTGCCATACGGTGTTGTGATCCAGAAACTCAGGTCATTGCTGGTATCCCGCCATAGTACAGTTTGCAGCACATATCTGATATTCAACCCGAACGGGACATCGAAAGTGATATCGCTGCTTCCGCCTCCACCAACAGTTGTTGTGATATGTTTCTTATATCCTGCCAGATTGCCCGCGGGAACTATTTGGGTGATCCCCTTTCCAGCCTCTGTGTCTATCATCTGCTCTACATTGGAAGAACCGTCGAGGAATTGAAATGTCCACGAACCAAATTCATACAGCATCACATCTGCTCCGTTGCTCTCTGCCCAGGGGATATATGTTGTGTCCGGATTTCCATATCGATCAGCAACGAGCAGGTCTGCATCCGGCGCAACACCCACATATCTGCGTCCGATTGTACCTCCTGACAGGACGCCGCATACGCTTGTTCCATGTCCATTTATATCTGGTTGAGTTTGGATCAGGTCCACTCCTCTTGTTCGTGTCACACCATCCTTGTCCAACGTCTTATATATCTTGCTTGTTCCAAGCGCGATTATCTCCTCCCATGTATCTAATTCATTATCATGATTAGCATCAGTCACTATAAACAGACGCTCACCATAGGTGGGGTCGGTCTCTGTAAAACCGTTTGCGGGGCCATAATCACGCTTTCCATTGTTATTGGCATCATTGTATAGCCAGTCCATATCGGCTTCAAAGACTCCATCATTGGTTCCGTTGACGATGTATGGATAATCCGGACTACCACCGTAGGTAGCATCAATGAAATCGAGTTTCTCGCCGGCGTCTGCAACACCGTTCCCATCCAGGTCAACAGCATCTGTTCCTGCATCGAAAGCCCCATTGCCATTAGCATCTATCCAGTCGTACAACTCTCCATCAGCCCGGAAAAAGTCCGGATGGAAGACGTCAATACCCGTATCAAAATCAGCTATCCTCACCCCTTTACCTGTTATCTTTCTCCCGAGGTCATCAGTCATCTCCCATACCGGATCTGCTCTTATCTCCGGAACGCTCATCTCCAAAGGAGGAACAACCTTTGGTCGCCACACCGATTCTATCAGCACAACTTCAGGTAGATTGGCTAAATCACCAGTTCTATCCCATGGTACTCTTGCACCATAAATCGTCCCAACGTGTGCTATTTCAGTATCTATTCTTGTGAATCTGATGCCCAGAGCCTCGATCGATTGGACCTCGGAGTTATTCAGTTCGTGAGTAAATCTTATGCTGACTTCTGCACACTCTTCTTCCAATGCTTCAGCCATCGCTTTGTATGATCCAGGTTGTTTACTCGACTTCAGACTTGATAATAGAGCTAAAGGAGAATCTATCTTTGATGCATTAACTTTTCTGATCGTACTCGGTGTTAGAGTTAAACCAGCCGGTGCCACTGGATTTGGATCGAAGGTGCCAGTAGCTCCGTCTGGCAATCCGGTCACGCTCAAAGTAACCGGTGATTCAAATCCGGACTGTGCTGCCAATGTGATGTTATAGAACGTGGAATTACCAGCCACTACCGTCTGAGAAGAGGGTGATACACCAATTGTGAATCCGGACTCTGATGCGATTATCTCCACTTGCTCTGTCATGATATCAGCAGCACCAGTATTATCCGTTACCGTCAGAGTTACATCATACTTACCAGCTGAAGAATATGAATAATTTATTATTTCCTCAGTTCCCTTATTTCCATCTCCAAAGTTCCATCCGTAATTCGTGATGTTTCCATCAGGAGCATAAGAAGAGGATGCGTTGAAGGTTATCATTTGACTAACTAATGGACTTTCTGGCGTGTAAGAGAAGGATGCAACTGGTAATTTGTTTTCCGCCGGATTTACATTTATCGGATAAGGTGGAGCAACATCGTATCGTCCGGCCAACATCCGTCCGGTGGTGACGAAAAGACGTAGTTCCGATGTTAGATTGTCTAATGCCTCCAGCGGAATAGTGACAGTGAAACTTGCCGGTCCCAACGAAGAAGGTTGGGCAAAGAGGATTGCATCATGTGGTTCAATCACTCTATCCGGTCTTACCAAATCGGCGTAATATCCTATATGTGTGTATTCGTCCCCACAATAAACCCGCGCCTTATAGTCAGCGCCAATAGCTGGTTGTTCTGGTGCCAAGTTGTTATAGACCAATTCCCCTGTGGCAGTGTTCATGTCCGTGTCCAGTAAAATCTCGAACAAGTTTCCTATTTGAGTATCCCATCTGCTGAGGACACCTTTCACCACAAGGTGGCTCTCCACCACCTCTACGTCCACCTGGATCAGATCCATTCCCGAGACCCCTCCGAATTCTTCGGGATCGGTCTCAGAAATAGTAACATCCGGATCCCACACAAGCGGCTCCAAGACCTGCTCTGTGCCGGTATCAAAAGCACGCCCTCCCTCTGGCATGCTATCAGCCATTTTCGCGTAATCGGATGTGTGGACTGTCGTGACCATTCGTCCATCCGTTGTCCGGCGCTCAACTTCCTCCACCTCATCGTCGACAATCCATGCAAAAGCACGAGCGTCAAACACGCTTAGCGAACCGGTAATGATTAACTGGTTTCCCTGCACCAACCAGCGACCGTCGCTATTGGTCGGGCCAAAAAACCGGAAACAACCATTGCAAACCCCATAGCGCAGAGTGAACGTAGGTGGTATCAGACCGTTTACTGTGTAAAGCAACTCTACGTCTCCACCCCATGTTGGTATCTTATCCCCCATGCCGCCAAAACCCGTCAGCAGGTTACGATCGCTATCCATTATCACCGCGCCGGAAAGATCGTAAAAAGGGTCGGAGAGATCAATAGGATCAGCGAAGGTAAGAATAATCTGAAACTGATCGCCGAAGGTACGAAAACGAGCAGCTGTGAGGTCCTGACCATTTTGGTCATCATCCTCAGGGTCGTTAAACGTAACATCCAAGAGAACACCTGGCCGCCGAACTACCACCTCACCCGTGCTCGTGTCCAGAGATCCTGCCTCCGGACATCGGTCACCGTTCCCTATGATTGGATCTGGTCGGTCTCCCATGTGTGCTACTGCGAATACATCCACCGCCATGGTGTCTCCGAGGACATCAACCGGAAGATTTACTGTCAGTGTATTTCCCTCCACAGAAACAGAAGCACCAGATATGTCAGAAAAAGGGGTGATCTGCTCCACGCCCCCATCCTCTGCAGGCAGCCGGTAAAGATCAAACTTATGTAACATACCGGTGAGACCGCCGATACGGTAGTCAGTCCCGCCGACACACCCTACTCGGGCATCTCCGGTGTCAGGGTCTTGGTCTGTGTCCAGAAAAATCTCGATGTAATGAAGGGTAAAGTCGTCCAACAAGTTTCGCTCGCTCACCTGCACGATCAGCATCCCCCCGCTGACTGTGGCATCCAACTGCACGATATCCTCACTCGTCCAAAGATCCTCTGGGTCAGTCACAGTGGCACTGACAGTACTTGCGATACCGCCCACACACACGAGAGTAACAAAAATGATATGGAAAACGAGTATCAGGTTATTTTTTTCCATTTTTTATACCTCCTATTTCATATCCAGTCACCAAACTAAGTACAGAGCCCATACATAGCGATTTCGCATTTGGCTTCTCCTGATTCTGTATATATCTCTCCACGACCAACCGAACCATGGTAGCAGGACGGTGCCCACAAACCTTTAGCGCACCATTCCTTGCGGTGTGGAAACGCCTTGCACAGTTCTCTGCTACTCCTCCCTTCTATTCTCCTGGCTATATAGCTCACAGAATACTTCGGAGGGTACTTTATAAACAGATAGGCATGATCCGCATTCACTGCCATATCAATGATCTCGATGTCAATGTCCTTGCAGGTCTTACAAACGACACCATCGAGCGCAAGCGCGATCGTCTTCTCGACCGGAATCTTCCCGCGATACTTCGGCGAGAAGACCATATGGTCAGTCAGAAGTGAAACCATATATCGATCGTGGCGGAGTTTCCTGCACTCCATGCGGTGCACGTTAGAACTCGTCTTATAAAAACATTTCGTATTAGCGAGACGGTCAAAGCCAGAAGTCACGGCAGCCCCAAGACCAGCAAACCTTTTAAATAACCACCACAATATTACAGTACAACACTGTAATATTCAGGTGATCCAATGTGTAATTGCTCCCCACGCCTGCAAGAACTCAGAACGTATATCAGAGCACTCCACTGCCCGACCCGCTGGACGATCATCGACTTCATCGGAGACGGCAGCCGGAGCACAAAGCAGATCTACGAATTTTTGGCAGAACGCGGCGTTGGGCTTACGCCTTCCGGGCTGTACTACCACCTCTCTGAGCTGAACCGTGCAGGCATCATCGAAGTCTCCGAGTACAGAGAGAAGGGCGGAGGTGCGCCCGAAAAGGTATGGAAGCTAAAGACAAGGAAGATAGTCATCGATTTACTGGACGGTGGAGGTTACGAATCATGAAAAACGTGATCGAGGTCAAAGAGCTGACGAAAGATTACAATGGACTCACAGCAGTGGATCATATCAACTTTGAGGTGGAAGAAGGCGAAGTATTTGGATTTTTAGGACCGAATGGTGCTGGCAAGACCACGACTGTGCGGATGCTTACCGGCGTAATAAAACCGAGCTTTGGTAGTGTCAGCGTCATGGGTTTTGACCTCGGGCGGCATCCGATCAGAGCCAAAGAGGCGATGGGAGTTGTTCCTGAACTCTCGAACGCATACGCTGACCTCTCTGCATGGAATAACCTGCAGTTCATGGCAGAGTTGTATGGTATACCGAAGAGAGTTGCAGTAGCAAGAGCAGAAGAACTCCTGACGAGGTTTGACCTGTACGACAGGAAGGGTCACACAGTGAAGACGTTTTCTAAGGGGATGAAGCAGAAACTGGTCACAGCCATGTCGCTCATGAACGACCCCGAGATACTCTTTCTCGATGAGCCGACGTCCGGTCTGGATGTCCAGAGCGCACGGCTGATAAAGGAGATGGTGCGGGAACTCCGCGACACTGGCAAGACGATCTTTCTAACTACCCACTACATGGACGAGGCGAGTCAACTCTGCAACAGGGTTGCGATCATCAATCACGGGCGGATTGCAGCCATCGACGCACCTGAGAAACTTAAAGTGAGAATCGGAGGACTGCAGTATGTGGAGGTCAGTTTCACCGCGCCTGTGGACGTCTCCGACCTCAGTGCCATGACAGGCATCGCCGGCGTCCGGACGAGCGGGGATAAGATACAACTGTATACGGACGAGCCAGACCGGACGATACGCGGTCTGGTGGATTATTCCCAATCGTCCGATCTGGAGATCGTGACACTGAACACGCTGACGCCGACGCTTGAGGATGTCTTTGTGAAACTGACTGAGGAGGCATAAAATGATAGATCAGATGAGGCGTGCGTACGCGATTGCAAAGAAGGATGTCAGGATCTACTATCTGAAGGGACCTGTGATTATATTCGGTGTCCTCTCCCCAGCATTTCTCTTTCTGGCGTTTATGATAGGGCGGGACCTTCCTGTTGATTTCCTCATCGCAGGGCTGCTTGGTATGACGATATTCTTCACCTCAACGTCAGTCGCGCCTGTGATTGCTCCGACCGAGACCCAGACCAGAAACTTGGAAAGGCTTGCAGCAGCCCCGATCTCTATCACAACGATTCTCTTTGGAGATGTGCTGGCATCTGTCCTCTTCGGAATCGCGATCTCTCTCGTCCCGATACTGCTCGGGATGGCGCTTGGGGTCTCGATCACGCATCCGTTCATCCTTGCTCTGGGCATCGTGCTGGCTGCATTCTGCTTCTCTGCAATGGGGCTTATATTCTCGTCCGCACCGACCAGCATGACATCCACAGTGATGATGCTATCCATGATGGTGAAGTTCCCGCTGGTCTTCATAAGCGGCATATTCATCCCGGTGCAGGAACTGCCATTATGGGGGCAGGCGCTGGCGTCGCTGTCGCCACTGACATATATAACCGACCTGTGTCGGTATGCATTCCAGGGTGCTTGCCACTATCCGGTCGTGGTGGATATCGGAGCGCTTCTGGTGTTTCTGGCAGCCTTCATGGCGATTGCGATAAAACTTCATGAGAGGAGTCTTCCGAAACGGTTGTGAACATTGGGGCTTTTCTGTGGATATCCAGATGTGTCCTCTTCCAGTATCTACTATTATGCCCGCAACCACGGGCACACATGACCCAGGATTCGCGGACGCAAAGCCGCGACGGCAGCATCACCCCCTTGACACCCGCAGCGATGAATAGAATTGTAATCCGGATCTGAAAGAGAGATACATCGGTCAGGGTACAATCGAAACTTACAACGTTGCCACATCATTAGACCCTTTGGATCGGGTTTTTTATTCTTTTAATCGCTATATCGATAATTCTGGGATCGATCCAGAACTCTGAGGGATTGTCTTTAAAAAAGATTAATATCTCGACCGCTGCCCTACCGTCAAGAGATCTCTTCTGGTGCAATCTGAAATCACGCCAATCGTTCCTTTCACCTTAACTCCGGCGTTCTTTGCAGCCCGTCGCCCATCTCTCTCGTTTATCAAGAGCAGATTGGCATCCAGTTCTCGTGCAAGCAAGATCGATTCCGCCTCACCGATATGTATCCCGTACCGGCTGCAAATTTCACCCGCGTAACCTCTTGGGTTTATGAGCTCTATCCAGTCCCCAATTGCCTTTTCCACACGAAAGGCGTCCATCTTACCCAAGAGCGATTCCTTCTGTTACTACTTCCCTGTGCACCGCTTCTGTGATTACAATCTGACCGTACATGGATCGAAGAAGATCAAGCCGCTTAATCGTTCCAAAATGGATGAGCGGGGTGGAATCGCTTACAGTGATCATCCAAGATCTTCTTCGAGTTCTTCCATCCCGTATCTCAGATACACGCCCCTCTCGCCAAGCTCCTCAAGAGTTTTTCTTACAGGGACGTCCATTATGGCAGCAGCTTCCCGTAGCGTTATCTTTCCATTTTTGTAGAGAGTTGCAGCAATCTCAACCTCATTTTTTTGTCTGTACTCCGCAAGAATCTTTCTGAGCCCATCTCTTATGGCGTCCGAGAGATTTGAGTAATATGTGCCTATGAGATGGTCTTCCACCTCACTTCTCCAGTTCTTTCGGGATGGTTATGGTTTTTTTAACATGCATGATCAAGACCTCTGCGGTGTCTGGTGGTTGCCTAAATCTGTGCGGATGTCCTTTAAATATAGGGATGTGAATCATAGATTTATGGGGGTTGATTGGCTATGAATGTTTTGGACTGGTCGTTCTTCCACACGGTTTATCAGAGACTTTTAACGTCACGTATTCAGTTTTGGAAAAATGGGCATCGGTAGGCTACCCATTGGTTTGAAATTCGAAGGTTTTTCGGAGTCGCAGAGTAATGGACCGGTTTCGTCGTGCAGGCATAGCGGGGGTTACTGTCCGGACATTCACAGGTGATGTCTGCGCTCCGTTCTCTGATGGTATTCGGAAGCGCCTTTACTGCGCTTATTGAGGTATGCTCGGGCGGATGAGGGGGCTGGTTGTCAGAAGGGGACCGGGGTTGAGTATCAGCGGCTGTGTTTGGCTGAGTCGCCGGGTTTTACTCCGGATCTCCCGAATTACTGCGCGTTCTTTGCATATTCGATGTTTCGGGGGTGGTTGCCCGGGTGAATGCTTTTGGGGGGCGGGAAGCTTTCCGGGAGTATAGGAACCAAACATTTCGCCATTAGGGGGTGGCTTCGCCCAATAGATAATCCTGTCATGCACCCTGATCACAATAATCTCCGATTTGGTGGGACTTGTTAAGAGTATGTACTCTTTTTGCTATTTATCCTGCTTTTGACATCCATTTATTAAACTCTCTGATTCTTGAAATTGTTTTGGCGTATGTGGGGCGGTCTGGTAACCCAACACATCCCTCTGCTGTCTCAACTGCATTACCCAGTGCTATATAATGCCCAAATTCCTTTTTCACAACGTTAAGATCCTTCTCATGAAGTGTTCGGAGCGATCTTTTGACATTCCTTAAAACATCAGATTCTAATGGTTTGAACTTTTCTTCATAAGTTTTTATCTTTCGAATAGCATTGATTTCCTTCGATAAACCAGTGGTTTTTCCACTGTCGTATAACTTTCGTGATTCGTGGTAGCTTTTCTTATTTGCCCACGTAGTATCGATGAGTTTCTCTATTTCACTTTTCTTATGCAGATAATGACTCGCCAGCAATAATGCAATTGACCCTTGATTTACCTTGTATCCACCAAGTCGGTCTAGGAAGTAGATCGCATGGTATGTGAGAAGGTCGTTACTTGGACCTACCTTGAGACAATCACGGTCAAGTCCCTTGCAACCATCGAGTTCATTGGAATATTCAGATATCTCCACCACTCCTTTCCGATTGATCTCCCCAAACTTTTTGGATTCCTTGATAAGTCCTAATTGCTAAGCTTTTATAAAATTTCTGCAAATAGTATTGATTATCGGTTCTGAAAACGCTTCAAAACCCTCAACTTTTATCGACCCTGTTGGAGGGTCTCGGTCAAAGAGAAGATCATACGACATTCTGATCATATCATCCAATGGCAGGCTTATTTCGGCAATATATCCCGAATTTCGGTGAATCAAAATAGACTTACCTTCTACCATCACGGAGTATCGGTGTTTTGTGGGGTATGGTGTTCAATAATTGAGACGAATCAGATAGATATCCACATCATGGGATATGCACTTCTTCCGAAGTTCTGGGTTTGCACAAACCAATTAGGCAAGCCCCAATAAATAACTTACCTGAATGCAGGCTCGATGGTGACATCCCACTTTGGCAAATTTCCCGATCTTTCAATTCTCTCTTCGCAGATTTTCATTGCCTCTTTTGTCAATTTCACTCCGTTCTGGTAAACTTTATCGATAAGATGAACTGCAGGATGTACACTGTTCCACGTCATGGTTTCAGCCCATTTGATAGCTTTATTGACTGAAGACAAGAGTGTGCCGTTCCAATGCATCTCTAAAACCCCCCAACATCGTTCAACAGGGTTGTATTTGCTGTGATAAGGAGGATAATAAGCCAGCTGGATCTTCAATCCCGTGTTATCAGCAAATTCGATCATTCTTTTGATAAATTGTGTTCTACGGCTACTTAC
>PQXF01000031.1:15479-32852 GCA_003194445.1 Candidatus Methanogaster sp.
GAAGTATCTTAGATGCCCGGCTCTGTGGATCGTGGGAAGTCACAAATAGATATGCGTGATTATAGTATATAAGTCTTCTCTAATTTAACTTGCCGACTAAATGGAAATTGCCGAAACTCATGTATTAGCGAATACTTGAGAAAACAAGAAGATAAAAGGCAATCATTGCATGAACATCAAAGACAAATTCACCGCAAATGCACACCCCTCACATACATCTGCGCTCGCATGCGGCGATGTCGACATGATCGTCGATCTTGGTGTTCATATCAGATAAAAATCTTTTTAAAGCATCACAAATCCACCCCGGACCGTGTCAAGCTGTTTTTCGTTCTTCGGATACCTGAAGACCTGCAAGTCAGAATCAGAGCACTATACGAGCCGATCCCTGTTTACATGCCAGACACAACAGAAACCACATCCACCGGATTCCTGAGCACCACGACCCCCTCCATCTCTGCAAGTTCCGCCGTGTTTCGCATATCCACATCTCGCACCTTGAGTTCAGCGTATCCGCCGCGGATTGCGCCGTGTGGACAGGCAGGAGCGCACGCGCCGCAGCCATCGCACTTCAAGAGATCGATCTGTGAATCGATGGCAGCATTGGGGCACACAACCTCTGGGGTGCAGATATCGCAGTGGTGCATGGCGCATACCTCGCGGTCGATCGTATATGGCATCTTCGACCGGATCGTGCCCTCGATGTCCACAGGCACGATGTAGACCGGAACGTCGCCTTTTACCGCCTGTGCGACCGCATTCGTTGGCAGCGAGTCTGCTATGCCATGCACGATCTTTGCAACGGTGTTTGAGGTAGTCGGCGTGACAAAGAGGGCGTCATATTTGTTTAAAAGAAATCTGCCAACCTTTGGGGAACTCCTGCCCTGTTCGCTCTCTAAAAAGACCTCTTCGAGATACTCACCGCCCGCGATGGTCGCAAGTTCATCGAACAATCCGTACATCCGTAGAACCTCTTCTGCTGATTGCGATGCAAAGATGGTGATCCTGATCTTCGGGTTCTCCTCTTTCACTCTTTTAAACGCATCGAAGCTCTCTATCAGGTGGTGCCCGGCACCGGTGATCGCCCACGCAAGATTCGGATGCAGATACATGATAATGGTTATGCTGTGCGACATTTAATGGTTTACCCGGACATTGCGCGACTGCGTCACGAATCGGATTTTTAAGTTAAAACAGATAAGATATAACCGGGGCAGATACGATTCTGTCGCAGACCCCAGAGCCACACACCATGCCAGAAAAGATCCTTTCGCCGGAAAAAACAGAGACGGAGATGATATCCGATCTACAGATTCGACCGGATACGTTCGGCGAGTTCGTGGGGCAGACTGAATTAAAAGAGCAGTTGCAGATATTTATAACGGCTGCAAAACAGCGCGATGAACCTCTCGACCACACCCTATTCTCAGGACCTCCCGGGCTAGGGAAGACTACACTTGCGCATATCGTTGCTTCCGAACTCGGAGTTGCGATCCGAGCAACGGCAGGACCTGTTCTGGAGCGACCAGGCGATCTCGCGGCGATTCTCACAAATTTAGGCGCGAAGGATGTCTTATTCATCGATGAGATACACCGCTTAAACCAGATCGTGGAAGAGACCCTGTATTCGGCGATGGAGGATTTTGCAATCGATGTGATGATCGGAGAGGGTGCAAGTGCGCGCTCTGTCCGCCTGAACCTCTCACCATTCACGCTCATCGGCGCAACTACGCGAACAGGACTTATCAGTTCCCCTCTCAGGGATCGTTTCGGTGTCGTCAACCGGCTGAACTTCTATCCACCCGGCACACTGACAGAGATCGTTCTCAGGTCTTCCAGGGTGTTTGGAATCGAGATCGACCAGAAAGGCGCAAGAGAGATTGCGAACCGGTCGAGAGGCACTCCGCGGATTGCGAACCGGATTCTCCGCCGTGTCCGGGATTATGCGCAGGTGATGGCGGATGGCGTGATCACGCATGACATCGTCGATTCCGCACTCTCGATGCTCAAGATCGATCGAGAGGGGCTGGACGACCTTGACCGGACGATTCTTGCCATGATCATCGATGATTTCGATTGCGGACCTGTCGGCGTCAAGAATATCGCAATCGCTGTTGGCGAGGAGGTGCGGACGGTAGAGGACGTTGTGGAGCCGTATCTGATACAGATCGGGTTTGTCAAGCGGACGCCGCAGGGAAGGGTCGCGACTCTGGCAGCGGTAGCGCATCTGCATGGACGTGAACCGGCACCGTCCACGATCCGGACACGCGTAACCTGACACTCCGCCCCCATCGCAATGCTTAAATGATGCTCTCGCAAAACTGGTTACCAATGGCAAAAACAATCGCTGAAAAATACTGCACATCATGCGGCGCACATCTGGTTGAGTCCGGATACACCCGGTTCCAGTGCCCGACCTGTGAAACGATCCTCGGCAGATGCGCATCCTGCCGGAAGCAGAGCAATCCGTACACCTGCCCGAAATGTGGATTTACAGGTCCGTGAGGTGAGAAGATGGGTGAAGTAGTAGCAGTAATCAAGATCATGCCAAATGGTGTGGATGTCGACCTCGAAAAACTTAAAGAGGATCTTGCGGCTGTGATGCCAGCAGGGATCGACCTCAATGAGATCGCTGAAGAGCCGATCGCATTCGGGCTTGTTGCGTTGATGGCGACCGTTGTCGTCGGTGATGTCGAGGGTGGAACCGAATCGGTCGAGAACGCGTTTGCAGGGGTTTCGGGTGTCGAGAGCGTGCAGGTAGCGGAGATCGGTAGACTGTTATAATTGCTATTTAAGGATTATGGGCTCGTAGATCAGGGGTAGATCGTTACGTTCGCAACGTAAAGGCCGCGGGTTCAATTCCCGCCGAGTCCATGTTCTGATTCAAGGTTACAGGCGGTATTTCAGGCCTTGCTGGATAATTGCGCCGTAAGCCCTGAAAAGCCCGGGTAGATGAGCGGTTACATGTCCTGACCCGAGATCTTCACCGCGCGCCGGATTGCAGACGCGTTTTTTTCTTCCGGTTTCATTTGTCTAGTCTACCGTCGAGGTCGCGAGAGTTTGCGGAGACGAAGTTCGAGGGGCTGTCGCAAGATAACATGGTCGGGTTAAACACCCTTAAACACATTCAAGAAATATCTTCTCTGCTGGAATGTAGTTTCTCTGCAATATGCAACCATCTCGTTTCCCATATAGGAAAGATGACAGGTACCTATATCTGTTTCGTCGAAGTGAATATTACAGGTATATGGATTTTTCCTCAAAGCCCGCCTCTCCGAAAGATTTAAGATCATGTGGTCTATTTTAAGTTTGTGTACAATATCCCCTCAAATTCTGTGATATGAACTCACATCATAGGATATTTTGGGATGAGAATAAAAGTTGGCAAGCAGGGTACAGTAAAAGGAGGTGACATAATGTCCGGAGCAATCAAACGGACACCGTATGTCCAAGTTGTCAAAATGCCAAAGATTTCAGCATCTGAAACCAGCACCCTCGAAGATCATAATAAGATCCGGGTATTGATTTGAGACTGGAGGATTTGCGATGTCGGCCACAACCATCCACACATGCGTTTACATTGAAAAGGGATATCAAGAAGTGTGTATGATCGTTAGAGCGCTTAACTTCCACCATTGCCTGTCCAGATTTCACATCAACCATCATCAGGAGGAGAGAGAACCATGTCTGAATACATTGTTTTGAAGATCAACATCGAGATCCCGAATGGACCGAAGATCACATTAAACAGGACACTCACGGTCGATGCCTATGACAAGATCGATATCACGGTGCCCAGTGGCGCGTCAGATCTGTCGGTCGAGTTGCAGCCGGGCGAGTCGGCAGGTCAGGTCAAATTCCTGCTCGTCGCGTCGGATTGGTATGGAGATGCGCTCGCTTACAAGGTCAACTCCGATATGGGTACATCCTTTGAACTGGATGAACCACATGTACTGACCGGTGAGGGCGCTACCGCCATGCTCGAGCCAGCACCCACGCAACTGTTCTTTTCCAACACAACATCAGGAGCAGATGCCATGGACGCCAACATCCAGATACTGGTCGGACGTGACGTAACTTCATAATCTGAATCATAAAGGAGGTAATAAGAATATGCCAACCACACCAACATATCCCGGTGTATACATCGAGGAGATTCCAAGCGGCGTGCGCACCATCATGGGTGTCGCAACATCAATCACAGCGTTTATCGGTCGTGCTTTGCGGGGACCAGTGGACGAGCCCAAAACCATCAACAGCTTTGGCGACTTCGAGCGCACCTTCGGGGGGCTGTGGGTGGAGAGTAAACTCGGTTATGCTGTACGTGACTTCTACTTAAATGGAGGCGCACAAGCCGTTATTGTGCGCATGTACCACCCAACAGTAGGTGAAAATTCCATAGCCACACTGGATGCTGACGGTCTCGTACTGGGGGCAGCATGTCCAGGAGCATGGGGAAACTACCTTCGGGCACGTGTGGATGATGACGTCTCTGAGGATGTGGCAGAGAGTTACACGAACGATGGGTATGATATCGATGTGGCGGATCTCTTCAATCTGACTGTGTGCGATACCAAAACAGGGAGTATCGAGCAGTTTCGAAACGTTACTGTAAAAGAGAGTCCGCGCAAGGTGGATCTGGTTCTTACGAATGAGTCGCAACTTGTGAGGGCGGATACCATACCCGCCATAGTCCCAACCGCGCATGGAGACCCCGCGACAGGCAATGATATATGGGAGGATGACAACGCTTCTACTGGCGTGGCAGAGGTCGACAGAGCATACGACGGTACGAGACTCGATGAAGACGACTTCACAGGCACAGGGAAGGAAACCGGAAAGGAAGGTCTCTATGCACTGGAGAAGGTGGATCTCTTCAACCTGCTCTGCATCCCGCCCTACCTGTCCACCGGTGACGTCGATTCGACTCTGGTCGGAACTGCGGCAAAGTACTGCGAGGACCGGCGTGCGATGCTGCTTGTGGACCCGCCCAGTGATTGGATCGACAAAGACGACGCGAAGGATGTCGAGAGCGTCGGCACGAAGAGTAAGAATGCCGCACTCTTTTTCCCTCGCCTCAAACAACCAAACTCATTGCGAGACAACCAGGTGGAAGAGTTTGTGCCATGCGGCGCAGTGGCTGGAATCTTTGCACGCACTGATACACAGCGCGGGGTCTGGAAAGCACCTGCTGGTCTGGAAGCGACCCTTGTAGGTGTTCCGCAGCTGAGCGTACCTCTCACCGACGCGGAGAATGGTGAACTGAATCCTCTTGGAATCAACTGTCTGCGGGCTATGCCGGCTGTTGGTCGGGTGGTCTGGGGTTCGCGCACGCTCAGAGGTGATGACCGCCTCGCATCAGAGTGGAAGTATATCCCGGTTCGGCGCCTCGCTCTCTACCTCGAAGAGAGCCTCTACCGCGGCACCCAGTGGGTGGTCTTTGAGCCAAACGATGAACCGCTCTGGTCGCAGATCCGCCTGAACATTGGCGCCTTCATGCACACCCTGTTCCGCCAGGGCGCATTTCAGGGAACGACACCAAAGGATGCATATTTTGTCAAGTGCGACAAGGAAACCACTACACAGGACGATATCAACCGCGGGATCGTCAACATTGTTGTTGGTTTTGCACCCCTGAAGCCAGCGGAGTTCGTGATCATCAAGATCCAGCAGATGGCCGGGGAGATTCAAACATAGGAGGCGATTTATCATGGCACAATTTAGCGTAAATGCAGAGCGTTTCGATCCATACAAGAACTTCAAGTTCCGGGTTAAATGGGATGGTCGTTACGTGGCAGGCGTCAGCAAAGTCGGTAGCCTGAAGCGAACCACCGAGGTTGTGAAGCACCGTGAAGGCGGGGATCCGAGCAGCAGCCGCAAATCACCGGGTAAAACCGAATACGAGGCTATCACCCTTGAGCGCGGCGTTACTCATGATACGGAGTTTGAGAAGTGGGCGAACAAGGTCTGGAACTACGGCTCTGGCCTGGGTTCAGAGGTCTCGCTCAAGGACTTCCGGAAGGATATCATCATCGAGGTCTACAACGAAGCAGGACAGTTAGCGATCGCATACAAGGTATATCGCTGCTGGGTTTCTGAATTTCAGTCCCTCCCTGATCTTGATGCCAGTGCTGACGCAGTGGCTATCCAGACCATAAAACTGGAAAACGAGGGTTGGGAGCGTGATTATGAGGTAGGCGAGCCGAGCGAGCCATCGTTCACCGAACCTGCTTAAGTAAACTTGAGCATGCGTGCATTATCTGCTCCGGAGCTGCTCGATGTCTGGGAACGCGGGAATGTCCAGTCACCTGTTCACCGGGCACTCTTGCTGCTCTCGGCAGCCTGCCCCGAAGCATCGGCAGACTCGCTGACAAAGCTCAACATAGGTGAGCGTGATGCCCGATTGCTGACACTCCGCGAGTGGACATTCGGCTCCCAATTAATCGGCATAGCAACCTGTCCCGATTGTCGTGAGCGTCTGGAGCTGACCTTCAACGTGGCTGACATTCAGGTGACACCCGAGTCCGGACCAACCCGGGAGCTGACAATCGACGCATACGGGTATGATGTACATTTCAGGCTGCCAAACAGCCTTGACATGGCTACCATCGCAGACCACAAAGACGTCGATGTAGCTCGAGAAGAGTTGCTTGAGAGCTGTCTCCTATCAGTTCATCACGACGGCGAGGAGATCCCCTCTGACCATCTGCCTGCCAGCCTGGTGGAAGCGATCGTGGACAGGATGGCAGAGGCAGATCCCGGGGCAGACGTGCAACTGGCTCTCTCCTGCCCTTCATGCAGACACCAGTGGCACGCGACCTTTGACATCGTCTTGTTCTTCTGGAGCGAGATTAACGCATGGGCTTATCACAGACTGCATGAGGTACACACACTGGCATTGGCATACGGGTGGAGAGAAGCCGACATACTCGCGATGAGCCCATGGCGGCGGCAGTTCTATCTGGAGAGGGTAGGCGGATGAGTGATTATCTGAGTCATCTGGTGGCGAGGAGCCTTGACCGAACAGAGGTGATCAAGCCCAGGCTGGCGTCATTCTTTGAGCCATCTGTGCAAGGTGAGCCGGTTTTCGGGGACGAATCCGGATCAGAGCGGATGGATGCATCTTATGCACCTGATGAAACCGGGTATGACAATCTTCAGTCTGCATGGCTATCAGACCAGACACCGCAGTTGAAATCCGACGCTTTGCAGCCAGCCAGGTCAGGGTCACAGCAGACTCCGGGCCAACCCCGATCAGGCATGACCCGGCAGGCATTGCCAGCATCATCATCATCATCGGTTCCACCAGAGGTAACCGCACAGTCTTTGAAAAAGACTCCGCAGCAAAAACCGAGCCAAGACCTACCAGCACCATCCGGAGGTGATGAACCCTATGTGGCATCACCAGGAGCCGCTGCCGAAAGAAGCCGAGCGTCTGCACATGAGCCAGCAATCCATCCAATTCCGATCGAGTCATCGCCACCGGCTTTGCAGGAGGTACCTGCACAACCGCCTGCAGCGAAGGTGGCACAGCAAGAATTAGATCATGAGATGTTGACACCACCTTCATCCGGAGGTGATGAAACCTACGTGGCGGCACCCGGAGCCGCTGCCGAAAGAAGCCGAGCGTCTGCGCATGAGCCAGCAATCCAGTCAATTCCGATCGAGTCATCGCCACCGACTTTGCAGGAGGTAACTGCACAGCCGTCTGCGGTGAGGATGGTACAGCAAGAATCGGATCATGAGATGTTGACACCGTTGGCGCCACCTTCACCTGGTGATGGTGAAACATATCAGCCACATCGAGTCACTGCCGAAAGAAACAGAGAATCTACGCGCGAGCCAGCAATCCAGCCGATTACAATCGAGCAGATTGTCCTCCCTGATAAGACTCAGCCGCGAGCATCCGAACCGGCAGAGCCGGCAGCCATCCGGGTGACGATTGGCAGAGTCGAGGTGCGAGCCACAACGCCGCCGCAGCCACCAGCACCGCGCACACGCCCCCCGGGACCGGCTCTAACCCTTGATGACTACCTGAAGAAGCGCAATGGAGGAGAGCTATGAGTAATTTTCTTGCAATCGCCACTGTGACCGCGGCACTCAGACATACGCTGAGCGCCGCGGTAGGGACAGACGTGCCTGGTGCAGAAGTCACTACCATGCGACCGGATGAACCCAAGAAAGTAGAACCACACGTTAATATTTACCTTTACCAGGTAACCCCCAATGCCGCATGGCGCAACGCGGATATACCCACCCGCCGCAATGACGGTGGATTGGTGCAGCGCCCACAAGCTGCCCTGGATCTCCACTATCTGCTCACCTTCTACGGCGATGAAGAGAAGCTTGAGCCGCAGCGGCTGCTGGGCAGCGTTGTGCGCACGCTGCATACAATGCCTATCATCACACGTCAGGTGATCCGCGACACAATAACCAACCCACTCTTCGACTTCCTTGCCGGTTCTAACCTCGCCGATGAGGTTGAACTGGTCAAACTGACACCTACGCCCCTCTCTACAGAAGAACTATCCAAACTCTGGTCTGTCTTCTTCCAGACCCCTTATGCCCTATCGATCGCATATCAGGGCACTGTAGTCCTGATCGAGAGCGAAGATGCCCCACAGAGGGCTCTTCCCGTGCGCGAGCGGAGCCTCTATGTTGTGCCGTTTCGTCAACCGGCAATCGAGCAGGTCGTCTCGCAGGAAGGCGCTGATATACCAATCGTTTCCGGGAGCACACTTACAATCACTGGCAGACAGTTGCGCGGCGATGTCACACAGGTACGAGTGGGTGGGGTTGAGGTGACACCAGCACCGGAGCAGCTAACCGACACAGAGATCAGCCTGCCACTGCCATCAGGCTTGCAGGCAGGAGTGCAGGGTGTGCAGGTCATCCATCAGATGTTGATGGGAAAGCCGCCAACACCACATCAGGGGGTCGAATCAAACGTTGCAGCATTCGTGCTCTGCCCGACCATCACAGCCACAGTCTCCAATGTGACAAGCTACACCGTGATCGACGCAGCCCACAATGAGGTGACGCTCTTTGCAGCAGATGTCACAGTAAACGTAAGCCCCGGTGTTGGCGAGAAGCAGCGGGTCGTCCTGCTCTTAAACGAGTTCGATCCGCCTGAAGATCGCCCGGCACACTCGTACAGCTTCAAAGCCCCGCAGAGAGATGAGGATGCGAGCTTAATTGTGATACACATAAGCGATGTTGCGCCGGGAGATTATCTGGTGCGTGTGCAGGTGGACGGTGCGGAGAGTCTGCTGACTGTTGATACGGATCAGTCCAGTTCCATGTTCAACCAGTATATCGAGCCGAAGGTGACAATATCATGAGCGCCGCAGCGAACAACTGGCTTGAGACTAACCAGCGCTACCTGTCGGTAGCATTAGCTGTGGTACGCTCTGAGCTGGAGCGGCATGCGGCACGCTCACAGGATGCGTCAGATGTGGAAAAGCAGCACAGGACGGTGCAGACAGAGCAAGCTCTTGCCGAAACTGCCGCTGCAATGTCTGTACCGCCTGCCATAGAGACTCTCTGCGCAGTCTTTGGTCTCTCACCTTTCGAGCGCGATCTCTTGCTCCTGTGCGCGGGAATGGAACTGGATTCCACATTTCCATCGGTGTGCGCTGCTGCACAGGGTGATCCATCGTGTGCCTACCCAAGCTTCAGCCTCGCACTCGCGGCACTCCCTGATCCGCACTGGAGCGCGATAACCCCTGGTGCGCCGCTTCGCCACTGGCGCCTGATCGAGGTCGGAGCAGGCAGTGCGCTTGCCACAAGTCCGCTTCGAATCGATGAGCAGATACTGCACTATCTCACAGGTGTTTCGTATCTCGATGAACGGCTGGCAGGTTTTGTAGAGCCGCTGCGTCTCTCGGAATATCCGGATCTCGTGCCGTCGCATCAGGCGCTTGCAGAACGGCTCGCATCGGCGTGGCAGCAGGAAGAGGCGAGATCGGCTTTCCCTGTGGTTGTGGTGCAGCTCTGCGGCGGTGAGGCTTCCTGCAAACGGGAGATCGCTCTATCAGCCTGTAGAATGCTTGGACTTAATCTGAACGCGATCTCCGCAAACTTCATTCCGACGATTCCTGCTGAGCTCGATGCACTGATCCGGCTATGCGAACGCGAGGCAGCCCTTGGCATGAGTGCACTGCTTCTGGACTGCGATGATCTGAACATGAGTGACGCGGCGAGAGGAATCGCGATTACTCAACTGGTCGAGCGTACAAACAGCCCTCTCATCGTCACAAGCCAGGAACCGCTGCGCACACGAGATCGTCCGATGATCGTAATCGATGTTGGCAAGCCGACATCAGACGAGCAGCGCGAGATCTGGGAGAGTGTACTCGGTCTGGCGACGTCGGGTCTGAACGGTAATGTGGATGCTCTCGTCTCGCAGTACAACTTAAGCGCGAGGACAATTCGCGATGCCTGTGCCGAGGTAGCCGGATGCACGTTTCCCAGTGACACTCAAAACCCGATCGATCCGGATGGCTTAGGCGTTGTATTATGGGATGCATGCCGCATGCAGGCGCGCCCGCGCATGAGTGATCTGGCGCAGCGCATCGAGCCAGCCGCGACATGGGATGGTATAGTGCTTCCGGAGCCGGAGTGCCAGATTCTGCGCGATATTGCGGTGCATGTCAGAGAGCGGGCTAAGGTCTATGAAGACTGGGGCTTTGCTGCAAAGAGTGCAAGTGTTCTTGGCATCAGCGCGCTCTTTGCGGGGGCAAGCGGCACAGGCAAGACGATGGCGGCAGAGGTGCTGGCAAATGAGTTGCGGCTCGATCTGTACAGGATCGATCTGAGCCAGGTTGTGAGCAAGTATATTGGTGAAACTGAGAAGAATTTAAGGCGTGTGTTTGACGCGGCTGAGGAGGGGGGTGCGATCCTGCTCTTCGATGAGGCTGATGCGCTGTTTGGAAAGCGCAGTGAGGTGAAGGACAGTCACGACCGGTACGCAAATATCGAGATCAGTTACCTGTTGCAGCGGATGGAAGCATACCGGGGACTTGCGATACTGACAACCAATATGAAGAGCGCAATCGATACGGCATTTCTCCGGAGGATTCGATTCATCGTTCATTTTCCTTTTCCCGATGCGACGCAGCGCGGAGAGATATGGGAGCGGATCTTTCCAGCATCAACGCCAACGGATGGTCTGGATGCGAGCAAGCTCTCACGGTTGAACATTGCAGGCGGAAACATCAGAAACATTGCGCTTAATGCGGCATTCCTTGCGGCAAACGCGAGAGAGGACGTAGGTATGAAGCATCTGTTGCGTGCCGCACGAAGCGAGTATGCAAAGATGGAGAAACCGCTTACAGAGGCTGAGATAGGAGGTTGGGTATGATGCCGAAGAATATCGAACTGCATATCGAGGAACTGGTACTGCACGGCTTTTCGCCGGGTGATCGGTATCGGATAGGTGAAGCTGTTGAGCAGGAGCTTTCTCGGATGCTGGCTGATCGGGGTGTGCCTGAGTCGCTTGCGCTGGGTGGCGAGATTGCAAGCGTGGATGGCGGCGCGTTCGAGGTGGCGACAGGATCTGATGCGGGGGTTGTTGGGGCTCAGGTGGCAAAGGCGGTGTATGGAGGATTGAGGCAATGAGTGGAAGAGTTTATGCTGAGGCGAAAGCAGCTCCGAAGTCAAGTTTCACGCCTGTTCGGACCGGGATTCTTGCAGGTTATCGTGAGAAACAGTTGGTGTCGCAGACTCCTTTGATTCAGACTAAATTGACTATCAACCAGCCGGGCGATCGGTACGAGCAGGAGGCGGATCGGGTAGCGGATGCGGTAATGCGGATGCCTGAGCCTCAGGTGAAGCGGCAGGTTGAGCCGGAAGAAGAGGAAGAAGAAACGATCCAGACAAAACCACTTGCCGCTCAAATCACGCCCTTGATTCAGAGACATGTCAAGCCGGAAGAGGGAGATGAGGAAGAAGAACCGATTCAGGCAAAACAGGGTGGACAGCCCCCTCATGCGAGTCCTGCCCTGCAAACGCAGATTCGCGTCCTGAAAGGTGGTGGCAACCCATTGCCAGAGTCCGTACGTAACTTCTTCGAAACCCGCTTTGGCCATGACTTCAGCCAGGTGCGGGTGCATACCGATGCACAGGCGGCGGAATCGGCGAGGGCGCTTGACGCACGTGCATACACAGTAGGGCAGGACGTGGTGTTTGAGACAGGGCAGTATGCGCCAAATGCGACAGCAGGGACAAAGCTACTGGCACACGAGTTGACACATGTAATACAACAAAGCCCAAAAAATCATAATATTTTGCCAAAAACAAATAACAAGGGAGGATATGTTCAGGTGGGACTGGAAAAACCAGTGGGCATCGCCCTTGCTGCCGTGGAAGAGAACAGTACCGATCGTTCTCAAGAATCAGAGTCCAAAAGGAAGCTTGGATTTTGTGATCGCTTCATCGCTGAGGTGGAATCCCTTGCCGTAGGTTCAGAGACTGAGCAGTGGAGGTCTCAGGACCTTGATCGGATTGGAAGACGGGCGTTGGAGTACATGGATATTTCGCAGTTAAGAGTACTGGCCGATGAACTCGGTATCCCCCCTGCTCAGGAAGCAATCACAGAAACATCCACGGAAGAAGTTATTCAGAGAGATGCTGCGGCTGCAGCTACTGTCGCGGGAACTATGTGGTGGCTAACGCTCGTTGATGGACCGATACCGGTTGGTGATCTTGTCTACGTAGGGCTGATTGCCATCGCTGCCGTTGCCGTCGCAACAACAGCATCGTCACGTGCACAGCCCCTACCCGCTCCTCAAGAAGTTCCTGTTCCTGAAGAAGTGACCGAACCCCGTCCCCCCGGCGAAGTGATTCCCATTGAATCACATCCTCGATATCAGCCTCGTTTCCAAGAACCTGTCCCTGAACCTCAAGTTTCTCGGCCATTAGGCCCAGACATTTTTCCCGTACCAAGGCCAGAACCGCGGAGACCCGAGCCACGGCGGCGTAATGAATGTTTCGAGCGAAACCCAACCTTCATAGCTTGCGACGGCTTTCGGGATATCTACGAAGCAGCGGCACATTTTCTCCAAGTTCAGGATGAGGAAGATGTCGACTTTGATGCTCTTAGAGAATGCCATGGGCGTACTAGTTTTGTTCCGGATGTAATTGGGGCATGTGATTACGGCCCCGGCGAGAATTGGCATTGCCGAGTTGAAGGTGCTTCCACCCCACTTAGTATTTTTGGTTGCTCTTGTTGTGAAGAAGATGGAACTTCAGGACGTGTTTGGCGAGGTGCCCACTGGTCAATAGGAAGATAGTCAGATATACCGTTTTAGTTCTTCTGTCTTGATGATCGATACCAAGAAAGAGGTGAAGAGTCGTTTATTGACGTGCGCAAACCGCATTAAAATAAGCATCGAATAAATTATGCGTAAGTGGCATGGGCTTGCGTATAAACTTTATTACATGCCGCTCAGAGTGAGTATGCAGAGGGTGGAGAAACCGCTTACAGAAGCTGATATCGGAGGATGGGTATGACACCGAAAAATATTGACCTGCACATCGAGGAACTGGTGCTCTGCGGCTTTGCGCCGGGTGATCGATATCGGATAGGTGAGGTTGTTGAGCAGGAGCTTTCTCGGATGCTGGCTGATCGGGGTGTGCCTGAGTCGCTTGCGCTGGATGGCGAGATTGCAAGCGTGGATGGCGGCGCGTTCGAGGTTGCGCCGGGAGTGCGGGCGGAAGTTGTTGTGGCGGAGGTGGCAAAGGCGGTGTATGGGGGGCTCCGGCGATGAGTGGGAGACTGCACGCAGAGGCGAAAGCGGCTTCGAAGTCAAGTTTTGCGCCTGTTCGGACCGGGCTTCTCGCTGGCTATCGTGGGAAACAGTTGGTGTCGCAGCCTCCTTTGGTTCAGACAAAACTGACCGTTGGCCAGCCGAACGACCGGTACGAGCAGGAGGCGGATCGGGTCGCGGATGCTGTGATGCGGATGCCGGAGCTAGGGGTGCAGCGGCAGGTTGAGCCGGAAGAAGAGGAAGAAGCGCTCCGGACCAAACCACTTGCCGCTCAAATCACGCCCTTGATTCAGAGGCAAGTCGAGTCTGAAGATGAGGAAGAAGAGGAGCTTATCCAGGCAGAGTATACCGGTGGACAAACTCCTCAGTTAGGCCCAAACATGGAAGCACAGATCAACGCTTTGCGCAGTGGCGGGCAGCCACTTGATCCGACTACCCGCGCTTTCATGGAACCACGCTTCAGCCACGATTTCAGCCGAGTGAGGGTGCATACCGACTCCAAAGCCGCCGAATCCGCCCATGCCGTGAATGCACATGCATATACAGTCGTGCGAAATATCGTGTTTGGAACGGGACATTATTCGCCACGAACGAGTGAAGAGCAAAAGCTATTGGCGCACGAGTTAGCACATGTCGTTCAACAATCGAGGCAAAGGGCTCAGGGGGAAGACGCAGTCTTCGTTCAGCGTTACCCCAGCCATACTCCACACGGCGAGCCGTATACTGCAGGGCTGATGCACGATCATCGCCCCTCGGGTCGCTGGGCGGACATCCAGGCTCTCGAGTGGAGGAGGTGCCCAGCTTCCAGTATCTCCTGTGCTTGCAGCACGCTCTCTCCACGGAGTGTACTCAATACCGCTGCGGGCGTCACAATGGGGAGAAAACCCTTCGCATTGCACCATCTTCTGCACTACATGTTTGGCGGTGGTGCTGACTACGTGGAGGATGTCCGCGACTTCATCGTTAGGGATTCGGGGGTGCGGGGCATACTGGCATCCTTCATACGCAGTCTTACGGCCACTAAGGGCCACTTCAAGGTCTATCAACACGACTATGCGGTGCAGGACTTCCGACTTGCGTTCGGCGCGATCGACCGCCTCGACTATGAGGTCGATAGTGCGGCTGGAGTGGTGCATGTGTGGTTCGTCGACCGCTATGAGTTCCATCCGGTCTATCCCGGCTTCTATCGAATGATGACCGGCGACGTCGCGCGCGTTACGAACTGCGTTCATGCCGCAGCCGTCGAGTTGAAGACATCGGGTGCTGCTGACTTCTGGATGGTGGGGTATGGGACCGTTCCTTTGAGCACTGTGACGGGTTCTGCACCCTCGGGCGGGGGTACAACGTTGTAGCTTCGTCGAAGATTTATGGAACATTCAAGACATCTTTTGGCTGTGAAGGGGTGTGTGCATGAAACATTTATTACGTGCGGCGCGAAGTGAGCATGCAGAGCTTTAGAAACCGCTCACCGAGGCTGATATCGGAGGATGGGTATGACGCCGAAGAATATTGAATTGCACATCGATGACCTATTGTTGCACGGCTTTGCGCATGGGGATCGTTATCGCATCGGAGAGGCTGTGGAGCAGGAGCTTTCGCGGCTGCTGGTTGATCGGGGTGTTCCAGAGTCGCTGGAACGTGGCGGGGAGGTTGCAAGCGTTGATGGTGGTGCGTATGAGGTGGTGTCGGGTTCAAGAGTAGAGGTTGTTGGGGCGCAGGTGGCAAAGACGGTGTACGGGGGGCTCTGGCGATGAGTGGGAGAGTTCATGCAGAAGCAAAAGCAGCTTCGAAGTCGAGTTTCACGCCTGTTCGGACTGGGCTTTTGCAGCGCAGTTCCGCAAATCATGCTGGACCTGCCACAGCACCGCCGATCGTGCAGGAGGTACTCCGCTCGCCAGGGCAGCCGCTGGACGCAGCAACACGCGCCCACATGGAGCCACGCTTCGGACATGACTTTGGCCAGGTGCGGGTGCATACCGATGTAAGGGCGGTCGAGTCAGCACGAAGGGTAAATGCGCTGGCATACACAGTCGGACAAAGCATTGTGTTTGGGACAGGAAGTTATGCGCCAGAGACGGCACAAGGTAAGAAGATACTCGCACACGAATTGGCGCATACCGTGCAGCAAGGCGATCAGTCCAGTCTCCCTCACCAACTTAAGATAGGACATCTCGATGATAAGTACGAAGGCGTCGCCGATCACGTGGGATCTCATATTCTCGATGGTATAAGTTTTAAAGCAAATCGATATCCGAAACACGAAGCCAGCCTCCACGGTGTGATTCAGCGCAGAGTAATCCATGGCGGGGATATTCTATACGAAGGTACCTGCGAACATCTGGCTTGTGATTCCAAATGGGCTTGTTGTAACCCACAGTCTGATA
The DNA here is from genome assembly GCA_003194445.1 of Candidatus Methanogaster sp. Classification (GTDB taxonomy): domain Archaea; phylum Halobacteriota; class Methanosarcinia; order Methanosarcinales; family Methanogasteraceae; genus Methanogaster_A. The sequence goes on from PQXF01000031.1 coordinate 31,633, forward strand.
TCCACTGCCCAGGAAAAACGAGTTCAGACGCCAGCAATACGTGCCCCGACGAAAGGTGGACAGCGCTGTTTACATGCGACAGCACATGTGAGAACGCTATAGCGAATGGGTGCGATGATGCTGATAATTGGATGGCCATTCCCTACAGTCGATTTGCGCGTCGAAAGTGTGATCAGGATTTGGTGATTTGTGCGAATAACGCGTTTACTCACGCGTATGTTCGTGACCGCTCGGAAGGCGAGCATTGGGAAGTTAGTACTGGGATTGTGAATGCTCTTGGTGTGCCACACGGGACTTTTTCCGGAGCTATTTATGGTGACGAGAACGACCCTGATTTTCTGAGAGATAGTCGCTGTCGTTCACCACCGTCGGAGCAAGAGCAACAACCTATAGAAGTGGCACAAAGTGAAGAAGCAGATGGAGAGGAGATGGAGATCACAGATGCTTCCACCAGCAGCCACTCAATAACTTTCCGCGGCTTATGTATCCGCACACCATTTGGTCCTGGGCAGGTTCGGTTCAATAGCTGCACGGCTGCTCAACTCAACGACTATGCTGTGATTCCGGAGACTGGCACAGCATTAACGATGCCTCCTGCAAACGGCGTATGGTATGACTCCGACGGATTCTGGCAGCGACATCACCGGCCGAAAAGCGAGTGGTTTAAGGTAGGCAACCATTGTGATATGGATGTAACGTGCGCAGGAGACAGTTTTAACACGTTGGTATGCTGCAACTTAGCGGCAAGCGTCTTTAGAGGCATACCAAGATGGGTGAGCACACCGCACAGTACAAGTAATCCGTTTTAAAGACTTTGTGTGGAGAATGGAAACCATGAGCACCGGATTGAAAGCAGATGCAAAAGCCCAAATCCATTGGCAGTATCCTTCGTTCCTTAACGGCGCAAGCTCCTCCAGTACAGCCACACCACCACCATCCACACCCTACAGGTTCTCGGAAGTTCTGTGCCTTACGAGATCTCCTGTCAAACAACACTTCTGGCAAGAGTCCGGCACGTTTGAGATTGCGCACACGCAAGCACCGCATTTCTCCCGCTGCACCTCTCTGATTCCAGCATCACATTTCAGTATTCTGGAAAGGGTCAATACATAGGTTACCAAAAAGGGTCAATACATAGGTTACCCTCATTTGTTGATTTAGGGTCAATACATCGTACACCATTTTAGGTTTTCCAGATATCGTCCCTGCGAGGTTCGACC
>PQXF01000032.1 GCA_003194445.1 Candidatus Methanogaster sp.
CTATGTATAAGGATCCATCAAAGTTGATCTCCTGGTCTAACAGTTCATGAGCCGATATCCTGCCTTGCTTTTGCTCATAACTCCACAGAGTTGTTGGGCAAGGCGCTCTTCCTGAAATGTCAGTTAAGCCCTCTGTAAATATTTCACCAACTGTACGCGTGTTCCATAGACTGCATCTTCCGTTGTATCGTACCGCACTCTGTTTTTCCTTGTATTCATCACTGTAGTTTGCGGATCCGGTGACGCCAACAATTGTATCGGTATGATGTTTTCCGCACTTTGAGCAAATCCAGTAGGTGACCGGGCACAATAAGATGCCATAGCTTGAAATTATGAAACGATCATAGTTTTCGTTTGACTTCAGCGGACTTCCGCAGACAGAACACTTGGTTGGGGGTACAGTCGTGAATAAAGGGAGTCTTGCTCTGTTTATCGGGATATCTGGCAATACCTGAATGATTCTCCCATTTTTCACTTCTTTCGCAAGCGACTTATTGATGGAGACGTTGCCTTTTGGCATATATATTGTGTATGTAATTCATATTTATTAAATCTTTTGGAATATATGTGTATAAAATTATAAGTATAAATTAATGGGACGATAGACTATTAGTGGACTCGACCAGTTACCAGAAGATAAAAAAAAGTCTCTCTTCGGTCTTTCTGAAAGATATACATAAAAGACTCAATTTGTGTTCATCAGTGTTAATCCGTGGCCGAAAGCTATATTATCCACAGATTAACATAGATTACACTGATTCAAGGAAACATCCGCGTAAATTTATGAAATCTGCACCTACGATAATTATCACAAATCACCAATTTTTAGATAGTGCCTCGGTTACCACTTAATTTGAAGCAGATATGTGTCTTCACTGAAGTTTTTGATCGTGTCTGAGTTCCCTTACACAAACTCGATCGCTTTTGACGGGCAGGTTACGATACATACATCGCACAGGATCTTATTCTGCCCGAACCGCCTGCATTCACCAACATTCTTGGCAGTGACGACGCCGCCTGCCACTTCAAGGATCACCTTATCGTTGGATGGTGCAAGCCCGAGAGCCGCGCCGTGTGGATCATTGGCAACATTCACAGGGCAGGCAACGACGCAGTTCCCGCACCCGAAGCATAGCTCCTCGTGGATTACCAGTCCTGTCTCGGTAGCGCCGCTCACTGGTGCAAGCAGTGATTGCAGCTCCTGCAATTGACTCTCGTACTCGCTCTCATATAATGGGGGGCAATCAGCGATCTCGGACTCGCCTGATAGAAGCGAACTTGCGAATGCCATGCATGTGGGCTTATCACACTCCTTACAGTTCAGTTTCGGGAGCAACTGGTATATTTCCATGATATTTGTCATTGCATCTCATCTCCGTAGATCGCCTGTATAATTGAAATCACCAAGTGATTTCCATCGATGACACCGCCATCGGGAAGGGGTATCACAGGCGTTACATTAATATCCTATAAGTGATTAGTATCACCTGCGCATAACTTAAGCATAGCGCGAGGTGTATGTTATGGAGAAAACAAGGAACTTTGTACTGCGGGATGATGGTGGCAGCGAACATGGCGTCTTTTCTGGAAAGCAGCCTCGGCAGGCAGCGCTCAAGGTTGCAAATCGGGTTGGCAGTACCAAAGCCGATCCTACGCGGATAATGCTACGTGAACGTGGCACGAAAAAGGTACATATCTTTGAGGGGTGGAGGGAACAGGTTAACGCTCCAAAGAACAAGCCTGACTGGATGCCAGACAAGATATGGAAGCCAAATGTCAGGAAGATCGGTATCGAATCGCTCGAGGACATTTGAGCGATTCTATTTTTATTTTTTGAGTATTCTGTAGTTTTTATATTTTGCAACACATTCGTTTATTCGTGTACGGACAATAGCACTAATTCCAGCAGGTTATTTCCTGACAAGCCCTGAGCATATTCAAAAATCCGATCTCCGGATTCATTCATCCCCATTCTCAACGCCAATTGCTGCAAAGAACCGTTTCATCACCACTTCTTCTGAGATCTTCATCAGTGCCTGCCTATCCTTTGTGTCGCTGAAGACCCCGAGCGGGATCTGGGCGCCCGCCATTGTTGCGTGCCCTCCTGCCGAACCGGTCTTCCCGAACGCGTCCTGCATCGACTTGCCAAGATTCATCCGGATATCATTGCTTCTTGCAGAGAGGTGTATCTGGTCCTCGCCGATCCCATACACAAGAACAGTCGTGACCCCCTCCAGGTTCAGCAGATAGTCGGCAGCCTGTGCAAGCGCGTCCCTATCCCGGAGGGTTCCGACGTTCGTGATCAGGTAACTGCCCTTGATCTTCCGGTTCCTTATCGCCTCCCCGAACACGTCCAGTGTTTCGGTGGAGATGGCCGGCGTTTCGATCCGGTCCAGAATATCATGGTCCGCGAGGGGGTATAGAAGTGCAGCCGCAGTCAGGTCGATCGGATTGGCATTCCGTTTGAATCCAAGTGTGTCGGTGCGGATGCCGTACAAGAGCGCGGTCGCAAGATCCTTGCTGATCGGAATATCGAGTTCCTGGAGATATTTCGTCATGATAGTTGCTGTAGCTCCGGCATTCGGACGGATATCTATATATTCGGCATGTACTGCCTTCATCTCAGCAGGATGATGGTCGATGATGATAGCAACATCAGAATCCTTCGGGAGAAGGTTATTCTCCCCTGGCATCGAACAATCGATAAGTGCAATCTTCTTGAAATCTTCAAGAGAATGCGTCTTCTCTTCATCGAGTTTGCCCATATCGATCTGGAGCAGATTTATGAATGCCTTGTTCTCCTGGTGACCGATCTCGCCCCGGTACAGCATCTCGGATTCGATATCAACGCTTGCAGCAATCGTTTTTAGGGCAACAGCACTGGACATGGCATCCGGATCCGGATTGTCGTGGACCACGATGGCAAGTTTCCCTGCACCGATCGAGCGCAGGATATTAAGGACGTTCGAGGCATGCCTGGCAGATTCCACGCGGTCGAGGATCCGCAGCGTAGCATCGGAAACTACCCTTGGCGGCATGATCACGCTGTCAGCCCCTGCCTCTATAAGTTTGGTCTTTGCGATGCTGTTTGGTGCACGTGCAATCACCTGAATGCCCTCTGATGCCTGCTTTATGGTAACGATTGCGTTTTCGTTTGCAGAAACGTCAGAACTCAGGATCAGCGTCACTTCAATGCTCTTGATATCGATCGGACTGAGCAGACCGGAGTCGTTTAGATCGCCTACTACGGCTTCAAACTCCTGCTCCTTAAGTGTCTCAACCTTCCCGGCATCCTTGTCGATCAGTACAACCTTCTTATTCCGGTTCACAAGTTCTCTGGCAACCGCTGACCCTATGTTACCGCTACCTATGACAAGATACGGTGCTTGCAATTTCTTATCGCCATTCGTCGCGCTTTTATGTGGAACTGGTGTTTTTTTGGAGTCGGTAATACTGAGACCTCCACGGATATCAGATGTCTGAAGCGTATAAGCACTTTTCACCATGGTTACGAGACATTCATCATACATAATCCTATCGATGATATGGGGCTGATACGTTGCGTGATGGTATATACGATTTACAATTTCGCCGCAACCATGCTACCGGAGTACTCCGGGCAGACCCATTCCGAACGTTAATATTAATACTATATACACTGATGCTTCTGGAAAGAGGATTTGAAAAATGCCGACGATACACAGACCAAGACGAGGGTCACTTGCATTCAGCCCGAGAAAAAAAGCAAAGAAACCGATCGCACGGATACGATCATGGCGGACCGATGGAGAAGAACCGAAGATACAGGATTTCGCAGGGTATAAGGCAGGGATGACTCATGTGCTGATGATCGACGACCGTCCGAGCAGTATTACCTCGGGTATTGAGATATCGGTGCCTGTAACGATCATCGAGACTCCTGCCATGCGCGTTGTTGCGCTGCGCGCCTACACGGACCGGGGATACTATGGGATGAAATTGATTACAGAGGTGTGGGCAGACCGTGATAACGATAACATCGAACGCGCTCTTGAGGAGGGGACGGTGCGCGAGATCCGTGCAGTCGTCCAGACCGCGCCGCATCTCGTTTCAGGGATTCCAAAGAAGACGCCTGATGTGATGGAGACGCTGATCACTGGCGGGGACGTTGCCGCGCAGTTCGAGTACGGCAGATCAATTCTCGGGAAGGAGTATCAGATGGCAGACCTCTTCGCCGAAGGCGAGTTTGTGGATGTTGCCGCGATAACTACCGGAAAAGGGACGCAAGGACCTGTGAAGCGGTGGGGTGTGCAGCTACAGAAGGGTAAACATAGCCGCACCGGAAAGAAGCGTCACATCGGAAACCTTGGTCCATGGACCCCGCATTATGTGCGAAGAACTGTGCCGCTGATGGGGCAGACCGGGTACTACCAGCGCACCGAATTTAACAAGCGGATATTTAAGATCGGATCTGACGGAACCGAGGTAACTCCGGATGGCGGATTCATAAATTATGGCATCGTCAGAAACGGGTACGTGATGATTCGCGGAAGCGTTCCTGGTCCGTCGAAGCGATTGATCCGGATGAGACCACCCATACGCGGCATGCCGCCATTGGACGCTCCTGCGATCAATTATATCAGCACAGAATCGCATCAGGGGTGATTTAGGTGAAAACTAATGTTCTAAGTTTATCGGGAGACGTTTTACGTGAAATTGATCTTCCAGATGTATTTTCCGAGGCATACCGCCCGGACCTTATCAAAAAAGCAGTCCTTGCCGCGCAGGCAAACCGCAGGCAGCCATACGGCGTAACAGCGTATGCTGGCATGAGGACATCGGCGCGCTCGCTTGGATCGGGCAGGGGGATAGCGCAGATTCCACGACTTGTAAACTCGAACCGTGCTGCACGGGTTCCACAGGCGATGGGCGGCAGAAAAGCGCATCCGCCAAAGACAGAGAAGGACTGGAGCGAGAAGATCAACCGGAAGGAGCGGAGGCTTGCGATCAAGTCAGCGATTGCCGCCACAACCAACCCCGACCTAGTTACGGGCAGAGGGCATCGGTTCGAGGCAGATCTCGGTCTTCCGATCGTTCTTGAGGATGCGTTTGAGAGTCTGGCAAAGACAAAGGACGTTTGCGAGGTTTTGCAGGCGATCAACCTCTGGCAGGACGTGATCCGTGCCAAGACCGGGAAGCATATCAGGGCTGGCAGAGGGAAGCTTCGCGGCAGGAAATACAAGAAGCCAAAGAGCATCCTGATCGTGACATCGGATTACAGCGGCATCGAGAAGGGTGCGCGTAACCTCTCTGGCGTGGATGTCGTGACGTGCGACCGGTTGAATACCGAAATGCTCGCACCGGGCACACACGCAGGCAGGCTCACAGTCTGGACCGAGAGCGCTATTACGGGGCTTTGAAGATAAATCATCCGTCGCGTCCTCCGATCAGGCAAGTATGATCGATGGGCGTGGCGGATGCGTGGGGATGGGTCTGCGATTTTTTGAGGCGGCGGCAGGTGTTTATGGGAGGAGTTTTCGAGGGGTGGTGATGCAATCGCGATAACCTTCTATGGCGATAGATCTTGATGTGTTCACTTTCAGCTTGCTTTTTGAGAGGTTTTATATAGGATGAGTTCTGACGCATTGTGCATGGAGCGCAAAGAACTCCACCATGGTCGACACACGGTTTCACTTCTAACTGACTATATGGTAGTCTCGCCGAAGTACCGCGGGAAGATTCTGGTCGGAGATGTCGCGCTCGCGCTTGATGGAATTATCCGCAAGACTTGCAAGGATCTTGATATCGAGATCATTGACATGGCTGTGAATTCAGATCATGTTCATTTGTTCACATAATATCCTCTGAAATACTTTGTGGGCTATATAGCCAAGAGGATAATAGGCAGGAGTAGTAGAGAACTGCCAGAAAGCATTTCCACACCTCAAGGAATGGTGCAGTAAAAGTCTCTGGGCACCATTTCGCTTCCATGGTTCGGTTGGTCATGGGTGGGAGGTCGTGGAGAGATACGTACAGAATCAGGAGATGCCAAATGCGAAATCGCTATGTACAGGCTCCGTACTTAAGTCCGGGGTTTAGTGACTTGCAATATGAGCGTTGAGAAAGGCTTAATAAATACCAAATGAAAGGAGTTGAAACAATGGTGAAAGTAGTTGTGAATTTGGCTTTGATGTATAGTATAGTTGTATCGTTATTCATTGGACTTTTTCCGACTTCCCGTGTACAACCTGATGAAGCAACAGTATCTATTCAATGGTTGGGTCATTCAGCGTTCAAGATTACAACGTCTGATGGAAAAACAGTGTTAATTGATCCTTGGATTACAGGCAATCCCAAATGCCCAATAAATTTATCGGACATAACAGAAACCGATATTATTTTGGTTACGCACGATCACTTTGACCATGTTGGTGATGTAGTTGAGCTTGCAAATATAACAGGAGCAACTGTTGTGTGTCAGCCCGAGACAGCACAGCGTCTTATTTCTGAAAAGAATCTGTCAAAAGCCCAAGTAATCTATGAGACTGGCATGAACACCGGCGGTAGTGTAGAAATAGAAAATGTTACGATTACAATGACGCAGGCGTTCCATAGCTCAGAAACCGGTAATCCAACTGGTTACATAATAAGAACAAAAGATGGGGCGACAATATATCACGCAGGAGATACTGGAATCTTCCAGAGCATGAAACTGCTTGGAGAAATCTATGACATCGATGTAGCACTTTTGCCAATCGGAAGCGTATTTACGATGGACCCAATCCAAGCAGCGCATTCGCTCAGACTGATGAAGCCAAAGATAGCAATCCCGATGCACTATGGCACATTTCCGGTACTCGTACAGACAACAGATGAATTTGTAACCGAAGCACACAGACACGCACCCGATGTAAAGATTGTTACGCTAAATACCGGGGAAACGTATGAGTATAAAGAAATTGTTACGCCCACATCGAAAGCACCATAGCAAAAAGTATCAAAGCATTGGTGGAAGTTCTTGGAATAGAGATCAATGGAGATAGAATGTTTTAATTGCGAGAATTTTGCTTTTGCTCTAAATCTAAACGGCATCAATGGATGCCCTGCAATTCATTGCGAGGTGGCGCGGACGGGCTTTAGCACATCCCCGACCACACCATACACCGGATTATTTATCGGCTTGAAATGTCATAACAGTTATAACTTGTGCAAAAGATAAGTTACACCATGGTTATAAGAGGAGATAAATACCATGAAACCAGATGACATTGCTTCTTACCTGAAACAGGTGTACAAAAAGGATATCGTAGTAACAGGCACAGGGAAACTCGGCGAGACCGAGGAGGGACTCAAAGAGTTCGGATACGGCAAACCTCTCCTCATCAGATTCTCAGCAGACGGAGAAGCCAAGACCGCAGTCCTCTCTGCCATGCGGACAGAAGGGGGGTTTGGTCACGATCATTTCTCTGACCGGGCGCAGATCCTGATCTGGCAGCACGCAACATTTGACAAACTGCCAGAGCATGTGCGATCGATCGATTGCGGCTATTTCACGCACGATGGCAGGCTCAAGTCGGCAGGCGATGCGGAGGAGTATTTCCTGCTGATGGAGGAGGTCGAAGGTGTCGAATATTTCCTTGATCTTGAGCGGATCCGCTCAGATGGTGCAACCGAACTGGACGTGGAGCGGGCAAGCGCATTATCAGGTTATCTGGCTGACATCCATGCCCGGAAGCATGATAGCCGGGAACTCTACGTACGGAGGATCAGGGACCTTGTCGGGCACGGCGAGTGTATCATGGGCTTGATGGACAGTTATCCCGGCGATCTCGACTTTATCACAGAAAAGGAACTTGTCGAGATAGAGAGATCATGTGTCAACTGGCGGTGGAAGCTAAAATCCGGAACAGACCGATTGTGCATGGTTCATGGAGATTTTCATCCGTGGAACGTGATGTTTCGGGAAGGAACCGACTTTACCGTGCTCGACCGGAGCCGCGGTGAATGGGGCGAGGCAGCAGACGACCTATCGAGCATGGCTACCAACTACATCTTTTACTCGCTTCAGGAACACGGGCGGCTGGATCATGACTATAAAAGGATATACGACCGGTTCATGGAGAATTATCTGGAAAAAACAGGAGATTGGGACGTCTTGAAAGTTATCCAGCTATTCTACGCGTTTCGCGGACTCGTGGTGGCAAGCCCGGTATGGTATCCGAATCTTGACCGCGAGATCAGGGTGAAGTTGTTTAATTTCATAAGAAACACACTCTCCGAGGATGAGTTCGATTATAAGAACGTGAATTCGTATTTTTCGGGATAGTTCTCCTTATGGGGGGGCACTAAAACCGGTTCCGGGGAACTCTTCCCATCTATGCGGGCAGCCAAAGCGTACAAACGGGTTGACATTTAACTGACCTCTGTGCCCTCAGCCACCGCCTGCAGGATCATAAGAGCGTCGAGGGGGGTGCCGCTGCCATCGCGGCTGACGTCCCAGCGCGGGTCGGGCTGGCGGCTGCGGTCTGGAATGCGGCACAACATCGCCTGATAAGCATCGGGTAGCGGGTATCGTCGCAGCCACATTCGCAGGGCGAGCATTTCAACCATCCAAATCACCTGCGATACGCATGTCTGCGATGCCGGATATGATAAATGGTGACAACTCCGGGTCTGGTATGCACCTGGTAGATAACTCTATAATCTCCGATCCGAATCCTGTAATCTCGAACTGACCCCCGAATCTTACGGTGCTGCGAAGGAAACGGGTTGTCCGCAAGCGATTCGATGGTTCTTATAATCCGCGGGACTTGTTGCGGGTCAATGCTGTGTAAATCTCGTGCTGCCGAACTCTTCCATCGAATTTCATAAGAGCCCATCTTCTTTCAGCCCTTTCTTGATATCTTCGAATGTTATTGTGGGCTCATCCCGGCGTTCGGCGATGATCGATAGGTCGTGGAGGTCTTCCAACAGTTCCTCATACTCCCCGATCGAGAGGATCACTGCTGTTTTTTCTCCTTTTCCATCCACAACATACTGTTTCTGAAACGCTCTCATATTTTTCACCTTGTATCCGTTAACCGGGTTGATACTTCACTCTATGGGCAGGAGTTATGATAAAGTTTGATGTGATGCTAACGCGTCGGCACGAACTCGCAGTTTATGGCACGTTACAGTACACTACAACACTTAAATCGACTCAACAAACTCCCCGATCCGCAGAAGTGCCTCCTTTATATCATCCCTCGATGCGGCATACGAGCACCGCAAAAATCCAGCTCCCGAGTCTCCGAATACATCCCCTGGAACGACAGCCACCCGCTTCTCAAGCATCAGCCGCTCTGCAAATTCATCCGCGGTCATCCCCGTGCCTGCAATCGAAGGAAATGCATAAAACGCGCCCTTCCCCCAGAAACAGTCAAGCCCAATTCTGTTAAAGCCGCTTATGATCAGATGTCTCCTGCGGTCGTACTCCCGTACCATCCGCTCCATCTCTGTCTGTCCGTTCCGAAGCGCATCGATTGCAGCCATCTGTGAGGTTATAGGGGCACAGAGCATGGTGTACTGGTGTATCTTCGTCATCGCTCCGATGATGTCACTGCTTCCGAGAGCGTATCCGACCCGAAGTCCGGTCATTGCATGAGACTTTGAAAATCCATTAAACAGAACCGTGTTCGCAATCATTCCGTTTAATGATGAGAAACAGGTATGTTTTCCGTCGTAAGTGAGTTTATCATATATCTCGTCAGAGATGACAATCAGATCATACTCGGTTGCAACATCTGCAATCTCTTCGAGATCCTTTTTTCCCATCGTCGCTCCCGTCGGGTTATTCGGGTAATTGATCATGATTGCACGTGTATTTTCCGTTACCGCATCCTCTATCCGCTCTGCAGTAACCTTGAAATCATTCTCGATGCCTGTGGCAACCGTAACCGGAACTCCTCCGGCAAAGATTACAGTCGGGACGTAAGAGACGTAGCACGGCTCAGAGATGATAACCTCATCGCCGCGATTTAAGATCGCACGCATCGCAATGTCCACCCCCTCGCTAACACCAGTCGTGATCAGTATCTCCTCGTTCGGATCGTAGTGGAGTGAGTGATCTCGCATGAACGTGCTTGCGATCTCTTCTCGTAACTCAGGGAGTCCCTGGTTTGATGTGTATGAGGTATGGCCCTGCTCGAGCGCATGGATGCATGACTCCCTGATGTGCCACGGAGTCACAAAATCGGGTTCGCCAACGCCAAGCGAGATCACATCTTCAAGTTCGTTTGCCAGATCAAAGAACCTGCGGATGCCAGACGGCGGTACACTCTGCACCGTGTCCGAGACTCGCACCTGCCTTTTATGCAACAATCGGGAGACGTTCTGTGTGCTCTGTTTCATGCAGGATCACACCATCCTCCTTATAGGTCTTCAGAACGAAATGGGTGGCGGTACTCTGCACCTGCGCCAGGGTCGCAATCTTCTCTGCGACAAAAAACGCAACCTGTTTCATCGATTTGCCGCGCACGGTGAGCGAGATATCATGATCCCCTGACATCAGTCTGACCGATCTGACCTCCGGGAATTTTGAGATACGGTCTGCAACCACATTGTATCCGGTTTCGCGCTCAAGAGATACTTTTATCTCGATGATCGCATAAACAAATCCGTTATTTACTTTGTCCCAGTCGATGATGGTTTTATATTTGCGGATTGTGCCGTCTCCTTCCAGTTGATCTACACAATCCCTGATCTCCTCATCCGACCTGCCAGTAAGCGCTGCAATCTCGCTAATATCGATCTTCGGATCGTTTTCGATGATCTCAAGTACATTCTGTGCGATATCCATCCGTTAGCCCTCTAAGTATGCAGAGTCATGGCTGTCGTCGGTTGGTTCTTTCCACCTGATGTCCTTGCAGTCATCGCATAGTGATCTCCCATCAACGACGGTCAGATGGTATGAATACTGCCCGCAGGCATCGCATATACCCTCGAAATCAGATGTAAGCATGGATTCGCCCTCGGATTCCATGAGTTCCCTCAGGGTGTCGCTCATCTCAGCGGATACGGTAACGATGTCCTGGCTCGTGATGATGCCGACTAAGGTATCGTTTCGGAAGACTGGCAGCCTTCTGATCTTATTCGAGAGCATTATCTGAATCGCGTCGCTCACCGGCGTACCCTGATCAATCGTGATTAGCGGAGTCGTCATGAGCTCAGAAAGCGATACTGTGCTCGGTTTCCTGTCATCAGGTATAATCTTTCTAGAGATGTCGCGTTCGGTTATGATGCCGACTGGTCTTCCATCTTCTGTAATGACGGCACTTGATCTATCATGTTTGATCATCTCATTTGCGATATTCACCAGCGAGTCGCCAATGTCTGCTGTGATCACGTGTGGTGACATGACCTCTTGCACCGGTCTATCAATGTCCATTTACAAACCTCCTGTTTCTTTGTTACCGCATTGGTGCTGATCGTTATCAAGGTTGCGTACAATCATACAACTCAGGATAATCCACTTGATATGACCGCCCTACCCCTAATACGATTCTGGTGCGACCGTTTCCATGGTCTGTCGCGGCGCCCGTCCCCTCGCGTCCGCGTCCTCGCGATCTTTGCGCTTTTGGAATCTCGCGCCCGCAATTCCACGAAGATGCAGGAGACGGATGCCAAGCACGAACGTCAGCGATCCAGCCGCAGCCGTGCCGCGATCCGGCGCACGATCTGCCGGATGGGGCGGGAATGAGTTATTCCGCCTGTCCAGTGATCTGGCTAACCATCTCCCGAATCCGCCGCTGATCTGCTCCAAGGGACGCGGGATCGCGGTCGAGAAGCCAGATGAGATCGTTTTCGAGAACCGTTCTGGCTCTGATAAGGTCGTCGATATCGACGAGGGTGGTCAAAAGATTCAATGCTGAAACCGAGGTGTCCGGGTGCTCCTCCCCAAGTATCTGCCGTCTTATCTCAAGCACCTCTTCCTGAATCTGCCGTGCCCCATCCAGATCGCCCTGACCATAGAGCGTCGTTGCAAGGTTGTTCATCGAGGTGAGCGTGTCAGGATGCTCACTCCCAAGAACACGCCTGCGTACCTCAAGCACCTCTTCCTGAATCTGCCGTGCCCCATCCAGATCGCCCTGACCATAGAGCGTCAGCGCAAGGTTGTTCATCGAGGTGAGCGTGTCAGGATGCTCACTCCCAAGAACACGCCTGCATATCTCAAGCACCTCTTCCTGAATCTGCCGTGCCCCATCCAGATCGCCCTGACCATAGAGCGTCAGCGCAAGGTTGTTCATCGAAGTGAGCGTTGACGGGTGCTCACTCCCAAGAACACGCCTGCGTACCTCAAGCTCCTCCTCCTGAATCTGCCGTGCCCCATCCAGATCGCCCTGATCTGAGAGCGTCAGCGCAAGGTTGTTCATCGAGCTGAGCGTGTCAGGATGCTCACTCCCAAGAACGCGTTTTCCGATACCATGCGCCCGCTCGAGTGTTTCCTTTGCTTCAGCAAACCAACCCCGCTTGTATAGATAGACTCCAGTACGATTCGACAGCCGTGCAGTTGCACTTGCAGCCACATCACTCGCTTCAGCATACTCTGCCGCAGCCAGAGCATGGGGCAGCAAACGTGAACATAGTGACCAGTTCTGCACGTCACCACTATCAAACGGGAAAGCATCATCCACGAGTCGCACGGCAGCCTCTGCCCATCTCTCCCTATCCGTTGTCAGCTGATCGCGCACCACTGCCTGCACCATCCTGTGAACTGATATGGCGCTGCCGGAAAATTCCACAAGAGAATATCGTCGCAACGACTTTACGGCATCAGTAAAGATCAGCGGGTCGGTCACTGCAGCTGATAGCGAATCTGGCAGATGTTTCGCTCCGTCTCTTATAAGTTCTTCATAAATGTCATCAGGTGCCAGAAAGGCACAAAGGTTCAGTAGATCCACTCCTGCCTGGCAAGTCTTACGCACCTCATCAATTGAGATGTTCCATGTGGTTGATATTTTACAACGGGGATCAGTAGGTGGATAAGAGTGGTCCAATAGTTTGGTCCTGTGCGTGTTGAACAGATCCAGATAACTGGAAAGTGAAATTCCAGCGGCTTCTATGTATGCTCCGGCTTGCTCCAGTGCTAACGGCAGATCGCCTAATGCATCTGCCAGAGCATCAGCTGCTTCTGTATCGATCTTGCCGGTTCGTTTCACTAAAAAATCAACAGACTCCTCACGCTCCAGCTCTTTTATGGATAGCGGACTGGCAGTACCCCTCCAATTGGGATTGCGCGATGTAACAAGGACGTGCCCCAGACCACCTCGCGGGATATATTCATTGATCCGGGCAGGATTGTCCGCATTATCAAACACAAGCAGCCAGTTCTGCTGCTGCTCCAGACAGCGTTTAACTGCTTCGGTGATAAGATTCTGATCAGCAGCACCTTTATCCGGTAGATCAAGTTCCTGCGCAAGGATTGCATAGTCAGATGCCAGCGTCGCACTGTCTTCGGAACGTATCCACCATATAATATTATATTTATCCATATTCCGGTATGCATACTCCAGTGCAAGCTGCGTCTTGCCAACCCCACCGAGTCCGTGAATGACCTGCGTCAGCGCAGTGGGTCCTGATGCAAGTGCTTTCTGCATATCGCTCATAAGTTGCACACGTCCTGTGAAGTTTGGGTTGCGCTGGTGCGGGATATTCCAGATTGACGGCAAGGCTCCTGGAAAACGCGGCTGCTCTGTTATTTGCCGCTGGGCACTGCCCGGGAAACCAGGTTTGGTAGAGGGTTTGATACGCCCGCGCTCGACTCCATCAAGTAGAGCACTTTTGGCTTCGGCTTCGTCCAGCCCAGTAAGTTTAATATGGATAATAGAAGTCAGCATGCCTCTGAGTTCACACGGACGAACGCAAACATGCAGCAGTGTGCCGTTCTCACCTGTTGGATCCTGAACAAAAGCAGCAGCCCACTCTGGCTTGGTGTATACTGCATTGAGGTAATCTGGCGAGAGGACAGCTATCGTACGACTGGCATTTTCAGTTGCCTTCTGCATTTCCAGTACAAAATTGGATCCAGGCCTAAAATCCCATGCCTGCAGTACAGTAGTGTATCCTTTCTCCTCCAGTTCCCATGCAATCCACTCTGCCCATGCTCTATCGGCATTAGTGTAGCTGATAAAGAAGTCCACCATGTCTATCTGCTCCATGTTCGTATTTCCTGATTGGTAAAAAGCATTAAAAGTATAAAAGCCGTTTGTTGATGTGGAGCAGTCATGCAATCTATGGTTGCAGAAGATTCCATGAATCTGTTCAAATTTACGTTGTGGCTAAAATCTTTTTACGTGTTTAGCCAACTGCGTGATTGCACAGATTTTCACGAGAAGATATGAAGATATCATACACCATGCCAGTCTCCGTAACTCTTTCTATTCTGTGGCATCGCCAAATGCCATAAAGACGATCCGTCACGCGCCGATCACGCAACAACCCCTTTGCGCCACCTGGAGAGCCGCTCGTCTACCAGAAACCGAAACACCCGGTCAATAAAGAGCGCAATGAACCCGAGGAGGAGCATGTACGCCATGACATGATCCATCCTGTAAAAATGCACCCAGTGCGATATCTTGTATCCTATTCCGGTTGTTGATACGCCAAACATCTCTGCCGCAACCACGCACATCCATGCAACACCCATCGCAACCCTGATCCCTGTTGCAATATCAGGGATTGCAGACGGGAACGCGACCTTCCTGATCAGGTCATAATTTCTCGTGCATCCAAGTACCATCGCCGCCTCGATAAGAACCTTAGGCACATTCCTAAATCCCTGATAGGTATTGATCAGGATCGGAAATACCGCCCCGATAAACACGATGGTTCCGGCAGACGTGTGTGTGAGCCCAATAAACGCGATTGCAAAAGGTATCCATGCAAGCGGCGGTATCGGGCGCAGGATCTCTACGATCGGGTCAAATATCCTGTCGATTACCTGGAACCAGCCCATGCCAACCCCGAGCGGTATCGCAACGCACATACCGGCAGCCATTCCGATTCCAAAGTGTAGCAGACTGGTCGCAGCGTCTGTGAGCATGACGTCCCATAGGCTGTAAAATGACGCCAGAACATCGGTGAAACCGGGCAGCGTGAAGTTACCCCTCGTCACATAAGGGGCAGTTAGCTGCCATATCACGACCGCAACGCAGAGCGAGGCGATCTCGACGCCATATCGCCTGATCGCGGAGATCATGTCACTGGAGTTTGTCGTGCATATCTTCAAGTGCCTTTGAGTCCTTGCCCATCCACACCATCAGTTCTGCGATCGCTGCATCGAGGAAGACGAGCGTAGTAATCTCGAAGGTGGTGCCAAGCGGCGCAAGTTCCGAGAGTTTCGCATACTTCCCGAGGAGGTGCTGCACAAGATAGTCGCCTTTGCCATTCTTTGCCCTGCCAAAGATTTTCACGGTCTTGTCTGCCATTCTTCCGAGTGTGGAGTCCGGTTGCGAGGTGACTACGATCAGAGACGCTCCGATCTTCTTTACAACCCTTCCAAGATCGACGATTGAGAGGGTTTCACCGGATCCGCTGATCGCGACCACCACATCACCTGCTCGTAGCGCTGGCGTCGTTGACTCGCCTACTACATACACGCGCAGTCCGAGATGCATGAGCCGTGTTGCAAATGCCTTACCGACGAGACCGGATCTACCGGTCCCCATCACAAAGATGCTCTTTGCACTCAAAATCCCGTCGAGCATCTCTGAAACCGAGTTGAGATCGAGTTCATTAAGCGCCTGCTCTATATGCTTTGTCAGTAACTCCATCGATTCGTGCAGGGTTTGGCACTTCGGTACTTCGTTGGTGGTCTCTTCCGGTGTAGCTCTGTTTTCATCTTTAGCCATCTTATTGCCTCCTGGTAACCAGGTCAAAAGCTGTTTCCGATGCTTTCATAAGAATCTCTTCCTCGCCATCTACCACCCCACCCTCCATGAGCACGACACCATCACATATCGTGGTGTCGACGCAGTTTGAGGACGCGTATATCAGGTTCGAGTCGAGGTTGTGAAGCGGCGTCATCTCTGGCAGTTGCAGATCGATCAAGAGCAGGTCTGCTGGCGCACCCTCGACTATCTCGCCGCCTCCTACCCCTATGCGCAGAGCTTGTGCGCCATGTTTCGTGACCATCGAAAGCGCAATCGGCGCTGGCATCATGGTTGCCCGGTTCGTCGCTGATTTCTGGAAAAGTGATGCGAACTTTGCCGACTCGAGCATGTTTAGGTTGTTGTTGGACGCACACCCATCAGTCCCTATCGAGACGTTAACTCCTGCAGCACAGAGTGCAGGGTATCTCACATTCTCTCCGACAGCGAGTTTCATATTTGAAGTTGGATTGTACGACACATTAACATTATGTTTCGCAAGCAGCGATATCTCGTTGTCATCGAGCCAGACACAGTGCGCGGAAATGACATTCGGACCGAGAAACCCGATCCGGTCGAGGTACTCGACAGGGCGCACGCCAGTCTTCTCGATGCAGTCCTTAACCTCCTGTTCTGTCTCCGAAACGTGGATATGGACCAGCAGATCCTCTTCCCTTGCAAACTCTGCGATCCACATAAGACTCTCTTCTGAGACGGTGTATATGGCGTGCGGACCAAGCGCGGGGATAACCCGATCCGAGTAATCCTTTGTTAGTTTCGTGATCAGTCTTTTAGTTTCCCTCTGCGTCTCCTCTTCTGACCCACCGGTCCCGCCATCGATGTCGATGAAGACGTTACTGATAACGCCGCGGATCCCCATCTCATCAACCGCTTTTGCGCTTTCGAGTGCATGCCAGTACATATCGTTAAACGTGGTCGTGCCCGTCCGTATCATCTCAAGACACGCAAGTTTTGTGCCCCAGTAGATATCTTCTCCTGTCAGTTTCGCTTCTGCTGGCCAGATCCAATCCTGTAACCATGTCTGCAAAGGAAGATCATCGGCATACCCGCGAAAGAGCGTCATCGCCGCATGGGTGTGCGTGTTCACAAAGCCGGGCACGAGTGCCTTTCTCTTCGCGTCGATCACGGTATCCGCGTCATACGCTCCGCAGCCGATCTCAGCGATCGTACCATCCTCGATATAGACGTTTCCGTAGTTCTCGGTGCCTCTCATGAGCAGACTCATCTGATCAACCTCCTAATTATATCTGTGACCATCTCACGGTTCCTCTCAATATTTTCGATGATCGCCTCATAGCTCAAGCCATGTTCCTGCGCGGCAACACCGTTTGCATAGTTATCGACCGTGCAGAGCGCTGCAACAGGGAGTTCTGCCTCGCAGCAAAGGGTTGCCTCGTTTGCCAGTGTCATGCCGACGATATCAGCGAACTGCCTGATAACTCTAATCTCTGCCTTTGTCTCGAACCTGGGTCCGTGCGTCTGCACATAGACGCCCCCATCCTTTCCGTGGCTCGCCTCGACAATCCGGCTACGTAATCCCTCATCGAGTTCCGGAACGATGTGGCGTATCTCATCGTCATAGAATGTCAGTGGCATTCCGAAGTTGATGTAGTCGTCTGGAACAACCAGCATGCCGGGCGGTATCTCTGGACTCAGACTACCTGTCGAGCAGATGCATACCACGCCATCCACGCCCGATTCTTTGAGTGCCGATATGTTTGCGCGGTGATTTATCCGGTGAGGCGGCGTATCCATAGCAATGCCGTGTCGCGGAAGGAAGATG
The DNA here is from genome assembly GCA_003194445.1 of Candidatus Methanogaster sp. Taxonomy (GTDB): domain Archaea; phylum Halobacteriota; class Methanosarcinia; order Methanosarcinales; family Methanogasteraceae; genus Methanogaster_A. The sequence goes on from PQXF01000032.1 coordinate 17,689, forward strand.
GCGTCACGCCCCATGAAAACCTCCACATTGCCGTATTCGGTTCTGACGGTCTCCTTTCTGCCAATCCTTTCTTCAAACTCCTCTCCAATCGGATTTGTGCCGGCGATGATACCGAGCATCCTGATCATGCTCCGCCGATATCAAGCGCCTTCCTGATCACCTGACTGACTGGTAGAGAGCATATCATGTACCAGACGATCCAGTACTGGATGCCAAGAAAAGCAGGTTCGTGAAGCAACTGTTCGCCCCAGAACGGGAATGTTATGGCAAAGCCCTGATTGACTTTAAAATACTCCCATGCCCAGAAGAAGAGTGGCAGCGAGATGATGCTGATGTATGCCATCGGCTTTAATTGCTGTTTCATCATCTTGCCCTGATCGCCCATCATGGCAGCACGCTTCTCATCAAGTTTCTTCAATTTCTGTTTGTTCTCTGCGAGTTGCGCTTCCCGATATTCCTTCTGAAACGCCTTCATCTTTTCAGAGAATGTGCGCATCAGTTCCCAGTCGATGGTGTACTTCTGGATGAGCGAGGCATAGAGCCCGGTGATTGCAGCCAGCACGAAGAGCGTGATGTGAATCGGCAGTATATCAGGCAGCGGTCCAAGCAGTGCATCAACGACCCCGGCAACAGCGGGTCGGAAGTCCGGTAGCAGCAGCATTCCGAGTAGCATCGAGATTCCGAGTGCAAGCCCGATCCGTTCCAGCGTCTCTTTCCATTGTGACATATATGCCGAACTTGTGTGCCGATCTATAAAAAACTGTCGCGATGCCGGGGGTGACGCGACCCCGAATTTTGTTGCGAAGGTAAGCCGCCTCAACCACTCACATCAAATCCCCTGCCATGCAACTGCACTGTCGGGCATTTTTATGCATCCGGCGCTGCTCGCTACACCCACAGTCGCGGATATCCACGTTCAAACGGATATCACGAATCAGATAATCAAAGGTCTGGTAGTCCTGCCCGGTGCGGCACCCCGCGCCGTCATGCAGCACCAGTATCCCCAATTGCCGAAAGAAACGCCTTTACATTATCAGAATCGATCTGGTCATGGAGCACAATGAGCGTATACGCCTCATCCCCGTGTAAAAATTCATGTATAACCGAAACACCGTCCATATCAGGCAGTTCATCTGTGGAAAGAGGGATTCCTGCAATATCTGCTATCCCATTCCGTAGAGCATCGATTCCGGAGGTAACGCCTGTATGAATCATTCGCACACGAAACGGCAGCATCTCCATGAGCCGGTTTACCTCGTCACACGCCGCTCCCGCGAATACGAGATCATTTGCAGCCGCGTCCCCAAAGAGCGTAACCTCAACCACCTCTCCTGCTTCCATAATCTCGGTCTCGGGACGAATCTCGATAAACCCGTCAGCGGATGCAAGCGCTGTGATTGCGCCTGAACCCTTGATCACAGGATACGCCATCCCCCGCACCAGCGCCACCGGTAGGAGCTGGTGCCGTCCCACCGACTGGATCATTGATCCGAGCATAGCCTGCTGCGGTCTCGCTGCTACACCTGCAACGTATCCAAGAACATCGCGTATTCGCGGAGCTATTAGATAATAAAACATGGAAAGCGCCGATGTTGGGAAACCTGGAAGCCCTACTACTGGTTTTTCCATCTTCGCTATTATCATTGGCTTACCGGGCTTGATATTGATCCCGTGTGCGAGCACCTCGCCGCACTCCTCAAGGATGCGGGGCATGATGTCTCCTGACCCGGCAGACGTGCTTCCGGATGTGAGGATCAGATCGCACTCTGAAATGGCTCTTCTGAGAACTTCCACCGTCTTCTTTTCGTCATCCGAAACGATCCCATAAGCAACCGGAGTTGCCCCGCATTCGCGCACCGCAGCAGATATCGTATGCACGTTCACGTCATACACCTGTCCCAGCTCCGGTTTCTCGCCCGCAGGCACAAGTTCGTTTCCGGTCGAGATGATTCCGATGCGAAGCGAGCGAACCCGGACATGCGAGACTCCGATGGCTGCAAGAACGCCGGTCTCACGCGATCCGAGAAGCGTGCCCTCTGGAAGCACCCGCGTCCCGCCCCGGATGTCAGCTCCTGCCCGCATGACATTTTCAAATACGTGGACTGCCCTGTAAATCGAGACCGAAGACGAAGATTCGCCTTCCTTTGTGTACTCGACCATCACGACCGCATCAGCGCCCGCGGGAAGCATCGCGCCTGTGGAGATCTCGGCAGCAGTGCCCTCCGAGAGTGTAAGCGATGGAACGGCGCCGGCAGGGATTCTGCCCGCGATCACAAGTTGCACCGGCTCTTCTTCCCGCGCACTGTATGTATCTGCCGCACGCACCGCGTAGCCATCCATGTCTGCACGGTCAAACGATGGCACATCGATGGGTGCGAAGACATCCTCATCAAGGACGCTGTGGTATGCCAGATCGAGCGGCACGGTTTCGGTGCTGCTGTGGATGATCGATCTGAGTAGCTCCTCCGCTCTTCCGATCGGTATCAACTCGTGAAATTCCTTCCGGTTTGTCATTGTATGGAGTAAGGGACTTCCAAACAAATAGGTTGCCCCAATGTGTGCCATGGAGTCACCAAACCCCGCTCTAAAGAGATGAAGCATCCGCGGGCGGGAGGTTGTGTAATGGGATGAATGGGGGTAGATGTGGGTGTGGATGACAGTGGCATACGATGTAATCAGTATTCATTGGAGAATTTATGAAAGAAAATTATTTAGCAAATTATCTATTTATATCATGTTCTGATAATTTAAATACAAATTTATTCTTAATCTTGGTCTTTTCTAAATATCCTAACTCAGTCAAATGTAAGAGATCGTTACGTGCAGTGTCATAAGCTACATTATAGGTTGCCATTATTTCGTTGATAACAAAATTTTTCTCAGGGCGTCTCATGAAATTTTTAAGTATTTCTGCTTGACGTAAATTTATATCGTTGATACCTTGAATTAAGTCAAGAGCTTCTGAATATTCCTTTTGTTTTTTACTAATATAAGCTTCCATATCATGAAGTGCTTCATCAATTGAATCTAAATTATAATTAATAAAATACGTAAGATCATTTTCATCAGTCTCGGTATAAAGATATGCTAAACCATATTTCGTTTTCGAGCGTAAAATAATCCTGGAAACTGACATATATTCGAATAACCAGTACCCCCTTGAGAGCATATACCAGTAAAAAATTGTTCTTGCAGTTCTTCCGTTGCCATCACTAAATGGATGAATATAACCAATTAGGAAATGAAGGATGATTCCTTTGACCACCGGGTGAATAAACTCTCCCTCGTCATTGCTTGCAAATTCGCAAAAATCTTCCATCAAACCATTTATTTTTTTATAATCCGGAGGGGTATGGTAAATCTTCCCGTATTCCAGAGGGTCTCCAACAAAAATTTCATTATTGTCTCTGAAACGACCTTCATCATTTTTATCTTCGAGAGTGTCTTTTGTAATATTTTTATGTAATTTAAGAATTATTTCAGGTGTTAAGGTTCTATCTTTCATTTTTGTCATTTTTTGCATGGTTTCATAACCATTGACAATCATCCGCTCAGAATAGTTTCTAGGCTTCCTCTTTAATCGTAATATTTCTTTTGCAATTTTTCTGGTTGTGGCTGCCCCCTCTAACTGACTTGAAGCAATTGCCTCCTCCATCAATGAACTGATGATATAACGACCTCTACCTCCTGTGTTGACAGATTGCAAACCGGTTTCTAAGTGGCATGCCGTGCCTTTATCTATAAGATGGAGTTTCCTCTGGGCATCATTCAAAAGAAGATACTTAAATATCCAATCATTAAATTTAATTGGTTTAAACTGCTGTGAGCGAAATATCTTAATAAGAACCCATATGTATTTGGGATTTGTTTTATTAGGTATTTCTTTATAGCGGAGTTTATCCCAATGAATATAGTCTTGATTACACTTTATGATAAAGTCGTAGACCATTTTATCGTTTAATAACTTAAAAACCTGCCAGCTATTTTTTTCGAGGATATTACGTACGTCCGGTGGTTTATTCGGAACTTTCATAGTCTGATTGAGAACTTGCTAATCTATAAACTTTTCTACCAATTTGGTAGTTTTTGGTAGTTTATTGGTAGTTCTGTAATATTCAAGTCGCACCACCGCCCCAAAAAAACATTCCGACCGCAGCAGCACCCGCGGGAAATCAATCGCGCATGTGGAGATCTCGGCAGCAGTACCATCAGAAATTGTAAGCGACGGAAACGGCGCCGGCAGGGATTCTGCCCGCAATTCACAAGTTGCACCGACTCTTCTTCCCGCGCACTGCATGTATCTGCCGCACGCACCGCGTAACCATCCATGTCTGTGCGGTCGAATGATGGCAGATCGATGGGCGCGAAGACATCATCAGCAAGGACGCTATGGTATGCCAGATCGAGCGGCACGACCTCGGTGCTGCTGTGGGTGATCGATCTGAGTAGCTCCTCCGCTCTTCCGATCGGTATCAACTCGTGAAATTCCTTCCGGTTTGTCATTGTATGGAGTAAGGGACTCCCAGACAAATATGTTACCCCACTGTACACCCTGAAGTCACTAAACCCCGGACTTAAGTCCAGAGCCTGTACACAGCGATTTCGCATTTGGCTTCTCTTGATTCTGTATGTATCTCTCCACAACCTCCCATCCATGACCAACTGAGCCATGAAAACATGATGGTGCCCAGAGACTTTTACTGCACCATTCCTTGAGGTGTGGAAATGCTTTGCGCAGTTCTCTACTACTTCTCCCTTTTATTCTCTTGGCTATATAGCTCACAGAATACTTTGGAGAGTATTTCACAAAAAGGTGAACATGATCAACATTCACTGCCATGTCAATGATCTCGATGTTGAGATCCTTGCAGGTTTTCCGGCTAATACCATCCAGCGCAAGCGCAACATCGCCAACCAAGATCTTCCCGCGGTACTTCGGCGAAAAGACCATATGGTCAGTCGGAAGTGTTACCGTATGTCGATCATGGCGGAGTTCCTTGCGCTCCATGCACATTAATCACGAAACACATCCTATAAAAGCCTTATGCAATATATTAGTAGCAATTTTATAGAAAAAAAAAGTAGAACTTCCACATGTTCACCAAAAAATAAAAGCGCGGCAAAGCATCACCTCCGACACTCTGCCTTTGCACACGCTGTAAAAAAGACCCTTTCACAAACATGCCATGTTACGCATCCGCATGATCCGGAATCGCGTTCGTAATCCGACCATACACTGCAAACCCGACTCGTGCGAAGGCGAGCCCCCCGTCATCAGCGATGTACTTCCCGTGCGAGCTCCCCATCACCAGATCGACGCCAACCCTTTTGACAGACTCATGCAACACACGCGGGCGGAAACCTGCACCGTCGTGCACACCTGCGCACACATAGCGCGAGGTGATCGCGGGATCGTGGATCATACACAGATCATGCGAAATGAAGGAGCAGGAGATTAGGTATAATAAACTCACGAGATCAGGAAACACTTAAATCAGGTACGCGGTAACATAGAACCAACATGGCACGAATGTATTCACGACGAAAAGGAAAATCAGGATCGACGAGACCCCACCGGACGGAAAGTCCACCATGGGTCGACATAGGTGCCGATGAGGTCGAGCAGATCATCGTCGGCCTGTGGAAACAGGATAAATCCTCAAGCGAGATCGGGATGATTCTTCGGGACCGGCATGGTATCCCGGACGCCACATTGATCACGCAGAAGAAGATCATGCAGACGGTTGCGGATCACGACATGGCGCCAAACGTTCCTGAGGGGATGCGAAACCTCATCGTAAAAGCGCTTCGACTACGCACGCATCTTGCAGAAAATAAGAAAGACGTTCATAACAAGCGTGCGCTGCAACTGACCGAATCCAAGATACGGAGACTTGTGAACTACTACCGCAGAACAGGTGTGCTTTCCCCGGACTGGGTATACCGTGCAGATACCGCGGAGATGCTGATCACACGGTAATCGAATGGTAATCTGCAAAAATTACAACGATCGTCCATTGATAAAGCTCCCTCTCGGACAGGATGTATTCAGCAGCGACAGTACGATTAGGGATGGCTCGCAGATGCCGGGCATTGTGATGAAACGGAGGCATAAACTCGCATGACAGGAACAGTAACAGAAAAGATAATCAACGGGCATATTGTAGAGGGTAAACAGGCTCGTGGGGAAGAGGTTGCTTTAAAGATTGATCAGACACTTACCCAGGATGCAACAGGCACTATGGCTTGCCTACAGTTCGAAGCCATTGGCATACCAAGGGCAAGAGCTGAGCTGAGCGTTAGTTATGTAGACCATAATACACTGCAAACAGACTTTAAAAATGCTGATGACCATAGATATCTGCAATCCATAGCTAGGAGATATGGTCTGGAGTTCTCCCGCCCGGGCAATGGTATATGTCATCAACTCCATCTGGAACGGTTCGCTTCTCCCGGTAAGACACTGATTGGCTCGGATAGCCATACACCTACTGCAGGAGGTATAGGTGCATTTGCAATAGGAGCGGGCGGTCTGGATGTAGCAGTTGCCATGGCAGGTATGCCGTACAGAATAAAATATCCGGATATTGTTGGTATAAAGCTTGCAGGAAAACTTTCGGACTGGGTCTCAGCAAAAGACGTTATACTGGAGGTTCTTCGCAGGATAGATGTAAAAGGCGGTGTGGGCAAGGTACTGGAGTACTTTGGTCCCGGAGTTGGGACCCTTAGCGTGCCTGAAAGGGCAACAATAACCAATATGGGCACAGAAACAGGAGCAACGACAAGCGTATTTCCAAGTGACCAGGAGACAAAAGCGTTCATGGAGGCACAGGAACGCGACGAAGAATGGATTTCACTTGAAGCGGATGCTGATGCGGAATATGATGAGATCATAGAACTCAACCTGAGCGAAGTAGAGCCACTGGCAGCTCTTCCCCATAGTCCCGGGAAGGTCAAACCGGTGAGTGAGATTGCCGGGATTGCGGTGCAACAAGTAGCGATTGGCTCCTGTACTAACTCCTCTCTACGCGACCTTAAAATCACGGCCAATATTCTAAACGGGCATACCATCGCAGATAGCCTACACCTCACTATAAATCCAGGTTCACGGCAAGTGGTGGAGCACCTCGTTAAAAGTGGCGAGATGCGTTATCTCATAGCAGCAGGCGCAAGAATCCTTGAGAATGCTTGTGGTCCGTGCATAGGCATGGGCGCCGCACCGTCGTCTCAGGCAGTATCCGTACGAACATTCAACAGGAACTTCGAGGGGCGGAGTGGAACAAAGGATGCAGAGATATTCCTTGTGAGCCCGGAGGTAGCAGCAGCCACGGCAATCAAAGGCGTCCTCACAGATCCAAGAGATTTAGGCGATTATCCAACGATAGAGATGCCTCTGCGGTTTATCGTCAATGACAACATGTTCATACGTCCGCTTCCACCGGATGAGTCTGCCAGAGTTACGATTATAAGGGGCCCAAACATCAAGCCACTGCCTGATTTCACGCCACTGCCCGGGACTCTGGAGGGTGAAGTGCTCCTCAAAGTGAAAGATAATATCACTACAGATCATATAATGCCCGCAGGCGCGAGAATCCTACCGTTAAGGAGCAACATACCCGAGATCTCGAAGTATGTTTTTGAGGCGATTGACCATAAGTTCCCCTCGCGGGCTTTGGAGCGTGGCGGTGGATTCATAATAGGTGGTGAGAACTACGGTCAGGGGTCGAGCAGAGAACATGCTGCACTTGCGCCTAAGTATTTGGGCGTTAAGGCGGTCATTGTCAAATCTTTCGCACGCATCCATTTAGCAAACTTGATAAACTTCGGGATAGTGCCTCTGACATTTAAGGACCCCACAGATTACGATTCGATAGATATGGGTGATAAGTTAGAGGTGGTTATAGGTGATTTGCGCGGCGATGATGTTAGACTCAGAAACCGGACAAAAGATACTGTGATAGAACTTACACACTCACTTTCACAACTAGATGCCGAGATATTGAAGACCGGGGGTAAATTGCCCTGGGTAAAGGTGAGAGTTGGAAATTAACAGGAGAGATAGATAAGAGGTATAATTATGGCGCAACGAGGTATAAGAGAATATGATGCCAAGAGGATTCTGGCTAAACATATCAAAAGGTTATCCAAGGGGACGCTTAGATACCGTGGTAGAGTTGTTCTGGTCACACCGGGTATGAGCATAGAAGCGGCAGCAAAGAAGAAGCATTGGGTGAAGACAGAAAAACTGACGGTAAAGCCCGATCAACTATTCGGAAAGAGGGGTAAGCACGGGCTATTACTGGTGAATGCCACTTATGATGAGGCAAAGAACTGGATAGACGAGAAGATGAATAGTACTGTTGAGGTTGGCAAAGTCCGGGGTAAACTAACGCACTTCCTCGTTCAGCCCTACGTAGAGCTTGATAAAGAGTATTACCTGGCTTTCGCCGGGCATCAAGAGGGCGATTATATTCATTTCTCTGCAGAGGGCGGCGTAGACATAGAGGCAAATTGGGATATGGTCACAAACGTCAATGTGCCCATAGATGCAAGTATCGAAGATGTTGACCTCACACCCATTTTGGATGGTGTCAGCAATGATGATAGAGCAGCATTCAGAGACCTCATAACCGCTTTATTCCGGTTTTATCGCAGATTGCAATTCGGGTTTTTGGAGTTTAACCCATTCACGCATAAGAACGGCGAGTTCTTTCCGGTAGATACGGTGGCTCGACTGGACGATACAGCTCATTTCCTATGTCACGAGGACTGGAAAGACGTAGAGTTTCCCGCACCTTTTGGTCGTGAATTACGGCCTGATGAACAGTATATAGCGGATCTGGACGAGAAGAGCGGGTCATCACTGAAACTTACCGTACTGAATCCCAAAGGTAGAGTGTGGACAATGGTGGCGGGAGGTGGAGCAAGCGTGATATATGCAGACACCGTAGTAGACCTTGGTTTCGGAGATGAATTAGCAACCTACGGAGAATATAGTGGTAATCCTACTACGGAAGAGACCTACGACTATGCAAAGACACTCTTCGATTTGATGATCCGGGAGAAGGTAGAGGGCCGCAAGGTCTTTATTATAGGCGGTGGAATAGCGAACTTCACTGATGTGGCAATGACCTTTGATGGCATAATACAGGCGCTTGATGACTACGCAGAACAGATAAAAGAACATAATATAAAGATTTTTATACGCCGTGGTGGGCCAAACTACAAGGCGGGCCTGGCGAAGATTCGTGAGGCTGGGAAAAGGTTAGACCTGGATATGGAGGTTCACGGACCTGACATGCACATGACAAAAGTGGTTAGTATTGCACTTAAGAATCTTGAGGGCGGGAGGTAAGAAAAATGACAAAACCAGATTATGTATTGTTTGATAAGGATGCGACAGCAATTATATTTGGCAACCAGCAAGCAGCGGTTCAGCGGATGCTTCATTTTGACTATCTGGCCGGCAGAGATAAGCCATCTGTGGCTGCTATTGTCAATCCCAGCGGTGGACGCAAAGGGCTTATGAAAGTGTTCTATGGCAAGGAAGAGATATTGCTGCCTACGTACAACAAGCTTAGGGCCGCAGTTAAGAATCATCCTGATGCCGACGTAGTCATAAATTTTGCGTCCTTTCGTTCGGCGTACGACGTTTCTGTTGAGGCATTAAACTACCCTACTATCAAGACAGTGGCAATCATTGCTGAGGGCATACCCGAACGGCAGACAAGGCAGCTCATTGCTTTAAGGAAGAAACTGGGTAAGTGGATCATCGGTCCTGCAACGGTAGGCGGTTTTGTGGCGGGCGGCTTCAAAATAGGCAATGCAGGCGGTGCTTTGTCAAACCTCTTAATGTCCAAACTTTATCGGCCCGGAAGCGTAGGGTTCGTGTCGAAGTCGGGCGGTATGTTAAACGAGATGGCAAATATGATCGCCCTGAATTCGGACGGCGTCTATGAGGGTATAGCCATAGGCGGTGATAAATATCCGGGTTCTTCTCTTGTTGAGCACTTGCAGCGATACGAAGCTAATCCCGAGATAAAGATGATGGTAGTTCTTGGAGAGGTTGGCGGTGACGATGAGTATGAGATAGTAGATGCAATAAGGGACGGCCGACTCAAGAAGCCTCTGATAGCGTGGGTTACCGGCACGTGCGCGAAAGTGTTTCCAAGCGAAGTTCAGTTCGGACATGCGGGAGCAATGGCACGGGGTGAAGCTGAGACGGCAGACGCAAAGAACGCAGCACTCAAAGAAGCTGGTGCACACGTCCCGGACTCATACAATGACTTCGATAAACTTATACGCAAGGTATACGAGGATCTAAAGGCAAAAGGAAACATAGAAGAGACGGAAGAGGTGACACCGCGAGAAATACCTGTTGATTATGACCCCGGGACTATGAGAAGGACCACCAATATTATTAGCACAATCTCAGACGACAGGGGTGATGAACTCATCTATGCAGGCATACCGATAAGTGAGGTTATCAGAGACGGATATAGCGTAGGGGATGTTATATCTTTGTTGTGGTTTAAGAAGCGACTGCCAAAGTATGTGACAGAGTTCCTGGAACTCGCACTCATGGTAACAGCAGATCACGGTCCCTGTGTAAGTGGGGCGCACAATGCCATTGTGACCGCCATGGCAGGTAAGGACATAACGGCATCAGTGGCAGCGGGCGTATTGACAATAGGGCCGAGATTTGGAGGTGCAATAGACGGTGCTGCTACGTACTTTAAGGATGCTTTTAAGAGAGGTCTTGCGCCGAAACAGTTTGTGGACGAAATGAAAGCCAAGAACATAAATATACCGGGGATCGGGCACAGGGTGAAAAGCGTGCATAACCCGGACATGCGTGTGAATCTGCTTGAAGAATGGGCTTTCGCCAATCTACCAAAGCATAAGCTGCTGGACTTTGCTCTTGAGGTGGAGAAGATAACAACAGCCAAGAAGAACAACCTCATATTGAATGTGGATGGATGCATAGGCATCGTGTTCGTTGACATCATGCACTCCACCGGGATTTATACAGAGGATGAAATAGACGATATAATAGATAGCGGCACACTCAACGGTCTGTTCGTATTAGGGCGGACAATCGGTATGATCGGGCACTTCCTGGACCAGAAACGGCTGCATTCCGGATTGTATCGGCATCCCTGGGATGAGGTCCTCTATATGTTGCCGAGCGAGACAGAAGTTTTGGAATATTCAGAAACCAGAAAGAAGAGGTGAAGAGAAAAGATGACCGATAAGATCAGGATGAAGACTCCATTGGTGGAGATGGATGGAGACGAGATGACGAGGGTAATGTGGGCTATGGTGAAGGATAAACTTCTGCTGCCTCATATAGACCTCAAAACGGAGTACTATGACCTATCAATAGAAAAACGGGACGAGACCGATGACCAGATAACCATAGATGCGGCAGAGGCGATAAAGAGGTATAATGTGGGTGTTAAGTGCGCTACAATAACGCCAAACGCGGCACGGGTTACGGAATACGGTCTGAAAGATCAATGGAAGAGCCCTAATGGCACTATCCGAGCCATGCTGGATGGTACTATCTTCAGAACGCCAATAATGGTTACGAATATACAACCATCGGTAAGAAACTGGACAAAACCTATCATCTTGGGTAGGCACGCATACGGCGATGTGTACAAGAACGTTGAGTACAAGATTAAGGGTCCCTGCAAGGCGGAGCTTGTGGTCACGAATGAGAATGGAGAGGACGTTAGACGCACGATACATGAGTTTAATGGACCTGGCATCATACAGGGCATACATAACCTTGACGCATCAATAACTAGCTTTGCCGAAGCTTGTTTCTCTTATGCACTGGACCAGAAAGTAGATCTATGGTTCGCTACGAAGGACACCATATCAAAGATCTATGACAGCAATTTCATGGAGATATTCGAGAAGCTATATGAAGAGGAGTACAAGGATAAGTTTGAGGCAGCGGGGATAACGTATTTCTATACACTAATAGATGATGCGGTAGCACGGATAATGAGGGTGGATGGTGGTCTGCTATGGGCGCTGAAGAACTACGACGGCGATGTGATGTCAGATATGCTTGCGGCAGCATTTGGGAGTTTAGCTATGATGACTTCGGTCTTAGTATCGCCTCATGGCTACTTCGAGTATGAAGCGGCACATGGCACGGTGCAGAAGCACTACTACAAGCATCTTGAGGGTGAGAAGACCTCTACCAACTCAGTCGCACTGATATTTGCATGGAGTGGTGCGCTCCGGAAGCGTGGCGAACTTGACGGCACACCTGAGCTAGGCGCATTTGCAGACAGATTGGATGCTGCTGCTTTAGGGGTGATAGAAGACGGGATAATGACCGGCGACTTAGCGAAACTGGCGGAACCGCCTGCACGAAAGACTGTGAACACGGAAGAGTTCCTGGATGAGGTAGCACGGCGACTTGAGGCGTAGGATAGTCGGTCATGTTAGGAATAGAATAGCACATTGATGACCTATCAATAGATGAAAGCGAGTATAACCGGAGGAGCAGGATTATGGTATGGCGCGAACTGGTCGAGTCCGACATTTCTCGGGATCGGGGAGCGGAGCTGGGACATGGAACTCGAGAATATCCTGCTATTCCTCATGAGGAGGGTTTTGGGATTTGAGAAATATGGTCTCTCCTGTATGACAAGAAGACATTCAACGGCCTACGATGGGGAAGCGGGTTTCATGATCTCGGATGAGAACTGACCCGATATGTCGAAAAGTATTATATGCTTGGCATGATCGTGGATGGTGAGGAGGTACGCGATATCGAGGAGTCGGAATAAGCCCCCCGACATGGATCCAGGGGCATGGACGATACTTCTCGTGGATATGGATGGTTTCTTCGCGTCCATCGAAGCGGTCAGGCATCCTGAACTTACAGGGCTGCCAGTAGTGGTCGGCGCAGACCCGAAAGGGGGCGCGGGTAGGGGAGTTGTCAGTACATGTTCTTATGAGGCGCGGGAGTATGGCATCCATTCCGGAATGCCGATCTCCAGGGCATACCGGTTGTGCCCTGACGCTAAGTTTCTGCCGGTTGACATGGCTCTGTATCAGGCGGTCTCCGGACGGATCATGAAGATCCTTGCGAGCTACGCAGATACGTTCCAGAGAGTCAGCATCGATGAGGCATTTATCGGAGTAAAAACGGATGATCCGGAAGATGCCGTCGAAACAGCGCTGAATACCAAAAAAGAGATACTCACGAAGGAAGAACTGACATGTTCCATCGGGATAGGTCCTAATAAACTTGTAGCGAAGATTGCATCCGATGTCCGGAAGCCTGATGGTTTGACCGTTGTCGCGCCTGGCGAGGTATGCGAGTTTCTTGACCTGATGCCTGTAACAAAGATCCCGGGAATAGGGAAAAAGACAGGACAAGCACTTAAGAGCATGAGGATCGAGACGATACGCGATCTAAGGGAGTACGATTCCCGAAAACTTGTTTTGAGGTTTGGAAAGTGGGGGTACCGGATGCAGGATCTTGCACGTGGCATCGATAGAAGCGAGGTGAAAGAAGACTGCACAGTTAAATCAATAGGTAGAGAGCTGACATTCGAGGAGGACACATCCGATCCCGGGATTATCTACGATTCGATCGATGCGCTCGCCGATGAGACGCACCGCGCCCTATCAAAGACCGGATACCTATTCCGGACCGTGTCCGTGAAGGTCAGGTCCGAGGATTTTGATACGCACACACGATCAAAGAGCATCGGATTCACAAGTTCCGATCCGGAACTGGTTAAAAACATCTCAAAGAACCTGATAAGTGAGTTTATCGGAGAGGTGAAGATACGGCTGATCGGAATAAGGTTATCGAATCTACGGATAGCGGATAATGGATCGTCAGGATCGGTCTATCGATTCCACTGCCTGCGAGAACCCTGCATTACGAGACAGACCTCGATATACGAGTTTATCCGGTGATCCGGAATTTTTGGAGAGAAAAATAACCGCAGATGGTACAGAGGAGCGCTATAAGCACTTAACCATTTATTCTCTCTCCGTGCCCCCCTCGCATTCTGCAGTTATATTCGGTGCTTGGTTGCAGTATGCCTCATGTCCCGGGTAGTTCCGGCATAGTGAAGTCCCTGGTAGTGGTTTTAAGTACCTGGGTAGTTCCACTTTGTCAGATTAGCCGATACCAGACATCCTATTCTGAACAGCAATCCTAAAATAAGTGAAATATAATTTATAAATAATATTATCTATACAGCTATTCGCGTTAATTGTGATATAAATA
>PQXF01000033.1 GCA_003194445.1 Candidatus Methanogaster sp.
GCAAAGCGTCTCTTTAGTGCGTCCATCTGGCGGGAAATCTGTTTGTGGATAGAATCAAACATTGTTGACACCTCGTTTGTGGATTCGTAATAATTTACGGATCTTTATCTAATATAATAAGGTGCCAAGTACATATACTTTATTGACTCTATTGGATCATTTTCTTAAGGTAGTGGCATTGGGTAATATGGCAGAAATAGTTTAGATTGATGGGTTAAAGATCCATCAATCCGAAGACAACTCCATATTTATCTTCCAAAAGCTTAGTGACAGTGCTAAATATACGATCCGCCTTTCTATAAGCCCCTGTCGTCGTCTCTGATGTACTCTCTCGACGGGATCCACATAGATCTACTCGGATCTCTGAATAATGGATACCTTGACCTCGTCCCATGATGTTCAAGAAACTTCGCATCCCTCACGACTTCGACAGGCATCTCTCTAAATATATCTGCAAACCGATCGGAAACCCGGTGGTCATCAGTGATGATCCGCCCTGCCAGTGAAAGATACGATTTCATAGCTTTTTCCACCGCTTGCTGTGAGTGATAAATCGATCTGCTGTATATCTCACCGTCTAACAAGAGTTTCGCGGCGTCCGGATCTGATTTCGCTTCGATCATCAGCGCCTCTGCAATTGCCCCAGCCTCGTCCCAGAACCCTTAACTCAAATGACCACAAAGACCAGAGATCGGTAAGCATCATGAATCACGATTCACACCCATCTATGCCAGCCATACTCGTTACAAACGACGACAGCGTGTACTCATCAGGCATCAGGGCAGCATACAGAAGCGTCCGCGATCTCGGAGATGTCAGCGTCGTGGCGCCATCGATGCAGAAATCAGGTGTCGGGAGATCGGTGTCGGTCTTTGAGCCACTGAGATTCTCCAAGATCAAACTGGACGCGTTCGAGGCTTATGCGGTCGCGGGAACACCTGCCGATTCCGTGATCCTTGCGATCTTTGCTATCATGGACCGGCTCCCTGATCTCTGCGTGTCCGGGTTTAATATCGGCGAGAACATCAGCACCGACACAGTGACCACATCCGGCACGATCGGTGCCGCACTCGAATCTGCCAGCTACGGCATCCCAACGATAGCAGCATCGATTCAGGTGGTGGATCAGGGCGACAAGTTCGACGATCTCAGGCACTATGAGTACGATTTCGATACAGGGATCGATCTGGTCGGAAGGATTGCAAAACATGCGCTTAAAAAGGGTTTTCCGGATGGTGTGGATGTGTTAAACGTCAACATCCCGCGAAATGCCTCCCTTGATACCGAGATCGAGATCACAAGACTGTCGAGAAAGATATTCAAGACTGCTGTTGAGAAGCGCCACGACCCGCGGGGGCGCCCGTATTACTGGATCGATGGCGATCTCGTGCAGGATGACAAACCCGGCACCGACGTACATGCCCTCGCACAGCACCACATATCAGTAACGCCGCTAACGCTTGATTCAACTGTGGGGCTCGACCAGTTGACGGCGCGGGAGATTCCGGAGACGCTTCACAGGGCAGTGGAGGCGTTCTATTAAGGTTGCAGACTGAAGTGTGCGATCACCACAAGTTATTGAGCATGTACTGTGAGTCCAACCATGAATGGAAAAAGATGATTAGCGGATCTTTGAGGAGGAGTTTTCGCCGCTGTCTGTAGTATTTCCAAGAAATATATCCTTGTGGGTGGATTTGGGATTTACCGGAGTTAAAAAGGATTATCCAGATAACTTGCCGTGATACCGAAGAAGGATCCGAAAGAGAATGAATTAATCGATGATGCGAAGACGTGGAACTGGATTATCGCTGGTTTCAGAGTCCTCGCGGAGCATGCTATCGGAGGCGTTAAGCGATTCGGGATGGTTTCTGATAAGTTTCGCAACAGAAAAGATGGGTTTGATGACAAAATTATGTTGATATCTTGTGGATTGTGGAATTATCCTCCTGCTGTTCTGCTGAATTGAGATGCTGTACTGGAATGTGGAGTGCATGATTCTTGTGAAGGGGGTTTTGCAACATGTCCAATGAGTATTCAGAGGTGCCAGACTACTCAAAAGATATATATACAGGGGTATGACAAAGTATCCAACGGATATGAGAAGGAGGCTATGAAGATTGAGTTTATTCGAACGAGGCAAGAAGATACTCAAAGTCAAGAGAGAGAAACGGAGAGAGGAGCGCGAAGGTGGGAAGACCGATACCAGGCAGAAAGAACTGAAAGAAGGTAGCATCGGGATAATAGATGGATTGGACTTCACCGTGCTTGGAAGGCTGGTGTATGACTGGGGCGGGGGTCGATGGGAGGAGTTTTATCTGGAGTTTCCGGATACGGAGGAGCACAAGTGGCTGTCAAAAGAGGGAACTGTGGTGGAATTGCTTGACGAAATCGAATCTACGGATGCACCAGACCCGCATGAATTGAAAGAAGGGGGTGTCTTCGAATTTCAGGGAGAAGACGTGAAAGTGAACGAGGTTGGAAGAGCGCGGTTTGTCACGGTCGAAGGCAGTTTTCCATGGGATGTTGTTGTTGGAACAGAGGTACTGTATGCCGATTGCGAGATTACACGTACAGGAGAAACCCTCAGTCTGGAAAAGCCAGCAGGAGCGAGGGTAGAAGCATATATAGGTAGTGAAGTAGCAAAAGGAAGTCTGGAAATCCTTTAAGGAGTGATTAATATGGGATTGATTGATAGGTTCTCAAATGTGACCAGAGCAAAGATGAGCAAAGTACTTGATCGGTTTGAAGACCCGGCAGAGCAGCTAGACTATGCACACGAGAAGCTGCGTGAAGAGAAGAAGAAGGTGGATATCGCAGTGAGAGATTCGATAGCTGCGAAGAACCTGAAGAAGCGTGAATTGAATGAGTCGCAGAAGAAGGTAGCATCAGTGCATGAGAAAGCTCTGGGTTACAGAAAGAGGGCTCTGGCATTGGAGGAGAAGCTGCCTGAATTGGAGGGTGCAAAAAGCGAGAAAGCCGAACTTCAGGTGGAACAACTGAACAGTGCTGCAACGCAACTGATCGAGGAAGAAAATAGGACTAAAGAGAGGATACCGATGCTTCAGCAGTCCGTCGCCGGAATGGAGGCAAAGGTGAGGGCGCTTAAGGACAAACAGGTAGATTTAACCGCGAAGATACAGCGATTCGCAGATAAACGAACCGATTTAAAATCCGATTATGCAATGGCGAAGGCATCCAAAAGGGTCAATGATGCACTCTCCGGAATAGACGGGGAGATCGGTGATGTCGATCTGACAGTGCAGCGCATGACCGAGAAGATACGGATGGAAGAGGCGAAGGCTGAAGCATCCGCGGAACTTGGCACTGCTGCAGGTGCGGGAACCGCAGACCTTGATATGAGTGATATCGAGAGAGAGCTTTCCACATCAGACTCGCTTTCTTCACTTGATGATGAGCTTAAGGAGAAGTGATTACAATGTCGCACGAATACTTACTGATAAGCATCTCCGGTGGCGGAACATGGGCATTTCCGGAGGAGAATAGGGGAGAGATATTAGGTAGGATAAATGAGCCTGACAATAAGCTCGCATCCCTCAATGAACGAGGAGAACTTACGGAAGAGAACTTCAATGAACTCTACCCACAGATATTCGAATTGATACGGTCAAGAGGCTTGCTCATAGGCGAGGATGTCGAGATGGACGAGGTGCTGGACGAAGAAGAGGTCTTCCCGTCGCCCGATTTAACCCTCCCGCCCGAGGACATGGATTATGAGGAAGCAATTATTTTGTTCAAAGGTGAGGGCTTGGTCCCGGGGTAGGTAGAAATGGCAAGAATACAAGCAGTTATAGGGATAATAAAGGATTGCAACCTGGAAAAGATGGAAGATATTGAGTTGATAGAGGAGACGCTTGGGAAATCGGCAAAACTGATGGGGTTAACGCTTTTGAAGACCATCAGCCATAAGTTCACACCGCAGGGACTGACAGCGGTTACACTGCTTGCCGAGAGCCATATTGCCATTCATACATATCCTGATGAGAATTCAATATTCGTGGAGGTAATGTCCTGCGGACGCGGGGATGCAAAGAGGATTCTGGAGTATATGGGGGATGCGCTGGATGGTGTGGCAGAGGTTGTACTGGATAAGATAATAGGAGATGCGCAACAATGGTAGATCAGATAATAGAGTCGGCGTGTCTGACACTCTTATGGCTGGTCATGGGGATTGGTCTCAGTATGCTGCTGGTAAAATTGTACGATATTGTTGTCTTTAAAAAATTCGACTTACAAGAAGCGATAGAAGAGAATAATAGTGCTGTTGCGATATTCTTCAGTCTGATGATGTTTGGCATTGGTCTGGTTGTTGCGGCAACAATTATATCACCTGGAACCGGCTCGCTTGTTGATGACCTGGTCTTAACGATCGGCTGGAGCGCAGGAGTTTCACTTGTTGCCACATTCCTGTTCTTTGTATGCGATCTATTATTGGTACCAAAGATAAAATTGCAAGAGGCGATAAGTGACGGGAACATCGCAGCAAGTGTACTATCAGGTGTTGTATACGTTACAGTATCGGTTGTGGCGATGGCAGTGATAATGACATGAAACGGGAGACGAGCAGTCTGGTAGTTCCTGCGATAGCTATAATAGCAGCGGTAATCGTTGTAGCGATGCTTGCAGGCAGTGCGATCTCTTTTCTCTCCACACCAGCGAAATATACGGAAGACCAGCAGAGAGCCCTTTCTCTGGCTTCATATCTTGGCTATCACTCGCTCGGGGAAGACTCGGTCAACCATTACGCAGGACAAAAGGTGCATGAGAACGGCGTTGCCGGGATAATGTACAAGTACCACGACAGAGATGCTAAGGAGATCGAACAGACGATGCACGACAGGTTGGAGGGTATTGGTTTTGCCACGACAGAGGTAACAAAAGAGAAGAATGACAGATGGGATACGTTCTGGGAATACTCGTATTTTTCGGCTGAAAACGGTGATATAATCGCTTATATTACGACTTATTCCGACGGACGTAACAAGCATGTCTGCATAGCATCAGGTCCTGGCAAGTCTGCGGATGATGTGTTCAAGGTTCGTGTGGAGGGTGCTGACAACGTCTATTTGAAGAGCGATGTCAGGTACAAATCAGGGAAAACAGCGGATATCGAACATGTTGCACCACTTGCAGGGACGATATATGCGATAACGTATCCTCAACACAAGTTGAGTGGACCGAGAGATGCGAGGGTGAACGTAGAGGCGAGGAAATCTTATGACGAGATGCTTGCGCTGAAAGAAGAGGTCACAACGAACGAAACGTTCCAACAGGAGTTCTTTAATGATACCGCCGACAACGAGACTGCAGCAAACAGAACTCGTATAATCAGAGAGAGAACAAGGTATTACCCATGGGGCTTCTTCTGGGTCAGTGGTGGTGGCAGACACTACTCGCCGTATCGCTACGACCGTTCGGGCTCGGGTGCTACTGTCAGACCACGTGGCACCGGATATACAGTCCGGGGTGCAGGAGGTCCGGGAATCGCGAAGTAGGTGAATATATGATCGAAGAGTTCGTACAGATCCCGGGACCGACCTTCCTGATTCTGTTTGGGGGGCTGGTCACAGTAGCAATCGCCATCTGTTGGCTCTGGATGCGGGCGGATGGTTCTGAAGACTATCAACTTCCGGATCTGACGCGTTTTGATTCTATTAGTATTGCACAGCTTCGCGGTGGGAAGAGATTGATCATGCAGACTGCTATATTCCAGCTCTATGGTCATGAATTGATATCCTTTGGTGGTGAAGGGAAGGACGCTGATATAACAATTCCCCATCAGAAAGGAAATACTTCTCAACTATCCGGGGCTGTGGAGCGCGAGATTTATCGGTCTCTGCGATCGGGGACGAGAAAAGTTTCGGAGATCTGCCTGGATTCCGGTTTGTGGGACCGAATCACTACGCATCTTGATCCTGTACAGAGTGAGCTGGAACGGTTGCACCTTGCCCGGACGAAATCTGACAGCAGGCGGGTCTGGACGATTACTGCGGTGGCGTGTCTTATAATAATAGGCGTAGGAGGGACAAAACTGCTTCTTGGGATCTTAAGAGATCGCCCCGTCCTTTTCCTGATTATCCTTCTCATCGCTTCGGTGATCGCTGTCTTTGTTATTCTAGATCCATCATCCAATCCCACGAGTCTCGGGCGCCGCTACCTCAAAGAGACAGAAAAACACTTTGGCTGGTTGAAGAAATTGGTTAAGAATGGACAGATGCTCGAGGGAATCGACCCATCGCTCGTGATTGCAATCTTTGGGGTAGGTGTTCTGGCAGGTTCAACGCTGTACCGGCCATACCAGGGGGTGTTCTCTCCTGTTAATCAGCAGGGTGGTGGATGTGGCGGAGGTGGATGTGGCGGTGGCTGCGGAGGTTGTGGTGGATAATCTTTATGGATATATGAAAATGATAAAATGACGATAGACATATCAACAACTATACTCCCACCCGCGGTACAAACAGCGGTTGTGACGTTCTGCAGATCGATTGAAGATGTGATGGATGGCGCTCTTCTGTCGGTCACCATGTACGGCAGCGCTACTCGCGAGGACTACAGACCGAAACTAAGAGACGTAAACATCCTTGTCGTAACAAAACATCTCGATATTCCGACCATGAGAAAGGTTCTCGACCCAGTGGCTATAAGCCGCAGGTGTGCCATTGCGCCGTTCTTCCTCACTGATGCGAACCTGCGTTCGTCAAGCAATGTATTCCCGATAAAATTTTTCATCATGAAAGAGAATTATCTGGTACTTGTAGGACAGGATCTCCTCAGTGATATAGAGATTGGGCGTGAACATCTGCGGCTGCGTTGCGAGCAGGAAACCATGAATATACTCCTCAGACTACGCCGTCACTATATCTTGCACAGCAGCAGGTTGTTGACCGATGCGATGTCTCGAATGATCGAACAGCCTGATAGATGTTCTCTATGTCTTGATCTCGCTTGAGCAGGGGAGTACGGTTCCGCGAGAGCAGGTTATCGGGAATGCAGCTAATATATTCGGTTTCGACGCTGATGTACTCAGAGACGTCGTTTCATTGCGAGTAACCGAAAGATCCCTCTCTGCAGAAGAGTCTGAAGACTTGTATGGCAGGTTCATGGCTGTCGTATCCGGGATTGCGGAAGAGGTAGAGCGGATGGAATGAACCGCGACATGCTTTATCGTCCTCACAGTTTGCTTCTTCAGTGGCACATAACAGACCGCTGCAACCTTCGGTGCAAGCACTGCTACCAGGAACGCGACTCCGGAGGCGAGCTCCCGTTTCAGAGCCTGCTCGATGTGTACAGAGAGTTTCAAGAGCTTCTGGACTTCTGGAATCGGGATGAGACGTTGCCTATGACCAGAGGGCATATTACGGTTACGGGCGGCGAGCCATTCGTCCGGCACGATTTTATGGACCTGCTTGAGTTCTTCTCTGCCAGGAGACAGAGAATCAGCTACGCGATTCTCACCAACGGAAGTTTCATCGACGCTGAGATGGCTCACCGCCTGCACAACCTCACTCCAACCTTCGTGCAGGTCAGTATCGATGGTATGCAAGCCACGCATGATAGGATTCGTGGCACCGGCGATTTCAAACGGGTAGTATCGGCGGTGAAACATCTGGTACGAGAGCATGTCCCGACCTTCATCTCCTTCACTGCTCACCGCGCCAATTTCCGTGAGTTTGCGGATGTTGCCAAACTGGGCATGCGACTGCGGGTTGATCGCGTATGGGCTGATCGATTCATTCCTCTGGGAAGAGGTCTGGCATCAGAGTGTCCGGTTCTAAACCCCAGTGAGACACGAGAGTTCTTCGAGATTATGTACCGTGCTCGTAGAAAGGCGAAACGTCGTTTATTCTGCCGAACCGAGATAGCAATGCATAGAGCACTCCAATTTCTTGTTGCCGGGGGACGACCATATCACTGCACCGCTGGCGATACGCTGATTACGGTAATGCCAAACGGCGACCTTTACCCGTGCCGCAGGATACCTATCCGTGTAGGCAACCTGTTAGAGACGCCGCTTATCGAACTGTACTATAAGAGCGATCTCTTTTGTGCCCTGCGAAAACGCATCAGTGAGGGATGTGAAGGCTGTTTTTATTCCGGACTCTGTCGGGGAGGTCTCAGGTGCCTCTCTTATGCGCTTACAGGCGACCCTTTCACAACCGATCCCGGATGCTGGCAGCTTTAGTGACCACGCCCCACGCTAAATTACCGGAGCTTCCCGGATTACTCATAATGCAACCCCAATCTCAAAATGTTTATGGCAGCATTCACATCTCTGCATCTCGTAGCCCAACAAGCATATTCTATAGCAAAATGTTTTAAGCATATGGCTATATGTGTGCCGATTGCTTGGAAACATTCCGGTACGTCTGCGCAATTCATCACCGCCCTGCATGACCGGGGCGTTCAAATGACGCCAGCACCAGATAATCCCCTTCCGCAAGCACAGAATCAGGCGTGAAGTCGAATATAAAACCATCGTCCCGATATACTGCTATGACCCTCTCGTTTTCACCCGGCGGTATATCCGAGAGCTTCGTATTCTCGTCCACCCTCATCTGTTTTAGATTGAACCCAACGACCGATGTTATAGCATCCATAATGAAATTCACTGCCACCGGCTCTGTTATCGCGTGAGCAAGCAATCTTCCGCTTATCTCTGCATAAGATATTATATGGTCGATTCCAGCCTCGCGCATCAACTCCACATGCTCCCGTGTCTCGCATGTCGCAACGATTTTTATATCGGGATTTAGCTTCCGGGCTGCAAGAGCGATCATTATCGTCTCAGAATCATTCTCCTGCGGTATCATCATCATCTTCGCTTCTTTGATATTGCACCTGTTCAAAGTATCGCTCTTCGTTGAATCTCCACTGATGTGGATTATTCCCTGTGCTTCCAGCTCTGCAGGATTTAATTCGCTTCCAACTACCAAAAACTCACCATTTGCTATTTTTATCTCCTTTATCGCCTCTTCTGTCTTGGCATTCCAGCCTACAATGATCGTATGTCCCTTCATTTTCACCTCTCCGGATCCAAACAATTTTTTAAATTCACTCTTCATAGAAAAGGATACGAATTGTTCAAATATATATGCGATGGTTCCGATCCCTCCCAGTGCAACCAGTACGAATGTAATCCGTCCACCAGCCGTCTCAGGATAAAAATCACCGTAGCCCACTGTTGTGATCGTCACAATCACCCAGTAAAGGGCGTCCCATATCCCCATATCCTCTCCTTCAAAGTATGAAAACGCTATTGAGCCGAATATAATCACACAAAGGAGTATAAATTCTATCCTTAATCTATTTGCATGTAGTTTTAAAGTTCTTATTTTGTTTATTAGCCATATTAACATCTTTCAACATTCCCTGATTATTACTGGTTTGTCGATCGTATTTATAAGATGCGCATCTTCAATATCTTTTGCGAGCCATGGGGGAAGTGCGAAGAGGGAGGTATGTACCTTTTCGTTGTATGTGTTCGTTTCAATATCAGCTATGACCTCTTCAATATCTTCTTCGCTCATTTTCAGTGGGTCATAACCTTTGGATGCGATTGCAAATCCCCAGTTGCCGAAACTTGGTATGTATCGCGTATACATCCGAACAATCGGAAACTGCGACTTTCGCAGAGTTTCCGCAACCACAGCATACCCGTCCGCTCCTATTGCCCAATCTGCCTGAGTAGCCTGCGTAGCCATCAACCCATCATCGTTAAGCAACAAATAAAGATCATTGTAGAATTCCAGCGAATAAAAAGTTGCAAGAATATCATCGTTGGGATCGGGAAGGTCCAAAATGATGAGGTCGAACGTTCTACCGTTAATAAGCGTTTCCTTGATATAGTTTCTTCCGTCCATCGCCACATACTCATATCTGTGATCTTTCCATGAGTCATTATGTATGCTTCTTAGATATTCCTTTGATATCTCTATCACGTCAGGATCCAGATCCACAAGCGTTATGGCTCCGATCTTCTCATCCGGGAACCTCGTTAACACCTCCAGAACGCCGAGGTCTCCACCGCCGATTACCAGGACATCCAGATCATCTCTGTTATTCAGTAATGTAACTGCGGCAGGTAATACCAACGCCTCCGAATACGGCTCATCATCACTCTCCGATATCTGTACCCTGCCATCCAGGAAGAGAACACGTCCGAGAATATCATGGTCTATCACTGTTATAGTCTGATATCTGCTCTCTCTGCGCTCAAGTATGACCTGTCCCGGATACAGATCCCCAACCGTGGTATATTCCAACTGCTCTGCTCTGTAATATCCCAGAACAAAGATGGAGAGCAGGAGAACCATCAGTATGATCACGGGTATGATCTTTCGATCGCTTCGATTCTGTTCGTCCGGAGGGGGCATCTTTGCAGGGCTTCGGAAACCCCGAAAGAATATCATGAATAATGCCACACTCACCGCACCTACCGTATTCAGGAGTCCTCCGGCGTGTACTGTCGCAATCGAGCCGAATAGAGGGATCATTATGAGCCCGGCAGAGATCGCTCCCACAATCCCCCCTAACGTATCCAAAAAATATGAAAATCCGGATATTTCGCCGATTTTTCCGGTTTTGTACCTTGATAGTATGTCTATAGCTACAGGGAGTTCTCCACCCATCAGTATGGCTGGGACGAGCAGGATGCATGAGCTGTAGAGTAGCAGGATGTGCCATGAGGTGGGGTTGAGCTTGATGAGTCCGAATGCATAAATCATTCCGTCGGTTAAAACCCACGTATCAGAGAGCGCGAACCTCCTTGCGACCGGAACCATAACAAGAGAGATAAGAGCGATAAAAATCTCCAATACGAATAGCAGAAGGAATGGGTTTTCTGTTCTGTCAGAGAGTTTGCCGATTACAAGGCTTCCAATGGCGAGACCACCCATTATCGAAGCCAGAACAATCGATCCGGAATAGAAAGAAGAGCCAAGAAGCAGTGTGAATTCCCTTAAAAGGACAACCTCGTAGATCATCGCCGCTGCTCCGGTGGAGAAGAGGGTTATTGTAATGACGACAAATATGGCTGTATGATGTCTGTTTGGTGTTATGTCAATCACCCGTATACCTGCCTCATACCATGTTTGATGATCATCAACTTTCTCGGATTCGTCATAAATACTCTTCCCTTGCCAATGCATCTACCATGTTCCGGATCCGCTTCAGATTGCCATCCCGAACCATCATTCCTGGTTGTCCTGCACAAGCAGCTGAAGAGCTTTACAGCACCGCTTTTGGTCTTATCGTGCTTGAAATTCTCGACCGCACTCTGAGATCACGAAATCGGTTTCGAAATACTTTATTCGATCTAATAATAGCAATGCTTCGAAATGATTAAATTCTCCTTCTCTGAACCATTTTACGGTGATGCTTGTATCGAAATACCCACTCACAGGTCTTCATATCCCAATGACTTGTCAGTGCAGACTCTCTGCTATTTTAGACGGATGGTGGAGGTTAAAATATACTATCAAAAATATATTTTAATGCTAATATACTGGGTCGGCTCCCTGATCTCTGCGTATCCGGGTTTAATATCGGCGAGAACATCAGCACCGACACAGTGACCACATCCGGCACGATCGGTGCTGCACTCGAAGCTGCCAGCTACGGCATCCCAACGATAGCGGCATCGATTCAGGTGGTGGATCAGGGCGACAAGTTCAACGATCTCAGGCACTATGAGTACGATTTCGATACAGGGATCGATCTGGTCAGAAGGATTACAAAACATGCGCTTAAAAAGGGTTTTCCGGATGGTGTGGATCTGTTAAACGTCAACATCCCGCGAAATGCCTCCCTTGATACCGAGATCGAGATCACAAGACTGTCGAGAAAGATATTCAAGACCGCTGTTGAGAAGCGCCACGACCCGCGGGGGCGTCCGTATTACCGGATCGATGGCGATCTCGTGCAGGATGACGAACCTGGCACCGATGTACATGCCCTCACACAGCACCACATATCAGTAACGCCGCTAACGCTTGATTCGACTGTGGGGCTCGACCAGTTGACGGCGCGGGAGATTCCGGAGACGCTTCACAGGGCAGTGGAGGCGTTCTATTGAGGCATTATTAGTTGGCAGAAACCGCAATAGGGGGATTAACCACTGAATATGTTAGCAAAGCCGTTGGCAGCACGTAGAGAGCGCGGAGGAGAAAACTCTGCGTTCCAATCATTTCGCTGCATCTATTTTTCTTTTGAACACTATAAATAGAACTGCGAAGTACACCACCATGAATGCCATGTACGCGGCTGTAATGACAAGTGTACGCCCTAAATCAAAATCTCTCGCCTGAAATGTAACAACTACGATTATCACGAAGAGTATAGACATATGCGAGATGAAACTGATGCCAAGGGCACACATCCATTTTGGAATCAATATTCTACCTCCTCTAATCTTTTTATTCTATCATCTATCGACGGACGAGTGCGAAAGAGCGTATTGTATATCTCATCTTCTGCGAGCGGATTTGCGATAAAGAGTGAAGCATGTGATGGATTAACATCCCAGCTCTCCTGATCGCTCAATTTTGAAAGCATTCCAATCACCGTGTCTGGTCCGCACAATAGTGCAGTGTACTTGTCAGACTCGTATTTCACCGAGTCCCGGGATGTGATATGGATCAGGAGTGCCGCCGGTGGTGCAAGGAGGGATGTTACGAAGAATTTGATCAGTTTTGGCGCAGGATCGTACTCCTGCCCAAATCCCGTGAATACCGCGCCCCATAGAGCAGCTATCGGAAGCACGGTGAGTGTTCCGGCAAGAACAACGGCGATCTCCCGAAGTCCGCGCCCACTCATGAGATGCGCAATCTCGTATACCATCATGCACGAGAGTTCCTCTTTGCTCAGTCGTTCGATAGCTCCTGTTGTCAGGACGATAGAGCCGTTCTTTCGGCTTCCAACGGAAAACGAGTTAACAACAGGAGACTCGACGAAACATAATTCTACTGCCGGCATTCCCGCGTCTATTGCAAGCTTGAGCATCTGCATGTGCAAAGGATCGTTGAACGGTGCTTTCCTCACGCGATACCACCTGAGAAGGATCTGACGGCTGAATACGAAGCAAGCTACCACCGTGAGGAGCATCACTACGCCGAGCCCGGAAGCAAGCATTAATAGGATATTCATCTCATATCCTGCCTCCTATCTCTTTTTCTACGTACGGAGTAACGCTGTTTCCGCTCACATCGAATTTCAGCCATCCGCCCAGAATCGAGGTCTCGTCGTTTATCGTGATCGACTCTCTGTTTGTGAGCACAATTCTATCAACCATGATCTCAGAAACTTTGAATGTACCATATCTCTTCCCGACATTGAGCTTCTCCACGTCATCTGAGCACTGCCTGATGTCCTTCAGCAGAATAAAACCGGATTTGCTGTCCTGAAAGATTGTCACTGTGGTACATTCAAAGATTGGAACATTACGCCCTGTTACGTAGAGTTCGTACTCAAAAGTACCGCCTTCGATGCAGGCACCGGATTCCACAACCACTCCCTCTTTTACGAGTTCCAGCCATGCTGTTCCGCCTGTAACAAATATATCCCGGAGTGTCAGGAGATAGCCTTCATCGAGTACGTAACTCTCACCGATCTCAAGCTGCACCTCCTCCTCACTCTCGTTTACAAGAATTTTTCCGAGGAGGTCTGCGCGGTCCGGATTGAATGATTGACGCATCGCTCCCAGAAAACCGGTCTCGTTGCCGATCACAGTCGCAGTGTATGTTGCACCCTCTTCTGCGATTAACAGATCATCCGAGAAGTAGACCTTCAACTCCTCATACGATCTCCTGGCATCGGAATCATAAGAAAATGCGGGGTGGTTGTTGCCGGTCAGGTTCATCCATTTCCCTTCCTTCGCAGTATATGACGACGGCGTTCCTGTAAGCTTATATGTTCCGCTCTCGGTCTTTGTCGTGTAGAGATATGCATAACGCCGGTTATCTGAGACCTCAAAGATAATGGTGTCGTTTAAGATGCTGCACGTCCCGCTGAAGATGATCGATCCTGTATTCTTAAAGACGATCTTATCCGGATATATCTTGTCGATCTCGAACTCCCCGTACCTGTCGCCGACCCTGACAGGAACTGGTGTATCCGAATAGAGGTACAGATCATCGATCTTTACGGACGTGTCAAGCAGTATCTCCTCGACTCTGCATCTGAAGAGGCACACGTCATCGCCAACACTCACAACATCGGTTCGATATTCAAAGATCCCATCTACACCAGCTACGTCGGAATCGAGAATTTCATCGTACCGGCTCAGTTCGAGAAGCGCGGTATCCTGCGCACCATCCACGCCCAGATCCACGCTACGGAGTGAGAGGTTGTGACCATCCCCAAGCTCCCATGTCTTATTTATACGCACGGTTCTGCTTCTATCATCAGCGATCATTGGCAGCAGAAGGTCAGGTTTTGAACCTGGTACCGTGTACTTTTTTCCGAGATAGTGGATGCCCCGGTCACTGCGGACACTGATATTATACGTGGCATTTCCCGGTTCAACGACACCATTATCGCTGAAATAGAGTGTGAGCGATTCGTCAGAGTTTAATTGATCGCAGTTCGAACCTGTGAGCGTCAGCGTGCTGCCTGTATGGATCGGCATAGGGATGCCACTTATCTGCACACTCGGAACATATCCTGCAACCTTGGTCTCACGCTCCGCTTCCCCTTCGAATTTCTTGAACTTAACATTGTCCCACCATACCTGAAAGTCTGCGCCTCCTGCCACCCCGTACGCCCGTAGGGTGAGGGTGTTATTTGATGCGAGCATCACAGGGACTTCGACGCGCTGCCACCCTTCGTCACCGGAAGCGTCATCCTCCCAGATGGGGATGTCACTTAGCAGTACCTGCTTCTTATGGCGTCCTTCGGTATCAGATGTCTGCGAGTCCCTCACATCGAATGTCAGGAGAACGATTCCCTCCGTGCCCGCTATCTCCTGAGAGATTGCGCCGAAATCACCAGGTACCGTGCTGGAATTTTCCGAAGTTGCGATCTCATAAGAGCGGTAACCAAGCGTTGAGGTGGCATTGGTATATGTGCCTGTGAAGTTTCCCTTTCCCATATATTCCCAGTACCCGTTGTATTCCATATCAGAATTGTGGATCCGGGGTGGTGTTACCGAGTAGTTCATCGCAAAGTCGATATTGCTGTAATCAACCGAAGACGAGACCGTTTTTACATCGTACCGGTGTACCGCACCGTCCTTATAGAGTAAGAACTCGAGCGGAAGGTGTGAGCCAATCATCCTTGGTGTGAATGTCAGGTTCCACATAGACTTTGTGCAACTCTTGAGATTGGCATCCATCTCTGCGACCAACTCCCCCCCAAGCTTCAGGGCGAGCGTGTAGTTCTTGCATGCTGGCTCGTAGTTATCGATAACGACTGAAACATCTGTAGGAGTACCAAAAATAATCGATGGCTCGTAATACGCCACATCCACCACTGTGAGCGTCTCAAATTCGATATCGTCCCACCACACCGAGATATTGTGGTTGCTCTTTTCTGAAGAGACCCTCATGGTAAGCCGACTTGCGTTTTGGAGCATCACAGGAAACTTGATCTGCTGCCAACCCATGTCTTTTGCCGCGCTGCATTCCCAGACGCTTGCATCATTTAAGAGCACCTGCAACATATACCCGGTGGTGTTTGTGAGGATCGAATCGCGCACGGCAAACCGGAGCACGGCAAGCCCTGGTTTTTGTGAAACAATATCCTGCGAGATTTCGCCATACCAACCTACCTCCGGATTTACAGACACGATCTCATAAGAGTGGTTGGATGAATGCGACACGCTGGAATATCCGCCAGTGAAGTTTCTATTGCTCCTGAATACCCATGAACTGTTCTCTTCCATGCCGCCATTCGGAATATCCGGTGGGACGATCAAATAATTCAATAGGGAGCTTGTGTCGTTGTAGTTGATCGATGAGTTGACCCAGAGATGGACTGACCGGTATGATTGCCCGTCCTTGTACAGGACGAACTCAAGCTTCAGGCGATCTCCTGTCCGGTCCGGGACAAACGTTGTATCTTCAAGCCATTTTTCCTTATGCGCAAGGCTTATCTTCCGTGTTTCAAGCACGCCTGTTCCGAGTTTTACCTGAAGCGTGTAGTCGGTTGTGGCATGTTCATAGTTCTCAACACCGACTGTGATCGTGGAAGGCTCGCCGATGTAGAGCTCTTTATGGTAGCCCTCTGCCTTACCATCCGGACCGAGAATGTAGAGCGCAGAAAACTCCTCGTCCTCAAACGTGAGCTTGGCATAGATGAGCATACTGCTTGCGATGATGATCGATCCGATGAGCGCTATGAAAAGCATCCGTTCGATATCACTCATCTTCTCGTCATCGGCCCGCAACGACTCAATAAATCCCTGATAATCCACAAAATATCTCTTATCTCCCCGGGTCAGCGCTCTCGTAACGACGGTCACTAACAGAAGGAACAATGTTATCGCAGAGAGTGTGAGTATGAGCGGCACCGGTCTGAACAGGTATGGCGTCACGCTGATCGCAAAGCCATCAAAGACTGTAATCGCAATACTCAGACCGATGCTGAGCGTGAACCGCTCGATCCCACTGATCTCACCCATTTTCGGAAACATCGCCGCGATAAGCGCATATCCCGGGAGGAAAAGTAAGATTATCAGTGAAAAGGGAATCCTGAGTGGTGTTTCGTTGAATGGCTCGACAAGAACGAAGAGAATACACAGACCTACAAGTAGGGCAACAACGATCAGGTCGATATAGTATTTTAATCTTCTTCCTGCCATCGAACATACCTTTAAGTGTACAATCTTATATCAATACGGCACATAGAGTGCTATAGCACACGTCGTGGCGGTGAGCGCATACATAATCATGACGATCGCCTTCTCGGTCACCGGATAGTAGTATAATGGTAGCCATTTCAGTGTTAGCCGGTTCGGTACACTGATCGTGCTGTCATCTCGCAGACGCCCGAACTTGAATGAGCCGTATTCTCCAGGCGGTGTGCCATGCATCTGGCATATCTTTCTCCGCACCCTCCAGTAGAAGTACATGAGGAAGTTAACCGTGTGCGGAAGAAGCATGATGATTCCGGATATGAGAAATCCCTGGAAGACTATAAATGTGCCCATCGCGGCACCGATCAGCATCGCACCGATGTTTCCTTCAAAGATCGATGATGGGTACCTGTTGCGCGTCCAGAACGCGAGATTCGCGCCGAAGAACGCTGCAAAGATGCCAAGATGCTCGATTTGCCCGACCATGAACGACTTCACCAGAAGGAAGAAGAAGATTATCGAGGAAAGCCCTGACTGGAGCCCGTTAAAACCGGAATGCATGTTCACCATGTTGGAAACTACCATGACATACACTGGAGCAATAATATAATAAAAACATCGTAACATAGTTGGCGTCATGACTGTGAAGTGGCTGATCGTTCCCATGGCATGCGGCTGGAGGATCAGTGCGATTGGATATGACAGGAAATACGGAAAGAATATCTTGAGCCACCGGTTCCTGATCTGCAGATGGTCATCCAGTATCCCAAAGATAGCGTACATCACCGCGATGTAAACGATGACGAAATTGATCGTTGAGTTGCAGAAGATCACCGATGCGCTCAGCATGACAAGAACGACAAGTCCGATCAGTAAGCCACCGTTTGTCGGGACGCACACCTTGCCGGTCTTGTAGTAGTCCTTCACGACCATGCCGCTTGATTTGAGTATCCTGATCGTTTTCGGAAGTGCTACTATCGTCAGCACAAATGAAAGAAGAGTGAAAATTACGATACTCTGCGCATCAGGAGATATGTTCATGGTCTGCCAACTGCCTGATATAGATACCCTCTTAAACGGAGTTCTTCCGGATCAAAGATGTTCCTTCCATCCACAACCACCTTGTGCCGCATCCTTCTGCCGAGTATGTCCCAGTCGATCTCCTTAAATTCGGCATGATCGGAAGCGATCAGGATTGCGTCGATTTCGCCAATCCCATCACCAGAG
Organism: Candidatus Methanogaster sp.; assembly: GCA_003194445.1. Taxonomy (GTDB): domain Archaea; phylum Halobacteriota; class Methanosarcinia; order Methanosarcinales; family Methanogasteraceae; genus Methanogaster_A. The sequence goes on from PQXF01000033.1 coordinate 18,035, forward strand.
CCGAGATTGGAAGGAATTGTCCCAAACCGTTGCACATCGTCCCCGAGAACCGGATCGTAAGCAAAGACCTCTGCACCCCTTCTCTTCAGTTCATTGATCACGTCGATTGCCGGACTGAATCTTGTCTCGTTCACATCACCGCGGTACGTAACGCCCAGAAGAAGCACACGCGCACCCGATATCCCAACCTCGATCTCTTGAAGCGTGCCTTCGAGCAGATCCACGGTGTACGCTGGCATGCCGTCATTGATCCGGCGTGCGAGCTTCAGCATATCGGTACTTGCCTCTACCGTATTTATGACAAAGTACGGGTACACCGGAATGCAGTGCCCGCCAACGCCACATCCTGGCGCATGGATATGCGAATACGGCTGGGTGTTCGCCGCATCAAAGATCTCTCTTGAATCGATTCCAAGTTCGTCGCAGACCATGGCGAGTTCGTTTGCAAGCGCGATGTTCACATCCCGGTACAAGCCCTCGAAGACTTTCACAGACTCCGCAGCAGTTGCATCGCTCACGGGAATTACGCCTTTTTTGTTGATTGTCAGGTACAGTGCTCTCGCGGTCTCTGTGCTCGCACCATCGACCCCGCCAACGATCTTTGGGTATGCGCCTGTGATGTCGATGATCGCCCTACCTGATGCGGTGCGCTCAGGACAGTGCGCAACCCCGAAATCTCCGATGCGGTGTCCTGATACTTCCAGTATCGGGAGGATCGTGTCCCTTGTTGTGCGGGGTGGAACCGTACTCTCCTGAATCACAAAGTCTCCGGGACCAAGCCCTTTTGCGATATCTGCACAGACCGAACGGACAATCGACATGTCAGGGTTGTTATTCCGGTCAAGGAGCGTTGGTACGAGTATAACCATCACATCAGCCTCTTCTGCCGCGTGGACGAGGTCAGACGTTGCGGAAAGCCTCCCTTCGCCTACGTTTCGCTTCACGAGTTCGGAAAGTCCAGGCTCCCCTGTTACATGACAGATTCCCTGATTAATGGTCGCAACGATGCCTTTGTCGATGTCAGCGCCGATCACACGCGCGCCAGCGTCCGCAAAGACCGCTGCGAGCGGTAGCCCCATCTTCCCAAGTCCGTATACCGCAATTGTTACACCGCCCGATGCAACTGCCTGCCTGATACTCTTTTCCGGCTGTCCGTATATCTTCATGATCTCACCTGAATATATCCTAAATGAGGTATTCTATTATTTTTTGTAATGGTTGGTCGGATGCGCAACACCGCGGCTGACATAGATGACATCAGTAGGAGATGCAACCACAGAGGACGCAGAGAGACGCAGAGGATCGGTTTAAAAACTCCGTGCTCTCTGTGGTTAAATCCGGTAATTTTTACCGCTTGTGTTGGATCGATTTGACCATAACATATTCGATTAATTTTTCTGTGCATGAAACTCCTTTTCCGGATATGTTCTCCTGTGGCATACATGGCACAGCGGAGGTTAAAAGTTTTCGATTGGAAGAAATTAGAAGAAGCCCCACTCGCCCGTGTAGACCACGTACACAAGCAACAGAAGGTTTGCGGTCGCATGTGCAACCACACACGAAGACAGGTTCCTTGTCCTGTACAGCAGCAGGTTCAGAAGTACCGCTGTCAGGATGCCAGGAAGCCACCTGAAATGCGAGAAGCCGAAGAACACTGTCACGATCGCGAATGATCCGAGCGTGTACGTGCCGATCGGCACATCCTGCCACCCGGGATCGACCGCATACCGCATTAGAAACGACCGGCAGAAGAGTTCCTCGATTAACGGCGCAACGAGCACGCTGCCCGCAAACCTCACAAGCACCAGGAATCCGAACGCGGTTGTATCGAATATGGCGGGATCATAATGAACGTCTGTGGAAGAGAAGACTGGGCAGAGTCCCTCCAGTCCGACCCATAGGAGACATATAACCACTCCGATGAGAACCGAGGTGCCATCGAGCCGCCACCTGCCAAGTTCGGTGTAGAGGCTCCGGTACCTGATCAGGATGTAGCCGACAGCAATGGTTCGCAGGCAGTAGGTGATGTAGATGTGATATTCCTCAAAAGCACCCGGGAGTATTGCGCGTGTCAGATCGCCCATCACGAGGTAGATTGCAAACGGGAAGACATATCTCCATGCGCCGCGAGGTACCAGAGTTTTTCGAGGAGGTTGTGGCGTGTGTGGTTGCGCTGGATTACGAAGTAGAGCGGAATTATCGAGAGGAGCGCGATTGCTGGTAGTGCCGGGTGTGCGAATGAGCAGAGATATGCGAGCGCGATTCCTGTAAGTGTGGCGAGCGCGGTTGTGTTTAGGTGCTTATCGAAGGATGTCATCAATGATTAAGTGGAAAAAGAAAAGGGGTGGGAAATATTTGATTTCCCGAGTTCACTTCTTCTGCTTTCTGCGGTAGAGTGCAAAGAGTCCGAGCATCGCGATTGTAGGGATAGCGATTGTGGCAAATTCTGGGATGGCGGGATCATCACCGACCATAACAGTCTCGCAACCACGCGGAGATTTGGGAGGATCCTGTGGCTCTGTAGCACCTTCTTTAAATACTCCATCCTTATATAGGCAAACCGTCCATTCACCCCCCTTATATCCTGCACCGGAGTTTGTCACGTTGAACCGATCTGTATAGGGGTCACCAACCTCACTAGGCACAAAAGCAGTGAGTACAAAATATCCATCCATGTTCGTTGGGCTGAATGGGCCCTCGGGTGGAATCGTATCAGATGTTCCTGGTTGATACAACCTGTTTTGATACCAATGGCCTGGATTGAGAAAGTTCTCGACGGTAACCACGATGTTCGAGTCGTCCCAGATGGCAGTCATAACCTCTTTACCCGGAGGAGGTGCCGTTGCAGTTGGTATGAACATGACGGTGATCAGTGCCAGCACTGCTATCATCATTCCTGTTTTTCTGGATATGCTTTTCATCTTCATAATCTTGTATCACCTTTGACACAAATGTGCGTGTCATTCATCTTCACCACCATATTTAAAGGCATCTGCCAATCAATCGTTGAATTAACTAAATACATACTCGAATAACGGAATATCCACCGCAGAAATAAACGATCCCACCCACACTCTACCCCTCAACCCCAACGAGCTGCCCTTCCCGATACGACCTTATCGCGGCAAGCGCGGTCTTCAGCACGTATCTACCATCGTCCTCGAAGATCCGGCTCCTCTGACCCCCGACCGTCCCGATGAAGTACTCGAGTTCGTTTGCGAGAGGTTCCTTCTCCTCGATCTTTGCCGATCTGATCCAGTCGCCATCGTGCAGTTCCACAGTCTGGCTGATGTAATCGAGATACGCGACCCCCTCCGTGCCAACAGCCGTGAGCCGTCGCACTTTGTGCGGGGTCAGCCAGTTCACATCGATCATGCCTGCGCGACCCGTGCCAAACTGCATGAGGATGCCTGCATGGTTTTCGTGCGAGTCCAGTAAGCCATTGCCTGCGATCGCATAGACGCTCTTTGCCTTCGCATTATAGAGGTATGAGATGGTGTCGATGTCATGCACGCCGAGATCCATAATGATCCCGACATCCCGGATGCGCGGGTTGTGCGGACCGACCCTTCGAGCGCTCATGGAGACGATGTCCCCGAGCAAGCCCGAATCGATGATCTCTTTCAGTTTGGCGACCGCGGGGTTGTAGCGCTCGATATGCCCGACCATCAGCCGCACGCCCGCATCCTTTGCAGCAGATAGCATCTCATCCGCATCCTCGACCGTGCTTGCAATCGGTTTCTCGACGAGAAGGTGCACGCCATCGTTTATGACATCCATCGCAACGGTTTTGTGCAGCGTCGTCGGCACAGCGACGCTCACCGCATCAAGATCACATGAAAGGAGTTTTTTGTAGTCGGTGAATGCCTGCACCCCATGCATCGCCGCGATCTCTTCTGCACGCAGCCGATCAACGTCTGATACGCCGATTAGTTCCACGTCATCCATCTCATGATACACGCGGGCGTGATGCTGTCCCATCGCGCCGACGCCGATCACTCCAACCTTCATGATTTCACCTCAACATGATTCTCGAAATATTCCTTTATTGTTTCGACTATATAATCCAGATCGTCTCCGGATACCGCCGGATGCACCGGCAGCGAGAGAACCTCGTCTGCGAATCTTTCAGATACTGGCAGACCATCCTGAAACCCGAGTTTCCGGTAGAGAGGCTGCCAGTGAATCGGTATCGGATAGTATACCCCGGTTCCAATCCCTTTCTCGCCAAGATACGCCACCAGACTATCTCTCGTATCGTTCACAACTCCACCCCTACCTCCATCCCCCGCCCCACCCACACCTACACTTCTACCCCTGCCCCCGCCACCATCTCCACCCGAAACCCGCACGGTGTACTGGTGAAATACATGACCCAAAACATCCTCCGGCGTCGTTATCCCATGGACATGCTCCAATTCTCCTGTGAGATGCGCTGCATTCATTCTCCTTTTGGAATTGAAATCGTTAAGCTTAGTTAGCTGCACCATGCCGATTGCCGCGCCCATATCAGTCATCCTCATATTGTATCCGAGCATCTCGTGAACGTAGCGCTTGCTTGAGCCATGATCCCGGAGCATCCTTGCCCGTTTCGCAATCTCATGGTCATCGGTCGTGATCATCCCGCCCTCTCCGGTCGTCATATTTTTTGTCGGATAGAAACTGAATACGCCGGTTCCAAACGACCCCACTTTCTTGCCATCGTGCATTGCACCGTGCGCCTGACATGCATCTTCGATTATTGTTAGATTGTGATCCTCTGCGATCTCCCGGATCGCTTTCATCCCGGCAGGGCAGCCGTACAGGTGCACAGGAAGCACTGCCTTCGTCTTTGGCGTTATCGCCTGGAGAATCCCTTCGGGATCTATGTTATAATCCTCGCCGATGTCTGCAAAGACCGGTCTTGCTCCTGTGAATAGAACGGTGTTTGCTGTTGCAATAAACGAGAACGGCGTTGTCACAACCTCGTCGCCCGCGCCGATGCCGTGCGCAAGAAGCGCGACATGCAGTCCTGCTGTTCCCGAACTTGTCGCAACTGCCTGAGAAACGCCGATATAATCTGCAAAATGCTCCTCGAACAACTGTACCCGTGGTCCCTGCGCTAAGCCGCCTGACTCCATCGCCTTTACCACTGCGTTAATCTCTTCAGCCCCCATCATCGGTTTTGCAATCGGAATCATGGTATCGCCTTCCCCTCCTCCCCTATATCGCATTCATCACCTTCAGATCATCCGGAAGATCCCGGATCTCTGCCGGGAACCCGATCGCCAGTTTCCAGTCTGGCACATCTCTCGTGACACATGCGCCGGCAGCAACCATCGTGCCCTCCCCGATCTTGACACCCGGGAGGATTACAGCGTTTGCGCCAATGCTTGCGCCATTTGAGAGGGTGGGTCCGCACAGTCCATAATCCTTTCGTATCGGATATTTGTCGTTCGTGAGTACTGCACACGGACCGATGAAGACATAATCTTCGATTACAGTGTTTGTCGGGATGTACACCCGGCTCTGGATGCTTACGTGACTTCCAATGCTTGTATACCCATCGATGACCGTTTTCGTACCCACAAGCACGTCGTCACCGATCCTCGTACTCTCCCTGATCAACACGCCGTGTCCTGTCCGCAGATTATCCCCGATAACAACATTGCGATAGATCACCGAATGCGACCGGATGACCGCGTTATCACCTATCACAAGCGTTGCATCTGAGTCTGCCGGGTCTTCTCCAAGCACCACGAACTTTCCGATGTGCGGATTTGCGCCGGCATCGACCATACTAACCGAGCTCATGATTCTATTTATCAGGCAGTACCCTATATAAATTGATTGGGCTGTCACAGATTAAATGTGATACACCTCATAACAATATAATTATCTAATTACTACAGATATTCAGAGAGATCGCGGGATGCTATCGGTACCGCTACATACTTCAAGTGAGAACGCCAAAAGAATCGTCGCATGGATCCGATTCAAGCAGCGATTCTTGGCATCATCCAGGGTGTAACCGAGTGGTTGCCAGTTTCCAGTGAGGGGCAATCGATACTCGTGATGGTCCAGCACTTCGCCATACCTCCGGAAGATACGATAGCCCTTGCGATCTTCCTTCACCTCGGGACTATGTGCGCCGTCCTGATAAAGTTCAGGAAAGAGTTTTTATCGATCTTAAGACCGGAATCAAGACTCTTGAGGATTCTTGTTATAACTGCCGGATGCAGCGGCATAACAGGCATCCCGTGCTACCTCGCACTCAAGCAATCGTTCACCTCAGGTGAGGGTGCAACCATCATAATCGGCGTCATGTTAATCCTCACCGGAATCGTACTCCACCTGCCATCGCGCAGGAGCGCACACCGGACGCGCGAGGAGATTACAACGAGGGATTTGGCCATAACCGGACTTGTGCAGGGATTTGCGATCCTCCCGGGGATATCGAGGTCCGGAGTAACGATCACCACCCTCTTGCTCCGGAATATCGAACAGAAAACTGCTCTTACAATCTCCTTTCTCATAAGCGTCCCTGTCGTTCTCGGCGCAATGCTGCTCGACATCGGATCGATCTCAGAGGTTCAACCGGCGAACATCCTTATCATGTTTGTCACGTCCTTCGTAGCCGGCTACACAACGATGGATCTCCTGATCAGGTTTGCAGAGCGCGTGAACTTCGCTCTCTTCTGCATCACACTCGGCGCAATAACCATCGTTCTATCGGTTCCGGGCGTTCTGTAGCCTTACATACATCCACATCACAAGCGCAATGAATATCTGGGCACACACGATGCCGGCTGCGTCCGCAATGAAATCGTAGATGCTTGGAGATCTGTACGGCACGAGCATCTGATGGACCTCATCGAGTGCCCCGTATCCGATGCCTATCATGAGGGCAACAAGCATCGCATTCTCCCTGATAGAGGGGTATCTCGAGTGATACGCTGTGAGGCGTAAGAGAATTCCGAAGCCGAAGAATAACATGAAATGTTCAAGTTTATCAGGGTGGCTTATTATATATTTAAATGTATGAAAATAGCGGACGCCGATAATGCTGATGATTTTGTGCAGCAAATCCTTCATCTCTGATGCTGCTTGCGGTAGGTGCGACTGGGAGGAGAGGTAGAATATAAGCAACGCATACAGTATGGTCAGGGTGAGACACACCACAAACTTTCTTCTGCCGACCCCTTTCATCATAAGTGGTGTGACACTGGAGTACTATAAGAGTTCCCCATCCGAAACGCTGTTTGGAACAGAGGACCCTTCCACCGGATCAATTCCTGCTTGTGATGCTTGCAGGTGTTGCGGGCGCTGAACCCGCGGAAGAGCACGCGAAGAAACAGGAGTGGTGTAATCAAAATACTACAACAAACACTTGTGAAAATGGGGTCATCAAACTCGAATCAATATCGGTGATTCATGAGTTCGTAACCCTCACAATCCCTATGGTCTCGCTTCCGGGACTCGTCTTATATATGCGCAGGAGAGGGCAGAAGTAGGTCGCTACTCCTCCCCTTTCTCTCTTCTCTCTTTTTTATCCGCCCTTTCCATCTTCTCTATCTTTGACAATCCAAGCAGAAGCCCCCACGCAACTATGACAAAGATGATCCACCCAAGATGGGTGTGCACCGCCATCATCGCGTCGTTGCCATACTGATATGCAGTCAGGTATAAGGCAGATACCCTGAGCAGGTTTGCGATCCACGCGACCACGATTGTTATGATAAGGAGTGCTGTGATCTTGCGGGAATCCTTGATGTTTTCGGTGGCGGTATAGGCAACGATGACACTGATCAGGAGGAACATCGAATAAAGCCCGGAGCACGGTCCCCCAATGGTGAGTGTAATATCCCCTGCGGGTGCATGGAGGCAGACGGTCTCAGTTCCGATCACATCAACAGAGATTCCAATCAGTTTGATCAGATGCATCGACGGTATGAGTACGGCGTAGTGATCAAACTCGTGTATGAACTCTTCGAATGTGCCGTAAAAGAGTGTGAAGAGTGCGATGAACGTGATCGCCACATATACGCCGAACTCCCCTATGCTCCGGATGTCCTCGCGCTTTGTTGCTGATGCGATTAATGAGATCCCGAGCAAGAATGTCATGGTGTCGAGTGTGCCAAGTTCACTCTGGTTGTACACATTATGGATGATATCAGCGAGAATGATGAGGATTCCGACGAGTGCATACCATGTGTGTGTCTTGCGATGCGTGGCTTTCAGTGTCATCCTCGATATTGCAAGGAGTGCTATTCCGAAAAGCAGTATTCCGAGCAACTTTGAGCCGTGTCCGTACTCCATGGTTGCGCCAAGGAAGAGTGCAAGTACGAGAAATATGATCATCCGGTCGTGTATATTCATGATACCCTGTATTCTACTCTGACCGATGAAGTATATGAAGTTGGCGGGTCACGTCGACAAATGTGCGCGTATATCGTTTCAAGTATGGTGGAATGACTGTTTTTTTTATCTCCTGTTGATGCTTTTGCAAACATCTCATCAATGATTGCACGAGTCTGACCTGCTTCGCAGTGCTTATAGTGCCGATGAAAAAAAGTAGTTTCAGAATCACGGCTGACGCCACTGTTTTTGAGACTTTTGTGTACCAAATCTCAGCCGGGTCCACCTATCTTCGCCTGAGCAAACATGCGATAGCCAGTCCGATCAACCCGGGCGAAGCGTTGAATCCGGGGATACTGTGGAACGTTGCCCCTGCGGATGGTTTTGCCGGCATCGTTTGCCATGGTGGTTGGTGTGTCTGTTCTGTTGCCGGTTTATCAACCGGTGTCGGCACCACGCGTGAATCGTTGGCTGTTATTGCAAACCCCCCAAAGTAATCAGTGTCTGCTATATAATATGCGTATGATTCGTCCTCGCCGAGCCGCTTGGTCTTCAGTGGACGCCATGCACCATCATGATACACATTCAACCTGACCGTTGACGGATCGATGGTGTTGATCCAACCCTGTTTTACCCTGAACGTGATGTTTACACCCATGACGTTTCTTTTGGCGACGTATTCGGACAACCCAGTCATGACGTTAACGTTCTTGTACACGTTATCAGAAGGATCTGTCTCTACCGATGCGGATGTGCCTTTAAGCACCTCCACTATAGTGCAGACGTCTTCCGCATAGATTGTGATGGTGAAGTTGACATATACGATATCGTTCATCGGTTTTTCGAATTTGTGAGAGATTGGTTTGCCTTCGCTTGCGGATGCGCATTTTATTTCCCTCACCACAATGTTTGCGTGTACCATGTCATTGCTGTCATTCTCACCGCCGATGGGAGGATATGCGGATGTGGTTGTTGATGATGATGATGATAATGGTGATGATAATGTTGATGTGGTTGGGATTGTGGATGTTCGGGACGGACCAAGTATACTGAATCTTCCGTTGCGGGCGGTTCCGGGTATATTGGTGCCATACTGGTCTGCCATCGCTAAAATCTCTATATTCAGTGGACTCACAGCTCCACCCTTGCCTACAGCAACAAGTGTCACATCCACAACCTTTAGGTCTCCTGTCAGGTCACTGCACGTTATATATGTGTTAATCCTTGTCCAGCCGTCTGTAACATTCCTGTTATCAAATCCAAAGAATCCTGTAAAATCGCCTTGACGGGCATCTGTAAGGTTAACCACGCATGTATCATAGCTCAGGTTCAAGCAGACGGCGGCTACGCCTGTCGCATCATAGATTATGATAGGGATCGTAGCAGTATCACCGGGATCCACTGCGACATTGCTTATGAATACAACGTCTCCTGCCTGTGCTACTAATACCATAAGCACGAGCAAGCATGCAATTTGCATATAGCTATGAGAGATACCAATCACCCGTTCCATTCATCTTTAGTTGCATTGTTATAACCTTATCGGGGCACTGTCTAATAATCCGAGTGTTTTATCACCGCGGAGAAGTGCAGAGGGCGCAAGAGTTTTTAAGACCGTTTCAATCCTCACAGGGTTTTCTGATGCCTCTGCGCTCTCTGCATGCTCTACGGTAAAACTTGAGGATATAGTGATTTCACTGGAATTTTCGATTGTGCCACCGCAGGTGCATGCAGGATTTACACAGATGCCTGAAAATGTGGGGCGAAGGCTCTGCCATACAAATCCGCGTTCATCTGGCGTTTATGGCAACGCCTTTGCTGCCGCAGTCAGCGGTTCATTATATCTTCAACTGACCGGAAGGACCCTGTAAAACCGATATCGTGCGGCTGAATAGATGATTAATCAGATAGAGCCCTGGGTTCACGGTCACGAGAGATAATAGATAGAGAACCAGAAAAAAGAGGGGCGCAGGGACGCTTTGCCAGCATCCTTGCACCCCCGCATTTCGTAGATTTGCGCATGCCTCACGGTTCTTGTCCGAGTTTTGGGTTATTGCGCAGGCGTTCGTTCACCGGAGTGTGTATTGATCCGAACGTTTGATATGGTTTTCCAGTAGCATCGCATCAGCGATGTTCACCACACTATCGCCGGTGACATCGGCAACAGATTCGTTGCTGATGGTGTATTGCCCCAGATAAGTGGCATAAGTTCTCAGCAGTATAATATCATCGAAGCTCACGTCATTATCGCCGGTGACATCGCCGTTTTGCATCACGACCAGTTCCACACTCTCAGACATGTTTGTGTAACCATAGATATCGGTCGCAGATACCTGAAGCTTGTAAGTATGAGGAAGCGTTCCGGCAGATGCGCTCGTTGTAACTGACCAGACGTTGTCCCATGTGGGAATCATCGGCTGCACAGGTGAACCGCCGATCGCGGAGAGGTCTATGGTGACGCTTGCGACATCACTCTCATCGGTCACGGCGACGCTCAATGTGGTAGTCTCGCCCCATGATGGTACGCCATCGGTATCATCCGGAATCAACTGGCTTGCGGACGGGCATGTGACAACGGGCGGACTTGTATCGCTGACCACTGTAAACAGTCCGTTGCTGACGATGTTAGGCACCGCATAGCCGTTTTGATCTGCCATCGATATAATTTCCATATCGAGTGTGCTCGTAGCTCCGACTTCGCCGGCGGCAGTAAATGTCACATCCGCAACCTTCGCATTCCCGGTTAGCTGGGTTTCGTTGATGTATGTGTTTATCATCACCCAGCCCTCCGCGGCATGTTCATCATCAAATCCAAAGTATGATGTGAAATCCCCCTCTGTGACACCGGTCACGGCAACCACACCGGGATCATAAGTGAGTTTCATACCAGCACATGCGACCCCTCTTGCATTATGGATCATGATCGGCGCTGTCACATGGTTCCCGCGGGATGCCGTGACATCATCAGCGATGCTGACTGTGTTGCTGCCAAAGTCATCTGCTGCCGTCTGCACGCGCAGGGTGGCATTCTCGTCGGTGACTCTGGCTACGGTGGCAGAGGTGCTGAAGGTGTATGTCGTGTCTGGTAGGAGGTTGGTTACGGTGTAGTACTGGTCTTTGGTGGTGGCTATTATCATGCCGTTCTGGTAGATGGTGTAATAGTCTACGTCCGATACCGAGCAGTTCCAGAACAGAGTTACGGTTTGTTGTGTTGGTGGTTCGTTATGGAAGTTTGTGACGAGTGGGGTATCGCTTTCAACCGTTATTGTATATGTTCCCGTTTCGGTTAATTTTGCACTTGTATGTCCCCCGGCATCTTCGTTCAGTGTAAATGTGTTCCAGTCTATGAACTCGATGTTGACAACGTCACCGGCGTCTTTCAGTTGCACTGTAAATGCCTTTGTCGCAGGGTTTCGGATGGTGTTGCTGCCGGTTTGTACAGTATTATACTCGTATTTTAGTATATTATTGTTTATAAATACATTGTCGTATGTATCCCAACCCCAGCTAAATGATCCGACCACGCCATCAACACTCGAGTGAACGTCACAATCCTTAAATATATTCCCATGCCCACTATTAACAACGAGCGGTCCACAATTCGCTCCGACTGTATTATTTAAAATCGTATTGTTATGTGCCATTGTTACATCAATGGCATTGCTATCAATATCCCACATCGTATTGTGTCTCACAGTGTTGTTTGAGGATCCCTCATTGTGTATGTAAATGGCATGTGAGCCATATATACCAATACCTATATCATGTAGTGTATTGTATTCAACTGTATTATTATGGACATTCGTATGAAGGTCGATGCCACCATGTGGGTGAGTGTAATGTATGGAATTATATCCAACATAATTATCGTGTGCCCCCACATTTATGACAATGTTCCCAGCACCGCCGTTGATCGTGTTATTGGTGACCTTGTTGCTATAGCTGGTTGTGTCGGCTATACGAATTCCGCTATTACCACAGTCCTCGAGTATGTTGTTGTTGATGGTACAATTAACAGCCCCAACATAAAAATTCACTCCGCAAGAGATGGAGTTTTTAAAAACACAGTCTTCGACGGTCGCGTTTATCACATCGTTTCCTGAAATTCCCCAAAGGTTGTAAACAAATGTGGAATTGACAACTTTAAAATCGTTGCACCCATACCAAAAAACCCCATAACCACCCCACCCATTACTATTTGCTCCAAAGTAACTTACATTGCTATTATAAATCCCACCTTTCGGTGATGCCCCGACACATCACCAAAAGGTGTCACGGTGGCATGACATACTCCATTATCAGTAGTCGTCCGTCATTCAGCTTTATGCACCTCTTCGATATATCGTTACATGCTCTTTCCACCATAAGATTAAATTTCTGTTCATGTCTATTTCTGTTTTTATTCTGGCAGTCGAGGTAGATAATCCGTTCTGTTTGCGTGTCTACGTATCTGCCTGGCAGTCTGAATATCTTTTCGATCAGTGTTTCCAGCCCGATCTTTTCGTT
>PQXF01000034.1 GCA_003194445.1 Candidatus Methanogaster sp.
AGTTATGAAACTGTCATTAAACTGATTGGTGGTACGACAACAAACAAAGGTCTGAGCGTGGCAGCACGCATAGATGAGCGAGAATATGAGAAAGGAATCAAGTTTTCGGATGACGATATGGCGCAACTACAACTACAACCACACTCATTGCATCCTAAATGGAATTATTCTATATTATCAAGAGATTCTGGTGTGCGTGGGAGGGGTTGATTTCGATAGGTTATTTTTCGGCAGGCACTTAGTGTATCGACTGTACCAAGCGCATCGTCAAATAACGATATACGAAACCGAAATCCGACCCCGCTCGAAACACATTCTGCGTTTACTATCATACCCTCTGCGGCACTTCGACTATCCTTTGTCAGCGCAATTCGAGTGAACAGATCATATTTTGATTTTTCATCTAAAATACCACATGAAAATACAGCGTTTGGTTTTTGTGTATCGAAAAAGCATCTCACAGGACAGTTCTCGCCGCAATTGGAATGAAACTTCTTTATTTCTTGATAGTTATTTAAATTTTTAAGTTTATTTATGTTGTTTTTACAATTTAATTCAATCAACGCTTTCAGGATCGCCCCTCTCAAACTCGTACCTGCTATGAATGGGGCGCATTTTAACAAATTCCGGTAGTCTCTTTGTGTGGTGTGAAACGGGCTTTCTAATTTACAATCAAAAGAAAATACCACACCAGCTCTAAGATTCATGCTTGCTCAACTTATCTTCGAATGCACACATGTACTCTTCTGCATTGGGGGTTGCGTCTTCGGTCTTCCGCACGCCATCTGCAAATGTATTAAGCATGATTTTTTCAACTGATGTGTCGATCTCCCCATAACCTGCGGTTTTTTTCGCACCTAACCCTACCAGTTTCAAAACCTCCAGAGCTCTGAGTATCGCGCCTACCTGCCATTCTTCCGCATTGAATACCCTGATCGTTCCCAGAAAGATTGCGCCTTCGTCGATAGCTTCAAGTTCCATAAGTGAACCATCTGATTGGGCATTCGTGTCCCGTCTGATCGCAACATGTGTACGCTTAATAGGTACGATGTCTGATTCAGGTCGCGCATCCATAAACATCGCTCTGCCGCTCAAACTCGCCGCACCAAATATATCGCATACGGGGCAGACATTGCCTCTGGAATGATCGCATGGCGGCAATCTTCCAAGATCTCTTGCATAATCTTCATGACGTCTTTTTCGTTTTATCGTCTTTGGAATGGATGCTTCCGGGATGCACACATCGACACCGCTTTCAGAGAATATCGACTCTGTAATGCTTCGTAATGCACCCTTTATGCTCGATCCCGGGATCACAGGAACGCCACCAATCTTTATGATCGGCTGATCTACAACCGAATATGCAGTAGACTTCCCCGAATGAATAGCCAGACAACTGCGCGTCGTGTACTTAACTTCCACCTCAGTTATGGTTTTTAAATTCTCAAAAACCATGTTACCATCTCTTTTTACGGAATTGGACAAGTTTCCCAATATATTTGATGAATACCACCCGTTTTATCCGGCTCTGGTATTCGCTTTCGTCAGGTTCCAGCTGTTCGATCGCGCCAGCCAATTTCTCTCCGAACTGTCTGAGCCTATCCTTGCGGGCATCCAGCTCAAGCAGCAGTTCATCAATACTCGTATTTAGAGATGCATCTGACAAATTATTAAGCTGAGTTGGAGTCACATTGTTATCTCGTGCAATCACTGCAAGTTCTCTTATTTTGCTAATTTCGCCTGATTGAAACATTGTTACACTTCCTCCGGATATATCGTAAATGACATCTCCTTTTGAGTTATTATATGTTGGCATTGACTCTATGAGACTCCAGAAAGGAGTTTTGGTGTTGCAACTCATTAGAACCATTGAGGGGTTTAACCTCAGATCAGACCTTTTTGCATTTAAATATCGTATAAAATCCCATGGCTGATCCCCCACCTCTCTGAAGAGATAACCAGTGAACTGCGGTGATTTGAACAAGGTCGTTTCGTAATCTCCAGTGATGAGAGCGTCAACATCCTCCTGGAATAAAGATAGTTCACCGAGCGCCTGTAAATACTCAAGGATGCCGCATTCGGTTGGTGGGATGGAATATGGATCTAATCTGCATTCAGCCAGAAAATGACTGATCAATTGCCCCTCAGCCACCCTCACAGAATGTCCTATCAGATCGTCTGGTAATGTCAGGAAAATATACGAAAGACGCTCCCCCGGCCCGCCGAAGACATCAAGATCATATCCTGTGGATTTTTCACGCAGTCTGTCACAGAGATCGCATAGGTAGTCCCCCTTATCATCTTCTTTTTTGTCACCTTCAATCGGTTTTCCACATGCCGCACATATGTGAGCAGGATGCAAGTCGCCACTCAAAATTTTATCCGATAGGATGGTGTAGTGTCTTCTGCTGACTGGTTGGCCCCTGGCATATATCTTCTCGTAAGATGTTTCTTTATATGGATTTCTATCTATCTCACAGACATATTCATTGACTTTAACAGTGAGCGAATAAAATAAGTCCAACTCGTTTGATAATTCGCGTAAAGTTTCAAGTACAACAGGAGGTGACGGGTGTACCAATACAAAACTGTTTTTATTGTAAAACAAAAAGGGGTTTGACTTTTTATTTGGTATGCCGTTGAGTTCTCTTTGATACTGGCCGAAAAGTTTCCCGACAACCTTTGTAGACAGTTCTTCGGTCATTGAGTGCATTGCACTAACATCCCTCATCCGATAAAACGTCTTGAGTAGCTCGGGAGTTATCTCGATAACAGAAAACTTAAATTCTCTCAAATCTTTTAAGTCGTCGCATTTTTCGAGTTCATCGTGTAAAAACAAGAATAGCGCAGCACTCAACTGGTGATGCATTGCCAATGACAAATGGGGTAGAAACGTCTTAAAAGGATAATTTAAGAGTCCATTTTGGATATTGAGTATGTCGTTTGCCCATCGCTTATGTGTGGATGTTTCTTCGAAACTGCCCAACTTACCCAACTTGCCAGCAAACTCATTGAGCTGCCAATTTGCCCCACTATCACCCCATTTTTTTAGAGTGTGATAATATGGAATGAAATATTTTTCATGGCTTTCAATCTCACCCATTTTTTCGCTGCCGACAGTTTCTCCAACAGTCTTTTCGTTTGGAAGCATGCTCGATTGAATTTTATCCGAAAGAACCAACGCATATTCAATATTCGATAATTTAGAAAGATCAAATATTCCTTTCCTAACATTTCCATGATGTATAGAGATCAAATCTATAGCATTCTCGCCAAGCAGTTCCACAAAGTCGACCCCAGTTCTTTCACCAACTGCTCTCAAATCCTCATGCCGTGTCCATGTGTTATTTTTAAGCGCAAGTTTTCCAATATCATGTAAAGCAGCGGCGATAAACCCCTCAAACAACGTGTAACTTCTCTCCATTTGTGCACCCTCGATATATACCACATCTTCACGTCATCTGTTGTTAAACGTTTCTGGCACAGTTGTCTCACCACCACATCACAAGCGGCTTGTACTCGGCATCACCCAGAACATGCTTCGCAAGCTTGTACAGCTCAAGCCGGATGAGCCGCTTATAAGACACGTTCCGCTTCAGCCCCTTGTGCTTGATCGTGGTCCCGAGCTTCGCATTGTACTCGGCAAGGAAGATCTTCTTCCCCTTTTCCGATAGCAACATATCCCCGATCTCGCCGCGGAAACACCCGTCATCGAGCATATTCTTGTTCACGAGTTTCAGGATGATCCGGTCCACAATAACCGGCTTAAAGATCTCGCTCACATCAAGCGAGAGCGAGAACCGCCGCTCAAACGGCTCATGCAGGTACGAGATCGTCGGGTTCAACTGTGTGTTGTAGATCTCAGAGAGGACTGTTGTGTACATGAGCGAGTTTCCGAAACTGATGAGCGTGTTCATCCGGTTTTCCGGAGGGCGGCGGGTGCGCTTCGTGATCTTGTACTCATCAGGGAATATCACATCGAGCGCACTGTAGTAGAGGTCCCGTATCCTTCCTTCGACGTTCATCATCTCAGGAATCGTGTTCGCGCTCGGAATGCGCGCGATCTCGTGCTCAATCTTCTCGATGTACCGGTCAATCGCATCTTGCACATCCTCTTTGCTCCGTGCGTAGTATCCAAGATTCTTGAGGATATTTCGAGAGCTGCCTTCGATGAACTGCGCGGCAAGATATCCCCGCTTCTCGCCGTCAAGATAGTGTGCTGCCTGATGTATCACGAGATCTCCGCTTATTAACGTCTCTCTCGGGTACATGCTGCCCTCATAGAAGCCGTAGTAGTTGAAGAAGTGAATCGGGATGCCATTCTTCGCAAGATATGAGACAACGCCTGACGAGAAGGACAGTTTCCCGTAAGCGTATATCGAGTAGATCTTGTTGATCGGAAGAACCCGTTTTCCTTC
Organism: Candidatus Methanogaster sp.; assembly: GCA_003194445.1. Taxonomy (GTDB): domain Archaea; phylum Halobacteriota; class Methanosarcinia; order Methanosarcinales; family Methanogasteraceae; genus Methanogaster_A. Next base: position 4,419 of record PQXF01000034.1, read on the forward strand.
CTTGTTATGAAAATATACAGTGTTCTCCTTCCGTTTCAGAATCCCGTCCTGCAGGATGTAGTAGTCTGATCTCAAGCCAGCATCTCTCCTTGTAGTATTACTCGATCCCCCAACACTTACATTTATTGGCGACTGGCAGTGGATAACTGTTACTCTTGCACCTTGCATCATATTACCCCAGGTCCTCTGTGCATCCCGATGTTATCGCAGCAAAACCCCGCGAAGGTTTTATGTACTGAACGGTCGTATATTATGTTGAACGGTGGTTCGATTGATTGAACTATTCAACAGATATGTGCAGTGGAAGATCCTGTCGTATTTCCTTGCAAACCCATGTACGTCCGTTCATGTAAAAGAATTGGCGCGACGGCTGAGTGTAAGTCCCGGAAGTGTCGGCAGTGCCGCAAAATTGCTCCAGTCCGAAGGAGTTCTGATAAAAGAGGAAAAAGGTCTTGCCCACCTCTATAAACTGAACACTGATCACTGCGTCGTACTTCCACTGAAAAAAGCGTATGGGATCGCTTTAATCACTGGAATAGTCCCTGAAAGAAAATTTCTTGAAATTGATCCGGATATCATAGCTCTTGCCCTCTTCGGAAGTTATGCCGATGGTAGTTTTGACGAGAAAAGCGATGTTGACTTTTTAGTGGTAACTCCTAACAGAAGGGACCGACTCATCGACGTGGCAGAAGAACTGGAGAATGAACTTGAGAAAGAGGTGAGCTTGTCTGTGTTTGGGCTATCTCAGTGGAGATCGCTGGCAGAACGAAAAGACGCATTTTACAGCAGTATTATGAGAAATCACATACTGCTCTACGGAGGTGAACTGTTATGAAACTCGATGACTGTTTCCGAAAAGGGCTCTTAAAGAGGATACCCCCTGACATGGAAAACGCACATAGGTCCATAGAACTCTCTGCGAGCAACATCGAAGATGCAGATGAGAACCTGCGCATACATCGATACCGGGTGGTAATCGTTTCGAGTTACACCGCTATGTTTCACGCTGCCCGAGCACTGCTGTTTAAGGACGGGATCAAAGAGCGCAGCCACGAATGTGTTCCAAAGTATCTCAAAGAAAAATATAAAGATATGGGCATGTACGCGAACGTGCTGGATACCTACCGGCGGTTCAGACATAGTGCGATCTACGGATTGGACGTTGTTTTGGATGAAGACGAAGCGCGAACAGCTCTAAATTCAGCAAAAGAATTTTTGAGTATAGTAGAAAGAATAATATAATTGACATATTGAATTGGCAGAAGCATTAACCACTCGTAACCACCCACCCCACATCAATCTCTCAAACCTCCTCGCAGAAGCAGAATTCGATGTATGCGCACTTCGCACAGATCCGCTTCCGCAACGGGTGTGGCATACTCCCCTGCACGATTCTCTCGATCTCTTCGATGTCGCGTTGCAGAACCGCCTCGTCGTCCGGCGTCAGCGTGACCCGCACAGTCTCCCGGATCAGCGGATAGTTGATCACACCTTCAGCAGAAACGCCCCTCTGCTTCAGGTAATATATGTAGAAGAGCAACTGCGCCCGGTCCGCATCCGCCATCTTCTTCGTCTTCTTCACTTCATGGAGTTCGATTTTGGAGCCACGCCGCACAAAATCTATGCTTATCGTGTTATCTATCGTGACATCCCTGCCATCCCGCTTATAACGATCCTTGTGCAGTTGTTTTCCGATCTCTACGTTCTCGTGACCCGCCTCAAGCGCGATGTTGTGCGAGAAGAGCCAGAGCTTGGTGTGGCAGATGTGATAATAGTCGATCTTAACGCCGGTTATGCGCACGGCTCCGGACTGTATTCCCGCGTATATGTTCTCAGGTCCGGTTTCGAGTTCGGATTCAGGTGCTGTTGCAGGTGCTGTTTCGGATTCGAATTTGGATTCGGATTCGGATTCCGGTTTGATCTCCGTCTCGTCCGGTTGAGTCTCTGTTTCAGTCATGCACGGTCACCACTTTACAGCCCCCGATATCAATGTCGTGTTTCCTACGAGTCTCTGTTTCAGTCATACACGGTCACCACGTAACTATCAATCCTGTCTTCTGTTCTGTTCTTCACTGTACATCAACATACCCACCACCGGAATACGCTCCATCGCAGCAGTCCTTTGGAATCGCACCTGTTTCCGAATCAGGCAGCATGGATGTCGCAGGCATCCCATAAGGTTCATAGTTCAGGAACACGAACATAAGGATTCTGTTCCTATCTATCGACAAGGGGAAGAACTGGAATGGATCAATAAGCTGTTAATTTTAGTGCGCCAGTGAAAAACCTCAAGCTCCTGTCCGAAGTCTCTCTTTTTGTGATTGTAATCATTACCACGAATCTTACTGGCATGTTTGTTTAAATAGGCGTGTATTACACTGCACGGATTCTTGTATTTTTGTGCAGTATAGTGCGCGAGTAGTGAGTTTGGGTCATTCAGATCCCATGCGCTGCAAACATCCAAACCCCATCGCGTTCTTCTCACCGATCCCTGCCTCATAAGCAAACTCGAGCAACTCGGGACATCCCTGCACCTCAAACTCCATGAGCGAACACCTGCGATAGGTATTTGCGATTTTTATCCGCTTTGCTTTCACATTTCTGGTGTCAGTGACCTCGAAATGGTCGTGGCTGATATCATGCCCGTGGTATTCCCTGTATCTGGCAACAAGGTTCGTGTGCAGGTTCTCATAGAATTTACCGTCCTTCGGATAGAGATCGAAATCGCGGAGACGCCCGTCCTGCAGCCGCTGCGTCTTCACGTAGATCGGGGAGATCGCCTTCCACCTGCAGACCTCGCCGATCGTCTCTTTTGGGAGGATCTCGATTCTCTCTATCAGGATGCTGGCACGCTCTTTTCCCGTTTCAGTGCGTCGGAGGTAAAATTCGGGATCTTGAAGGAGTCCTTCTGTGAAACTTCGGATGAACTCGGGATCGGGGGATGAGAGGTAGAAGTGCGCCTGCTCGAAATTGAGGCCGTTGCGGGAGGGGATTCGGTCATCGAAGATCAGGTTTGAGAATGTGTAGAACTTGAATCCGGTGTGTGAGTGTATCTCGTTTGCTAAACGGATGTTTGCGTGCGCGAGTCTCGCATAGAGCATCGCTGCTATGCCGTACTGGTAGTCGTAGTGGATCGGGGCGGGTGTGGTTTTGCGTAGGGTGATTTTTGAGCGCATGAGTGGGGGTTGGATGGTTATGAAGTGTGGGACGCGTTCTTTAGGCGATCTAATTTGTTGTGTGTTTTAGAATCATTCTTACGTTCTCATCAATTCTTTCATCAGGATATATTTTCCGTTTCATATCCCGACTCGCCAAAGTTTCCTTGAACTCTTCGATACTGACTCCGGCAATCTCTGCTGCTTTTGAGACGGAAACTTCATTATTTGTGTATAAATGTATTGCTGAAATTATTTTAAGAGTGGGTTTTGTTGCGAATAGTGTTTCGAAGGCGTCTTTAATTGCTTCTGAGGTTGATGGGTAGTATTTCGTCTCAGTCAATGCATGAATCTTTTTTTCCATCATCGGGGGTATCTGTATGTCTGTCATAGTATGCCAGTATCTGTAGCGGGTTAAAGCATTGTCGATGTTCCCAATACCCGACAACCCAATATCATCGGGACGTGAAATCAGTTAGATGATAACACCAAGCGAAGGGGTTTTTAGTTCCTCCTTTAGCTTATCCGATCTTAAACCATCAGCGAATGAATAATATTCAGAGAATGCTGGCGTTGATAAAATAATATCGAATTGTTCATCTTTCTTAACAAACCCCCCCATTAGGAGATATCCCGAAAGGTCTTGATCATACGTTTTGTTTTTTACATTGGTTATTGAAATGATGAACTGGTTAAGTAAGCTGGTAATTTTTCTTCTGATGTACACGTCTTCAAATTTATCTGTAGACATCAGGATTTCTTTCCAGATCCAATAAACATTCTCAGTGATTATTTTTCCATTTGATATAATTTTGTTCCCCTTCTCCAACTTTCGTATTGTTGGATCGTTTATCAAAGACTCAATTTTAATTTGATCATACTCAGACAAACTCTCTATCGGGATATCCTCGCACACAAAAATATCTACTTTGTCTAATTTGTCATCAATTACATCCAAGGTATTGTTTATCGTCTGATAGTGCAAATCACGTATTTCTTTATTATTTTTATCAAAATAATCTTTTGCGACTTTTTCCAATTCGCCAGATAAAACTTTATAATATTTGTCGAATTGCTTGTAGTCCAATATTTGTTCAACACACTCTTGGTCGATTTTGTCATTGATTAAAATTTTATATCGCTCCTGACCGGCGTAGATCTTCTTGGAATCTGCTAACTTACCATCTTTGTATTTTATGACGAACAGTTTTGAAACGTCTGCTTTTTGCGCATTGCATTCCCTATTAATCCGCCCGGATATCTGTTCTATACTGTCCAGTATGGAATAATCCCTGATCCCAAAATCACAATCAATATCAACACCGGCTTCTATGGATTGCGTCGAAACGATAATCACTCGCCCTTCCTTCGTTTTATCTTTAATCTTTTCAATCATCTTCTTCCTTCGCAAGCTTGATGTGGTACTGTTCAACAAATAAAAAGAGAACTCCTTGAACCTATTATCAGATTTTAACTCTTCGTACACTTTTCTCGAAGTATCGACTACATTTAAGGTAACAAGAATCTTTACGTTCCCTGTTTGATACTTTTTATTGATTTCTTCAATTAACAATTCTTTTATTCCGTTTATATCTTTGATATCTTTTTTGAAAACGATTTCATTCCTCTTAAATACCGGATGAGTGTAATATTTTCGGGGATCCTCGATGACCTGTGGAACTTCAACATCATCGAGAAAATCATTGAAACTCGGAAGTGTGGCACTCATGATAATATAATAAATATTCAAATCTCTACTTGTTTCCTTGATAAAATCATAAAACGTTCTGATATTTTTATCGCTCAATGTTTGTATCTCGTCGATGATAACTATGCTGTTACACAGGTTAGCGATTTTATAGCGGTTGTTCCCTCCATTTTTAATAATCCCATCAAAAAAATTTACATTGGTTATCACGTTTACACAGTTGTTCAGGAAATTGTCATCCCGTATGATCATCATCTTTTTCAGGGCCGATATCGAATCTTCATCCGTTTCACCTTGGAACTTATCCATGTACACACGAGAGTATATGTCTGAAACAAGACCTATTTTATCAGGGAACAGTGATTTGTCGAATAATGCATTATCTATCGCTTTATAGTTCTGTTCGATTATGTTGATGTAAGGAAACACGTAAAACAACCGTTTTATAGCCTCATCGTGCTTGAGAATATTTAGCGCCAGTTTCATGGAGATGTTTGTCTTCCCGCCACCGGTTGGAACGGATAGCATGAATATTCTGTTGTTCTCCTTCAGAAGTTTCTTTATGCGGTTACTGCTCTCGATCAAAATCGCTCTTCGTAGTTCGTTTATGGTACTACACTGAGAACTACCCTCAAACTCCATTTGATCGATATTTGAGTTGTAGGGAATCCTCGAATACGATTCTACCATCCTTTCTCGAATATTTTGGTTCAGCGTATTCAAAGGATACTTTCTATCGAAGGAATATGCATAGTGCATCGTTGAATACGAGTCGCTCAGGACAAGTAGTGAGTACAGGAGTTTGACCAGAAGAAAAGTTTCGTGCCACTTTGAACCACTGATGAAAAACTCTCTTTTATCATCTTCTGATATTATTGCCCCCTCGATATTCGTTATTTGAAGAATTTTCCGTATTATTTCTCTTTCTTCAGAACTTTCAAAATAATCATCTGTAGTGAAATCGCTTAATTTTCCGTGATGACTCCAGACGATGTTGACAGCCAGATATATAGCTCCTCTTAATTCCGGAAACTTTCCCAGAAGAAATGAAGTTAACACCCGATCTGAAAAAAAGCTGTGTCGAGTGTTTCCGGATGCTCGAATTCCTTTTACTTTTACTTTTTGGAAGTTCGGATTCAGTTTTCCGATGTCGTGATAATAAATCGCAAATGATATGATCTGCTTGATTTCAGTTCGTTGTTGTTCTCCAAAGAGATCAGATATCAATCCATCCAGTATCGGTTCAAGTCCCAATTCATCGATTATGTGCAAGAAATAGTCACTACATAGATCCGAATGATCTTCCAACAATTCCAGATCGTTCTCTCGCCTGTGGGCAGAATAGAACCGATTGGATGGGATTAAACTTCGGTCCAGATCTTTGAATATTTCCCGGAAGGTGTCAGAAGACATAGTAAACATTGTCACATGAGGCGATGCATTTATCTGGATTTTTCAGCGGCACAACACACTCCTTCTGTGGTATCACCATTAAGCGATAGATGTACTTAAACGCCTCATCAAAGCCCACTGGAAGCATTTCCAGTTTCATGTTGTTAGTGCCTTCTCCTTCCAGTTCATCGAAGGGTAATATGCTGCGACACACCGGTTCTTTCGCAGAATTCATCTCATACTCTTTCAGGGATTGGTATTGGATGTTTGCAAAAAATTCATTCTTTCCTAAATATATGGGGAATACACTGTGGTTGTGCCGGATATTTTCAATGATTGTGCTATGCAGATCGTTATTTTCATCCAGCAATAGACCAATCTCGTAGTCCGGGTCCAACAGCACCTGTTCATTGATTATTACGTTCGGAGAACCGGTGTCTGCCCGGTTGTTCAAAAAACTGTTCAAACTGTTGTAGTTCACTATAAACTTCTTATCCGAATTGTTATTAGACCTGATATAAACTTTAAGATCTCCAATCCGGCTACAGAATTCAGGAAAGGTTTTATTATTCGTATACCCTCTGAGACCAGCAATCGACCCAATGAGTCCCAGTAATTGGGGCTTTGGAATAATGGAATATGTATTCCTGAAACGATTGCTGATAGGCTGATTGAAATGTGCAAAACTCCCGTGCAACCTGAAGGTTAGGAGCTTCATAGACTGGTTGCAAGCCTCGTTTTCGCCAGACGAAGAGAAATAATCCAGAGTTGTCTCCATATAGTCACCTGTGGGTTTATTTCACTCTGGATTGATCTGCTTTGGGATAATGTTCTGAACCTTGCTGTTATATTCTTCGAGGGAATCAACATCGATGTCTGCCAGCACCAGTTTCATGACCTTTGAGTAATCCACGACAACTCCATCATCTGATTCATATATCTCCACCAGCGAATTCAGATTGTTAAATATCCGGTCATCATTGTTCTTGAACCAGAGCATACTCACAGTCTCACAGCCAAACATCGTGGTAGAGGTTACGTTGCCCACAGCGTACTTCAATGCGTTCTTCAGCTTTGCTATGTCGTCATCCGTTACTTCAATTCCCTGCCCCTCAGCGGAGTTCATGTTCAGGCAGACGTCATATACATAATACACGTTGTCTGCTCTGGATTCTTCGCCTATTGTGGTTTGCTGAGCATCCTTGCTCTTCTCATTTGGATTTCTGTAGGGGGACAATATCTCAGAAGAAAAGATATTGGATCCCTCAAACCTGTTGATCCCATAATTTATCTGGCAGGGACCGGTCATGGATATGTTGCTATCAACTGCGAATACTACCCCAAACAATCGGATGTCTATAAACCCTTTGAGATCGTTGATTATAACCCCCTCGTCCTTGGGCATCTCTTTTTTATTGCATTTCTTGAGGTAATTCTCCTTTAATGTCTGGTATCGTTCCACCCGTGCCCCACCCTTACCATCGTGGAACTCTTTGGTCCTCCGGACGAACACAGGTCCATTCTTTGAGAGATACTCTCTTATGCAATACTTCAATGCTTTATCGGTAGCAAATATCCGCCCGGTAGGCAATCTCCTTGGAAGACCATCAAAACCAGCGTTGAAATTTGCATTCTTTGCGTTTACCACCACTATGCCATTATAGTTCATCTAATTCTCCTCCTATTGCGGGGATTCCAGTTCCTCTTTTTCCTTTGTGGAAGTATACAAGTAGTTACTATCAAAATAACCCGTGTACAAAGGTATCTTATTATCCTCATAAGACTTCTCAAACTCAAACGCCAGAACATCGGCGATCAAATTATGAAATCTTCGATTATTATCAAGGTATTCGTTGTGAGAATACTTCTCAAGCACTGTAACCAACTTCGTTTTTAATATATCCATGTTATGCACGTTCATGGTATATTTGGTGAATAGGTTCAGCCTGTTCGGTGTTTTGCTGACCTGCAACAGATAGTAAAATATCTGCCCCATGCAGTAGCTCGCTTCGAAATCATTCTCCAGATCGAAAGATTCCACATCTTTCATCTTCTCCTTCAGTGCCGTATATTCTGTAATGGTATCTCCCCCATTAGACTCTATGTTTAGATACTTAAAGTAGATCGTCAAGAAGAATCGGATTTTGTTAGGTCCTATCTTCATATCATCTCGAAGACTCGGATTCGTAACCAGCTCTGATAGCATCTCTCTGAATAGCTTCGAATAAACTCTGTCCTCGAAGAAGGATACGTCTTGAAAATATATAAAGTTTCTGATGATTAAATTGTATTCAATGATCTTCAGCTTAAGGAACAGAGGAAGTGATTTCATCAATTTCGTTGGGTCTGTTTCAAACAAGGAACGCACAAGAGTATTGTTAAAAATAAGGCTCAGCTCTCTCAGGAATACTGATTTATCTCTCCCATTATGGATAAATGTAATTTCTCCCTCTTTCCCTTTGGATTCAAGTTCTTTCAATGTCGAATATATTGGAATATCCTGTACATTGATCGGAGGGTTCTCATTTGGAAGAATGTAATTGAAATTATTTACATATCTGAACTCTATATTCTCGACTTTCAGATTGGTGATCATCATCACATAATCAAACTCCTGAGAGCGATTCCTATTGTATAGCGTTTTTAACATTTTTAAAATACTAATCGGATCGGAAGAATATCCCCAGTAATCGTTTGTGTCAACCGTTATGGTAGTGGGAAACACGTATCTGTAAAACTTGTATTTTTTGATGTATTCAAAGAAATCATAAACTTGCATGGCACATTCCTTGCAAACATTGAAATTCTCAGGACTTTTTGATGTTGGGTTGGTTTTGTATCGTGTAGGGTGCCTGAGCAGAAATTTCCGACCCTTCCCCAGATCGAACATGTTCCCCCGGGTCAACATATACAGTTGTTTATCCTGCTTTCCACAACTGTCACACTCTCCCACGAATGTGGGGTATTTCATAATTTTTTCGGTGGTGTAATTGTCGACAATATTTGAATATCTTTCAATATCTGATTCGTTTACGAGAAAAACGATGAAATCATTCTCTTCCAAACCAAAACCATTTTCAGGGTTAATCTTGTCGAAGTCTCTAAAGAAACTCGCCACATGGTCACAAAGCTCTGGGAACTGGCTATAGTACTCGGTCTTCTTGACTGATTTTTCAAAAGCGTCGAGTTTCTTTGAAGGAAATTGTAGAACAATATTCCCACTGGGGTGCTGCTGATCTTCGTCGATGAAAGCCTTTGTGATTTTATAGTGGGTGGGGGAATGACTCATCAATGCCGAATTAGTGCCAATATTGTTAGCGTTGTTATGAGTGGGATTTACAAACTTATTAAAATTGAAATATTTACGTAGATACCCTCTATATTTGTCTAATAGTGGCCTTTCGTCAATTTCATCCTCAAGATTTACGCTTTGGATGGCGAAGGGTTGACCATCCATGTTTGGCGGTACGATCAAAATTTTGGCCTTGTTATTTTTAGACCCCTCCTCGCCCTCAGCTAACAAAGAGTTGTAATCATCTTCAGTAAACAAATCTACGATAAAGTTGTACATGGTTCAATTTCCCCGTATCTTCGTTTTGTTCCCCACACTTCGCATCGTTACACATCCTCATACATACATCCCCCTCCATCCCACATAAATATACCCAAAGAGCAGGGTGAAAGTAACCATCACCCCCCTCTCACATAAACCTCACCCAGTAGGGCGTGAAACCTAACCACTCTCGCCCAAAACACAACAACCGCCCCCACCCCGAACGTCTGCAGGGCAGCGATATAACACACAGTCAGCAGACGCTAACCCCTCTCACTCCCTCGCACTTCAGTAGTTCCCCGACCAGGTCCTCATGTATCTGCCGGTCGGTTATGATAGTCGGCGTCGGACGCTTTGCAAGCCGCGGGTCATCAGCGATCGCCTGCATGATGCCGATCCCGCGTTCTGCCACCGACACCGCCACCGAAGCAAGAATGCCTGTGGGCGGCGTCCACCTTGAGATTGATGCGGTTTGTTTGAATGGAAACGCAAACGAAATTCTTTTTGTGGAATGTAAATGGAAACATTTGAGCGAAAGAAAAGCAAGTAACATCCTGGAAGAGTTGAGAGGGAAATCAAGGTTTGTGCAGTGGGATAACGATGTGCGCAAGGAGTATTTCGGGATTGTAGCAAAGAAAATTGAAGGAAAGTGCGAACTTAGAGGGGGGGTTTTTTGTCTATGACCTGGACGATTTTTGAGATATGATGAAAGGTTTTAATCCCTGCCCGGAGTTGCCGATCCTTATTTTAACAACCACAACCACAGAGGCACAAACTTGATGGTTGTATCCCCAACCAATTCTTCTTTCAAGGTGTCTTCAGTTATTATTGTGGATTTTTTCAGATTAAAATTCTCCATAGCCGCAACCAATCCCCTCACCTCCCGCTCCTCTACCTTACCGCTCAAATCCCAGCAGACCTGAACAAGCTCCCCAACGTCCAGCCCCGATTTGACCACAAAATCCACTTCCCACCCTTTTTCATTCTTCCAGTAAAAAACTTCGCTGCCGGATCGTATGAGGCTTGTGAAGACTATGTTCTCGGCAGTTCTCCCCATATCCTTTGAGAATGTGAATCCTATTGCATTCCTTATGCCGCTATCGATACAGTATATCTTCTTCTGGCGCGACATCTGCTCTTTCAACGAATACGAGAAGAACGAAAGGGTTTGTACCAGATAAATCTCCTCAAGAATCCGGACATAGTCTAAAACGGTGTGTGGTGAGATTCCAAGTATATTCCCAAGTTTCCTTGCACTCACCGGCGCTGCAATGCCGGTCAGGAGCAGATGGCTCACCCCCTCGATCTTCGATGCGTCACGTAGAGAGTAGCGCATGAGCACATCTCGTGCGACGATTCCTGTGAAATAGTTCTTGAGTTGCTCCACCTTGAGCCGCTCCACGTTCTGCAAAACGACCTCCGGGAATCCACCATATCTCATGTACTCTGATAATTTCCGTTTTATGGCAGGTTTCTGATTCAAAAGATACCCCAGTGTTTTATCTGCGAGATCAAGTCCGGTGAAGGTGAGATATTCACCAAAGGATAGTGGGTATACCTCGGTTGTGATAACCCTTCCCGTGAGAAGAGACGAATACTCTTTCTGTAAAAGAGATGACGATGATCCGGTTATGATGAACTTTACGTCTCTGTTTTTGTCGTACATCTTTTTAACCCATGCTTCCCAGTTTTGAATCTTCTGTATCTCGTCAAAGAAGAGAAAAACACGCCCCACGGGTTCCTGCTCTTCGAGATATGTCTCATAGACTGCTTGTAGAAACTCCGGGTCTTTCGCGAAGGGGATCAGCGCATTGTCGTCGAAGTTGATGTAGCAGATATTATGGGCGGAACCTGTTTTCAGGAGATGCTCTATCATCTGGTAAAGCAACGTGGACTTACCACTACGCCTTATCCCCATCAAAACCACTATCTCCCTCATATCGAGTAGAAGAATGAGATTATCCAGGTATTCCGTTCTTGGAATGGAGTCGGGAACACCTTCGCCATACCACCAACCATTCCAGAACGAGAGCGCCTTTTGTATGATCGTCGTGTCCATCATGAGTCGTTCATAAGTTGTTCTGGCATGACTGTTTAAATAGTATTGCATTATACTGCACGGATTCTTAATTTTTTGTGCAGTATAGTGCACGAATTGCATGTTGGATCATTTTGATCCAATGCGCTGCAAACATCGACACCATATAACCATCCCCATCGCACAGATCCGATTCGCGATCAACAGACGCTGACCCCTCTTACCCCCTCGCACTTCAGCAGTTCCCCGACCAGGTCATCAGGTATCTGCCGATCGGTTATGATGGTCAGCGTCGGGCGCTTTGCAAGCCGCGGGTCATCAGCGATCGCTTGCATGATACTGATCCCGCGTTCTGCCACGCACGCCGCAACCGATGCAAGAATGCCTGTGCGGGCTGCATCCACCGGCGTTATGACGATCACGCCGAGTTTGAGATCGGGCGCAACCTCACGCAGCGATGAGATCGGGCGGATGTTTGTGAAAACGATTTTGAGCAATCGATCCTCCACGATCATCGATGCCGCGCCATCAACTGCCCTGCGATCGACGGAAGCCTCCCTTGCTATCTGGGTGTGCGCCAGCCGTATTCCGCCTGATACCACCTTTCCACCCGGTGTTACCTGAAAGCCGCGCTCAAGCAGCAGGCGCACGACCCGCTCCTGCGCCGGATATTTCTTGAATTTGTTTAATATGACGTCCCACATGGTTATTTCACTATTCCTTCATTCTATTATCGGGGAAAGGTAATTCATCCGGTACTCTGATTCTGACTTTGTGTTTTAAGATATTATTAGATCTGCGGAAGAATGCCCAAATCTCTTCCACTCACGCGACAACATATAATACCATCGAGAGACCATAGCAATAATCGAGAGAGGAAGAGCAGCCGCCGCGACAGCAAGTCGTGAGGAAAGTCCCTCCACCACTGGACACACGGATGCCGAAATGGCATAGGGCGAGAGTTCTGGCTCTGACACAGAAACGTAACCACGATTGTGCCAATGCAATGATGCCGGAAGGCTGAGGTCGCATGTCGTTTGGATGAAACGGTGAATCCCCGTGGGTGCAAGTCAACACAGGGCAAAAAGCGCGAGAGCGGAGTCCAGCCGTGCCCGGGTATGGCGCGTAGTCGAATGCTGCTATGAACAGAAGGGGGCTTACTCTCCTCACTCACTCGAAATACGCTTTCATTTGCATTAAACCTCTATGTTATGCGACGACACCCCTTCCATTCTTGTATCTGACGAACGTAGCAAGTGTAAATCAAACATGGCAGTTTGCTTATGCATGCTCATCCTTTCGGAGGCGACATTCATGCGCAGATGACTTTCGCGGTCTCGAAACTCTGCACCCTCCGCGGTGATAAAATCACCTAATTTTCAGACAGTGTCACTGCAAGCATTGCAATACCTATTTCAAGGAGACAAAGGGCACGGCCGTTATACCGGAAACAACTTCCCGAAAGTGAAATAATCGATATCGCCACCCCCGCCCGAAGGGCAGTTTTTACTCGATTTTTTGTGAAAAAATCGGCATCACCGCAAGCATGTCCCGACCTGCTTCCCGTTCACAGCATCTACCACCTGTCCGGGTTCTCGCCCATCAAGAACGACTGTGGGAATCCCTGACCGCTCGATGATCTTTGCTGAGAGCATATCAAGCGGAAGATTCGCGCCAGCCCCCATCCTCTCAGCAGCTATGATCTCGACCAGACGCGCCGGAGATAGCTCATCCAGTTTCACAGCGTCCGGATCTTTCTTCGGGTCTTTTGTGTATATGCCGTCTGTGGATGTGGCATCGATCAGGATGTCCGCGTGAACGTATTCCGCAAGGATTGCTGCAACCGCATCGGTTGTGTGTCCGGGGATTGTACCACCCATAACAACGATCCTGTCAGAGAGCGCGGCGATGCTTGCATCTTCCTGCGTCTCCGGTGGAACCGGGTACGCGGCACTTCCGAGAGCGGCAATCAGGAGGCGGGCATTCAATCTGGTGACTGCAATCCCGAGCAAATCACAGAACGCTTCATCCGCATCGAATGTGCGTGCCATTCCGATGTAATCGCGGGCAGTCGCGCCGCCTCCGACCACGACAAAAACCGTATGGTCCGATCTCAGATCCCGAAGTATCCTCGCATACTCTGCGAGCCGATCCCGATCATGGTCGATCACTGAACCGCCGATCGACAGGACAAGAATCATATCAGCCAAAGAGGATGCCCGATATCTGTTTCATCGACCGCTCGCTGACCTCGTTTAAGATGGTGTCGAATGTGTAATCCAACCTGACAGTCTTATCATCAGTTTCGAGGACGATTCCACCTATGCATTCGACATTACCTGCGTATTCGAGTTTTGTCAGTTTAGCTTCGAGCAGTTCATCGCACAATCCCTCAACGATCGGTTGATCTTGCCTATTTGAGTATACCCGAGTGGCTTCACCGCTATGCGCCCGGACAAGCGACCTTAAGAGCGATTCGATGTCCAGTTCATGGAGACGCTCTGCCGTCTGCTTCTGGGTCTCGTCCAGCACACCTTTGCGCGTATTAAGCATCATCCTTCTTACCTCGAGATTTGCGCCAGAGATCTCCTGCTTCCTGATGCGCTTTGCCTCTTCTTCAGCAGATGCCACCTTCTCGCCCATGATCCGCTCGCCTGTGCGCTTCGCCTCCTCGATGATCGAGGATACCTCGCTATCTCGATCTACCTCGATTGCAGATACCTCGGCTTCTGCGCCCTTCAGGATGTCGGAAACTACGTTTTCCAGTCCCATGATCACATGATCAGCATGATCGCAATAACGAAACCGAAGATAACGATCGTCTCCGGAATAACGGTCATGATAAGACCCTTACCAAATAGTTCCTCTTTCTCGGTAAATGCCCCGACCGCTGCGGAACCGATATCCTTCTCTGCGATGCCTGATCCGATGCCGGCAAGTCCGACAGCAAGTCCTGCGCCGATTGCAGCTAAGCCCGCCTGGCTTGCTACTACCTGTTCGAGTGTTACTCCAGCTAATTCAGTTACCATTTTTTTTATTCCTCCGTATATATTCTCTTGTATCCGAATGGATCATATATTCTGCCCCCGCCTTCGTAGAACTTGGTAAAGAATTCTACGTACTGCAGTCTGAGCGCATGCAGTCCGGGCGCGATTATACTAAGTGCAGTATTGAGCGCATGTCCGAGTATGAATATTACACTTGCGAGGACGATATATATCCCGCCACTCGACCACGCCATCCCTGACATCGTATTGACCGCTGTTGCAATGCCGATCGATGATAGACCTACCGCAAGCAGCCTTGAGTAGGAGAGTATGTTGGTCATAACGGATGGCAGTTCGATCACTGCAACCGCGCCTTCTCCCGCGACCAGCATGGCGACTGCAAGGACGAATACGACTGCGCCCGGCAGCATACTCGAGACAACTCCCATCACTCCGAAGAGGAGAAGGAATATGCCAACTTGTAGCACGATCCATGCGATCTTTTCGAGTACCGCCGCTTTCATTCCATGCTTCGCAAGCACATTTCGGAACCCGGCGATAAGCCCTATGTTGATATGTATCACACCGATTAAGAGGGTCAGGACAAGAAGAGTGGTTACGAGATGCGTCCTGTGGATCGGATAGGTGATATGTTCATTGCCAAGACCTGTAAAGAGCGTAATGGTTTCCCACCCCGGAATCAAACCCGGGTGCCCATGAAGCCCTGCCAGCGGGAATCCAAGGAATTCTGCGTATAATATCCCGAAGATTAACGTAACTATGTTACAGTAGATCAGAACTGTGAAAAGCGAGTTCCATCCTTCCCCATGCAATTTTGACCTTCCATAAAGAGATATCCCGAGTAGTATCAATCCGTACCCGATATCTCCAAGAATCATCCCGTAAAATAGCGGGAATGCAATGAACACAAAGGCAGTTGGATCGATCTCGTGGTATTTCGGGCGGGCATAGAGATTCATGACCGCTTCCATCGGCTTCACGATCTTGGGGTTGTCGTATTCGATCGGGACATTCGCTTCATCGACCGGCTCTTCCACAATCGTTGCGTAAACCCGGTTGTCGGTCGCTTCGCCTACCTTGGATCTCATGGTCTCGAACTCATCATCCGGAATCCATCCATCGATCACGAATGTGTGCTCTGATGTCGCAATGACCAGTGGCGTCTCCTTCTTCTGCGTCTCGATGGATAACAACTCCTCGCTCGCAAGGATGAAATCCTCGTACTCTGCTTTCACCGAGTCGATCTCTGAAGATAGTGACTCGAGATCTTTTGCAAGTGAATCCTGCCTGCTTGTAAGTTCGTTTATCAGATCATCAGGTGTGCCTGAGATTGTAGGTATCTTGACCTCGCCAAACTCGTATTCGGCTAATAGTTCTGCTACCTGCGCCCTGTACCTGACCGGGACTGTTAGTATGAAAATACCATTGTTTCCAGTGATAAACTGATACTCATCCGTGATCCCTGCAAGCCCTGCCCGAACATCCGCTCCTTTCATGACAGTTCCGGCAAAGACGTGAAGCGTGTCATACCCTCTGCAGAGGTCGAGATTCACAGGAATCCCGGAAAACGCCTCGATCTCGTGTATCTCTGTCTGCACGTCCTTTAAGTCCGCCTCGATCTGCGATTTTCGCCCCAGTTTCCCGGATACCACGTCGCCAAGTGTCTCGAGCTTCCCTTCGAGTTCGGATGATAGCTGGCGTGCATTGATCGGCTTATGATATGGTTTTTTGATCCCGAGAAAACTCGCGATCGAACGCAGTTTCAAGAGTTTCTTCGAACCTTCATCAGCACCGGATAGCGGCGTTCCGATGTGAAAATAATCCTCTCCTACATATTCCTCGATATGCAGTGCATGTAGGTCATGTAGTGTCTCGATGGTTGGCTCAAGAACATCCTTGTGCCCGGTCAGGAGCACCTTACTCATCTGCTTCGGTTTTAGCATGAACTACCTTCTCAAATTCGACGAGTAGCGAATCGACCGCGTCACTGATCTTTCCCGATGCAGTCTCCAAAAGCTTATTCGCGTCACTTCTTCCCTGAAGAACGATCTTCTGGCGCTCTTCTGATATCTGCTCTCTTGCAGTCTCCAGCAGATGAGTTGCATGGTCATTGGCGCGCTCCTCCGCAGCACTTATTATCTTACGCGCCTCATCCTTTGCAGCCACAACCGCCTTTTTTCGGTCTATATGGACCTGCTTAACCATCGCATTGGCATCTGCTTCTGCCTGTTTGATCTGTCCAAGGATTTCGCTTTCACTCATTGATTCTCTCACTGGTATGCGCGTATTGATAAAACCTTCGCATCATATATCGACCGAACCCGCAAACACACTTTTGAATTCATCGCATATCGCGACCATTGTGTGGAGTGCGCTCCGCATCGCTTGTACTGGATCCTTACCGCTTGTGCGCACATGCATAACCGGTTCGCTGATGCCAAGATACTTGATGTCATACGTAGCGATCTCGACGGCATCATCTTCCAAAAGAATCGTTTTTAAGAGGTTTAACAGGGTATGCGTCTCACCGGCGATCTCCATTTCCAGTTCAGTATCTGTTTTGTTAAGGATTTTCAGATTCATTCAGATGCGAACTCCGTATGTTTTCATAGAGTGGCATTGTTGCGCTATGTTGAAATACCTTGCGCTCTGCCAGGCGGTGTAAACTTTCCAGAGCGTGTGCATTTATGATCTGTCAAAAAATAACGCCGCAGACAATGGTAAAAATGCAAGTAACAGTGCTATTTGTACGGTATTTAAATCCAAAAGGTAAAAAGAACCATTTCCGAGTGTTGTGGAACTGTATGAGGTACCTGCATAAGCCGTACTTAATACCACTCCAAGATAAACGCCATAAAACTTTGGATCTCTGGTATCCCGCGTTGCAGTGATCAACACTTATAAAGATTGCACATTTTATCCAAATCGCCCCACTCTGATTCAGGAGGTTTTTCGAGAATGCAGTCTATTTCTGTCAGTTTTATGCCTTCGGCGATGCTATCGCATTCCCCTCTGCCGAGGACAAAATCGTCCGGATGGCGTTAAAGAAGATTCTCGAAGCGATCTTTGAGCAGGACTTTATAGACGCGTCCTACGGATTTCGTCCGAATCGCAGTTGCCACGATGCTCCAATCGAATTAGACCTGGTCATCATGAACGCTCCGGTCAACTTTGTGGTGGATACGGACATCTCGAAGTTCTTTGACACGGTGGCGCATAAGCGATTGATGGAATGTCTGATGCAGAGAATCGTAGACCCAAACGTTATTCAACTGATTGGTCTATTCCTGAAATCTGGCATAATGGAAGAAGGGGTCTATCTCGAGACGGATCAAGGTACGCCACATGGTGGGGTGCTGAGTTCCGTACTTGCCAACGTATACCTTCACTATGCTCCGGCCACGTGGTTCGGGACTGTGGTACTACCGCAGCTAACCGGCTTCGCCCGGCTTGTTCGATATGCAGATGACTTCGTCGTCTGTTTTGAGAAGGAAGTAGAAGCCAGAGTATTCGGAGATGCGCTGAGACTGCAAATTGGTAAGAATTGAGTAAGTTTATCGAGTTCGGACGATGCGCATGCACGAGAGCGAAGCAAGATGGCAGAAAATGCAAAAACCTTTGATGATCTCCGGGTTTACGGTAACTATCTGCGACAAGTCCCGACGAGGCAACTTCAAGCTTGGACGAAAGACGTCACCAGAAGAAGTTCAAGCAGAAGATGGTAGATATGGATATATGGCTGGAGCGTATCCGAAATCTTGTCAAACCGAACGAATGGTGGAAGGTGCTTGGGCTAAAGTTGCTTGGTAGTACCGCTACTACGAAAGTGAGCGGCAACTTCCGAATGCTAAAGAACTTTTACCATCAGGTCGTGAGACTCGCCTTCAAATGGGTAAACAGGCGTAGCCAACGGAAAAGCTACAAATGGGCTTTAGTTTACTCGTTTCATCCTATTTAACCTAACTCCCAAAAAGCCTGAAGATATATCACTCGTTATGCAACCTGAATCCGTAGAGGATGTGCTTCAGAAGCCGGATGAGGGAAATCTTCAAGTACGGTTCTATGAGGGGGTTCATAGCAACCTTGGGGATATTACCTCAAAAAAGGTGTGCTATGGGCTCTACTCGACATTCCACTGATTACGGCCGTCTAATCATATCTGTATTTGCCGGGTCGGCATCGTGTTTTCAAACGACCAATCTCTACCACAACACGATCTATTGACTGGATACCGCCCAGCCACCCCTAAAGTCACATCCACCCCCCCATCCTCTCATCACTCGACGATCCCTGACGGATCATCGAGATTGAGCATGAGAAGTAGATAATCCTTAAGCTGCCTTGTTATCAGGAAATTGTTCCTGACATGATCTCTTCCGTTCTCTCCAAGTCTCCTGGCAAGTTCGGGATGCTTCAAGAGATTAGCTATGTGGTACGCCGCGTCCTCTGACGAACCCGCGAGATACCCTGTAACACCATCGATGATCTGTAGCGGGATTCCGCCGGTTGCGCCGCCGACTACGGGCTTTCCCTTCCAGAGTCCCTCCGAGACCACCAGTCCGAAACCCTCTTTCAGCGATTTCTGCATGATCACGTCGGCTGCCCGCTGGAATGCATTGATCTCGATCTCAGTAAATGGTGGAGATCCGAGCAGTACGTGGACGTCCGGGTCACCTTCTGCCTTCTTTGCGATCTCGTGGTGGACCTTAAGCCCCTCCGGGTCGTCCGATGCAACCCCTCCTGCAAGTATCAACTGGCAGTCGATCTGCTCTTTCACCAGTTTGTACGCGTCTATGGTTCCGGGAATGTCCTTTAACCGGTCAAACCGTGATACCTGTACAATGGTCGGTTTATCCCTAACGATCTCGTATCTGTCAAGCACTTTATCGATCTCGCCTTCGGAAAGTTCGATGTTCTTGTCACTCAGCGGATCGATCGATGGCGGCACGAGAAACTTCCTGGTGTATACGTCAGGTCTTGCAAAAAGCGGCGCTGAAAATACGGATGCGTCGTACTTCGAGACAAATTCCTTAAGAAAGTTCCAGACGAGGCGGTCAGGACTTGAAACATCGATGTGGCATCGCCATATCCACTTTCCCCCCTCCTTTGCACGTATCATGGCTGCTGGCTGGGGATCGTGCATGAACACAAAATCACCATCGACATCCATCTCCTCCGAATTGATCTCGTTCCAGTGGAGGTACGTCTCGAAGATATCCTGTTTCATCCCGAGTATGTTGATCTGTCTTTCGAGTTCATCCGGCGTACCATGAGGTTCATACGTGCGGACATCAGTGAGACCGTCTATACTGCCATGAAGCGCATTGTGAAAACTCTTTGTGACTGAAAAGAACTCATCATCCCCTCTTATCACGTTCCATTCCGTTTTAACCCCTAATCCATTGGACAATGGAACCAGACTGGTTAGAATCTCTGCAACACCCCCGCCGGTATATGTGGCGTTGATGTGCTGGACATTACCTGTGATATTCTCTGCGAGCATCTCTAGGTATTCGAGAGGGCGCCGCCCAACGATACTTTCGTAGTCCCAGATCGATTTCTTGCTCTTTTCGGGATTCCGGGGTGCTATGTTCTGTACCGGTTTCATTGTTATCTCCTCCAAATCGTTTTTTTGTTTCGGGGCGCTATGGGTCATGTTACAGCCACTCGGATAAAAGAGTATCCACACCACTCCGATATAAACCTATCGGTTTATCATCAAAATTCTAAATGTTATGGTAAATCGCTATAAATACCTGCAAACGACTGCCTGCACTCCACCCCCTGTTCGATGAGGTGATTCGGAACCTCTGACGTTGTCAGGCGGTTCCGGTTCACCCAATCGTCCCTTTCTTCGGCGCAGCGATCCATAAAAATAATACAGTAAATAAAATTATGGGTAGCCACAAGATAATCAGACCGATCAGAAACACGTCCAATAGTTTCATCTGTTCTCACCTCCTGTTTGGTTGCTGAACGCTTCGCTGCTCTCGGTAGCATATATCCACCCCTGTGTGGTCGTCACAAATTCTATCTCGAACTGATCCGAGAAGGTGCGTTCGTGCTCGTCTTCCGCCCAGTATTGGTCGTTAATGGATTCGATAACGTAAGTCTCGTTGCCGATCTCCACCCATGTGCGGGCGTGACTGTCGTTGACGTTCGACCACAGCATGACAACCCCGGTTTCGTATCCGTAGTTCTCTGCGATCCACTCAGCCTGCCTGCACGCCATATGTGTGCAGACGTACACGTCCTCAGGTCGTTTGGTGAAGATCGTATAATCAGACTTGTTAGCCACGCCCTCTGCGATTATGTCAGACACCAAGACCGCGATCGGCTCATGTTGCTGTGGGGTGCCGGACGGTGTGGCGAACAGTGTAAAAAGCGGTAGTGAAACGAAGAGCGCAAGGATTAGCAGCGCGATGGAGGCATTCACCACAGTAGGCCTCTGATAGTGTATGTGGTATCGATCTGCCGGACGCTGCGCATCTGCAAGCGTTTCAGGATGATTGAGAGGGGGTTGTCCAACAGGACCATCATAGTTCCGGCTCGATTTCTTGCTCTTTTCAGGCGTTGGGGGCCGTGTGTGTTGCAGCCGTTTCATTCTTCTGCCCTTCTATTCGCTTTTTTTGGGGGGGCGGGTGAGGACCGCACCGTAGCCATCTCGACAAAAAATTAACAGCATCATCCCATATAAACCTATCGATTTACCATTAAAATTCTGGATAGTATGGCATATCACTATAAACCACCTCTAAACCACCACCTACAAGATCGTATACATCCAGCCGTTACCCTGCCATCGGTCTCAGAAATAGCAACAAACTCCGTGCCCATGGCGTTGAGCGCGCCTGCTCAACATATCCGGCACAACAGCACCAGAGCAGCGATCAGCATACTATCACTCGCGTACCCTGATGGGGGCATGCACCCTCCGCTTCCAGCGGGGTGGGTGGTATGAGCATGAGGGTTATGCAAGCATCTGCATGACATACCAATTTGCGCGCTCTCGACTGTCTTTTATTGATCCGTGATGAGGGCGGGAGCGGGTGGGAGGGGTTTACCAATCAGTACTAATTCTACTTTGTCACATTAACATGTCACGATGAGTTGGCTCAACACATCGACGCTAATATCTTAGATCGCCAAAAACTCAAGCATACTTGATATATCGGTATATCATTATATTTAGTAGGCGGTGAGAATATAGTTCCATGATATCCGGAATGAACCTGAAGTATTCAGAAAGACCACATGTAACAAACCACAACTCAAAATGGAGATGCTACACATATACAGCTCTCTTGCAGGTGGGCATAACAGAAGAAATAATAAGATCTGACGTGATTGGCCAAGCTACCAACCACTTTATCTGTGTTGCAGAGGATTTTGTGCCATATCAGAGATTAGAATATAGATATGTTAAAATTCCCGCACAAGTAGATGTAACAGAAGAAATAATAAGATCTAAAGTGATTGGCACGCCTATTAACCCCTTCGTCGATATTGCAGAGGATTTTGTGTTGTTTATTCGTCGTTACAGCGATTACTTCACGGTAAACACCAGGTCAGTAGCGGCAACAGCAGAACAGTATCTTTGTGGGTTGATGCAGTCAGATAAGAGGAATATGGAACGTATGGCTGAGGTAGTGCCTGATTCGGATGAGCAGTCATTTCAGAATTTCATATCGAATTCTCCATGGAACGCATGCGCAATTGTGAATCAGATCGGCATAGATGTAGATTCGCTTTTTGGCGGCGATCATGACGTCTGTCTGATCATTGATGAAACATCCTTCATAAAGAAGGGCGTAATGTCTGTAGGAGTGGCGCGTCAGTGGTGTGGAAGGCTCGGTAAGGTGGAGAACTGTCAAGTGGGTGTTTTTGCGGCGTTAACCTGTCGTAGACACGTCACATTGATCGATACCCGTCTTTATCTTCCTGAGACATGGATAAATAATCCGGAGCGATGCAGAAAGGCTGGTATCCCTGAAGAGTTTATTGTTTACCAGAATAAATCCGAAAAGGCACTTGATATGATCAAACAGGCCCGTAACAACGGCATCCGCTTCAACTGGGTAGGGGTCGATGGTGGGTACGGGAAGGAACCGGACTTTTTGCGCTGTTTAGACTCCACTAATGAGATTTTTATGGCTGATGTGCACAAAGATCAGCGTATTTATCTGGAAGACCCTGAACCAACCGTTCCGGAGCCCAAATCGAACCGGGGCAGAAAGCCTACAAAATTAAAGGCGCAGACAGACCCGATTCGTGTTGACGAGTGGGCTCTCCCGCAACCAGAGTATGCATGGCAGATGATACCGATTCGAGAAACCACACAGGGCACGCTGTATGCATATATACTACAAGAGCGTGTCTGGGTCTGGGATGGGGAGGAAGAAGAGGCGCATTGCTGGCATTTAATCATAAGACTGGAAATCGATTCACCTAAAGAGATTAAATACAGTTTGAGCAATGCTTCCAAAGATTCATCAGTTGAACGACTAGCGTTTATGCAGGGGCAGCGTTTCTGGGTTGAACGTGCCCTGCAGGATGGAAAGAGTGAGTGTGGCCTCGGATGTTTACCAGATTCGCGGTTGGAATGGCTGGCATCACCATATGACACTTGTAATGATGGCGATGTTGTTCATGCTGGAACGTCGTTTATCAAACAAAGATGAATATCCTCTGTTGAGCTGTTCGGACATCCAAACACTGCTTAAACACTTTCTTCCGAGACGAGATATAACTGTCAAGGAAGTGCTGCGCCAGATGGAGGTTAGGCACAGAAAACGAGAATCGTCAATCAATTCTGCGAAGAGGAAACAGAAGAAGAAACGAAAGAGTATGAAGATCTCCAAAGATAGGTAATAGCAAGAGGTGTGCTTTTAGCATTCGTGGCATCATGTTCTGGCGCGGGTAGCTGATGCTTTCGGATATTTTTGGATTATCGTACTTCTTGTGTGAAGATGTTTAATAAAGTCACATATTTAGTATTATTTATACCGTAATTAATGCGGATAGCTGTGTAGATAATATTCTTTGTAAATTATATTTCATTTATTTTGAGACCGTTGTTAAGACTCAGATGTCCGATGTTAGCTAATCTGACAAAGTGGAATTATACTGTCGATGAAAAAGCAATTTCAGAATCGTGGCTACCGCCACTGTTTTTGAGAGTTTTACGTACCAAGTCTCTTTTTTGTCACCCCGTCCTCAATAGACAATCGATAAGTGACGTGCTGAATACGGCGTGTTTCACAAATATCCCACCTTTCGGTGATGCCCCGACACATCACCAAAAGGTGTCACGGTGGCATGACATACTCCATTATCAGTAGTCGTCCGTCATTCAGCTTTATGCACCTCTTCGATATATCGTTACATGCTCTTTCCACCATAAGATTAAATTTCCGTTCATGTCTATTTCTGTTTTTATTCTGGCAGTCGAGGTAGATAATCCGTTCTGTTTGCGTGTCTACGTATCTGCCTGGCAGTCTGAATATCTTTTCGATCAGTGTTTCCAGCCCGATCTTTTCGTTTGAAAAACGTCTCCAGCAGGTGCTGGCAGACTGATATATAGATCATTGAGATCGTTGTCATCAGGGCTGATGCTCGTGTTTCGTTCTCGTATTTCTCATGTTTCGTGCTCAGTTTTTCGATCTCCCTCTCTTTCCTCTCTGCTTTCTTCTCTGCTTTTTTTCTTTTATTCTTTAGATCTGACGCCAATGGCACTACCTTAAGAAAATAATCCAAATAGAAGCAATAAAGTAAATGTGATCGGCATCTTATTATGCTAACATAAGGATTTGTAAATTATTATGAATCCACAAACGAGGTGCCAACAATGTTTGATTCCATCCGCAAACGGATTTCCCACC
>PQXF01000035.1 GCA_003194445.1 Candidatus Methanogaster sp.
TATTATTTATATCACAATTAACGCGAATAGCTGTATAGATAATATTATTTATAAATTATATTTCACTTATTTTAGGATTGCTGTTCAGAATAGGATGTCTGGTATCGGCTAATCTGACAAAGTGGAATTAGCTACTGAAGGTCTAACATAGTAATTTCGCAATGCTTGCCGATGTTTCGTATATGATCAGTCGAAAGCATTGCCGTGTGTCGATCATGGTAGAATCCCCCCATAAACAATACATAGAACTCATCATATATAAAATCTCTCCAGGGGTGGGGTTGCCAACACCGCACCGATGTTTTAACATATCTGACCGCCCATTACCCATCATGAAATACGTAATCGTCACCGGCGGGGTCATGAGCGGTCTTGGCAAGGGTATCACCTCCTCATCCATCGGACGAATCCTGAAGGGCAAGGGATACGAGGTGACCGCGATCAAGATCGATCCGTATATCAATATCGATGCCGGAACCATGAGCCCGTTCCAGCATGGCGAGGTCTTTGTGCTGAAGGATGGCGGCGAGGTCGATCTCGATCTCGGCAACTACGAGCGGTTCCTCGATACCGAACTCTCAAGCGACCACAACATCACCACAGGGAAGATATACAGGGCGGTGATCGAAAAGGAGCGGCGGGGCGATTATCTCGGAAGCACGGTGCAGATCATCCCGCATATTACAAACGAGATCAAGGAACAGATTCGGACGGTGGCAGGGGCAAGCGGTGCAGATGTCTGCTTGATCGAGATCGGCGGCACGGTTGGCGACATCGAGTCCATGCCGTTTCTCGAGGCAGCAAGGCAGATGCAGCGGGAAGAGGCACCATCTGATCTCGCGCTTGTGCATGTGACGCTTGTTCCGGTAGACGCGCAGGGCGAGCAGAAGACCAAGCCGACCCAGCATTCGGTGAAGGAGCTAAGGGAACTCGGGCTTTATCCGAACATCATCGTTGCCAGATGTTCATCCGTGCTGCAAAGGGAAGCAAAGGAAAAAATCGCTCTCTTCTGCGATGTCCCAACAAACGCGGTCATCAGCGCCCCAGATGCTGAGGATATCTACCATGTTCCACTAATATTCGAGGAAGAAGGGTTACCAGATTACCTCAGGGAGAGATTCGAACTTAAAAATGGCGGCAACCACACAGGATGGCAAGAACTCGTTAAACGAATGAATAAGATAAACGAGAGTGGGGAAAACGTATCCATCGCCGTTGTCGGGAAATATATCAATCTCAGGGATGCTTACACGAGCATCCGGGAATCACTCAAGCATGCCGGAATTGAATGCGGCTGCAAGGTCGATATAGGCTGGATCGATTCAGAGAGTCTCCATGACGCGGCAGAGGTTCGGGCGACCATCGGGAGGTTTGATGGAATCCTTGTTCCGGGCGGATTTGGCGAGCGCGGGATCGGTGGGAAGGTTAGGGCGATCGAATACGCCAGAAAGAACGATGTGCCGTTTCTCGGACTCTGCCTCGGCATGCAGCTTGCTGTCGTTGAGTTCGCAAGAAACGTGCTCGGCTTTGAGGATGCGAACAGTTCGGAATTTGGCGATACCACACATCCTGTGATCGATCTTCTTCCGGAGCAGCACGATGTCACGGATATGGGCGGAAGTATGCGTCTCGGGAATTATGATGCAGTGCTTGCCCGGGGATCGCTTGCTCACCGGCTGTACGGCAGTCTGAATATCATCGAGCGGCACAGGCACCGGTATGAGGTGAATCCTGCGTACATCAGAGAGTTTGAGTCACAGGGCATGGTTTTTTCCGGACAGAACAGGAACCGGATGGAGATTGTGGAGATTCCATCACACAGGTTCTATATCGGGTGCCAGTTCCATCCTGAGTTTAAATCGAGACCTGAAAAGCCAGCACCGCTGTTCAAGGGGTTTGTCGAGGCTGCGGCGTCGTATGGTCAGACACACTCCTAAAAAAATCGTAAACCGACTCCCGATGCCTGATGCATTCATGATGTATCCATGCCCGGTCGTCCATTTCACGGCACGGGGAATCGCGTACGAGCTTACCCCACCCCAAAATAGTACATTATCACAGGCAGCAGCAACACGCCCATCGCATGACTCTTCTTGATGCCCATATAGTACGGAAGCATCCCGATTGGCACCGCTGCAAGGAAGATGGCGATCCCGAAGACGCCATTAAACAAAATCACCATCACGACAAGCCCGATAAGGATCACCATGCACATTTTCTGGTAATCAAAGTGTGCGAGCACAGATGGGGCATGATCTCCGATGAATATCGTGGCAGCATAAGCCGCGATCGAAACGAGTACGATAACGATCAGGAAAAGCAGAACCAGATGGAAATCCAGCGTTTCGCCAACCAGATCCCGTACTGCAACCATCGCGCCGCTTCTTGGATAACCGATGATAAAGAGCGCGATCAATCCGAAAATTGCATTTGAGGTGTTGGTTCCGGAAACCGATACGATAAACTCCATAGCCCTTGTCTGGTGGTGTTCGAGATCTCCTCTGATCGCTAACCGTGCGAGAACCGTTGCAACGCTAGAAGAGACGCCTGGAAGCCACGCAACGATTGCTCCTGCGATGCTTCCGACCGCGATGCCGCGCAGCACCCACCGCGACTTGAGATTCAGTGGGTGCTGGCGCTGCTCAGGCAGGACTGATTTCGTAAGCACGCTGATCAGCAGCACGGATGCGCCGAAGAGACCGGTCAGCAGCGAAAGAAGAATTGAAGGTGAACCAAACTGGAAACACGGGTGCATCAGGTATGTATTCTCAAATGCAATCGCTCCGAGAATGCCAGAGAGCAGGAGAACCACAGCCGCGTAGAATTTGTACTTTAGATGCACGAGAGACCCTTGCCCCTCGATGTATCTGCCGGATTCGGTGAGGATCATGAGCAGAACGATCATCAGCAGGATCCAGCCCATATTCTCGCGCATGAAGTCGTAATAATTCCCGAAGAAGAGGACGAGCGGAGCTGCGATCAGCAACGACACGACGATCGATCCTGCGCTGCCGAGTGCTGACAGCCTGATCGCTGCCATCCCCATCCCATCAAGCAGCATGGCGTGACCCGGCAGCACCGCAAGCGCTGTATCCGCGTCAGGCACTCCAAGATACACCGATGGGATTATGTCCAGGAAGGTGTGCGTGATCGCGTTTGCAAGAATCATCGCCGCTATGTGGATATTTGAGAATCCAATGTCTGCAATGGTAGGAGAGAGTGCCAGTAGGATCAGCGCAAAGTTGTTTGTGTGTATGCCCGGGATGAGTCCTGATATCAAGCCGAGTGCAAAGCCGATCAGTATCGAGAGTATCAGCAGGTCAAGCATCGGGTAGTGATTAAGCGGTGGATGTTCATCAACCTTGTTTATAGATATGTGGGGGTGTGGATGTGGATATGCGGAGGGGGTAATAGATCGATGTCACTGCCTGCAATGGCAGGGCATACACGCCCCTCTAATTTATTGGGGACTTTAAAAACCCGCGTAGATTCAGTAGTTCTGTAAGACCCCGCTCACGCTAGTGCTTGTTCCGGAGTGCCTGCCGCAAGCGTCTCCCGGCTGAGCGGCTGAGATACAGGCGGGTCCACCAGACCGTGATAAGCGGCATGAGGATGCAGATATTGATCAATGTGGCAACGAACTGCCAGATCACTGTTGTAACCGGATGTATGAAAAATATCTGCCCGACTGTGAAGACAAGCATAGCTATCGCAAACATCACGACCCACATCAGAAAAACATCAAGTTTATGGCTCGAAAAGAACTTCCACCCTTTCTCGATGCCTTCGATCGGACCTTTGTTATCGATGACGAGTGCGTATGTGACCGGCGCAAGCCCGATCGAGAGGATGATCATGTATCCGATCCATAAAATAATTCCGATGGCAAATGCCGCCATAGCCACTCCGTTGCCATCTGACGCATCGAGCAGCAGGATGCCCGGCACCAGAAATACGATTCCTGCAAGAAATATGAGCAGGATCAGTATATTTGCAAGAAACAGGCTGATCGTGCTCCGCCTACCGTACCAGAGTAGATCATTCATCCGCGTGGTGCCGGCCATGGTTGCATTCTTTGCCATACCGACCGCTCCCGCCTCAAAGAACGTGCGGATCAGCGCGCTCCCGATCCCCATGATAATAAGTGCAACAATGAAGACTCTGATGAACGGGACTGCCAACTGATAGACCTCGACCATTGCTTCGGCAGCATCGAGCGAGGGTTCGCCCGGGGTCTGCGACGCATGCATGATCTCTGACACTCCTGATCCGATCGCCATGAACAGGTCGGTTCCGATGACTGCCACGAGTCCTGCAAATACGAGCGCGAAGAAGAGAAATTGGGCAAAGGTGTCAAGGACAAAAGGAGCGCATAGGATCGGGTTTTGCTTCCAGGTGTATGCGCCGTTTCTCAGTACCTCGCCTATCCGTTCCATTCAGTAACCTCGATCACGCGCAGGGGCACGCGCTTTAGTGCACGCCCGATCATCGATTTGGCTATCCGTGCCGCATGTTCCTCGCTTTCCGCATCAAAGACTTTCATCGAGAGTGTCAGTCCAACAAGTGCGGTACCTGCGACCAGCACCGCCGCTTCCGCCTCTTCGCCGCAGCTCGGGCACACGATCGATCCGACCTCGATGTCCACAAAGCTGAGTTTCGGGTGAAATCGCTTGCCGGTCTCCGAGATCGCAACACCGATAGCATCATCTACTGTCTTTACGTCCCGCACCGTCCATGCCGCTTCCATCGTCACGCTGTAATTCATTGTTTCATCTCACAGAAGACGCCCAGCCGAATGCCTGCATCGATGAATGCATGTCCATAACTAAAAGCGACCAGCGCATTGACCCGGTCGCCCCTATCCAGGAAATGGACGCCATCATTGTAATAGGACTCCGCCATTAATAAATAATCTTCTGCAACGGCGTGGAGGTGCGACGATCTATCTGGCACGATGCCTGCTTTCGAGAGCGCGTCGGCAAGCAGCCGTCTGTACCGGTCTGACTTTTCTGTGAGGTGGTCTTGTGGTTGGGTCATTGCTTGTGCTTGGTATCTGATTCAGGGTTTCCTATCTCTTGCTCTTGCGCTCGTCTGTAATCTACCTTTGCAAGCCAGACCGGATGATCCTGAACATGCCTGATATATCATGAACAAGAATTTTGATATTTGCATAATCTGCGGCGATACTGCCATCAGGTGACTGTGATTTCAGTTGTACCCGGACACGGGGACAACTCGAGCCAATTCTATCGTGTCGGCTGCGGCTTGCAGGATCATGAGAGCGTCAAGCGAGGTGATGCGTCTGTCGCGGCTGACATCGGCTGCGTCGTCGTGTGCGTCGCTGGCTGCGATTGCAAGCGCGATTGCGGCGTCTGCGGGGGGAGAAGGTTGTCGGAGGAACGCCCACAGATCGATCACGCCTGCTGCTGCCCGATTCTACACACTCTTCAACATCTCACGCAATGCGAGCAGATCCAGCTGCGATTGTGGCTTTATTATGCATTTGACAGGATCAGAAAAGAGAATATTCTCCCTGACGAGATATGCAATCTCCGGCGTAATTATTTCATAAGCATAAGAGTACTCTTCCGAAAATTTATCAAGAATTTCCGTTATACTGTCGTATTTCAATTCTATCTCTTCTCCTTCGAAGAGAACCTTCTTGCTTACGATCGTAAGCACCCCTATTCGCTGCTTTATCTCGCCTGTTCTGAGCATGAGCATACTCTGGAGCATATCTTCGATCTTCTTCCCGCTTACTTTCGCATTGATCAGTTTAACAAGAGACACTGGCTTTCCGCCAACGTTCTGCCATACCATCTCCTTCTCTTGATCATCGAATCCATAACCATCCAGAAAGTCCATCGTCCGTTCGTAATCAAAATCATCCACCAGCAGATAGTCACATCTTTCCTTTAGCATCGCCTCGCTGTAAACTTGCTCGAGGAAGAGTGAATCCGAAGTCATAACGAAGACATGTGCCAGATGCATCTCCTTCGTTAACCGCACAAAGAAATTGAATAATTTGTAAATCAGATATCCATCGATCTTCATATCCCCGATCACCTGCAACTCATCGATTATCAGCACAGGAACGCGCTTCTTTGACGTTTCAGCAAAGAAACGTTCGATGTATCTAAACATATCTTTGCTTTTATCCTTTTTCTCAAATATCTGTTGGAACAGGTTTATCGGTATAGGGATTCCGCTGACAATCCTCAGATCCTTAAGCAACGATTCGGCATACTCGCCGATGTTGTCGATCGCACCACCCTCGTCGATCTCGAATAACACATTTAAGAAGTCTTCGTAACCTGTGATGAACCGCCCACGCAGGTTGATGTAGAATGGAGCATACGCCTCTGGTAGATGTTCAATCAGATGGCTGATCAGCGTGGTCTTTCCAGAGTTTATGGGCCCGTAGACAAAAATGTGATCAAGGAGGGTTCGGAATCCAGAATATCCCGGATCTCTTTTGTCTCCTTTTCCCTATCGTGGAATTCGATTCTTTTCATGCTCTTTCAATCGCGTCCGCTTTGTCATAATTCTATGCTGCCAGCCGCTGCCTGCAGGATCATGAGAGCGTCGAGCGAGGTGACGCGTCCGTCGCGACTGACGTCGGCTGCATCGTCGTGTGCGCCGCTGGCTGCGAGTCGGAGCGCGATCGCGGCGTCCGCGGGGGTGAGCGCATAATCGCCATTGAGATCGCCGAGTGGTGGTTCGAGCCATACCGTGATCATCTTTGTCGTGTTGAGCCCTGCACCATCTGTCGCAATCACTGTGATCGTGTTCTTGCCTTCGATGAGCATAACCACTGCACTCCAGTCATCCGTGCCTGTGGCTGGCATGCCGTTAACCGTGACCGATGCAATGCCAGATGCATCGAATGCTGTGCCCGCAACGGTGATGGTGGGTGAATGGGTGGTGGTGTTAGAGGCAGGGAAGGTGATTGTGAGCGTGGGCGGGATGGAATCCCACGGCTGCATCAACGGGTATCTATCCTGTGCCCCAGCGCCGCCGCTTATGTCGTATGGCTCATCACCGATACCGTCACCGTCGGCATCCGTGCCGGGGTAGTCGTCGCCCCAGTAATTTCCGCCAGATGGGTAGCCGTCGTCCCATGAGTTAGAATCTCTATTATCATGAGCATTGTAATTGATATTGTCGATGAAATTATTATGAAAGATCGAGTTATTCGACGAAGAATGTAGGCGGATCCCATAACAATTTATCGAGATTATGTTCTCTATGACAGTTGAATTCGTTACTCCGGTCAGATAAATCCCGTGCCGCCCACTATTCCCGACCAGATTGTTTTTGATGGTCGATACTCCGCCTGAACCGGTTATATCGACATATATCCCATCACTGGAAGCACCGGCATTGTTATCGATCCTGTTGTTCCTGACGGTGGCACTCTTTCCTTCGGCAAGAGCGATGTATACTCCATGACCAACGTTGTTTGTGATGATGTTATCCTCCACAACAGCATCACCAGTTGCACGATGATAATATGTTATGCCGCCAGCATTTCCATCGATCGTACTATCTCGAAGCATGAAGCCTTTTCCAGATTGGAAGTAGATGCCGTAATTACCATTGCCGGTGATTGTGACGTTCTCAATGTTCACGTCTGAAGAAACAGCGTAAATCCCGCAATTACCAGAATCAGTGACAGTAAAGTTCGCGATAGTCGAACCAGTCCTAACCCCAGTGAGATAGATTCCATATCTCCCACTCTTTGTGACCGGATTATTCTCTATCGCCATCAATCCGCCCGTACCGGCGATATCGACACGGACCCCATCGCTGGAACCTCCAGCATTGTTATCGATCTTGTTATTCCGGACAGTTGCACTCTTTCCTTCGGTAAGGGCGATGTATACACCATGACCAACGTTGTTTGTGATGATGTTGTCCTCCACAACAGCATCACCAGTTGCACGATGATAATATGTTATGCCGCCAGCATTTCCATCGATCGTACTATCTCGAAGCATGAAGCCTTTTCCAGATTGGAAGTAGATGCCGTAATTACCATTGCCGGTGATTGTGACGTTCTCAATGTTCACGTCTGAAGAAACAGCGTAAATCCCGCAATTACCAGAATCAGTGACAGTAAAGTTCGCGATAGTCGAACCAGTCCTAACCCCAGTGAGATAGATTCCATATCTCCCACTCTTTGTGACCGGATTATTCTCTATCGCCATCAATCCGCCCGTACCGGCGATATCGACACGGACCCCATCGCTGGAACCTCCAGCATTGTTATCGATCTTGTTATTCCGGACAGTTGCACTCTTTCCTTCGGTAAGGGCGATGTATACACCATGACCAACGTTGTTTGTGATGATGTTGTCCTCCACAACAGCATCACCAGTTGCACGATGATAATATGTTATGCCGCCAGCATTTCCATCGATCGTACTATCTCGAAGCGTGAAGCCTTTTCCGGATTGGAAGTAGATGCCGTAACCACCATTGTCGGTGATTGTCACGTTCTCGATCTCCACGTCTGAAGAAACAGTGTAAATCCCAGAACTACCTGAACCATGGACAGTGAGGTTTGCGATGGTTGAGCCACTCCTGGCCCCAGTGAGGTAGATTCCATATCTTCCACTCTTTGTGACCGGATTGTTCTCTATGGTCATTAATCCGCCCGTACCGGCGATGTGGACAGATATTCCATCACTGGAACTACCAGCATTGTTATCGATCTTGTTGTTCCTGACAGTTGCACTCTTTCCTTCGGCAAGATAAATCAATGTGCCAAAACCAACGTTGTTGGTGATGATGCTATCCTCTACAACCGCATCACCAGCGGCATACCCATTATAATTTATACCACCACCATTTCCATCAATTGTACTATCTCGAAGCGTGAAGCCTTTTCCGGAATTGAAGTAGATGCCATAATTACCATTGTCGATGATCTTGACATGCTCTATGCTCAAATCAGAGGAAGAAGCGTAAATCCCATATCTGCTGGAGTTTGTGATCGTAAATCCGTTTATTGTGACATCTGAAGAACTTATCTGCACGCAGTCACCGCTCCCGCCACCATCGATTATTACGTTACTCTCGTTTTGCCCTAATAGTGTTAGAGATTCGGAGATTATTACCTGTTCATTATACGTCCCATTGTACACATAAATAATATCTCCCATACCTGCTGCATCCACAGCGTCCTGTATGTTGTCATAATCTGCAGGACCATCATCATCTACTGTAATCACATCGGTGCCAGATAGATGTATCACCAAAGTCTCTATACCCTCGGTTGACCATGAGTGATTATCATCCCGAACTTTGTAGTAGATCGTATGGACTCCATCCGAAAGATCGGAAGCTTGTCTGTTGAATAAACCGGAGGTACTCAACTGACCATCAATACTTGATCTCCAATTATGTGCAACTATAGAACCATCTGAATCAGTTCCATGACCTGTAAAAGATATGGTATCTATTCCTTGCTCTGCCGGGTCCGGTGTTATCGAGTCGATTACAGCAGTGGGCAGTTGATTTAATCCCATTGAATAAACAATGCTCCTTGCGTTAGGATAATTTCCAACAATGAAATATTCTGTTGCTTCCTCGACTGTCCCGGGCTCGATAGTGAATTGATCTATTGTCACCAGATAACTCGGCTGGGTATCAACGGTAAATCGGTGTGCTGCCCATTTCGGAGTATGATCCGGACTATACAGTGTTAAACCAAAATCCGAGTCATTTACAAACGATGCCCAGTACTCAGTCGGATAAAATTCCATATTCGGGGTTCCGGGATCGGTCTGTGGTATGCTGAACTCATCGACCGTTCCATCTGTCCATGGTGCACCATCTGTATAGGTAATTAACCTGTACAGTCGTGAATTAATATAAGCACAGGGAAACTCCTGATCGTGAAACGTATAGGTATCAGTTCCGAAATGTGTAAACTTATACCGTACTTTAACAGATTCCCCTTGTAGAGAAACCCATTGCTCAACATGGGTATCCGTCAGTACTCCTGTTTTCCAATCCCTCGGATGAGTTTTTGTATAAATCAGGTCTGACTCCGCATTATACTCCAGAACAGGACTTCCTTGATTGGATACATCTCCACCTTGTACGGGATCCCATGTGCCACTATCATCGTTATAAAATGCAACCTGTGCAAGCCTTCCCGTATCATGGTTATCGATTAAATTCATACCCTGGTGCATGAGTACACTGATTGCGCCGCCCCATTCCAGATCAACACCGACCTTAATTATACCATTATCAAGATAAGCCAGATCGTGTGGGACATCGAGACCAAGATCTATCAGGAAAGCCCCTTCTCGG
Organism: Candidatus Methanogaster sp.; assembly: GCA_003194445.1. Classification (GTDB taxonomy): domain Archaea; phylum Halobacteriota; class Methanosarcinia; order Methanosarcinales; family Methanogasteraceae; genus Methanogaster_A. Next base: position 10,327 of record PQXF01000035.1, read on the forward strand.
AAGAGACCAACGTCGCAATCGCCATCGTTATCCCAGTCACCGATTACCGCAACATCTCCGTTATCTCCGAGGGGCACAGGAGTCAGATCAGCTTGATCGCCGCCAAGATCCAGATCGAAATAAAAGACAAGGTTGCTGCTGTAGTCGGGATCATACTCTCGGTACACCCCAACGTCGCAATCGCCGTCTCCATCCCAGTCGCCGATGATCGGTTCGTCACCACTAACTCCGAAAGGAACATCTTTGTACGATGTCGCAGAAAAAGTCCCCAAATTGAGTATGTATAAATAAAACTTGTTATTTCCTGGATTAAAACCACCTATGTCATCGTCGCCATCACCATCCCAGTCACCAGCAATCGGTATATTTGTGGGGTAATATCCAAATGGAATGACTTTATCTGCCGCTCCCACGGGATTACTCAAAGAAGCCCAGTCACGAGTGACCAAATGAAACTCCGACTGACTGCTGCCCGTGTCTGGCCTATATACTCCGATTTCATCTTTGCCATCGCCGTCCCAGTCACCAATGACTGGTAAATCGGTGGGGGTGCCGAAATTTACCGTTTTCCCGTTAAAAGTAAATTCAGCGGTACTGGAATTAAACGTACCATTGATGTCACCAGTGCCGCTCAAATTGCCAGCCAATGGAACCGCAGTAATACTGATTTGGTGACCATTCACAAAATCAGAAGGATCATACCAATTATTCACTTCAGAAGAAGAACCATAGCCCCAATAGACCCATGTGGAACTATAGCTTCCCTTGCGAATCCCAAAGTGTAGATGAGTAAAATCATATCCTCCGTTTTCATTTGAATCGCTTGAAAGGTATCCGACTATCTGTCCTTTAGTTACTTCGGAGTCAACAGAAGCGCGTCCTTCTGCCCTTAAGTGACCAAGAACGCTACAGACATGCGTACCATCTGGTAGGTGATGTTCGATGATAATGACATAGCCATAAGAAGTGCGCTGAGAATTGTGTTTTACTATCCCGTTAGCGGGTGCATAAACTGGGACTTCTGAATCCCTTAAGACATCTTCGCCTAAGTGATAACCGCCGATATTAGAATTATACACATTAAAATCCTGCGTGACCGCCCAACTCCCATCGAGTGGGAAACGAAAACTATCAGCAAAACTTTCTGCCGCCCCTAACCCCGTGCTTGCAATCATTACTGTCGCTATGAGCAGCAGCACCCATCGATTCAGACATGGGCTCACGTTATCACCTCTGCCTGCAAACTCAAATAATCCGCGCCGTCGTCATCATCCACATACCACGTCGTCGCAGCCGCGCCCGTCACCACACCTACCACGAGCACCGCGGCGGCTGCAAGCATCAGGATCAGAAGGACACGCGCACACATCTTCACTGGCAAAACAGTTTGGAATTCATCGCTTTGGTTACATCTATCCATAATAATCACATCCAGAGTGTCATTCATCAAATAAACCTCCTACCATAAAAACTTAACCGCCACGATTACCCGAACCCAAAAACCCCCCGGCACCGACACCAATACCAGAAACGAGTTCACACCCCTCGCACTCTTGCCACCACCCGATCCCTCTTCCCCCCAGCTTCCACTGCTGCACGGTCGACAGCCGCACACATCCGCTCGTAATCCTCTGGCGCTGCCTCGCCGACCAGCTTCTTGATCGGGGTGTATGCCGACTCCCGAAATCGCGGCGTGAAGTCGCGGACCTCACCACCGATGACCAGTTCGGCGCCCTCGCCCTCGCATACCTCGCCAACCACGTCGATCTTGACCCCTGCACCCCTGATCGCATCCATAATGTCGGATGCAGCGTCAGGCGGCGCGATCAAGAGAAGCGCATCCAGGGACACCCCGAGATAATCGATCTCAAGCGACTCAAGCATCGAAAGAACTTTTGGATTCACTAAATTTCGCATCTTCTCTTCATAAAAGACCAGTTTCACCTTGGCGGTTCTCGATATCTCCTTGGCATCGCCGCGTACCCCGCCATTGGTGACGTCGGTCATCGCATGGATCCTTCCCGGGAGATCTGCGGCAAAGAGCGCGTCGCATGCCTCTATGAATGTGATATTGATCGTCTCATCAACGACATCGTGCATCCTGTAATAGAGCGCAGCAGTCGAGATCGTACCGCCTCCTGCGCCTTCTGTCATCAGGATCACGTCGCCTGGCGCAGCATCGATGCGTGCTGTGAGATCCCTGGCGACTCCGACAGCGCCGACGCCGCCGGTCATCCTATCCCCGATCACCATGTCGCCGCCGATCCGAAGCGTACTCCCGGTGACAAGCGGCACGTGCGTCAGTTCGGCGACTGCTGATATGCCTGCGATATGATCGAAGATCTTCCCGACATCGCCGTCATCTGCGACGTGGATGTCTGACAGCATCGCAACCGGAAGTGCGCCCATCACATAGATGTCCCGGAGTGCGGCACGCGCTACATGAAACCCTGCAAGAAACGGGAAATCGCTTAACCGTGAGTGGATGCCGTCGATGTTCAAAACGACGTACCGGTCATGACCCTCCTGCTCTGAGATGCGCACCACGCCCGAATCATCGAGGTGTGACGAATCAACGATGGCATCGGTCTTTCCGATCACCTCCGCGATCTTCTCGTGTGCATAAAAATCGCCGGCACCCCTCGACCCGACACCGAACTCGCCTATCGTGACCCCTGACGCGATCGGGGCGAGGACATCTCCTGCGGGGCGGAGCGTGGCACGTGCCTCCACAATCGTTGCGCTGGCGATATCACGCGCCTTATCAGGGAGGATGTCTTTAATCTCGAGTATCCGGTCGGTAAGTTTCTTTTCGAGGTCCGGGTCGCCCCGGATGAGCCCTCGTTTTGCGTATCCCTCGATGTCCATCAGCCAACCCTTGCGCTGCGATCACATAAGATGTTCGTGGCTCTCTCTGTAATTCGCGCCGATGCACTTTTTCACTTCTTCCCGGGGATCTGGTCATGGCAAGGAAGATTAAACCACATAGAGCATAGAAGATCACAGAGCGTTGTCATTTTCATATTTCGTCCTCTATGTATCCTCTGTACCCTCTTCGGTTTTCCAAAAAACCCCTATTCCAAAAATCAAAAAGTCTACCGGGTTTTTTGATCACCGCAACGCGAGATACCATAAGCGTCGATGATAAAGTCGTTACCAACGACCCATAACAGCACTTATATACCACAAACACAGAAATGTGGTGATCGGCATGAATAAACAACTTATTATCTGCATCACGATGGCACTGATCCTTATCAGCAGTGGCTGCGTAGGCCCGGATAGCGGCGACAATGCAACGGTAGTCAAAGAAGGCGACCAGGTTTCAGTGGACTACACCGGAAGACTGGAGAACGGTACTGTTTTTGACACATCTGTGAAGGACGTTGCGATCGAAAACGGAGTATACAATCCAAGTAGGGATTATCAGCCGATTGAATTTACGGTCGGCGCGGGGCAGATGATCAAAGGGTTCGACAGCGGCGTCGTCGGCATGGCCGTAGGCGAAGAGAAGACTCTGACTCTGCCGCCGGAAGACGCTTATGGGGTCCACCGCGAGGAGATGGTCCAGACCGTTCCGGTCGAAGAATTGAGTGCGGCAGGCATCACGTCTGTGCTCGGTGAAAAGCTCACCACCAGTCTGGGGCAGGTAGGCACCATAACAGATGTCACAAATACGAGCGTTGTGATCGATTTCAACCACCGACTTGTCGGGAAGACACTGATCTTTGATGTAAAACTCGTCTCTATCGGCAGTGAAGATGTGGTGGCAGGTGCCGATGGTGCTGACAGCGACGAGGGGAACACTGTGGCTGATACGACCGGAAAGGCCGGGGAAGGGGGCCGGGCCGCTAATATCGAGACAAGCATGGGCGCGATGACCGTGGAACTCTATGAAGTGCGGGCGCCGAACACCACCTCAAATTTCATCGAACTGGCAAATCGCGGATTCTATAATGGTCTAACCTTCCACCGCGTTATCGACAACTTCATGATTCAGGGCGGAGACCCAAAAGGCGATGGCACAGGCGGCTCTGGAAAGACGATTAAGCTGGAGACTGATCCCGAGCTAACTCATGTCGATGGTGCGGTTGCAATGGCGCGATCAGCGCACCCGGACAGTGCATCCAGCCAGTTCTATATCTGCGATGGAGCGCAACACCGACTAGATGGGCAGTATGCGGTATTTGGCAGGGTGATCAACGGAATGGATGTCGTGCGTGCGATTGCAGAGGTAGAGACAGACGCCAGAGACAGACCTGTAGAGAATGTCACGATCATCCTGATCACTATTCAGGAATCGTGAAATGGTCTTTACGCGCCAGTCCTTCGAAGCAGCGCCCTTATCCGCGCTTTTAGTTCCAGCAGATCGAATGGTTTCGTGACGTAATCCTCCGCGCCGATCTCGATGCCCAGCACCTTATCCTTGATCTCGCCTTTCGCGCTTAGCATAATGACCGGGATGTGCCTCGTTGCCGGATCCTCCTTTAACCTCATGCAGACCTCATACCCATTCAGTTTCGGCAGCATCAGATCGAGGAGAATCAGGTCAGGTGTCTCATTGCTAACCTTCAGAAGCGCCTCCGCGCCATCGACCGCGCCCACCACTGCGTAGTTGTCCGCCTCAAGCGCCCGGGTCAGCGGGAGTAGTGTGTCTGGCTCATCATCAACAACCAGTATCTTCGTTCTGGTGTCCGCGAGTCTGCCGATCCGCTCATCCACTTCTCCTTCCGTGATGCCGAGTTTCTCTGCAAGTGCCGCACTCGGAGTCGCATCATCCTGCTCCAGTATCGCGAGAATCTCTCTATCAGTATCGTCGAGTGTCATTCATCTCACCTGTAACATCTCTTACGTTCCTGATATGTAAACTCTTACCTTCCGTGCCCGAATGGGCAGAAGTTATTAAACGGGCATATTGCACTGAACGGACAGGAACCGGGTCGATCTCTGTTTCTGCCAAATATCAAGGCTCCCACAGATAGGACTGCCACAATGATCACGATTATAGGGATCCACGGGACCCTAAATGGGATCATACCATTTACTTCCAGCAGCCGAGCAATTCCCCCGAGCAGCAGCAGAGCAACGGTGAATACCGGAAATCCGAATCTTCCCGACATGATCGGTCATCTCTCCAGTTTCACAGCGGTTCCGTAGATCAGTATCTCAGATGCCCCTGCCATGACCATCGAGGTCGTGAACCGCACACCCACGATCGCATCCGCATCCAGTCTCTCTGCACCCTCAATCATGCGCTTGAATGCGATATCTCTCGAGTCATTCATCATCTCGGTGTATTCCTTGATCTCGCCGCCGACCACGTGCCTGAGTGTTGCTGTGATGTCCTTGCCGATGTGTTTTGCACGGATTACATTCCCATTTACGAGACCAAGCGTCTCTGCGATCTTCTTTCCCTCGATTGTATCGGTTGTTACAACGATCATATCCCTTCCTCCTTGATCGCTCTCAGTCTATCGCACATCACATATATGAGCGCAAGCCCAAATCCGATGACGATGAGCGCGAGCGCGATCTTGATGATGAGCGGGAGATCCGATCCCGCGAGCTGGTAAATCCCGTAGGATGCAAGGATCAGTATCCCGACTCCAAGCAGAGCAAGCCCTGAAAACAGGAGTTTGTTCATGAGGGGTTGTATGTGAGTATGTTATATAAATGCTCTGTTAATTCATGCTCTGTTGAACAACCCCCACAACACCCACACATAAACCATACACATCCTCCAAATCACGCGATATCTATCTACAACTTATCAATACGGCATAAAACAGGACTATTACGTTAACTGACGTTTGTATTATCTACAGATACCAAAAGACTTATATATAACATCAACCGCTACTTCACTCTAATGAATTATCAAATAAGGTTAGAAATTAAAGACAAAGGTAAGATATGGGCAACAATCCTGTTGGTGGCTACGGTTGTCGCAGTGTTAACATCGCCTGCAGTGGCAGAAGAAGCAAAAGTTATAAGGGACATTTCAACAACTTCTCCATATTCGGATAGCGAATTCACTGTTACTTTAAGCATATCCGATATCCAGGTGGGTTTTATAGATGAGATACTCCCCACTGGCTTTGCTTTCACGGCGCGTCCGTCGGATCATCAATACTATAATGTTTCGGGGCAAAGGATAGTATTTGCAGTGGTGGATGGAACTCCAGAGATAAGATATAAAGTGGTAGCGCCTTCCTCCGGTGACGGCGCTTTCAGCGGTGTTTGGGAGGACCTCTCAAACAAGATAAATGGAACGATCCCAAGCAATAGTGTCTCTGTTACGGATCCGGGCGATGAAGATTTTGTATCCTACACACCAACGTCAACGCCAGTGCCAACGTCAACGCCAGTGCCAACGTCAACACCAGTGGCAATTGTGACAAGTGGTGAGGAGAAAGTGGAAGCATCGCCCGTGCTAACACCTGAGTCCGAAGAAGCATCAGAGCCTGAAGAAACAGAAGCATCAACGTATGAAAAAGGGGCACCTGCCCCAGTCTCCACTCCACATAAAGACACTGACATAGGATTGATAGTGATGGTGGCGGCAATTATTGCCTTAATAGTTGGTATAGTAACTTTTGCAGTATTTAGAAGCAGAAGAAAGTGAGGTGAAAAGAGATGAAGAAGACGATATCCAATCTACTGATAATGACGCTTCTCGTGTCATGCGTATCGCTGGCGATCCTGCCGCTGGTTGCAGCGGGAATAAGTATACCAGGTGATGCCGATGAAAACGATGAACTGACAGAGGGTGAGCTTGCAGATGCGATCCTTTCGCATGTATATGAAAGAGAAGAACATCTTGAATTGGACGAGCTGAGAGATGCTGCGCATGTCTATGTACGCTGGAAAGGAAAGCCAAAGACGATCGTGGATGCTATGAATAGGACGGTTACGATATACAAGCCGGTAAAAACGATGGTTGTTCTTACCTACCCTGTTGCTGAAGCTATAAAAATAGTTAAAGCTGAATCCGGGGTGGTCGGAGTTTCAGATGGACATATATTGCCGAAAACAGCGTTCTTCCCGATATTGAGTGAGCTACCAGACGTCGGAACGCCCCCCAATCCTGACAAGGAAGAGATCCTCAAATTAAATCCGGATATCATTTTCACTGGTAGAATATTGGGGGGCAATGACGGGCTTGAAGACAATCTCCCTGCTAAGATTGCACTTGTTCGCTGGGATATGGGGCGATTGGAGCGGATAACAGCAAATGTGAACCATGTTGGATATCTCCTCGATAAGGAAGATAAAGCTAAAGAGTTCTGTGATTTCTATGAGAAATATATAGATGAAACAATAAAGCAAAGAGTGAGCAAAATCCCAGAGGAGGATAAGGTGCGGGTGTACATTGAGATGGAAGGTCATCAGGGGGGTAACATGGCTTTCGCCAATGGTTCATCAGGGCATGAGATATGTGTGGCAGCAGGGGGCATAAACATCGCTGCTGATCTACCGCTATATGGAGCACCAATCGTTAGAGTGGAAAAAGAGTGGTTGATGAAGGAGGGTCCGGAGGTTATAATCATAGTAGTGACGGGTAGACCCGATCTCTGTGGCTATGAAGTGGATGACCCGAAAGAAATGAAAGAATTATGGGAAGACGCCGTGAAGCGTCCTGGATGGGAGAACCTATCAGCAGTAAGAAATAACCGGGTTTACCTCATCCATAAGGATCTTGTCGGCAGTACCGCCAACTTCATAGGTGCCACTTATGTGGCGAAATGGCTTTACCCTGAGAAATTCAGCGATCTGAATCCGAAAGCGGTTCATCAGGAATACTTGACGAACTTTCAGAGACTGAATTATAATTTGGACGAGCACGGTGTGTTCGTGTACCACAAGGAGGATAGTTGATATTATGTCTATTGAAAGCAATGATATGACCCGTCAAGAAAGTTATGGTGTGAACCCTGTCGGTTACACCAGTTCGAAATATCATCATTTTGATGATGTACCGCACCCCCATGGAGATAAGGGGTGGGGCGAAGATACCTCTCAGATAATACTTTACCCCGAACATGCCAATGGACTGGGCGGTCTGGATGGTTATTCCCACATAGTAGTCCTTTTCTGGATTCACAGATCCGGCGAGTGGAAGATGCCAGCGAAATCCCACAAACCCGCGCATGTGAAAGTGTTTGCTACCAGGATGCCGGTTAGACCAAATCCCATCGGTCTTTCGGTGGTAGAACTCCTGAATTTTTCGCCTGAGAATGGAGTGGTACTGGTGAAAGGTTTGGACGCCCTGGACGGGACTCCTATTCTGGACATAAAACCTTATATTCCGGATTTTGACAGTTATCCGGAAGCAACTTTGCCAAAGTGGGTTGGAGTGCATTTAAAGGAACATCATCACGGCGATCATGGACATGGGCACCACCACACTCATGATCATGGACACCAGCACACCCACGACGATCCCGAACACCACCATAGCCACGAGGATCGTGGACATGATCATGACCATGAGGACTGTTTATGCGAATCTACAACCGAGGTGAGATGAATGCCACCGAGGTCGGTACGAAAAGAGCGGAAATAACAGCACAATATAAAGAGTTCATCGGAAGGAAGATCATCTTTATTCTTTCTTGCATAACCGCGATCTGCATTATTGCAGCCATATCGGCGACGCTTGGTTCTTATCCGATCACAGTCACAGAAGTATATCACATAATCGTTCACAGTCCATTTCAAAATATTGACATTTCTCATCCGATCACAGTCACAGAACTGTATCACACAATCGTTCACAATTCATTTCAGGATTTTATCAACACAAACGAAGAGTACGTCGTATGGAAGTTGAGATTACCCCGCATCGTAATGGGAATCCTGGCTGGAATAGGGCTTGCGGTTGCAGGCACAGCGATGCAGGGCATCTTAAGAAATCCACTTGTAAGCCCCACCACGATAGGAATTGCCGCCGGTGCTCATCTGGGTGCTGCCATTGCTTTTATCCTCGGCGCTGGATTTACATCAGGAAAGCTTATCCTGATGGGAAACGCGTTTCTCTTCGCCCTGATCCCGGCATTTGTCATCTTTGGATTGGCGCGCTTTAAGAGAGCCACACCAGAAATGATGATACTTGCAGGTATTGCGATGACATTTATCTTTAGTTCAGTCTCATCATTGCTTCACTACTTTTCTGATCCGGATATGCTAAAGGGGCTTGTGGTCTGGAAGATGGGGAACCTTGGAAACGCTACATGGGGCGATCTATTTACTGTATCTCTTGTCCTTGCTGTTTGCATTCCATTACTTATATGGAAATCATGGGATCTAAATACGATGGGTGCAGGTGACGAAATTGCAAAAAGTCTCGGCGTCAATGTCAAGCGAACCAGAATCTTTGTGATGATGACTGCATCCCTCCTTACAGCAGTTGTTATATGCTTCACCGGAATGATCACATTCGTAGGATTGGTCGCCCCTCACATCTGCCGCATAATCATCGGTGGAGATACCAGGTTTTTGATTCCGGCTTCCGGTCTTTTCGGAGCTGTTTTTTTACTTTTTTCTGATACTGTTGCGAGAACAATCGTAGCACCAGTGATCATCCCTGTAGGAATCGTAACATCCTGCGTGGGAGGTCCGCTCTTCCTTTACCTCATAATAAGAAAGAGGAGGGAGTACTGGTAAGATGAAACTGAATGTAAAGGGTCTGGAATTTGGTTATACAAGCATGCCAGTGCTCGCAGATGTGTGCCTAGAACTTGCCCCATCAGAGATGCTTGGGATCGTGGGTCCGAATGGCGCGGGAAAATCCACGCTGATCCGGTGTATAAATAGAATCCTGAATCCGCAGAGTGGACGTATACTTCTGGATGAAAATGACATAAAGAATATGGATGGGATAGAACTTGCCAAAAAGATGGGGTACATACCACAAACCGCCTCACAAATCTTTCCTACCACGGTATTTGATGCCATTCTCATGGGCAGACGCCCTCATATTGGATGGCGCAGCGGCGAAGAGGACCATGAGAAGGTTCTGGACGTGCTGGAGCTGCTGGATATCGAGGACCTTGCCATGCGTGACATCAAAGAGCTCAGCGGCGGTCAGCAGCAGAGAGTGTTCATTGCAAGAGCGCTTGCGCAGGAACCTGATGTTCTCTTACTCGATGAACCCACCTCAAACCTTGACATACGACACCAGCTTGAGGTGATGGAGATCATAACAGATCTCGTGGCAAAGGATGGGATCTCAGCGATAATGGCGATCCATGATCTGAATCTTGCATCAAAATACACCGATAGGGTGCTCATCATGAAAGAGGGCAAGATATTTGATGCAGGCAGTCCGTCTGGTGTCCTCACACCAGAGAATATACGATCGGTATATGGCGTCGAGGCTGAGGTGATCCATAGGGTCGATAGTAACGGAGGAAGACCCTACATTGTGCCGATAAGACCTCTGACTGAATAAAACTATTCATCGATCTCTATGTTTCCTTCCGCAGCCTGTAGGATCATGAGTGCGTCGAGGGATGTTATTACACCGTCACCATCGGCATCCACCTCCCGGTTGAATGGATGTCTGCCGACCGCAATCTCAAGCGCGATTACTGCATCAACGGGAGTGAATGCGGGTGGGATGATATGGTACTCCTCAAAATGTTTCATCAGCGGACGATCGTCTGTAGCATAACCCATGTCAAAAGACGTATCGCCAATCCCGTCACCGTCACCGTCATCTCCGTCGTAACCATCCCAATAATTGCCAAGGTAATCTATGAATGTGGTGTCATTATAGGTGTAGTGCAGCTCTTCGGTTGAGTTCCAGAGATTATCTGTTGAGTCCTCAGAATAGACCTCATCCGTGTTGTTTATGAAGTTATTGAGGTATATTCGGTTTCCTGAAGATCTTATGAGCGCGGTTCCATTCTCGCTGTTAGAGATCTTGTTATTGTATATCATGTTGTCAAAACCTTCCGAGATCTCGATTCCAACACTACAGCTCGAAAAGTTGTTATTGAATATACTACTGTTGTGTGTGCCATAGCTGATGCGGATTCCGGATGCAGACATGCCCCGGATGTTGTTATCGCGGATTATGTTGTTGTATGCTTCTTGACCGTTGCCGATTCCAACGTAGCCTGAGTATATGGTGTTATTGCTGAGTGTATTATTGTGTGAACGCCAGCTGACAGAGCATCCACCACCACCGTTTGAGTATGCGGTGTTATTGGTGATTATGTTGTTGAAAGCCCCATGGAGAACGATTCCGGGACGAATGTTTGAGTATGCGAGGTTATTGCTGACCATGCAGTTTGATGAATTATCCGCGAGATAGATTCCAAAGAAGTTACCTGTTGCGACGTTATTTGAAATATTGCAATTGCTTACATCCTTAATGCAGACGCCGGCAATACGCGACCAGCTTGTCCCTGTAACCGTAAGTTCACTTACATTCACATTGGATGCGGTTACCATAAACACGTGAATCCATCCGTACGCAGTCTGAACAGTCGTATGATCAGAGCCGTTTTCCGAGCGAATGGTTAATGAACCAGTCTCAACTTCCACGTTCTCTGTGTACGTCCCATCCTTTATGATGATCGTGTCGCCTGCGGTTGCGTTGTTGACTGCTGACTGAATTGGTGTCGAGCTCGCGTTGAACTGCTGTCCATCATACCACCAGCCTGTTTCGCTCACGTATATGGCAGGAGATGGCAGTGGGGCGGTGTTCTCGAAGCCATAAGTAACTCCAAGCTGTGTGCCGAGTAGTAGGTCGTAGTCACTGTCACCGTCCAGATCGGCAAGTGCCGGTTTTGCAGACAGTTCCGCCGCAACACTCGGAGGGTCCCACTCGGGTTCCCTTGTCCATACCGGACTGCTTGCACTTCCTGTGTTCTCATAAGCGTATGTAGTACCACCATCCTTCTTACCGATCATAAGGTCATAGTCACCGTCACCGTCCAGGTCTGCAAAATCCGGCGTTGCGCCCTGCCCCACTGATGGGGGATCCCAGATGGATTTCTTTGCCCAGTTCGGACTGCTTACACCCCCAGTGTTCTCGTAGGCAAACAGATCACCCATAAAAGCTTGACCGCATATCAGATCATAGTCGCCATCGCCATCCAGATCAGCAATTGCTGGTTTTGCGCCCGGGTATTGTAGAGTTGGGGAGTCCCAGCTGGACTTTCTTGTCCAGTTCGGACTGCTTACGCTTCCTGTATTCTCATGAGCGGATATATCACCAGTAGGACCTTCGCCAAGGAGTAGATCATAGTCACCATCGTTGTCTAAATCTGCAAAGGCTACTTTTGTACCACCATAGCCCGGATCCGCATAAACATCCCAACCGGTTTTCCTTGTCCATGCCGGACTGCTTGCGCCTCCTGTGTTCTCATAGCCAAGTGCAAGACCATCATTGTTACCGAGCAGCAGATCATAGTCGCCATCATCGTCTAAATCTGCAAGTTCTGGTGCCGAACCCTGTCCCACATCCATGAGGTCCCAACCGGAGTTCCTCATCCATGCCGGGCCATCGGCAGAGGCTGTTCCGATTCCAACTGAAAGTATCAACAAGAGTGCGAACATCGTTGTTCCAACAAGTTTTTCTCTTTCTCTTTTCCCCATCCTAATCATCTCCAATCTCACCTCCTCGAGGGGCACATACATATCAGCGGTGCGGTCGTTGTAGCGCAGTTTCGCACCGCTGATTGCTTCTCCTCCCCTTCTTTTCACCTCTTGTACATTCTCCTCATTACAATCACAGCGAGACCGAACAGCGAAATCAGAGACAGTAGAAATCCCGGTGCGGTAATCGCAGGCATTTGTACCGACGCGACATTCTCAAAACCGAGTGTAACACCATCCATCGTACCGATCAGCAGGTCATAGTCGCCATCATTGTCCAGATCGGCAAGTGCCGGTTTTGCAGACAGTTCCGCGGTAACACTTGGAGGGTCCCAACTGGTTTTCCTTGTCCATACCGGACTGCTTGCGCCTCCTGTGTTCTCATAAGCATACGTAGTGCCATTATTCTTCTTGCCGATCAGCAGGTCATAGTCGCCATCACCATCCAGATCTGCAAAGTCTGGTGTTGCACCCTGTCCCACGAATGGAGGGTCCCAACTGGTTTTCCTTGTCCATACCGGACTGCTTGCGCCTCCTGTGTTCTCATAGCCAAACAGATCACCCATAAAAGCCTGACTGAGTATCAGGTCATAGTCGCCATCATTGTCCAGATCTGCAAGTGCTGGTTTTGCGCCGTTGTATTGCAGAGTCGGGGGGTCCCAACTGGTTTTCCTTGTCCATACCGGACTGCTTACACTTCCCGTGTTCTCATGGGCAGATGTGTTAGCAGTAGGACCTTCGCCAAGGAGTAGGTCATAGTCGCCATCGTTGTCTAGATCTGCAAAGGCTACTTTTGTACCACCATAGCCCGGATCCGCATAAACATCCCAACTGGATTTCCTTGTCCATACCGGACTGCTTGCGCCTCCTGTGTTCTCATAGCCAAGTGCAAGACCACTATTGTTACCGATCAGCAGGTCATAGTCGCCATCATTGTCCAGATCTGCAAGTGCTGGTGCTGAACCTTGCCCCACATATGAGAGATTCCAATCAGACTGCTCGGCCCATATCGGACCCCCTGCGGATACTGTTCCTATTCCAACTGAAAGCATCAGTAACAGTGCGAGCAGCGTTGTTGTTACACTGTAGTTTCGTATGTTCGTTCGCATGTTTTATCGCCTCGATACATATATAGTCCCAACTGCTGACCGATGGCCACAATGCAGTTGAGATTTTTTTTGTCTTCGATTCGCCACTATTGTGCCCTACATTCGCCTCATTACGATCACAGCGAGACCGAACAGCGAAATCAGAGATAGCAGAAATCCTGGTGCTGTGATCGCAGGCACTTCTGATGGTGGCGGTGCCGGTGACGCTGTGTTCTCAAAGCCGAGCGAAAGACCGGTCTGGTTACCGATCAGCAGGTCATAGTCACCATCGTTGTCAAGGTCTGCGAGTGCTGGTTTTGCAGACATCGCGACACTCGGAGGATTCCAACTGGGGTTCGCGGTCCACGCTGGACTGGTTGCACTTCCTGTGTTCTCATAAGTGGATGTAGCACCAGCAGCATTGACGCCGACCATCAGATCATAGTCACCATCACCATCCAGATCTGCAAAGTCCGGTGTTGCACCCTGTGCCATAACTGGAGGGTTCCAACTGGGGTTCGCGGTCCACGCTGGACTGGTTACACTTCCTGTGTTCTCATAAACGACTCGATTACCATTGGAAGCTGCGTAGAGTAACAGATCATAGTCACCATCGTTGTCAAGGTCTGCAAGTGCTGGTTTGCACCCGTTCCATGATAGACGTGGGGCATCCCAACTGGAGTTCGCGGTCCACGCTGGACTGGTTGCACTTCCTGTGTTCTCATAGCCAAGTGAAAAACCAGTATTGTTACCAATCAGCAGGTCATGGTCACCATCGTTGTCCAGATCTGCAAAGGTTGGTTTTGAGCCCGCGCCCACATCTGGGAGATCCCAACTGGATTTCTTTGTCCATGTTGGACTGGTTGCACTTCCTGTGTTCTCATAAGCAAAAGAGACACCCATTTGTTCACCGATAAACAGATCATAGTCACCATCAGCGTCTATATCTGCAAAGGCTGGTGCTGCACCCGTTCCTACATCGTCCGGGGCATCCCAACCGGGCTTCGTCGTCCATGTCGGACCATCGGCAGATGCTATTCCAATTCCAACTGAAAATACCAGTAAGAGTGCGAATATTGCTGTCATTGTATTGTATTTCCGTATGTTCGTTTGCATTGCTTTTAATTCACCTCATTGTATTGTGTAGCCCAAATCGGTGACCAGCAGACTGGTACAATCGGGCTTCAACCTATCGGGAATTGTTATACTATTTAAGCTTTTTGGTAACACGTAACTCATGCAGTTCTCCATTAAATTATAATCAATATCATGCTCTTTCATAGATTGGTATATCACAAATATCCACCAGCATACTGATTATTCCAACAATCGCCAGCAGGGCACTGGAGCATAAACCCATCAATGATGATTTCATATATCCCAACTTCCACAAAATTACAGCCAAAAAAATTCCACAGAATTGACAGCGGTCGGTGCCTTCTTCACCTATCTCTTTCTATTTCTTAATATATCCCCAACGATGAAATCCAAACGTATCTTCTCTCTGAATGCACCTCTTCGTAACACAGCCTTCACCCGCTCATCCTCCAGCGCCTTCTCTCCATGTTGCACCCTTACGTGTTCCACAATCCCTACTTTCTCTTCCCCACAAATCGGACAAATATGCGTCCCCGCCCGCCTGAATACATCCTTGTAGGTAAATGCAAGCCAAAGTCCGAAAGGAAGGAAGTACTGATTGGCAATTACCGCTGCATACTTGATCTCCGACGCATGATCTACGCCAAGTTCGGCAAGAATCTGGAATGAACCATGGATAACCTCTATTAGCATCATCAATGTCAGACCGATCGCCAGTGCCCTTATCTTGTGTATTTTCTGCTGATGCATGGGTGTTTGTGTTGCAAGGATGAGTGCGGTAAAAGCGATGAGATTGAAGGTCGACGGATAAAGCGCGACATTTGGATCGGGTGCTAAATTCACCGGATAACCCACGCAGTTTAACAGCACTTCAGTCATATAACTGTTCATCGAAATATATATTTTATCTAGATAGATCCATATCAAAAACGGTATGCTTGAGAATGCCACAAACCGCATCAGAAAAGCCAGCGGCTCGTTTCTGGTGGTAACCATTACCATATAGTGCAGCCATGTTAGACAGGTTACAAAAACAAGGATTATGATGATCGTCTGCCAGAGATAGACATGAACATACTCAAAAAGATCCGGACGCCACATCCCTGCTATAAAACCAAGCACAAGACGCAGCGTATTCACCGCAAATAAGAATGGGGTGCCGAATAACAGTCCGACAGCCTTGTTCTTTAGCGTTGTAGGATATGCGAGCACAAACGAGGAAAATAGTATTAACATGTAAATGGCTGAGCATTCAGTGACTATCTCTACACCGAAACCACCCACTGACACAAACACACCTTGCACACTGGGCTGTATCCCGAGCAGTCGCAGTGAAAACCCCATCATTGCAGCACTGTAGTTGTTCAGTTGGGCGAATGCGGATGGGGTCAATTCGGTTATGGCATAGAATGTGGCGCAGAAGAATACAAAAAGCGCGCCGAATTTCTTTATTGTGTACGCTTGTGCTGTCTTATCGTGTTCCATCATAACATTTCCAAATTTTTTCTTATTTATATTTTCATTGTAAGTATGATTCATCTCTCATTAATATTTCGTCTCTACCAGAATTGTGTTTGAACCGGATGCGCACTTGCCAGGTCATGTGAGCAGACAAGTGTCATCAATGGTTCTTTTCGACGGGGCTATCAAATTGCTGGACGTTAAATCTGAACTCTGGTTTTTCCGGAGTACATGTTTAGTGCACTGATTGGAGACGAAATAAGCGGTTTGACTATGAGTAATGCAAGGGTGTACGATGTCTGATGACCTCGATGAACCTGAACATAAGCCAACTGACGATGATGATGATGGTGAGATACGTCTGGAGCTAAATTTCCAACGATGGCGACATACTGGGTTCTGGTACTGCTGTTCGGGTTGGGTGCGGCTGCAATCAGGAAAATGCATCAGTGATACACACTCATTCTTTTTTTCTATTTAACATAAGTTCAAGTTTCTTTCTTAGTCGATTCGCAGTTTCGACAAGCAGATGTAATCGCTCTACCACATTTATAGATTTGTGAGCCTCAAGCATCGTCCTGACATCCTCCCTTTTCAGCGCCTTCTCCCCATGCTTCGTCTTTATGTGTTCTATAATCCCCACCTTCTCCTCGCCACATATCGGGCAAATATGCGCCCCGGCTCGTCTGAACACATCGATATAAACAAAAACAAGCCACAATCCAAAAGGAAGGAAGTATTGATTACCAATTTGCGCTGCATACATGACCTCAAGCGCATGCCCCACACCAAAGTCAGCAAGAACCTGAAATAACCCATGGATAACCTCCACCAGCATCATCAATGTCAGACCGATCGCCAGCGCCTTTATCTTCGCGCCCTTTCTGCTGATGCGAGGCGATTGTGTTGCAAGAATAAGTGCGGTAAAGGTGATGAGATTAAAGGTTGACGGGTAAAGCGCTATATTCGGATCAGGTGCTAGTGTCACGTCAACTTTCAAGTGTCGGATAAAGACGAGATAACTTTATCCGGGCATCCTCTGCAGTGAATTGCCAATTGACTTTCGCATTTTTGTTATTTCTGAATTCCTGCCATGCCAGTACCTCTTTCCTGACAACCTCGATGTCATCGATTCTTCTGTTTAAACACTGTCCGGTGAGCACGTTCAACTCAATCTCGGCCATATTCAACCAGCTCCCATGCTTCGGGGTGTATACAAATTCGAATCTACCTAATATCGCCTTTGCCTTATCTGGCTGAAACGTTTCATAGAGCGATCCGGGGACGTGTGTGTTCAGAT
>PQXF01000036.1 GCA_003194445.1 Candidatus Methanogaster sp.
GTATGGGACATGCCTGTAAGTTTTACAACTTTCGTGATTCCGCCCCACCCAAGTTCAAGCGCTTTAGCCGCTGCAAACCGCCGTGCTTGAACTTCATCCGCTCCGGACAAGGCTTTCAACCATGATGTGGGTTGTGCGTGATCATCCATGCTTGTATATACGAGGGTTTGTCTAATAAACTTTGCTACTTTATTTTTCGGTAACGACTTAGCATCATACCCAGGATTCCCTTATCGATCAATCTCTTCTCTCAATTCTCTTAACAGACTCCCAAATACTTGGAAATTCTCTTTTATCGTTTCGTACACATCTATAGCGGTCTCCTGATCATACGTATGTGATGTCAGGTTTCTCGCTTCGAGAAGTTCTAACCATCTTTCCTCGTCATCAATCCAGCCCATCCGGTATGCCAGTTTCAGGCACCCCTTTGGGGATTTGCAATCATAACCAACTGCCTTTGCAGCCAGCTTCACAGATTTCCAAGCTGTCTCAAAGGTAAACTCAAATCTCTGAATGACGGCATCCATCACAATGTCTAATTCCAGAGGGTCGTACTCCAGAGCGGCTTTGAGCCTTTCTGCTGCATTCTCGAGATTTTCAAGTTGCACTTTTGCCTCGATCATAGATATTCACCATGCTTTTGCGTATAATTGTTTTAAACTCCGGATTCACCCGATTCAGATCGATTATGTCTATGCTCTTGAGAGTGCGCAGTTCATCAATCTCGTCTTTTATTCTTGCGATCACACCAAGCGATATCTTTGATCCTGCATCGACTGCTATATCGAAATCAGAGGTCTCCCCTGCGCAGCCTTTCGCCCTTGACCCGAAGAGAAAGATTCGTGCATCAGGAATGTAGCTTGCTATGATGCATGCGACTTCTGCAAGTATTTCATCGGCAGACAAGGGCTTTGGGTGTGCTATCTGTTTTATGGTATCGCCTCCGGATGATCTACCACATCACATTATTTTTTTCATTTATTAAAATCATATCTCTCTCTGGGTCATGAATTCTAAAGGATATGACTAAAGAATTCGTATCGTATCCTGCTAACAGTTCCGCTTCTTTTTTTACAAGCAACAACCTTACGATTTGGGAGTCGTCTCCAAACAAACGGCCTTTTAAGGCATCTAAGACAACTTTTGCAATGTTATCTACGTCTTGAAGTTTCAAATAGCGCACTTGTCTGTAAACAACTATCGCTAGATCTATTTTTTTATCAGTATCACGAAGATGTGGAAATTTTTCCATCCATGATCCTTGACTCGATTGTATTTCTTTGATCACCTCTTTTTTTGTTTCACTTTTTGTTTTTACTGTAACCAAATCTACAAAAATACCTTCCGAATCTTCTAAAGTTAAACATTCATTTGTATTGGCTTTCGCTGTGCATTTATTCATTTTTCCGCCTCCAAGTGATTCAGTACCAGATCAATCACCAATTCCTGATGATACCGGGACTGATCTACTGGCTGACCTGATACATGGACTCGAATTGTCGAGGCACTACGCCTTCAGATCGTGCAGTTCGTATTCTAGCCCCTCTGCCTCCAGCCGCTTTAAAAGCGAAGGGAGTTCGTCATCCACCGAAAGCACGAAAGAGGACACTCCATGCCACGCTGCTTCAACAACCGCCTCCTTTGCGCCGAACATCACATCTGCATCGATCCCGATATTTTTCAGAGCGATCAACGCCTCAACACCGATCACAGCAATGAAACGATCCGCTTCCACAAGTTTTTTAAGCATCTGGTAATTGACAGCAGTAGAGCCACCGCGATGAACTCTCGGCACCTTCCCGATAACGATTTTAACATCCGGAAGATCGATGAGTCCTCTCAGATCGGTAACACCGATGTCTCTTCCTTTCTGCACATCTGAGATGACCTTGCCTGTTGCACCTGTTTCATGCTTCGCGGATGCATACAGGAGACCATCACGCATATAGAGATAAATCTGCGTACCTGCCTGCAAGGGTTCGTCAGCGATCGCAGTCCAGACCGCAACCTGACTGACAACCTCTTCAAGTATGAATCGCGCATACCTCCGAAGTGAGAATGCGTGTTCGGTTATCCATTCGACCCCTTTCGTAGTCGTCTTGTATCTGACCCGTCCATCACTGTACACAAACCCCTGATTCGTCAGTTCCTTTAGATATTCAGAGACCGCCTGCGGCGTGATCCCAAGTGTGTGTGCAATCTCGCTCTGGCGTACATTTGGCTGATGTGATGCGACCTCTACGAGAATCTGAAATTTCGTTGCATCCCGTTTGCTCTGGAGAAGGAATGTCATACAATTAAATCGTGTTGTCACTATTTAATATTAAACTTGCGGTTCGGTCACCTGCCCGGATGCACCGGATGACTCCCTCCTGCACACCGCACGAGCGGCTTTGCAATGTGCCGTCTCGCAGATGGCGGGACCTCGTACCAACCGCAGTCGAGAATGCGCTTAATCGGCACGCGATCAGGCACAAGAGAAGCGGTTCTGCATCGCTTACACCGGTAACCCTGTCCGGTGCCAGCAGATTTCATGCGTCTTCCGCAGGTGCAGACCGGATTTCTGGTCTCGTAGAGGGCAGTCAGATGCTCGATCTTTATCTTTTCGAGATGAACCGTCCCGTCATCCATACTTCCGCAGACGACAACCCGGTCACCCACAGCCAGTTGTCTGATAATGTCCCGGAAGTTCTTTGTCGGCTCAAACGCGGCGCAATCGATCCCGGATCCCGACTGCGGGTCTGTAATTTCGAAGATGACATGCCCGCCATGAATCGTTCGCGGCGCGGAAGAGACCACGCCTCGTAAGATATACGAACGCCCGCCGCGAGTTTGGTCGATCGTCGATCGCATCAGATGCATGTCGGTTCCCTGATTCGTCTTGAACAAGACCGCACGCTCGACCTGCTCTGACCTGATGTGATCCGTGGCGTCGATGACGCCGTCCACTTCCCCGCGGATTCCAAAGAGGACCGGATCACGTCCATGCGGGACGCAGACGACCGCCTTATTTGCGATGTCAACGGTGTCCCATGTTCGCGGATATGTCTGCATGTCCGCTTCCATGACGCTCCCGGCATCAACTTCTCTCGGTGTGCCGATCTGGGCCGGCATCCGGTAGGTGATCAGTTCGAATGTGTGGTCCGGGATGCCGTTTGATGCGACCGCGGCTGCCGCGAGTGCACCGATGAGGCCGCGTCCGTTCTTAAATCCGCAGGAATCGATGCCATATATGTTTATCAGATCTTTCGCATCCTGTATCCAGAGGATGTCCTGCATCGCACGTCTGGAAAATGATTCGAGGTCGCTTCTCATGTCAGATGGGGTATCATCGAGAAACACCACTCCCGGATTTGTGTTCTCGTCGGATAACTTCGACTGCGACCTCACTTCATCCAGAACAACTTCTTTCACCTCATCTGCTTCGCTTGCTCCATCTATCTCGATATTAAGGGAAACTGCACCGTTTCCCCTTGTCTTGTACCTGATGTTCGGATTCAACCGGATCAACAGCGGGTAATCTGCCAGATCACCGTATTTCTGGAGTTTCTCCACTAATACTGCCGCAATGTATGTTGTGCAGCCGCCGTCGCTTCGTGAGTCGGTGTCATCGATTCCAATGATCATTATGGTTGTCCCGGTTGTTCTGGTCGTTGTGATTGTTATGGTCACTGTAGTTGCTGTAGTTGTGCGAAGATGTTAATTACGGTTATTGCCACATTGTGTGTATGAACGGCGGCATTATTCAACCCAACTACAAAGACGGCTTGGTGCATGTGGTTGTCCAGGACGTTAACACTAACGAGGTGCTGATGTGTGCGTACATGAACGAAGAAGCGTTTGGACTGACACTCGAGACCGATATAGCGCACTACTGGAGCAGGAGCCGGAAGAAACTCTGGAAGAAGGGCGAGAGTTCAGGACATCTCCAGAAGGTGCATGATCTGCTGATCGATTGTGACTGTGATGATCTGCTGCTCCGGGTCGAGCAGATAGGAGGCGCATGTCATACCGGATATAGGTCATGCTTCTACCGAAGAATCGATGGCGAAGTGGTTGGCGAGAAGGTGTTTGAGCCGTCTGAGGTGTATTGATTCGTAGTTTGGGATTGCAACACTATAACATAAGTCGGCATTCCAGAGGCTTTCCGGAATACAGCACCCCTGTGAAACGGAGTCATTCAACACGGCAGATCTTTCGGAAGGCTTATATCCAATAAGATAAGAATCATATCACGCGTCATTTCGGACAGCACCATCCAAACGTCTGAAACACTGATGCGGATCGTTTGAAGAGTTTTGGATGCTGCCATGGGTCGATGGTTTGTGAGTGGAAAGTTGTTGAAATGGCGTATGGAGAACCGGGCAAGTGTAGAAAGACGATACATAGCCGGTGCTTGAGTACATGGTTTAGCGGCTTGAAGCACTTCCTAAAAAATTGTAATGGAGGTATAAACAATGAAGGGTAAAAGCCATGAATCGGTTACACGCGAAGCTTTTGATATCTTGCGCGAGATTGGTGATGAGACTTCTCCACTTCTTGCCGACGATGCTGTGGTTGCGGTTGTGGATAGTGCACGGGAAACAGATTATTGCAAAGACTTGGAGCTTGTTGATGTAGATGATGCTGTGGATGACCCTCATAAGGATGAGTGGCTTACAGACGATGATGATCCCTATAAACGCATCGTTATACTCAGACTGTGGGAAATAAACTTTACAGCCTTTAATCATTATATAGATATAAAGAAGGGGACTGGCACATTCGATGACTATGATGGATATAGCTATAAAAATGGCTCGGCGTCAAGAGATGAATATCAAGATGTGTTTGATCTTATAGGCGATATTGCGAGGGATAAAACCGGTTTGCCAAATATACCATTCATCTGGAAGGCAAGGAGAAAAGTCGATAAAAGCATCCACAGCAGTTTGGCGTTAAAGGATAACTATGTGCATGCTCCAGGCCATAAGTGGTATAGAATAGGGAAATGTTCTATATCTTTGGAAAGATATTCTTTCCCTGATGGTAAAGGGGCATATAAAGACGTGGAGAAGAAATGTGAAGCAAGATTTCCGATGTTCGGCACCACCGGTAACGAGGATAAAAAAGGAGTCCCATGGAGTATATTCATGCCAGTTGATAATATGGCATATTATTGGTATTCAAAGTTTTCAAACAAAAAAACCGGTAAACCGGCAGATCTGGGTCCGGTGATGCACGCCATCCAGGATGCAAGTGTCCCGCACCACGCTGCCGGATACTGTGGTAACTGGCACTATAGGTATGAGACGGATCTGCAATCGAACATCCCCAAATGGCTAGGCTACGTGGGCTTTACCAATGATGTTAAAAGATTGTTTAGTCGTTGGAACAAGGACGATGAATCACCACCGTCTCATCTGAATGTTGGTGATTGGGAAAAAACCCCTGCAAGAAATTGGAGTGTAGATCAGCTTGTCACATGGGTTGCTTTAAATGCATACAGGGAATATGACGAGACTTACGATCATTTCAAATATGGCTACAAATTCGATGAATATAGCGCTATAAATCTTGTAAAAATAGCAACTGCTATGAGTCTGCTCGTTTTGAAGAATGCTGCTGATCATCTCAAATCAAGGCCATAATATGGGTTAATGAATTCATCTGTTGCAGGAACTTCCATATATACCAATAGTTTGCGAACCTGAACCCGGCTCACCTGTCCAGCACGATCAGAGCCACATCCTGATCCCCCTCGATGCACGTTCCGTGAATCGGGTGGTCTCCGCAGACGATCACGCATGTACTCCGGCTAAGATTCCTGCAAATCTCGCATAAGTGGTTATCGATGCGTTCTGCTGCATAAGCAAGTTCATCGAAACTCCGCGCTTCGTGCGCATACCTGTCGATCGCCCTGAAGTGTACCACCATAAGAACTGGCTCGTGTTTCAGGAGCTCGATCGTACGCTCTTTGATCTTTGTATCATAGTCAAGTATGTCTCTGCTATCGTCCACGCCTGCAACAAGATCGATCTTCGTCTTCATCGCTCTTGCGCCCTCGCGCTCGATCACGAGCGCTGACCTGATACCGCTCTCCTCTGCAAGTTCGAGTATCGATTTGATCGGTGAGGTGTGGACATCAGCAGTGGTGAATATGCGGTGGGTATCCGGACGGCATCCTGTGAGGATCGATGCGATCGCCGGCGTCGTGTGGTCTGCCACAGCCCTGCACCCGATGACGGTGCCGCGTATATGGGGCATATAGGGTTGCAACCGATGGTACGTGAAATAGCCGAGACTATCAACGATTACCAATACCGTCCGGTCGCATCGTTGCAGGCAATCGGTTAGTTCCGGTATCGCTACACCGTCCGCACCAGGAAGCGGGATGCTTAGTAATTCGGCAATCGTTGGTGCAATATCAACGAGGCTCCTGACAGCCCTGATGGGGGGTGCAGCCATCATTCGGCGCGGTCGCCCTCCGGGCCGGATATGGACAACTCAATCCACGATACGTTGATCATGTCCCCCCGTTTTCCTTTCATCTCTTCTGTTCCGATCTTGATATCTGTCACTTTCATGTCTGTCAGGTACCGATTCCGGGTCGCCTCGACAGCATCTACTGCACGCGAGATCGAATGCCCCCGCGCCTTTACCACTACGTCACTTGTGCCTTTGCTGAACTGTGCCATGATCGCCATGACATAATCCATCACGCCTTTCTTGCCCACGAATACGACATTATCATCTGATCCGCTGATGGGGGGCGTTGTGTCTACATCGCTTGTTTCTGATGTCATCTGACCAACCTCGCCGATAATGCTATGTAACTTCCATTAGACAAGTTAGCATCGAGTGTATATAACGATGACGTTTGGGGGGGTCGCATCTTATGGCGTTTGGATCGGGAAACTGCCACCATACCTGGAAAGCCCCAGCCCACACACAGGCGATTCCGTCTGTGAACTCCTTTACTCCGGACAATCCGCAGCTGTGTGGTGGTGCTGATACTTGCCGCGGACAGCGCCGACCTCTGTGTGCGTGTGCTTGTGAATGTGCAGGTGTACGTGCCCGGCTTCGTTCTCGATCGTCTGCGTCAGGTTCTTAACCGCAGCATCGATCGAGAGCGGGAGCACATCGCACGGGTACCCAAACGCCTGTAAGACCTCAAAGAACTGCATGATCGTCGGAACATCGAGCCCTGCCGCAACAAGCATCTCTGAGTCTGCAAAGACCTCGCGAGTGGTTCCGTCCGCAATAACGGTCTTTTTGAGGACAATGACCCGGTCTGCAAGCTCAGGGATCGCATTTACGTCGTGTGTGATAATAATGAGGGTTTTTCCTTCGTCTTTCAGCGACTTAAGGATCCCTATCAGTTCCGCCCTGCTCTTCGGGTCCAGGTTGGCTGTGGGCTCATCCATCGCTATGATCTCCGGATCCATCGAAAGAACCGTTGCAATAGCAGCCCGCTTCTTCTCGCCGCCGCTTAAGTGGTGTGAGACCCTATTCTCGTAGCCTGCAAGCCCGACCCGTAGAAGCGAGTCCTTAACCCGCTGCTTCACCTCATCTTTCCCGATGCCGAGGTTGATCGGACCGAATGCGACGTCATCGGCAAGGAGCGGCATAAAGAGCATGTCATCAGGATCCTGGAAGACTATCCCGATCTTTTTCGGCATCTCGTGTACTTTTTTAGGATCGATCGGTTTGCCGAGGATCTCGACTGCTCCACGTGATCTGGTGCTGTGCAGGATGCCGTTTAGATGGAGGAGGAGCGTTGATTTGCCAGCGCCATTCGGTCCGACGAGTGCTATGGATTCTCCCTTCTCAATCTCGAATGAGACATGCTCAAGCGCAGCCGTGCCGTCAGGATATGTGTAATTCAGGTCATGGACGCGTATCGCCGCACCCCCCGCACCCCTTGCTGCTGCTTTCGCAGTCATAGGAACCCTCGAGTTGTGCTGAACGTGCCAGATGTTGCTGCTACCTGCAGGAGAAGCGCGAATCCGACGACGACTGCCGTGTTGACCCAGTCCTGTCTTCTGGCGTGGAACTCGTGCAGTGTTGCGACCGTTCCTGAGTAGCCCTTCGACCTCATCGCATAGAAGACACGGTCTGCCCGTTCGTAACTCTTCACAAAGAGCATTGCGATCGCTTTGCTGATCGTTGTGAGCGTGTACAGATTACCCTGCCTCTTAAATCCACGGGATGTGAGCGATCGATCCATCCGCATGAACTCATCGTCCAGCACAAAGATGTACCGGTACGTGAATGCGAACATCTGCACCAGTTTGTTTGGCATATGCAGACCCTCGAGTGCCTTGATCGTGATATCCATTCTGGAGGTCCCGACCATCGGAAAGATCAGCATCACTGCGGTGAGTGCTTTAAGTACGATCATTGCAGCGAACTTGACGTATTCGATCCCTCTGTAACTCAGTGTGATTCCGCCGAAGCTTGCTATCTCGACTCCATCGCCTATAACCGTGAACGGGACGATGACGAAAAACGGTATCACAAAGATGAATACCAGTCTCATGCGAGAGAGAACGAAGGAAAACGGTATTTTTGATATGCAGGTCAGAATAATTGCGAATATCATGCCGATCACGATCAGTTGCAGATTATAGAGAAGTATAACTGAGAATATCAGCGCGAAGATGGATATGAGTCTGAGACGGGGATCCCATCGGTGAATCGGTGAGGATATCCCCGCGTATCGGTCGATCTCTGAAATCATGCCGGATCACTTCTTCTCGAACATTTCGGGTTTGACTGCTGCAATAAACCCGGCGAGCACTCCGGTGAAGATCGCCTCGATTGCGATGATCGGGAGGTGTGCGGTCACGACAGCTATCGTCGTCTCAAGGAACACGTCGCCGATCGTGATCAGTTCTGTCGCGAGGAACAGGAGTGCGAGCACCACACCGAGTCCTCCTGCGATCGCGGCAAATAGTGATGCCCGCTTCCTCGTTTCCGGTCTGATATCAAGACCGGTTCCTGTTTTGAATATCAGGTAGGCGATCAGAGCGGGCACGCCCATGTTTATGGTATTGATCCCAATCATTGTGACCCCGCCGAAACTAAAGAGGAAGCACTGCAGGACGAGCGCAACAAAGATGCAGGGAAATGCAAGTATCCCGAGCATCACGCCTGCAAAGCCGTTTAGTACGAAGTGAACGCTCGTGGGTCCAAACTGTATGTGGATGAGTGACGCGACAAAGACAGCGGCTGTGATAACAGAGAGTTTTGGCACGTCCTCTGTCTTCATCTTTGAGAGCGCATACAGAAGGATTGCGACTGTCACCACCCAACTCCCCATTATGAGCAGGGGGTCTAGTGGAACGCCATCTGATATGTGTACCATTTATGTCATCCTCTACTTGTTTTCATACTCTTTCTTCATCTTCCGGGCTGTGATAAGCATTGCTATGCCTGCAAGTCCAGCCAGATATCCTAACCCGGTGATTATTCCAGCGACCGGCAGCCCTGCTTCCTTCTCTGCTTCCGCCTGCTCTGATTCCGTGAGTCCTGCTCCTTCTGCAAGGTTCACAGTCTCTTCACCACTATGTCCGGTTGCTTCCACCGCTGCTCTGTACTCGGATACTCCAATCAATGGCTGGAAGTAGTACATCCCGGCATCATCGGTCTTGCCTGTTTTATACAGTTCTTCCTGTCCATCCCTGATCGCGTATATCTCTACATCCGCATCCACCATGGGATCCGCACCTCCGCCGCCATAATACGCCTTTATCTGTATCTCGCTCACCTGCCCCTGCACGATCACTCTGTGTGCGGATGCGATCGATGTCATGCACAGGATCAGTAACAGTGCTATAACGATCAGGATTCTGATTGTTTTCATTCCTTGATACCTTCTTTAGAAAGTTAACAAAGGATCGGCAGGGGCTGTAAAACCCCTATCGATCCGGAGTTGGAAATTCTACTTCCGTCTAATTGCAAGGAAGAGCGCACCAAGAATTCCGGCTGCGGCAAGGATAACTCCGAACCCTGGCGTGCTGGATGTCCCTGCTGCCGACTGTTTCGCCTCTTCTGCTGCCGCCTTTGCTTCATCTACTGCTTTCTGAAGTTCCGCAGACGATGCTGCAGACGAGACAGAGGATGCTTCCGCTGGCGGGAACTCCTCGAGAACCGGAACGATGAAGACGCCTCTCACATTGCGTCCGGTCTCAGGTTCCATTG
The DNA here is from genome assembly GCA_003194445.1 of Candidatus Methanogaster sp. GTDB lineage: Archaea > Halobacteriota > Methanosarcinia > Methanosarcinales > Methanogasteraceae > Methanogaster_A. The sequence goes on from PQXF01000036.1 coordinate 10,186, forward strand.
TGCCGCCAACGAACCATATTCCGGGTTCGTCGAGCGTGTACACGAACTCTCCATTCTCATTGGACGTGGTGAGCCGCGTGAAGACCATCGGCGGGTCGTACGGGAACATCTCTTCAGCGGTTCCCACGATCTCCTTTCCAAGATCCAGTGTATGGTATATCTCAACCTCTACCGGCGCGCCTGCAAGTACCTTGCCGTCGTACAGTGCCTTTCCTGCAAAGACAAAACCCTCCTCCATGCCGTAAGGTCGCATGTACGGGATGATCTCAGTCTGCTGTCCGACACTGGCATCCCAGCCCATCCACATCTCTTCGCCGCAGTGGATCACTGCTTTGGTGTAATCGATCAGGTTCTCGTCCTCATCCTCATACTTCACGAAGACAACGGAATCACCGGACTGGTCGACCGTGAACGAGGTTTTGTATGCCTTGAATGTTCCAAGCTCTCCTTCTTCATTCATTCCGTCAACTGTGATCTCTGTGGCGTCGAGTTTCAGAACCGTACCGTCCGGCTTCATGACAGAGACCTCGGGCACAGACGCCATGTTAAAGAGTATGTGCTCGTAGGGGTGTCCCCACATCATATATACGGTCTTTGTCTCGCCAAGTGTTGCGATGTAGTCCTCAGGCGTTACGTCCCATACGGTAGCCTCACTGTCGCTTGGAAAGACCATCGTGAAATGCGCGCCTGCCATTCCTGTACACGCAATCAGCAGCAACGCTGCGAACGCGATTGTTATTACGCTTTTATTCATATTTATTACCTCTTGTGTTATTCAGTAATGCGAGATACGTGCTATATGTCATCTCGCTTGATACCCTGTTACAATCGTGCGCTATATATAGCTTGCGGGCGCGCGAGATTGTCACGCCACCTGGTGCTACATAAGATTCCATGAGTATGTTCAAGTAAGTTGTAGGTAAAATCTGTGTAATCAGTGTTAATCTGTGGCTAAAAGCTTTTATCAGCCACAGATTTCACAAATTTCACAGATGGACACATTAAATGTTATTTTCCCAAGAACGAGATTCATTCAAGAGATTTTATACTATATCCGGGCTTATCCAATCGCACCACCGATGAGGATATGATCTAAACACCACATACCGTGACAGCCCCCGGGCGCGTGACCCCGCGCTTTCCAAAACTCCCACGACAGCGGCAGTGAAATAGTACGAGTCAAATAAAGATAGCACTTAATTTCACTTATATGGAAATTATCGGAAAGTATACATGGCAATTGGACTTAATTCTTAAATTAACCCGTGTATATCGAAAGTTTTAAGTATTAGACCCTACTTATGTCTATACCGTGATTGATATGACCTGCATGACCCTAATTTACAATAACAGAGAAACCGCCCACACTCACACCCACGACTCAGATATCTATGCGAAGGTTATACCCGGTCTCGGCAGCGGTACGGGACATGGCACAGACCACTTTGCAGAATCGATAACCGAAGAGATCGTGGAGATACACCACTCAATCAAGGATTTTGTGGACCGAGAGATATATCAAGACCCTTCCGGTCATCTCAAAGCTGTTTTCCAGCAGCTTGACTATCTGATCGCACTTGACATAGACGACAAATCTGCAGAAGATATCCTGTCCAATTCCAGGTTTAACTCTGCGTTCGATGCTATCAGCACGTTTCGAAGCCAGTACACGGCAGAACTTGAGATAGAACAGGCAAACTCCATACTGAAGAGCGGGGATCCATGGAAGACGCTTACGGATTTTACATACCTCCCAAATTACATCCAGCTGGCGCGAACCGAGTGCCGGGGGGCAGGGCTTAAGCCGGGTGACACGGTTCTCTTTCTTGGAAGCGGTCCGCTGCCCCTGACGCTCATCGTACTCTGCCACCAGCACGGGCTCAATGGAATCGGGATCGAACAGAATCCGGAGAGAGTCGAACTCTCAAGACGGGCGCTTGAGAAGCTCGGGCTATCCAGCCAGATCAGTATAATCCGCGGAAACCAGCAGACTCTGCCGCTTGCAGAGACACCGGAACTGGTCATGGTGGCTGCTCAGGCTGAACCCAAGAAGGAGATATTCGATCATCTGGCAAACATGCTTCCGGCAGGGACAAAGATATCGTACCGCATCTATGAACAGGGGCTCAGACGGATGCTGGACACGTTCTATCACTATGAGCTGCCAGGACCGCTCAGAGAATACTTAAGGATCCCTCCGGAGCCGCCTGCCAACAACACCAGTGTCTTTCTGACTGTTGCCGATTGAACCATCAGGATTCGGGTGCTTTAGAGTTTAAAGTGCCATATACTGGTAGATGCGAAAACGCCTGAAATGGCGAGATGTTTGTGCGCACGGATCGACTGTTGCTCATCCGGGGGATCAGCGACCCCTCTTGGTGAGGAATATAACGGTATTGTTAACAGGTGGTTTCGGTCGGATCCTTAGGTATTCTTCAAACTGTTCAGGCAATTCCAGAAAAGAAGACGTCTCCAATAATCTTCTAAGACCTTTCTCATAGATGCGGTAGGATATCTTTGTTCCTGCCGGAATCATGTTTGCCAGATGATCAAATATCTCCTTCTTGGGTTCGGCTGCTGCAGCCACCATAACGAGTTTACACCCATTCGAAGGTAATCCGAAGTGGTTTCCCTCTATTATCTCGATCTGATCAGAAAGCCCCAGTTGCATGAGAACTCTTCTTGAGAGTCTTGCTCTGGCAGGTTCCTGTTCAATCCCGATCCCTCTGAGACCATGCTGGTGGCAGAGCATTATAAGACTTAAAGGCAGTGGACCACTTCCGATAAACACGACACTATCGCCGGGTTCAAGCCCGGATCCCTGATACTCGGTAAGAGCCAGCTGGAGATAATTTGAGAAATGGGTGAAACGTTTCAGCGCATCCCAAGGATCTTCACTATCCAGTATGGAGTTTGCATTCGCGGTTTCGAGTCTCAAACTATATAGATTTCTGAATCTGACGATAGATTCAAGTGCCAAATCAAATTCAGGAGCAGAGAGAATGTCTTCTGCAGATTTATCGTCCAGATCCAGCGCAGCCAGATAGTCCAACCTTCGGAAAAAGGTCTTAAGACGATTCGAAGTACTGTGGAGGATTTCTTGATCCTTAATATCCCTGGTCACCGAATACATTGTCGATAGTTCTTTGATTATCGATTCTGCTGAACGATCCATTATGTTACTCACATCCATGTTACTCACATCCATTGGAATATCCTTTTGGTTATACCTTCTTATACTTATTTCTTACGGTCTCTCAAAGCCCCGTTGGTGGTCGGTTGGGGTTCAGGTCAGGCGCCTGACTGTAGCTCTATTTCTCCCCGAGTGCCATGAAGAGCGACGGATTGTTCGCAATGTTATACGAGATCGATCTGTTTTTATTTTCAAACTCCCGAAGTTGTTCAAGACGATTCACTGATACATTCGTTAGTCCGACTTCACTGAACAGGTTAGCCACATCATCCGGATCGCTTCCACTGAAAAATGGCAATTGGTCCTTTATTTTGGAGTAATAACTCGTGAACGCCATCGGGTTTTGTCTTTCAGTAATAAAAGCAACCAACCTACCAAGAAGTCTCCGCAAGTGCATCTTCGTTGAAGAATCGTTCCACTTCCCGTCGATCAGTACGAGCTTTCCGCCTGACTTCACAACGCGACTCCACTCACAGGCAGCAGCCATGGGATCTGGCAGCGTCCAGAGTAGATTCCTGTTTACCACTATATCAAACATCTCGTCTTCGAAAGGCAACTTTTCCGCATCGCCATGCATGAAATCAATAGATAGGCGCATCGCATCGGCGTTCTGACGTGATTTTTCCAACATGCATTTGGATATGTCAATCCCGGTCACGTTGTGTCCCATCTCCGCAAGAAGCAGAGCCAGAAAGCCGGTACCGGTCCCGACATCCAGGATGCGGAGGTTTTTATTTGTTCTAATTGTACTTTTGAGCAAAGTCTTCCAGAGGCGCTCTGCCTCACTCCGTGACTTATAGATATCGATGCTGTAAGTCTGGCTCCGCCCATCCCAGTACGATCTGACAACACTTTTCGCATTCATTGGTAAACTCCTCTCGTATTATGATATTATTTACTTGTTTGTTATGAGTTATTGTGAATAACTATTGCGACGTACTTAAAACTTTTGATCAAGTGGGATATCGCCGCAGATCGAATCCTTTTTACACTTGCCAAACAATCACCTCCATAATGTCTCGTGTGAACATGCTCAACAAGCCCGGATTGTCGATCGATTGCGATTATGACAAGGTGCTGAAACTGGATGCCACAGGACCGCTTGCCCCGGTGTGCATGCCATTTATCAGGAAGATAAACGACCGGTTGATGCAGGAGAAGCCGGCACGGGTCGATCAGGATCAGGTCATCGCGTCTACATGGCTGCCGCCGATTCCGGGAGGCGCGTTCAAGCGGCTGATTCGTGCCGAGGCAAGCATCGCTTTTGGAAAATACGTTCCTGAAACCGTTTCTTTCGAGATAACACGCAAGTGTGGGTGCGACTGTGCGCATTGCGCGATGAGCGACGGGGAATACGAACTGACCACTGATGAGATCAAGGATGTGATCGATCAGGCACTTGCGATGGGGACGTGTATCATCACGTTCACAGAGGGCGATCCGCTGCTCAGGAGCGATCTCTTCGAGTTGATCGAGTACATCGACAACGACCGTGCGATCGTGAACATATTCACGCCCGGTCTTGAGATGACGCCCGAGATCGCTTCCCGGCTTAAGGAAAGTGGCATCCACAACCTCCTGATCAGTATATATAACACTGACCCCGCAAAGCATGACGCTGTAAGGCGGGTCGATGGCGCATTTCTCGCGGCGGTCGGTGCGATCAGATGCGGGCTTGATGCGGGCTTGCTCGTCACGATGGCGACGCATGTATCGCACGATAGGATGCCACAACTCCCGCGCCTCTACGAGTTTGCGTCCGATCTTGGCGTGCATGAGTTCTCGATCTGGGAGTCGATGAACGGTGGTCTCACAAAAGGGGACCGCAGGGAGATACTTGAGATGTATCACAGCGTCAACATGCGCCCGGGCGGTCCGCGGATCTTTGCAAATACGTATTTCGAGGGTGAGATGCTCGGATGCCTTGCAGGGCAGCGGTGGGCGCATATCTGCGTGGACGGGGCGGTTAAGGCAAGCCCATACATGGCACAATCCTTTGGAAACGCTCTTGATACTCCGCTTAAGGATATATGGGGGAAAATCAGGGCGGATAAGAGGTTTTCCGGTAAGAAGGGGCTTTGTGTGGGGGACGACCCGGTATGAGCAGGACGCCCCGTACCATGCGAAAAGGTTATATGTAGTGGAAAAGTTATCACTAATTGATCAATAGACTTATCGATGCGGCTTATGGGATTTGAATGTTTCAGTTCTGTTTTCGCTTTTTAAGTTGGTTGGTTTGAAATAAGAAGGAGAACCAAAATTGTTTAAACAAGAAGCATACGATGCGCCAGTTACCGAAGGCGAGTCCTACGATGTTACCATAGAGGATATTGCAAGAGAAGGTGACGGAGTGGCGCGTATAGATGGCTTTGTGATCTTTGTTCCCGGCACAAAAGTCGGAGACAGTGTTAAGATCAAAGTCGAGAAGGTCATGAGACGGTTTGCGATCGCAGCTGTAGAAGACTGATTTGAGACGTTTTGGTTCCGGGTGCGTATCTTGTGTCGCTGGACATTCCTGTTCAGTGATGCGGCGACCGCACCCGGAACGCTTTTTTTGCAGTGTGTTTGCGCGCAAACTCCGGTCACCGCTTCTGTGAGTTTGGTTGTCATAAAGTCAGTATCATCATTCATCAGGATGTCGTACCGACTTCCTGCAAGATCATCAGCGCATCAAGCGATGTTACAGCCCTATCTCCACTCACATCTGCCACTTCTGAGTATTTGCCATGGACTGCCATCGTAAGGACAATTGCAGCATCAGCAGTTGTTAGATGCCCATCGTCATTAACATCACCCGGTCTCGATCCGAGTGTGATATTAAACTCGAAGAGTCCGCCATCGCCTACCTCCTTCGCGGTTATGGTATGATTCGTGACACTGGAATACACTCCATCTGTGGCGTCGAATCGCAGTACCTCACTCACATTCAGGTCGATGCCGGATGTGAGCATGATCTGGCAGTAGTTACCACTCGTTTCAGCAGTCCATGTCTTGCCATTGTCCGGATTGGTTATGCCAACTGCGAAATTATCGCAATCGGTGCCGTTATTGTACGAACCCCCTCCACAGATCATAAACGGCGTTGGTGCTGCGCAGGATGGTGCTATGAATGCTATCGTTACAGATAAGCAGATTAGCATTTTTGTGTATATGTTCATTTTTGTCTCACCTCATGGCTTATATTATACAGTGATACGCCCCATAAGTAACATTATAGTATATAAGGTTATCGAGGGATAGCATGCTTTTTCTAGATAATGTTAACCAAGATTAATTCTGTGACTTTGATATACTCTCGAGCGTAAAACCATCACGTGCGAACGATTCCGCAATGTTTGTCGTTCACATCATGAGCATTATTACGAAAATGACCGGAACGGACATCTTCTCTGTTTCCACCACACCTTCCGATAGGTGCAGAAACAGTATTAACTGATTTTCCATAGTTCATGAGTGACGTCACTGGCGTCGAGGCAGTAGTATGTGCCGCTGCCGTTTGTGGTGGTGGCACTGCCATTCCAGTCGCCGAGATATATCATGTCGTCTGCATACGTCACAGGTGTGTATAACTGGTATCCATCGGTCGTCTTTAACGTAACATTCTCGCGTTCGATGCCTCTGTTCGCATACAGTGCAGTAACTTTACAGTAACCCTGATTCAGATCTCCCGCACTTGTTGCGACATATAGCATGCCGTCGTTGTATGCTGGCGTAGACAACTCAAACGTTCCAGGCGCCGTACACGATCTGTGCCAGTTCATCTGCCCTGTGGTTGCATTGAAAGCCCATACAGTACCCACATAATCAAGGAGAAAGACCTGCCCATCACCGACAATCGGCACTACATCGATGATTTGTTCTGATAATCAAAAAAAGTGTGTTACTTTGCTACCCCTACCACCTCCCTTTGCGTCCGGAATGGACCGGATGAAACACATCTTATGGCAAGCGCTTGCCTACCTGGGAATCCGAATGTGATAGGAGGAATTGAATATCCGATAGTGCAAGCGTGCTTCACCCGATCGTCCACCCCACAGAGCACAGATGATCTCGCCATAAGTAGAATGATCTGTCTGATTGTTTTGCGCGCTGTGTGTATGGTGCATATAGCGTCTCCGTGTATGTTGATCGCAGTTGGGGACATCTTCGGGTATCTCCATAACTAAAACATCTGTTTTAACGCACACATACTTGAGTTTACTATGAGAATTACCTAATCTTATATAAACATTTCGCCGATGAAGAGGATGGTTATATCTACGTGCTCAATACCGTATGGTTTAAATCAAGGAAATTGAAGCATGGAATTTAACCGCTGAATGCGGGAGCCTTGCTGTCGGCAGCACGTAGAGGGCGCTATAAGGAAAAACTCCGCGTTCTCATCGCTCTCTGCGGTGAAGACACTGAATAGTAGCCAGGTAACCAGGTGATACTACCCGCATATTCGACCAGATCCACCATTACGGACCAACCATCACAACGTCGGGACAGCCCCCAATCGCTTACCATAAATCACATCGACTCCGGTGCAGCGATCCCGAGCACACCAAGCGTACTTGCAAGCACGATCCGTGCGCACTCGACAAGCCCGATGCGGGCATCACGCACATCATCTGGCGCGCTCAAGACCGGTGACAACCTGTAGAACTGGTTAAACGCCTCAGCAAGTTCCCGTGCATAGATCGCCACGATGTGCGGTTTTAACTCCCGGGACGCAAGATCGATCACGTACGAGAATCTGGCAAGCTCTTTCACAAACGAGATCTCGGCATCCCCCTGAAGCGGGGCAGGATCGGCCGATTCAGGGATGCGCGGTACCTTCTCAAGGATGCTGCACGCCCTTGCATGGGAGTACTGTATAAACGGCGCTCCGAGTTTGTCGAAGTCAAGCGCACTCTCCCAGTCAAAGGTCGTCGCCTTCTCCGGCGTAACCTTCACAATGTCGTACCTGACCGCACCGATACCAACCTCTCTTGCGACATGGTTTCTGAAGTCCTCTTTTGCATCGGGTCTGCGCTTGGTGACCTCTGCTAGCGCCTGCTTCTCGACCTCGTCGAGCAGTTCGTCTGCGGAGATGAATTTGCCAGCGCGGGTGCTCATCGACCCCTCGGGAAGGGATACGAACTCGAAAATGACAATCTCAGGCTCTTTTACCCCACACGCGCTTAGAACGTAGCACAACTGGCTGGAGATGAGTTTGTGATCAGCGCCAAGAACATCGATCATGCGGTCACACTGTTCCGCCTTCCACCGGTGATATGCAAGATCCCGGGTCACATAGACCGATGTCTGATCGCTTCGAAGGATCACAAGATCCTTGTCGAATGTCGGCATCGGGACCGCGAGAGCACCATCATCAATCTCGGTAAGCCCAAAACCTTCAAGTTCCCCTACAAGTTCGGATACCTCGCCGCCTTTCACAAACCTGGACTCGTGCACAAACCGGTCATGATGGACGTTCATCCGCTCGAGCGTGGATGTGATCCCTGATACCGCAAGGTCAGTGGCGCTGCCGAACCGCTCGATCAGATCTGCGTCGCCATGTTCGATTTTCTGCATCAGTTCATCGATCTGGCAGACCAGATCAGGATCCTCCACAAGTTCCCGGTTTGCACGGATGTATACATCTGCAATGGCATGATCCGCCTTCTTTTGAGCGTCAAATTCAAAACGATCCATCGCCCACGCAACGATTGCGACCTGCCTGCCCATGTCATTGACATAGTACTGGATCTCCACATCATAGCCTGCTGTCTTCAGAATCCTTGCGAGAGTGTCGCCAATGACCGAATTCCTGATGTGTCCGACATGCAACGGACCGTTTGGGTTTGCGGAGGTGTGTTCGATGATTACCTTTCCTTTCCCGTGACCGGTGCCGTAGCGTTCTTTCTTCAGAAAGATCTCGTGCACCGTATCGTCTATGAACTTTCTGCTGGCAAAGAAATTGATATACGCACCCACGGCCTGCACGTCTCCGATCAACGAGTCGTTCGGAATCGTGATCGCACCCAGGGTAGCACTCGCGATGGCTGCCGGACTTTGCTTATATTCTGATGCCAGTCTGAACGAGAGCGACGATGCAAGATCGGCGTGTGCGGATTCCTCGATGTGGAGGTCGTCGATCTGGTAACCGGACGTGTCGAGTGCCCTATTTAGCACGGACTCGACTTCGCTTTTGAATTTGAGAAACATTTCAGAGAAATTCGATCTCGCACGTTTTATGTCTTTTGCCGATGACCGCATCTCCGAACCCAGGAGACTTCGCAAGAACGTCGAGAATTATGGGGTGGACATGCCGCAATCGGACTCCGCATGTTGTTCCAATTGCCTGATCGGAAAGGCTCACACCAGATATAGGTTATCCATCTATTTGGAATATAGAGGGATCACACGTATCCACTTTAAATTAGGTGGTGACTGACAATACCTTCGCCACATTGTTCGTCAGTATAAACCGGCTTTCAGCGTTCAGGACATTAACGTACACTTTGCAAGTAGCAGATATGTTCGCGAAACATTAAAACTACTACTGCAAAAAACCAGACCTAATTTTAATTCAAGAAAGGGGTTGCGGACAACGAAAATCGGCAGTATTAATGTTGGTTGATGGCAAGGGTATTGGCTCATAAAACCACTGCGCATCAACCCATTTTTTTCTCGTCGTGACTTCAAGGGAGACACAGCCCCGCTTCTCTGCCTCCTCTTTTGAGTCTTGATACGAGTTCTGCGCCGATACCTTTGCTGCGAACTGTTTCATGCACGACCAGCTCCCGAATCTCCCCTGCCAGTCCGAGATGGTGGAGCTGGGGTTCGATACGAAGACTTCCGAAACCAACAATAACCCCATCGCGCTCTGCGACGTAGTATAGCACGCTTTCAGAGTGGAGCTTCCTAATGAAGACCTCGTGAAACGCCTCCCTGTCGAGCGGAAATCCCATAAGCGTTCTGATCAGATCATAAACCGATCTTTCATCCGGTTGTGTCGCCGGTCGAATCAGGGTCATGGTATATCATCACAAGGACTGTTGTGCGGATAACACTTTCCTCCGGGGTGTCCACGCCACGGGAGCGTTCACCTCATCACCTTACGGCACAACCGTTCTGGCAGCTGTTAGGAATCGAAGTGCAACGGAGGCTAACACCGCGTCCTCTGCTATGTGCCCTGCATCCGGATATACGTGAGGAGGTCTTTTCGTCGCATCCGGGTTTGGTGCCAGGTGAACGGATGGTTTTGGTTGGCGGAGTCGGACATATGATGTATATGTATAGTGCTAGGGGGATCAGGTCTCCGCGGACCTGTTTCCGGAGAATCATCAAAAACGTCCACCAGATTAAAGATCGTTCGTGTCTGCTGGTGAAACGACCACCATCAGTTGCGGCATCACGCCATGAACGCATCCGGACAGGATATCGTAGGTGGTGATGGCGAGTTTGATGAGATGCGGATCGCTAGGGTTGCGGATGGTTTTTGTAACTGCAGAACATTTACCTTCCGTAAAATTGATATGGGAGTATCGAGGATGTAGGATTGTATGAATGGAGATATCGCGGTTGGCAGCACAGTCCGATACGCCGGCACCGGTTCGGTCGGTGAGGTGAATAGATTGGAGGAGAGAGATCACGAACTGTGGGTACATCTCGACAGCACCGATCTCTGGTATACTACGGCGGCACTCGAAGTTCTCGGAGGGGAGTTGGGAGCGAATGGATGGGGCAGGCAGGATACTCTCGTCAGAAAAGAAGGAATGGGACCGGAAACTCTCACTTGAAGAACTGAAGAAGGTGGAGGAACGTAAAGTGGAGGATATACGTCGTGTTCAGGAGATCACATCCTCAATATCCGCTGGGGTTTTTGGATAGAAATTCATAAAACCACTATTATAACTTCCAGTACCACGGATCTGACAAATGCTGATTTACCCCGGGCTTATTTAGCAAGTACCTTTTTTCAATACCCTCGCCATCAACCGACATTAATACTGCCGATTTTCGTTGTCCGCAACCCTTTCTTGAATTAAAATTAGGTCTGGTTTTTTGCGGTAGTAATTTTAATGTTTCGCGAACATATCTCCTACTTGCAAAGTGTGCGTTAAGGTCCCGAACGCTAAAAGCCGGGTTATACTAACGAACTGGGTGGCGAAGGTATTGTTTTTTGATTCCGGATTCGTTAAACTCTCTATGGATTTGGATTCATCGATCCCGGTATGCGAAATAAGCAGACCGATCTCTGATCCGCTTCTTTTCGCGTCTGGGAATTTTGTATCCAATCGTGATGCAGAAAATCTCGGTTATGGCACTCCATTATACAGTTGTATGCTTGCTATATTCCTTAAGAGATCCCTATTATACCATAGATCTCCTCAGGACTTTTTAATACGGTGATATTCTCCATCCGTGCAAGTTTTTCTGAGTTGGATACATCTACCTCCCGCATCTTGAGTTCAAATGTTTTTCCTGTGGGGGCTACGGTCTTGATCTTACCTCGTATCTGATCCACCGGCAGTATGTATATCGGAGTATCTCCTTTTGAGGTCTGCGCCACTACATTGGTAACCAGGCTATCAGCAATCCCGTGGACGATCTTTGCCACTGTATTTGCTGTTGCAGGTGCGATCAGGAGCAGGTCATAGTAACCAACCTGCAGCGGTCCGGCTATGAACGGCGAATTAGGTCCGGCATCTGTCTTGAAATTGGGAAAATCATGCTGGATCTCGTCCCATATACCGTACCACTTGAGTACCCCTTCCCCTTCTTTTGACAGGAATACCATGAATTCAAGGTCGGTCTTCTTCTTGATATCGACCATCACATCATACGTCTCGCGTGTCCAATCACCTGAACCTGTAATTCCCCAGGCTATTCTCTTCATTGGTGACCTCTATGGTCTGTCAGAGTTTCAGACCCCGAGCTACCAATCTACCTAATTCCGGGTCGGCATTGGTCAGGTTCTCAACCATCCGCTGCTGGATCGGTCTGTCAATATTCAAGAGGTCAGAAACGAGGTTATCCACCAGATGTTCCTGGTCCATCTTGCTCAAAGACCGATACCTTTCTCCAGCTTGAGTGAAATCATCGGTGAGTCTGATCTTCTGGCGCGTCACCTCTCCTTCGATGCTATGCAGATATGGCTTGCCTGCCATAGCTTCCCCCGGGGCATCCGGATCAAGGCTACTTGGCTCGTAGTTGACAGGTCCGCTGAACTCCCCGATCTGCATGGATCCATCGCGCTGATTGTTGTTGACAGGCGCATGGGGTCGGTTGATTGGCAGTTGCAGGTAGTTTGCCCCAATCCGGTAGCGCTGCGTATCAGCATAAGAGAATGTCCGCCCCTGAAGCAGCTTATCTGCGGAAAACTCAATTCCCGGAACGATTGCGGCAGGACAGAAGGCTGCCTGCTCAACCTCGGAAAAGAAGTTATCAGGGTTGCGATTGAGAACCATTTTACCAACAGGCATCAGCGGGAATTTCTCCTCAGGCCAGGTCTTCGTGGCGTCCAGCGGATCAAAATCCTGTTTCAGTTCATCGGCGATATCCATCAGCTGGACACAGAGTTCGTACCGAACCTCTCCGCCGCTTGCGATCGTATCGTGAAGATCACGCAACAGGTAATCCGGGTCAACGCCAGCGAGCCTTGTTGCTTCATGGCGGTCAAGGTTCCGCACACCCAACGTTGGTTTCCAGTGGTATTTCACATACACGGCCTCTCCTTCTGCGTTCACCCACACGTAGGTATTGACGCCAAAACCTTCCTGCATCCGGTAGCTCTTTGGCGTCCCGCGGTCGGAAAAAAGCCAGGTGATCATATGTGTCGATTCCGGTGTTAAGGATATGAAATCCCAGAAGCGGTTATGCGCTGAAGATGCTGATGGCATATTGCTATCTGGTGCGCCCTTGAATGCATGGACCATATCCGGGAACTTTATAGCGTCCCTGATGAAGAAGACCGGGAGATTGTTCCCTACAAGGTCGTAGTTGCCCTCTTCGGTATAGAACTTAACGGCAAAGCCACGGGGATCCCGCACTGTATCAGCAGAACCCCTTCCTCCGGTCACCGTTGAAAAACGTACAAATACAGGCGTCTCTTTCTCCGGATCCTGGAGGAATTTTGCTTTTGTGTAAGCTTCCATGCTCTTGTAGACCTGGAAGTAACCATGAGCTCCTGCCCCCTTGGCATGAACAACCCGCTCAGGGACGCGCTCCCTATCAAAGTGAGCCATCTTCTCGATGAACTGGACGTCCTGCAGCAAGACGGGTCCACGTTCGCCTACGGTCTCTGAATTCTTATTGTCGCTGACCGGAACACCCTGGTTCGTGGTCAGAACTTTTTCTTCATTCATGATGTCAGCCTCCCTTATGTTATGGGTGAAAGGTTCCTTATTCACTTAAGCTTATCTGCTGATCCGGGAGTTTCGGGACAGACCCGGTGTTTCGAAAGCCCAAACCTCCTGATGAATCAGGAGGCATCAACAGGATGCTCATTTTTATATATTTCTTGTTCCTTTTGATTCAAAAACCATTTCCACATAGGTATGAAATAAATCTGTTTTTCATCTGTCTCCTCTACGGCTTGTGTATCCTCAGTTATTATAATCCCCCTCTCCAGATCTAAATCCTTCATTGCGCTGCATATTGCCCTGATCTCTCTTTTTTTTGTGCGTTCGTAGTCGAGATTCCAGCAAACCTGAATGGCTTCTACCGGCTGAAGTCCCTCTTTTACAATAAAATCAACTTCACCGATATTCTTTTTCCAGTAATATACTTCCTGTTTGTGCCTTTTCAATTCAACAAACACGGCATTTTCTGCAAGACGCCCAATATCATCTGAAAACTTAAATGACACGGCATTTCGCAGTCCGGTATCTATGCAATAGATCTTTTTCGGGTTCGCAGATTGAATTTTCAGTGATGGGGAATAGATGGGGACTGCATACAGTAGATATGCTTCAACCATGTATGACATATAGTCCGATATTGTCTCAAGTCCGAAGCCAAGAGCATTTCTTACGTTTCTCATGCTAAGGGAGTTGGCAATGTTTGTCAGAAGATAAACACCAATTTCCTTTGTTTTTACGGAATTTGTGCCGTACCTGTTCACAATGTCTTTGTAGATTATATCTTCAAAATACTGGTTTAACAGGCGGCGTTTATAGTTTTCATTTGTGAAAAACACTTCCGGAAAGCCGCCCCATCCAAGATACTTTTTCAAGCTGAATAGCACTTTTGACCGTGTTTCAGTGCTTATTATTTCTGTATTGTCTACATGTATGCCGGAAAAATCAAGAAATTCCCGAAAGCTCATTGGAAAAATTTCTTCCGATATATTCCTTCCTGTGAGCAGGGTTGCGTATTCTTTCTTTAAAAGGGATGCCGAGGAGCCGGTAACGAAAAAATTTGTGGCATGTTTCAAGTCGTACTTTTTCCTTATCCAGTTCTCCCATCCTTCTTTTCTCTGCACTTCGTCGATAAAGACAAAGTTGTCAAATGAAGGGTTTAATTCAGAAAGATAACTTTCATAGATCTCTTCCGGGGAATAATGTGCAAGTGCAGCGTCCTCAAAATTCAGGAGAAGAATGTTCTTTGATGGAACACCCGTATTCAAAAGGTGCTCAATGATCTGGTATAGGATGGTGGATTTTCCGCTTCGACGCACACCTGTAATTATTTTGATCTCCTTTAATTCCATAAGGTCTATAAGCTCATCAGAGATTCCTCGCTTCTGTCCAAGCAAGTTCAGTGGGACTTCATTTTTCTCCCACCACACGTTCCAGTCTGCAAGGATTCGCATTATGTCTCGTTTCATAGACATAGATACGCATCTTGGTTTTAAAAACCTTTCTGTATACTGTTCAATTATCTGCGATATTGAACTGTATGCCGTTCACATTTAATAAATTAAGTGATGCCTCCGTCCTCGCCACCCAAAAATTAGTCAGGGGTATTCATTTGAAATTGTAACTACTCACCTGCACAGCCGGATGGAATAAACGCTATCCCAGCAAGCGCATCAGACAGTCGCATCGAGCATACGACACCCGTTTCCGCACTGTAGATATATACCGCGAATACTACAAAACACATCTGCGCCTCCAGAACCCCGTCCTCCGGTTACAGTTGAAAAAACGTACGAATACAGGGTTTTTTCTCCGGATCATGGAGGAATTTTGCCTTTGTGTAAGCTTCCATGCTCCTGCCCCCTTGGCATGGACAACCCGCTCAGGGATGCGCTCCCTATCAAAGTGAGCCATCTTCTCGATGAACCGGACGTCCTGCAGCAACACAGGTCCACGCTTGCCTGCGGTCTCTCTAATTCTGGTTGTCGGTTATAGGAACACCCTGGTTCGTGGTCAAAACTTTTTCTTCGTTCATGATGTCAGCCTCCCTTATGTTATTGGCGACAGGTTTCTTATTCACTTAAGCTTGTTTGTTGATCCGGTAGTTCCGGAACAGACACTCGAGTTTCGGAAGCCCCAACCACGCCACACTCGGAATGAAATCGGGGGCATCCGCGGGCGGGAGGTCGGGCGATGGGATGAGTGTGGATAGATAGGGGGTGGATATAGGTAGACTTTGTGATAGGATGTGAGGGTTGGTGCCCGGAAGGCGGCACAGGGTTTGGTTATCGTCCCGTGCGCATCTGAAGTTCCCCGGAGGGGAATTTGGGTGGAGTGTCAAAGACACGAAACCAGACACGCTCTGTCATCTGACGTGCATGCCGATCCTCTGTTTTTGCAAATTGCCATATTTTTCTTCGAGTTCACATAAAAATGCTTCACAATCGGAGAAATACTTTTCACCCAACTCTTTGCGAACCTTCTGTTGAAATTCCACAGCATCAAATTTCTTTTCCATGGATGACCTCCTCAACCACGAAATGTTTATATGCAAACATGCCATACAATCGTACATGCGCGGGCACCAGAGTTGGATGATATTTATCCTATCAATCATCCATCTTTTCTTTCAGTGTACAACCTTCTTTGGCTCTCATCGATGTTGAGCATAACTCAGTGTATGATGCTAACAGTGAATCAGGATATCCAGGGGAAGAGATCGATGTTGTGATCACGATTGAGCCTGGAGGTAATGATGTCAGCGACATGCAGATTAAAGTTTCCGGAGCGACAGAGGCTTTGATTGATTATGGTAAAGATTCCTTCGAAGCGACCATACTGCCTGCAGGGGAGGTGGATCTGACAAAAACAGATATTTCAGCAACACGCACATACGAGTGTGAAAGGCTGAAACCGGGCGAAATGATCAAACTGCGTTTTAGAGCATACCCCAAAACAATAAGAGATGGGGAGATTAATACCGCAAATGTTAGAATAACTTATACCCAGTTGGGAGAGCGATTAAGCAGATCCGTACATATAAAAACCGATCTCGAAGATTCGAGTTGGTTTGAACTGAAATCCATAGAAAATAATGTTAAAAACAGCCAAACAATGATGTATGCAGGAATTGCTGCTATTGTGATTGGAATCCTCCTATCTGGATTGTGGCTAAAAGGTAAGCGCGATCAATCCGCGCGGATTGGAAGGGAACTGGATGGTTTTGTGGAACATCTGGAAGAACTTCAGTACAGCGTTAACGATGATGCGAAGAGATTGATTGAGGATAAGATATCCGATCTTAAATCAAGATCTGAATATATCAAGTATAAAGGAAAATGGAGTGATAAATATGACTAACGAGAATGTATTCCCTGCTCCAACCGTCGTGATTGGGGTAGGTGAAGCAGGCATCAAAGCAATGGCTGCACTGTACGAACTGGTAGATAACGGTTGGGTTTGCTATGAAAGTAGGACACTAACACAGCCATATTTATCTAATTATGATTAATTATATATAACATTTTTGATTGTAAATGCCACTGATTTAATCTCTTTCAAAGATCCATCATCTAATTCAATATTAATTTCAAGCTGTTTTGATCTAATATTAATGGTACAAAGTACAAATAAATTAATTAAATCCTTCGGCAATCTAATCTCATGTTTCAGAACGTCGATGAAACCATATTCTTCATCACTGCCCTTATCGTTTTTCCGCCTCACAATCCGTAAAAAATATATTTTATCGACCTTGAAATATTTAGCGTGCATATTCTCCAGATCCACGTCTTTAAAATCATCCATATACTTGACATCTTCCTCATCAAGTTCCGGATTGTTTGAGATCAAACGAGAATATTTTTCATAAGCGACGTTGAAATCCATTATTTTGACATCAATCTCCTGTTCATCGCTGAATTGCAGTTTGTTCCAGAA
>PQXF01000037.1 GCA_003194445.1 Candidatus Methanogaster sp.
TCAGTTCGACGTGCACATTTCATTATCCGGTTTGAACACAATGAATATCAGCGATCCTGATGGACACTCCATAATGTTTTGTCTCATTTAGGTTGGCAGCAAAATCCAGATACCCGAAAGTCATGTATAATCCCAAATCATAGCACTTGATAGCACAATCCTCGAAGTCATGCTATATAAACCCTGCGGTTTGGATCACGCGTATGAAATTGGTGCGAGATTATTGGCAGTCACATCGCATGCAAATCGAGATGCCGCAAACCCCGGCTCGCCCTACCATAACTCCTCTGCTCCATCCGGTACCCGGCATACACAAATAGCAGCAGCACAAGCCACACAGCACCCTTCATGACCCACTCGAGCGCAGAGAACATGCCGGCACCGCCGCCGCCCCCGTCAATAAGCGACGATATCATCCTGCTCAACACCCGCCCGGTAACCTCCTCGGTAAACTCACCGCCTGTCGGGTTTCTGCCGCCGCCGGTTCCGCGGGGTCCGGTCTGGTTCCCGAACCCGCCTTCTTCGATTGTGACATGCTTTGTCATCGCGTTGTTGTCGGTCTCGATCTCGGTCCAGTCCTCGCCTGATAACACATCCACAGCAGCCGTGAGATTGTACACATGCATAAGCATCATCGGAGTCCAGTTGTGGAGGTGAAGCGTCATGTTCTCGCCCGCAGCGAGATCGAAAGGACCGAGGTGATCAGAGAGACGGAGGGGGTCGAGATCGATCTGCTTTTCGTCGATGTAGAATGTTACATTGAAGTCATGCGCATCGCTCCTGCCGTCGTTTCTGATCGTGACGTTGATCGAGTGATGTGCGCCGACTACTGTGCTCTCCGGGGCGGTCATGTTGATTATGTTGAGGTCTGGCGGGAAGATCAGGCGGAGGAATGCGTTGTTTGCGAGCATATAATTGCCTGTGCTGTGGACCTCGGCAAGGTTATTTCCGCGCTCTAAGTGGTCAGCCACATCCACCCATTTGGGGCTGGTGAGAGCTATCCCGCTCCCCTGGTAGTGATCGTCCCAGTGACCTGTGCCTATCAGTGAACCTACCGATTGGTCATTGAATTCGAGCGCATCCCCCTCATCCGAGAATAGATTCGATCTGCCGTATGAGAGATACATACCCATAACCGTTAGCAGTTTTGCATTCACGTTCTCTGTATCCTCTCGGTCAACCTCTTTGAATTGAGCAGTCGTGATGCAATCGTCATTGGAAAGACCGGTTAGGTAGTTATTGTTCGCAGCCATCATCAAATCAGCACCCTCGTTTACCCAGTACTTTGTAAGAGGCTCGTCCTCGTCCTCGTACACCACCAGAAGACCGATCGCACTCACACCCATAGCCCAATCTGCGTTATTCGTCACGGTCGCATCATTCGCATCACTGGTGATATAATCTGCCACCTCATAACTATATAGCCCATAGCCATAATTTTGTGTTGTGGCGCCCGGATTATCAGAATAGTTCCCAGCCTTGACAAGGCTGTGCCCATTGAACGCCACATCCACATCGGCTAACTCCGGGACATAACCGCTGGAATCTACATGATATGTAGCCCAGTATACAAAGAGTCGTGCAAATTCTATATCATCAACGCCGTCAGACGTGACGTTAGCATATTCGACTGTTACCGTCCCACCAGGTACCAGACGAGAATACGTACTGTCTCCAATCGTGTACATCACCCTACAATTAACCTCGCCCTGCTCAATATTGATCAGTTCACCACCACCGGTGTAACCACTGCGCTCATAAATATGTACGTCTCGCGTATATTTATTGTTCTCTTCACCATAAACGAACAGATCCTCATTCAACTCGTTGATATCATGCGATGAATCTGCTTCTGCATTAACAGTGAGATTTCCGTATGTGCCGTTAAACCTATCTGATTCAAACGTGAACGGCACGTCTATGGAATCTCTGACATAGAGTGTTTCGTCGACATGCTCGGTCACATTAAACACAAGGGTACCGTTTGGATGTCTAAACTCAAGCGTGACATTGAAATTACTTATCGGCAATGCCATACCGTCGTCTCCAAGTGTTCTTACATTTTCAATCGTAACATCAACCGCAAACTCCACCACATCCAGACTCAGCTTATCATCTTCCGGACTGACAAACGTTATGCCATCTGCCGCGAGATCCTTATACACAATCACCGTCTCCTCATTGTTCTCCTCATCCATCTCAAGAAACTCATCATCAGGATCCACCCGCACCGTCATATTCTGCGGCCCGGTATATTTCCAACCCTCGGGCATCTTTATCTTAAGGAGCTTACTACCATACGCACTGATATGGTCGATCTCATCCTCTTCGACATCACCCCACTCGTACATATCGATCTCGAAACTCTTAGCATTACAACCGATCGCGAGTTTATTACCTTCCACCCAAGGCCCCCAGACATTCTCCACATCCTCAACATATTTTTTGATCACACGACCCCTCCCGTACAGATCACGTATGCTCTTCGCGATCTTCAGGTTACCACCGCCTACAGTGATATTGTCGAAATGAACCCGGATATGATTAGCATCCTGATCATCATGAGCCGTTTTGTCATGCCGCACTGTATAACGAGGGTTGCTGCCCCCACTCAATAAATAATCATCGCGCCTTGCAAGCTCAAATGTCACGTTGACATCATCCGCACCGCCGATGCCTGTATTCCGGATCGTGACCCGTGCATCTATAGTCTTCTTGGTTGGCGAAGCGAAATGACCGATCTCGAAATCAGGATAGTTCATGACGATCTCGCGTTCCATCGCGTTGTTGCTCTCATCGATCTCATCGATCTCATCCTCTGGATCAACGATCACGATCACAGAATATTCAGGAGCATCACTGATGCTCATCTTCTCCCAGATTGCGATCACGTTTCTCGTCTCATTCGGCGCAAGCGAGACGTGGGTGCGGTTCATGAGTTTCATGTACTGGATTCTGTTGACGTGGTCGTGCCAGTCGCCATAATCTCCTGCCGGACCTGAGTACATTCGTACTCCGCAGACATATAGTGCCCCGTACCGGGGGCGCAGCACCTCGATCGTATCGCCAAGCGACCCACCCAGCCAGACGTTGTTTCTTGGTATATAGCCACACTCATCTGCTATACATCCATAGTCCCATCTGTAATCGAGGTGGATATCGACAAAGCTTGCGCCCGGCACATGGATATGTGACGAATCGGTTTCATACCTCTTTGAGGTGTTCTCCCAGAAATCGATCGTGAAGTTGGCGGTCTTATTCCCGTTGTTTCGCACCTCTGCTGTGATCGCCACATCATCGCCATCCGATGGGTTCAGCGGAGTGTTGGTCAAGTTGATAAGAGCAGGGTCACGCGATGCATTCACATGGATCAGGATGCTTTCGTTGTTGTTTAACTCATCGATCTCGCCGATCTCATCATCAGGATCGGCTATGACGGTTATGATATGGTCGCCAGTGGATGCGTTCCGGATCGATGTGAGAGTCCTGGATTCGTTCCAGGTATCTGTTGCATTCAGTGTCACCTCAGTGCGGTTGAACTCATCTATGGTAGTATAGCCATACAGATCAAACCTCGAATTGCCGACTTCACGGATGATGGCAGTATCGCCCTCAACCCATGGGATTGCACCGCCAAAATTATCACCCCATCCTGCTCCGTGATAATGCCACACCGCTTTTCCAGCCCCGTCATAAACCCAGATTTCGCCTCGAGGCCCCTCTTCCTTCCATGTACGGTATCCACAATTATCAATCTCTATAGCGTCCGCACCAGGGCGGTGTATGGTAGTAGACCTACCTGGTGGATCTACCGGCGCATACGGCGGGCGGTATCGCCCATCAGTCTCTCCTGCGATACGTTTGCCGAACCAGTAAGAGTATGTGCGGCGCTCCTTTTCGTAATCGATGAAACTCACATTGGTTGTGCCGTTCCTGATCCCGATATTTGCTATGGTAGCGGTTATCATTGTGGTATCGGTGTCTGATAGACTGGTCTCTGCTGCGGTTACATTCATGACCGTGAAGTCGCGGGTTGGTATGACGTACATCGTTGCGGAGATGCTGTTGTCTGTTTCAATATTCTCCGGAACATTGTCTTCAGGGTCTATGAAGACGGTGATTGTGTGATTGAAACTGGTCACTTCTCTTACGATAGAGATATTTGCGGTACTGCCAGCATCCAGTCTCTCGACTTTCGATAGATCACCTGGATAAACCGCATAAAAGTGGATTATACATATTTTACCTCCATAGTTGCTGCCCGTGCCTTTGACCCTTGCTGTATCTCCGGGCACAGGAATCCAGCATGGTTCGATCGGGCGTGCCACCTCTCTGCCACCCCCATCATATACTATGAGGTCACCCTGATGGATATTGGTATCAGTAATCCGGACATACACCAATTCTGCACCATCGTAAGTTCTACTCGCGTTTGGACAGGCGGATATGCTTGAAGTATCTGTTTTGGAATATATCAACTCCCCCGGCTGGTCATAGTACCTCAGAACCGTGAAGTCCTCCGCCGGGATGTGCCCTGAATTCGTGATCGTGGCATTGATCATCACAATATCCTCATCAAGCGGATTTGGTGGATGCCATGAAATGTATAGTCCTGAGAGTTCAGGAGTATAGACGTGCACATCTTCTGTCAGAGTATTATTCAATTCATTCGTCTCTGGTATGGCATGGTCACAATCTGCGAAGACCTCGATCGTGTGATCTCCGATGTAGTCTCTTGGGCTTGTATTCCAGAGTGCGGAGATGTTTATTGAATCACCTTTGCTCAGGTCGATGTTGACCTTATTGATCTGATCATCACCGATAGAGAAGCTCACATTCACGTTATCCGCATCCCTGATCCCGATGTTGGCAATTGTAGCGGTGATATTCACAGGATCACCGTGTTTGATCAGAGAGGCAGCCTCGCCGTTAATTGTAAGCGCTATGTTAGAAACTGTGAGGTCTGCACCCTGCACCTCTATCGTTCTTGCCTGTGCGTTATTCAACTCATCATGTTCAGGAATCTCATCTTCCGGATCGATGGTTACGGTTACATCATATTTTCCAGCCCTTGATGCATTCCATATCACAGATCTATGCTTGTAATCGTCAATCCCAACGGATGTTCTATCATCAAGCCTCATATCAACACGATCGATCAAAAATCCCCGGGCATTTCCAGCACTACCTCCGGAACCGCTCACGAGTTTTACAGTGATGTTATCGCCATCAGCCCAAGGAGTTGTGTGTCTGAATGGCTTGTTATTACGCCACCCAGTAGGCTGCTTATAATGTGCAATTTCGTCTCCATCCGCGTCATATACATAGAGATGATCGCAGGATACTCTCATGAACATCTCCAGATGGATCCTCATCTTATGAACACATGGAGCATGTATCGTATATGTATAATTCCAGTCGTTTGGATAATCATATAACTCGATATGTTCATCTTCTCTGCTGAGAACATAAGCCACCGTGACGTTGCTTTCGTTCTTATCGCCCAGATTGCCCACTCCTGCCGTGATATTCACCAGATCACCCACCTCATAATTTTCCGAATCGAAGGTTATGTCGGTAACCACAAGATCGGGTGATCTCACATAGATCGGCTGGCAGAATTTGTTGTCCCTATCCTCAAACTCGAGCACCTTGTCATTCGGATCCGCAACCACTGTGATATAGTTATCTCCGGGGACTTTTACGTCACCAAAATTATCTATACGCCAATTAAGTGTCGCGTATTCGGTTCCGTTACCGAGATCAAATGAGACCGGGACTGTTGCGCCGATGAGACGTTCATCAGGAGGATCGGGGTTATAATAGCCATAATACTCATCGGTAAAATAAAAGCCGACGTCGAGGGTTCCTCCGCAATTGGCAAGATTTGTCACATCCACAGCGGCAGTCATCGTTACATTATCGCCAAGAACCAGCTCAGATGGATCGCAGGTTCTGTTATCCACCGCAAACGTTAGATTCACGACCGAGAGATCACGTGATTTCTTGACATACACACTCGTTTCATTATTATTGTTCTCCGGATCAACCTCGGGCAGCCCGTCATACGGCGTTACCACGACTCTTATGGTATGGTTGTGTGAGACAGGCGTTCCGTTCTTCAGACTCGCAGTCCACGGCACGCTGATGCTCCTGCTGCCGCCAGCCTTGAGACCTGAAAAACTCTTCACGGCAACCGGTTCTTTATAACTGCCCCAATCAGTCCATTGATCATAGATCTCGACCGTAAAGCCGCCGGCATCCATCCGACCAAGATTGGCGATGGTCGTATTAATGCTCACGTTATCGCCATCAAAGACCTCACCCGGGACTGATAGATCGGTCACCGCGAGATCGGTTCCGTTCACAAACATCGCGGCGCTCATATTCTGATCTTCCACATCAGCCCACACCGTGTAGTTTCCGGGTGGGATGGTCGCATTCCAGATCGCACTGCAGAATTTCTGTTCGTTAGCGTCCAGTGTGATCGTCTCGTTTCCGATCACAACCTGATATTTGTCGATTGCACATGTGACACCACCATAGTCTTTGACGTACGGTTTTATGGTGAGAGTATCGCCCGACCCCCATTTTGTCCAGATGTTCGTTTCAGTCGATTCGCCATGTATCGAATCATTACTTTGCGAATATAGATTTTGACCATTAGCATCAACAACATCGACGCCTGCCACCCAATTATGACCTCTTATTCCTGCATAGTACATACGTACGTATGAAAAATGAACTCGCATCATGACTGCTCCAGGCTGTGGCTGCGTTATTGGCCAATTAGCCGATTTAGATCCTCCAGAGAGCGTTTTTGGGTCAGATTTATCATCCCCCTCTACGACCCACCACAGCGTGCTATTCGCCGGCACATCCTCATTATTCCCGATCCCGGCGGTTATACCAACCATCCCCCCCACATCCGCATCAGCCGGAAGATCGAGACTCGTTATCGAGAGGAGATCAGGAGGTGTTATATTAAGCGAGCAGTTCTGCATGTTGTTTCCAAAGTCCCAATTCTCGATATCGTTGGTATCAGCCTCGGCGTCCGGGTTATATTCATCCAGCCGTTCGTCCGGATCAGCCACCACCATTATCGTGTGGTTCCCTTCCGCTGTGTCTGCATTCCATGTGATGGAGGTGGTATTCGTGTCATTCACATCCACCCACGCATCTCCAGATCCAATTCTGATATACCTTCCAGTGGCGTTACTGACATTATCCCTGCTCCAGCCCCGTGCTGCACCCAGGCAGTCGCAGTATGCAAGAGGAACCACCTCGCGCCCGAGGATATTACCCCACATATCGATATAGAACCCAACGCTCACGTTCCCA
Organism: Candidatus Methanogaster sp.; assembly: GCA_003194445.1. GTDB lineage: Archaea > Halobacteriota > Methanosarcinia > Methanosarcinales > Methanogasteraceae > Methanogaster_A. The sequence continues at coordinate 7,342 of PQXF01000037.1, forward strand.
CCTCTATGTCCGTGATTGCCGATGATTGCGGTTATGTTCACGACCTCACCTTCCCTTATCTCCGAAGGGGCGACAGTCACAGTCTCAACCGTAAAGTCATACTTTGCCAGGATTGGGATCTCAACATACCCCAGAAGGATATTATTCGCCATATTATTATCGTCCTTGGGCCAGTGCCTGGAACTGGAAGACGTACCGAGCGGGATGCCGACGGTTATGTTGTGCTCACAGTCACCCTCGCTTGTACCCATGCCTGTCAGGTTCCATGGCACGGTGATATTGATCGAAGACCCGGCAGATAGCGATGGTACAAGCGTCTCGTTAAAGATCGTGGTATCTCCACCTACCAGTTCATCCTCGAATACGACCGTGAAACTGCCTGCATCGACTGTTCCATGATTCTCGATGATGGCAGTGATATTTACGACATCGTCCACATACAGATCATCAAGCGGCACTGTGAAGTCCACCACCTCAAGGTCGAAGCCTTCCACATATACCTGTGCAGCACAGCTGTTGTTTGTCTCGTCGTATTCAGGGACGGTGTTATGAGGATCGATCGCGACATAAAGATCGTGGAACCCCTGGGTTGCATTCCGGTATGATGCGGTCACGATCTTCTCCTCGCCAGCGGTCAGGTTGATTGTTTTGTTTGCGATCAGTGCCTGATACCTATCGATTGTGAATGTGGCGAACTGTTCTTCTATTCGGAGGACATCGCCGGGTATCCAGTCTGTCCAAGTTACATCTGATTTCACATCAACTTTCGATCCGTTTTTATCATAAATATGGATAGTAGAGTCGGATCCAATATTACTGAAATGAAGACGTATCGCAAGAGCTCCGGGGAGTGCAATAGTATCGTTGTACCATATACCGTAGTAGCCTTCCCACTCATTCCAGCTCCTCGTGATATTGGGATTAAAAGTCCCGTTATCATAGAATTTCACGACAGCAGTCTCACCCATATCTCCAACATTCGCCACGGACGCATCGATCCTGACGGTATCGCCGATCACACAATACCCCGGATCAGGTGTCACATCTATAACCGTGAAATCAGGCACGCCCACAAACACATCCACGCTTGTAGCATTGTTCGCCTCATCCGATTCATCGATCTCGCCGTCAGAATCTGCGGTTACGGTCAGTGTGTGGTTCCCGGACCAAAAAGGTATCCAGTTAAAAGCAACATTCGCGACGCATCCGATGTCAAGCGACTCGATGTCTGCCTTATCGACCACGACCCCATCCGCTGCAAGACTCACATTGAACCTGCCCGAATCGGTAGTGCCGTTATTCGCTATGGTTGCATTGATCGTGTTGTTCCTGCCATCGAATATGTAGGTAGGCGCGGAAATCGCCACCACCTGAAGATCGACCAACCCCCTGTTGATATTCACCCTGACAGCACCGCTTCGCCCCTCGTTTAGCGTGACTGTGTGTTCCACGCTCCCGTTTTCAACCAGTACCCCGGCCTTACTTGCATCTATGAGCAGCGTATCGTTTGCACGCATCTCCGAAGCATCGGTTATGATCTGGTAGAAGTTCGATCCGCTCAGATTATCAGCAACGAACCACCTGCCAGTGTCCTGATTGGTCACGACCACACAGGGCGCATCGACAGGTGTATTATCCACATAGAAGACGTTTCCGTAGATTACGAAGATCGGCGACGGCGGTGGAACATACGGCGTTACATGCCATATCCACTCCTGCGTATCCGTGCCGTTTTGATTGGTAACGATTGCTGAGACGTTCCTGACGCCCAATACAGCGCTTGTGGTGTAGGATGCATCGGCCACGCTCTCGTTTGTCTGAACATTGGTTTCATTGATCAGCCATGTGACATTCACCACCTGATCGATCGTGATGTCGAATCTCCGCGTCGCATTCTCCATATCGCGGACAGGCGAGGGTGGGGCGAATGAGGTTATATTTGGCGGCAGTAGTTTGGTCACGTTCCAGAGCCACTCCTGCATGGCAGCTCCATTCTCATTGCTCGCTCTTGCAGAGACGTTCCATACGCCGATAGCAGCGCTTATGTTGGTGTAGGATGCATCGGTCACGCTCCCGTCTGTCTGAACCTCGGTTCCATTGATCAGCCATGTGACGTTCACCACCTGATCGATTGTGATGTTGAATCTCCGCGTTACATTCTCGGCATCATAGACCGGAGATTCAGGAGCATATCCGATGATTCTGGGCGCCATCGACTGAAGTGTCATATTAAAGCCGAATATCCCTCCGCTATCGAGATTGCTCAGATCTATCATGTAGTTTGTGGTGTTCACGACTGCTCCGTCGGTAACATTGAACTCAAGCACATTGCCGGCACTTACATCCCCGGAATCGAGGATGAGTTCATGATAACCATAACCAGCTCGCGTTTCAGCCTGCCACCTCGTGCTGGCATTCAGGTTGGTTATGTTGACGGCGTGATCCTCACACACCCCGCCACCCTCATAGTTCACCCACCCGCAAACCATAAACGGCGCTGCTGGCGGCAGTGCAGTGGCTGATACCACATCCCAGATCCACTCCTGCATATCTGTGCCGTTAGCATTGCTCACATTCGCAGAGATATTCCAGACACCGATTGCCACGTTTGTGTGCGTGTAGGACGCATCGGTCACGCTCTTGTTCGTATGAATCGGCGAGCCATTGATCCGCCATGCAACATCCACAACCTGATCGATCGTGATGTTAAACGTCCGCGTCGCATTCTCGATATCATGAACCGGAGATTCGGGAGAATATCCGATGATTCCGGGCGCTATCGACTGGAGTATCACATCGAAGTCGAATATCCCGCCGCCCTCAATATCACCCTGATCGACCGTGCAGTTTGCGGTGTCAAAGACTGTGCCATCGGTGGTACTCCACCTGATCACGTCGCCAGCACTCACATCCACAAGCGTGAGGAGGGTTTGATAGAAATTAGAGTCAGAGACCGTATCCGCATACCACGCCGCGCCGGTGTTCAGGTTGGTCATGCTGACGTTTGGGCTGTTGCACGGAGCACCGTCCTCGTACAAGACATGCCCGAAGATCAGGAAAGGGGTCAATTGGGCTGTGTTCTGATCATCAAGATACCCGCCGCTCAAGTCGATCGCGTCGATTCCTGCGACGCATATCATCAATCCTAACAGCAGGTGGCGTATCTTCATATTTGCGGTCTATTTTTCACAAGAAACCCGGAGCCAGAAGCAAAAGGCGATAATGGATCGCCAGAAGCGATTCATCGATGCCACCACCAGCAGGGGTGGGGCATTACGCCCAATTCCGAACAGCTACATATCTGCCGGATGGTTTTATTCGAGTTTCTCGATTGCGTCGTATGCCTATCATGCACATCTACGGAAGAGTTACCGTAATCTAATTTATTATACTATAGTCACTTATAATGACATTTGGTAACATGGTTGTTAAGAATCATGATATATAAGTCTTGCGAATATCAGGGTTATCACACGATCTCGTGCTGGTGACATTGTTTTGAACTGTTGTTTGCCCCATATAGTGGCAGCCGCTTCGAGTTTCTAACACCTCGAAACCGACAGACCCACACCCGTAAGTACCAGGCGATTTATCCGGATATTCCCTGCCAATTATAGGAGTCATCCGAACCTGCCGATCAGATACACCACACAGAGCATGAAGAGCATAAGCGCAATCTCATATAATACCGGCACATCCACCGAGCGCGGCTCTGTACCGACAGTCGCCTCTTCCGAAGGTGTAACCTCCGCTCCCTGAAGCGACCCTGTAACCTCGATCGTCGGCATCCCAAGTGATGAGACATAACTGTGATCACTTGCAGCAAGTATGATTTCAGGGGGCGCGAGTGTCACATTCCCGGGAATTGAAAAATTGATCATGTATTCGATCTCACTTGTCTGGTTTCCTGAAAGCGTTGCATGAAGCGTCGTATTTCCCGAGATCAGACTGGCTCCTGATGGTATGACATCTGTCAGATCGATGACTGCGTCCGCATTTCCGGTATTTCTGACATTCAGCGTGACTGTGACCGGATCGCCGAGTGAAACTCTGGTCGGATACGCTGTCTTGTTCATGATTATATATGCCCCGTCCACCGTGATCGTCTGGCTTCTCGACCACACACTGACGTTCTTTCCTGCAATCACGAACTTCGCTTCCGCGCCCGGAACATCGAATACCCCGGGTCTTACAGGTTCTATGTGATATGAAAAACGGGCACATCCCGATGGCGTGATATTAAATCTCCATGGTGGACTCTCGTTGCCACACAATCTGAAACCCTCAGGGACGGTGTCGTTTAATTCGATCTCGAGCTCCTCTTCTCCAATGTTTTCGAGATCAATACGTACCCACACCGCCCGATCCATCGATATGTGGCTGTTTACCGTCTTCCTGACCGTAAGATCAAATCTCGGCAGCACAAGAACTTCGGTTGACGCCGACTCTGCATACATAACGCCCTCCTCATCAAACCCGGTCGCATTGACAACGATCTCGAACAACTCGCCTTCAGAATCAGTGACCCATGAGGGGACCCGCAATGTTGTGTGAAATCTCTTCTCCTCATCAACCGTTAGGTTGCTGTAATGTCTGGTAAGATCATCGATCGCCGAAAGATCGCCTGGATCAATCGTGATATCCACGTGCTCGAGGTCTGCATCTTCTTCTCCGTCATTCTCGATCGTAACCTTGATGCGGATCTCTGAGTCCCGCGCAGTGTATGCCTCGCAGTTGGTCTCGATCTCGAGTGATATCTCTGGCTTTGCCCGCTCATGGAATCGGATGTTGATCAATGGGTTCTCCCAGTTTGTCGGGTTTCTCGATTCCGGACTGTCATCAGGATCGTAGTAGATCTCGATCGCGATCTCATCGTCCCAGATAAAGCAATCGCAACACTCTTCGTCATTCTTCAACCAGTCGCAGTTGCCACAAGTCGTCTTATTAGCCACGCATGATGCATTGAGCACAGACTTATTCAACAACTCTTGCCCCTTCCAAAGCGATATATAGACCTGGTCGGTCTCTGGCTGGTAATCCACAAACTTGACTGTGTAGCCACTCACCTCATAAGTATCGCCCATATAGAGCGCAGCACTCCCGACATCTGCCCAGTACTTGTAATCGCTCGCATTGAGAGCGGATGTAGTCTGCACCAGTGCCGGCGTCAATGCCACCAGTACGACGCATATCAGGACGATCCGTACTAGACTTCTTATTATCTCCAGGGATGGGATCGGAAAACCACAGAGAGTATAGAGGACACAGAGAAAACAGCAACTCTCTCTGTACCCTCCGTGTCCTCTATGGTTAATCTTCTTCGCCATAATCAGAGTCCATCCGGAAAAAATTAAAAAGTCTCATCCGTGCCAGCCGACTACCCAACCGTCATTCCTCCTCAACATACACGGTTGCTCCGCCTTCGGTCTCATACAAACTGGCGACCAGTTTCCCCATTGATGTGGTCGTCTCATCGGTCATGTTCAAGACCTCGATCTCAGTCTCGTTCTTGATGATGATCTGCATATCATCCTGCCCTAGATTCTTAACGATCGTGACGTCTTGACTCGTGAGTAGCTCAGGCATGTTGACATACATCATCATCATGACGAGGAGCCCGACTGCAAAGATCATCGCCACGTCGAAGAGATTAGCGACACCCGACAAAGGGTCATCGTCCTCCTCGGGAGTTTCTGTTCTTTTTTTCATGAATCTCATAATCGCCTACACCTCAACAACCCTATCTTGTAGAACAGCGTGCAAAATACCCATAGCGCCAATAGACGATTTTTCGACACGCCCCATCTCAATCCACTCGCCGCCTGCAAGGATCTTTATATTACGGGATTTATCGACCTCTATGCGCTTGATATCCGAATACGGTACCTCAAAATTGGATCCATCGTCGGATAGGATTTTGTTCACAGGCATCCCTTCAAGGTCTCTTGATCTACTCTTTGCACGTCCCTTTGTCGAGTATATCGTAACAGCGAACACTGCACATATAAACAAATTAATAAGTAATAAATAATTAAATGGCATGTTGAGTCCACCGACGTTCATCGCGACAATACTTGCTATATTCACTATCACGATCGCCCCCATCCAGAAGGCGGAGTTCGCAACGACCGAACCCGCGGTTTTCGCACTGATCAGTCCGGATCTGTTGAATATCAGGGCGCGGTGGACAGACTCCCCCGATCTCGAGACGATCGTTCCGATGACACCGAGACGATCGTTCTCGTCTGGTCTCGGACGTACAACCGGCATTGGTGCTGGCATCGGTACTGGTACAGGTTCTGGCATCGGTACTGGTACAGGTTCTGGCATCGGTGCTGATGCAGGTTCTGGCATCGGTGCTGATGCAGGTTCTGGCATCGGTGTCGCGGGCGCTTTATACCCGGCAGCAGCACTATGACCACTATAGCCACTATAGCCACCGGAGCCTGGTTCCGGACTCCCAAAGAGTATCTCGGAAAGGTACTCGATGTCGCTGCTGTCCTGTTTGTACCACCGCGCTCTGACGGTTGCAACCATGAACCCGATCGCTCCAGCCATCAGCCCGACTACGGTTGTTCCGAATGCGATTACCAGGTTGTTGGCAAGCGTGTCGATGTCGCCGGCACTCAGTCCGAGTAGCGCGGGACCCATCGGAATCAGTGTCCCCATCAGCCCGAACATCGGTCCGACCCTGGCAACGAACCTTGAGCGTTCGAGCTTCTTTGTCATCTCGAAGTTGATATCCTGCAGCAATTTTTCCAGTCTCACCTCAAGCATCCCTCTATCGGAACACCCCCGGTGCAGGAAAGCGATACGGTACAAAAACTCGTGCACGAATGAGTTTGAGCAGCTCTGCCCGAGCATGCCAAACGCGCCTTCAGGGTCGCTCTGTTCCAGTTTCTCCCTCGCCCTGACTGCGCCCTCTTCCATACTTCCGAGATCGCGATGGCGGTTGCGCCACTCAAACAGGAATCCACCAAGCTCGATCATACTTCCTGCAATCAGGATGATCAGCACGATCATCACCGGGTAGAGCAGGTTGCCCGAGACTATAGAGATTATCTGCTGCAGCGCATTCGGGATTGAGTATGCCAGCAGTGTTGCAGTATCAGTCATTATCGATAAGTGCTATGACTATCTGGTATATATAGATTTTGGCACTACTTGTTGTTACTCTATCACATCAATTTACGTGAGTGTATATTCATCATTCCAATAATACATTCTACTCATTATCGCTTCCTGTACCCGAATCCTATATAGATTAAGGGTTCTTGCGAGATTAACGCACAGACGTTGTCATCTACCGCGTCATAGTATGATTACCCGGAATGGAAGAGGTGATCATAAAGACGATCTACGTTACATCGTCTTACCGCACACCCGGATGGCGCGGCATCTTCTCCAAACGAAAACTTTTTATATGTAAACCTACATAGGTTGACTTATGTTCCTACCACTCAACGAACGGCAATTTGAGTTCTGGCGGTTGCGCAGAGACGGCATGGCAGGCGTCGAGATCGCCAAAAGTTTCAGCATCAGTCGCCAGTCGGTCTCCAAAGCGCTTCAGGGCATGGACTCGAAGGTATCGCGGGTTCTTCTGGAGATGGCAAGATCGAACCGCATCGAAGTTACGAAGGTCAATTTCGAGCGCGGCGTCCTATTCGGGAGATCGGTTCAACTGAATGCCGATGCGATCATCTTCGTCTCGGCGAGGCACGGGGTGCAGGTATGGTACCGGCACGATGGGAACTGCGATGGGTGCAGCCGCTTTGATGAGTGCAAAAGACTCCTGGATGAGTATGCCCGCGAGATAGGGGTAACACTTGAGGGATCAGGAAATCCTTCGGAGATGGCTGATGAGTTGTTCCACAAACTCGAGGGGATTGTATGACCGAAGCCATCAAGAAACTGCTTGGGTGGTGTCCTATGAAGGAACAGGTAAGAAAGGAGATGGGATTTATGTTCTCAAATGAAAATCGGACTGTAACCGAAATAAAAAGCAATACCAGAATATTTTTGGGAGTTATGCATCTTGTATTTGCTTTTTATCTTGTATAGACTGCTCTGCGAGTTTTATCAGAGCCAAACACCCGGATGTTTCCTTGGTGGATCCTGGAGATCAACTTCGTGGCATCGGGACTGCTGCTTGCCATCGGAATTATCTCGCTTGTCTTATCGTTTAACCTCGTGAGAAGAGATGATTCTTATGATAGTTCCTGCAAAGTACTTGCGCTGGCTAACATCGGACTTGCGATTCTGTTTTTCGCATACCTGCACCAGTACATGGCGCATATCCGGCATGGCGGTGCCATGACGCTAGTTCGGGGACCATTTTCCAACTACACATTCGACCAGCCATCGCTCATCATATATTCCGCGCTGATCGTGCTTCCAAGTCTGCTGAGCATTCTGGTGCTGCTTCGAAGCAGACCTGCTATTTCGCAAACATCGAGAAAGAGATCGTACATGGTGCTTGCAATCACAGTCTTTCTTGTTGTGGCTGCATCTGCTGGCACGGGTCTTTATTACAATTATCTGAATCAGCAAAAAGCATCTATGGTTGTAGAAGAGCTTGGAAATGATCAGGATATCAAGTTATACCGGATAAATGATGATTTTACGCAGGGTACATGGATGCAGGGTCAAGATGTTCCCTATTTCATCGATTCGAAGGGTGCCACATCGGGTCGCTTCGTCTCGCAGGATACGTACGATGCAATTCGGTTCCTGAGCGAGACCGACACAACAGGGGTCATGGCATGGTGGGACCCAGCGCTTGAAATAAAGGCAGCAGGCAAGACTCCGGTGATATGCTACGCATCTGAACGCATCGAGCACACGGTCTCACGACCAACCTCCATCGACAAATTCGAACCGGACGAGAGGGTGGCAGATGTTGCGCGGTTCTTTGCGACCGATTCGGCTGAGGAGGCGAAAGGCATCTCCGAAGAGTACGACGCAACCACCGTATATGTGCCGAGATACTACGGACATGGCTTGTTCTGGGCTATGACAGAAGCAATGGACACAGAATCCGGGTTTGAGTATGAGGGGTCGATGTACCACAGATTCATAAGCGGCGATGAACCGGAGTCTTTTGAGAAGATATTCGAGAACGAGGGCGTCCGCATCTACCGGCTGAGATAAACGCGGGCGCGTGGGTGCAGGGGCACGGCGTTCTCCTAAAACCCAAGGGCCGCAAAGTTCGCGACACAACTTGCACGAAGGTTAGGGATGTGGAGTGCCATTGGATAACCATTGCTACTTCATTTTTTGGTAATCACTCAGAATCCAGCCCCAGTATATGATTGTGGTTATCAGTGCGATCGTTACCCCGATTGCCACAAGTGCCTCATGCCAGTACGCATATTCAAAAGCAAGACCATTCGCCACTGCATCAAACAATCTAATCTGTATGCCGATGAAAAGAAAGAGCGCCGCAGCATAATATGAAATATAATACGGTCTTATACGCAGAGCTTCACCAAGTTCCTCGCTGAACCGTGCAAGCGCATAGAATACAGCCATAAGCGCAACGGCCACGACCGCCCACGCGATGGTAGGGATCGGGATCATTTCTCAACCCCCATCATAATATTGTACAGCATAATTGTAAGAATGATTAGAAGCACCGCTCCGAGACCGGCGAGAACGACCCCGGCATAATCGAGTATACACAGTACTGCGGACGATAAAAACAATATCACAGGCACCAGGAACCAGTTATAATGGGTCTCCCTGCCAATCTTGAGCTGGTAGAACCTACCAATCGAAAATAGAAAAAACGTTATGGCGGACGCAAGGATCAAGGAATATGCTTCGAGAACGATCCCACTATCCACCATAAAATCATCTCCTTCTTCCAAACACCTTATCAAATGCCTCTGATCTCGTTAATGTCGGTACTCCACTGAATATGCCTTCGTACCTCTTGAATGATGACTCATCGACCTTGACGGTTAGCCCCTGCTCTGTGATCTCGGTTTCATGGATGCCCGCGTCATGCGCACTCCCGCGCATCTTCAAGACCGAGATCGCCCTTAAGAGTTCCGATGCAATCTCAACATATCGAAGCGTGATAACGGTGTCCGTGACATGCGAGACGCCGCCTTCAGTGATCTTCGTCGATCCGAGGAGATCTCTTGTCTCATTTGTGAAGATCATCGTGATGTTTCTCGATTTGAGATACCTCGACGATTTCTGGATGTACTCGACACCATCTCCATCCGGTGAGAAGTCGCCAAACCCATTGATCGAATCTATCATGACTCTTTCGACACCAAACTCCGTGACGCAGTCATGTATCCGACGCAGGCTCTCTCCAGCATACACATCCTCATGAGCTGGATACTGGATGTGCAGCATATCATCCTCTTCAAGAGACTTGATGTCCCATCCGAAGGATGCTGCGTTCCTTCGCAGTTGTGCTGCATTCTCCTCAAACGTAACGATCAGCCCCGGCTCTTCCTTGCGTACACCCTCGAGGATAAAGTGCATGCCTGTTGTCGTTTTGCCTGTACCGCTCGGACCTGTAAGAAGCGTGGTCGTCCCGTGAATCAGTCCGCCGCTTAGCAACTGATCGAGTCCCGGGATGCCTGTGCTTACGCGCATATTCGTCGCGGTCGCACCATCTGCCATTGGCGGATCCGGGTATGTGGCGATACCTCCGCTCGTGATCCTATACACATGTTTTCCGCTCGCATACTTCTGCCCACGCATCTTTAAGACATCGAGATACCTTACGCGGCATCCCTTTCTCAGTTCATTGGACAGATAAATGATCGCGTCCGCAACATAACTGATCGGACTTGCCGCTACGCCCCCCTCGGTAAACTCGCCAGTGACCAGCACAAGGGAATTCCATCCTTTCATTCCTACGAATAGATCAAAATAAAACTGCCTGCGTTCACTATCGCTTAAAGACAGATCCATCGTCGTAATCGGGTCGATAGCGATCCGGTCGGGGTGTATCGCTTCCACATTCTCATCGATGATATCTATCAGGTCATACGTCTTGTTCTTCATGATCTCATGACTCAGATCGAAGTAGATGAGATTCTCATCCTCATAGAGCGACTGGTCATAGAAACTGAAGTTTGCCATATATCCGCTGAGCATCGCAATCGGCTCGGATATGGCTGAAAAATAAAGGCATGTCTCGCTATTCTTTGCTGCGGCGAAGAGGGATTGAATCGCAAATGTCGTCTTACCAGTTCCAGCCGTGCCAGCGATTAACACGGTAGATGGACGCGTAAACCCTTTGTCAAGTATTTGATCCATTCCCGGGATGCCAGTTGGAACCTGTTTCATAAAATCACCTGTCTTCGTGGAAACATGACGTTACACTGACATCCATAACATCCTACTTATTACTAACCATCAAAAATTTTTCTCTCTGATCAAAAAATTTCTTGGTCAGAGAAAAACCCCGTGCCAGCAGCCGACAATTCCTACTGCAGATGTCCTTATTAGTACCCTCCATTATATGAACATTTCGGAGACGATCGTGAACTTGCCGGGTTCTATGGTGTGTATAATCAGGCTGGACTATGGTCTTGCAGGTCCGGCATCCGCATACCCCTGCCGCTGCCCGGTTCCTGCCTCTCTTTCGAGTGCTTCTGGCTTCTCGATAAGTTTGATCACGTTTAACGCATGTTCCATAGCACGGGCTTCCGAGAGCGCTGCAAGTTCACGATCACTTGCAGCTTCGTCCTCGTGCACGAAGACCTCGATTATGTGCGTGTTCGTCATCAACTGCGCCATGATAATCCCCTGCGATGCCTCGTGTGCACAGATCTTGTCCTTCGGGTCTCCCCCTGGCATTCCTAACGCCATCACAATATCGCACGAGCGCTCCTCTATCAGTCTCTTGCATGCAACAGGAAGATCCTTGATCCCGGGAACGGTATAGCGCTCAATTCGTACTGATGCGTTCCTCTTCAGTTCCGATATTGCAGATTCTGCCATATCCACACGTGCAAATGTCGTGTCAGCGATTCCGATAGTTATGGTCGTCATGGTCAGGTCTCTCAAACTGCAATCGTGCCCCTGTATATCCAAATTTGGATTGGTGACATAAAAACATATCCGGTAACTATGGGCTGCCAACCTGCCTGGGCGCTGTGCTCTATGTATACTTCACACCGCCACAACTTGAGCTTTTTCAAATCTCCGAAATCGTAGTGTAAGCAAGGCTCTGAGTCCTTATTTGTGGGTTTTATCAGTTTGGTTCCGCCAATACAAAAAGCGCAGTTTATGCCGGTGCTGAGTATAACATGGCACCACTCGTGAGCAGGTGTGCAAACATCTCGGCGGCGCGATAGCCCCATGCTGCGGGGATCACCGTGCAATCGCGATTGTGACCCTGCCATACCCCTTCTTCTCAAGCACCATCTCCTTTTCATCAGAGAGCGCAAGTGCAGACGGCTCTGCCACGCCAACTAGACCAAACCTGTTCGCCTCGGACGCAGACGGCGGCTTATAAGCGTTGATCGTCTCATCGTCAAGGAATACGATCTCGCGCCCGAGCGACCTTACCGCCTCATTTATGCCTGCCTCGTTCTCTTTGAGCCGCGAGGATGCAAATATCCGCACATCAGTAATCCCAATTCCCGCATCACGTAGCGCAGACTCGATGGCAGCAGAGACCTCATCGCTGGTAACGCCGCGCCTTGATCCGATTCCGATGATCATATCCATCATAAGCCTCACTCATGCCGCAGCGCGTCCACCGGATCCATCTGCGATGCGGACCGGGACGGCAGGAATCCGGCAAGAACCCCGATCGAGAACGAGAAGAGGAGCGCGAACGCGGTAAGTTCCCACGAGATCCATGCATGTAAGAGACCTACCCCCATCTCCTTTCCGATAATCTCCACCATGAGCGCCATCCCGAAACCGAGCACAATCCCTATCAAACCCCCAATTACCCCAATCAGACCGGATTCAACCAGAAAAAGCATCAATATCGTATTGTTCTCGGCTCCGAGTGCTTTGTATACCCCGATCTCCCGCGTCCGTTCCACAACTGAGGTGTACATCGTATTCATGATCCCGACACCACCAACGAGAAGCGAGATCGCGCCAATCCCGATCAGGACTGCGGATACTGCTGAAAGTATTCCACCAACGGTCTCTGAGAGTTGCGCTGCGGTCATGACCGTGAAATCCTCCTCGTCACGCTCATCTTCAAGCCGATCCCTGATACGATCTGCAACATCTTCAGGATCGGCTCCTTCCTTTATCTTCGCGAAGAAGAAGTCGTATTCATTGCTCACGTCGAAAAGCCGCTCTGCGTCATCGATGCTCATGATGATAGTCATGTCATCATCCCGGTTCCCGATCTCCTCCATGATCCCGATGACCTTGAAACCCTGCTCCTTGATCTCGATCTTATCACCTATCTTGACCTCTTTGTAGGTATCCCCAACTTTAAAAGTCTTATACGCAATCCAGTAACCGATCGTTATCTTATGGGTATCCTTATCCTCCAGATCTCTTCCTGATTCGAGTTCATACCCCTGGACATCGAAATACGCGTCCTCTGCAATCGACGGCACCATGCCGACAACCGACGCAGTGGCATCGATATCCTTATAGGTTATAAGCGAGGTCCGGTAGACCATGTAACAGTTCGCATCGACCCCTCGCACATTCTCGACAGCCCTCACATCCCGGTCAGTGAAGTACGTCGATGCGGAACTCGGACCACCTAACGCGCCGCCCGGTGGCACCGGCATGATTATAATCTTGTTGATACCCATCTTCCCGATCTGCTCGTCCATATAGACCTGCATCCCGACTCCGATCGAGATCAAGCCAACGATAGCCATTATCCCGATCACTATGCCGACGATCGTCAGGTAACTCCGGGTTTTCCGCTGTACCAATCCCTTGTAGCAGAACCGGAAGTAATCCGAGAATTTCATTTGGATATGATCCTTTTAATACGTTTTCTAAAGAGGTATGCAAGCAGCGCAATCAATACTACAAATATCCATGCATACTTTCCCACACTTTGGAGAAATAGTACCCATTTTTCCTTGGAGGGTTGCACCTTGATCGGCAGTTCTGTTGTCATACTGTATGTATTGCCGTAATCATCGTCATAACTCGCATCTACAGTTATATTGATGCAGTCTGACCGGGGCAGGATCTTGAAATCAACGGTGTCATAATCATCGTTCTCGATGTCCCCGATATATCTCGTGTCGGTGTCGATCAGTTCGAACCCGCCCCCCTCCCATATCGTCAGCACGACGTGTTTTGCCCGAGCAAGCCCGCAGTTCGCAACGCCGATGGTGATCTCTCCGACCGTGCCATCGGTGAGTTCGTCCTGCGAATCGAGATAGATCAAGAGCGTGTTTCCGCTTGATACCGGAACCAGCACCGAATATCGTTGCGCTGGCTGCATTCCGTGCGTCTCGTTCTCGTAATAAATCGCGATCGGCAGTGGGTGCTGGGATGGTGTGATGGTATCGACGAAGAAACCGGACTCGATGAGCACGGTCGCTCCGGGCACTACTGTGTCGATGTAGTACATGGATATCTTCGGAAGGATACTGGTTTGATTTTCAAAACAAACCTTTACATTCTTTGCAGGTCCGGTTCCAACATTTTTAACCGAGAATTTTGCATCAAACTCAGATTTGAGATTTGCTTCCGGGATGTCAGCATCGGTGAGGACAAGATCAGGATGCCCCATCACTCTGATTGTAAGTTCGATCATGCTCTTCGTGGTGAGGTAGGGACGGTCGGAATCAAAATCTCCGCTATAAGTGATATTGAGATCGAGCGTGTACTCGCCAGACCGTGCGTCAGGATCTACGGTAAGGTAATACTCGGTATTTGCAGTCTCGCCGCATCTGAGTTCAGGCAACGTCTGAGTCGCTTCTTCGGTCTCTTTAAGTTCGAATGGTTCTTGCACGTCCAGATACCAGATGATATTCTCTGCCGGTTCGTCTCCATGATTTGTCGTCTTGATTAGCAGCGTCACCTCCTCACCTGGCTGCGCAGGATACGGGATCTGCTGGAATAGGCTTGCAGAGAGCGCAGGAGCATCGGTGGAGTATGGTGATGATGAGTCGTATTTTTTAACCTCTATGGGAGTTGGTGTAGTGTCTGCTGCACCTGCGTGAAATGCTGTGAGTGTCAGACTTATGATGATAAGTAGCGCAAACCAATTCATGTGGTTTGATCTGTATCTGATGATATATATGCTGACCGATCAGCACTGGCTGGTTTGAAGACTTCGCTATTGTCGCCAACAAATTCCATTTCAAGATCGTTCAGGTCAAAGAGCAGTACATTATCCTTTGCACAGTAGCAGTATTCCGAATACCCCTACTTCCGAATACATTTATATTCTATAAAACATAGTCCCATCACCCAACAAATGAGGTGATGGATGACTATGTTAATAAAACAGTCAGATATTAGCGCTGTACTCATGAATAAGCTTTGCGGCGAAGGAGGTTTCATACGAGTGCCCGAAGGTGCAGAATACAGCGCAGAAGATGCGACCAATCTGCTGTTGCACGCTGCTACTTCGTCTTCAAACTTTATAGAATCAGCAGTGCAGGATTTACAGGCAATGCATCCGATTTCAAGGATTCCGTGTGCAGATACTGTACATACCTACGTAAAAGAGAATGATATCGATGAAATGATGTTATTCTTCAGAAAAATTAATTCTGAATTAATCGATATTACAATCAGGTGTTGCATTATAACGAAGACAGAGAATTGGAATTGCGCCGGTGTCTGGGTCTGGTATAATGTCCGCGTCTGGTCTGGTTGACCGAACGGTTGTGTAGACCACGAACTCGTGGTTAGCGGGAGCTTTCTGTGATGAGCAGGATTTTTCTGGGAATACGCGATGGAATTTTGGTAGAATCCGATCATTTTGCTGACGGGTGGTCTGTCGTTTCGCTATGTGAGTGGATTCGAGATGGTTTCGGTGGATGTTCGCGAGGCGATTGTGGTGGGATGGTGACGTAGCCGGGAAACTGTGTTCGAAACTCGGTAGTTTCGGAAGTACTGTCGAAACCACAACATTGATAGGAGGTCACGCCATCACTGATCTGATGAGCAAAAAAAAGATTGCAAGACAGACGGCGGAAGAGAAGGAATCCGCTGAAGCTGTCATACCTTCGATCGACCGGCACAAGCGGCACGTCGATGGCATCAAGAAGACCATTGTATCATCTATTCTCGGCATAGCATCCGGAGCAATATGCTATCAGTTCCTGACACCACAATCAAGTAATTTCTCATATCTGATACTGCTGCTGGCATTCTACATCCAGAAGCCTATTTATATATATATGGGCATGGATGCGAACCAGTTTACATGGAAGGACTGGTTCTATATCGCTTTCATGACCATGATCCTCTGGTTCGTATCGTGGACATTGCTCTTGACCCCATGCCAATAGAATGAATAAAAGAATCCTTGCCGTTCTGCTGGTTCTTGTAGTCACAGCATCCGGGTGCATAAACACCCACCGCATCGAGGATACGAGGGTTTCGATGAACACCGATGTGACCATCACGGTGATGCACCCTGTCGTATCCGAGGCGGACCGTGCCATCGGTTGCGCGTTTGCGGAGGTCTACAAAATCGAGCATCTGATGAGTTGCACCGAAGAAGGAAGTGAGGTTACAAGACTGAACGATAATGGGTCTCTCCGGAATGCATCTTCTGATCTGCGGTATGTCGTTACTAAATCGGTCGGATATTCGGAATTAACCAACGGATCGTTCGACATCACTGTTTTACCGGTTATAAATTTATGGAAAGAGAGAATGCGTGCCGGATCTCCTCCGACCGGTGGTGAGATCAACGAGACACTGGAACTGGTGAACTATGAAAATATCACGATTGGAGGCGGCAGCATCTCATTTGGTCAGGGATCGATGGGGATCACTCTTGGCGGCATCGCAAAGGGGTATGCGATCGACCGGGCGATCGAGGTGTTAGAGGAGCATCATATAGAGCACGCTCTCGTGAATGCCGGCGGTGATATCCGGGCGATGGGTTATAAGACCGAAGATGAGCCATGGAATGTCGCTCTTCGTAATCCTAAGAACAGAACCGAGCATATAACCGTCCTAAACCTACATGACATGTCTGTTGCAACGAGCGGGAATTACGAGCGGTATTTCAGCGAGGAGGCGCGGGCATCGCACATCATCGACCCGAAGACCGGATATGCAACCGATGAGCTGTTAAGCGCAACGATCATTGCAGAGAACGCAACCGACGCCGATGCACTGGCAACCGCTGTATTCGTGCTCGGTGAGGCGGATGGCATAAAACTCGTTGAGCGTCTGGACAGAGTCGAGGGGCTTATCATCACCCATGACCGGCGGATTCTGCGGTCGAGCGGGTTAGGAGAGTTTGAGGATCGCGGCATGTCGTGAGATTCACTGACAAGGCGGGGGTTCCTGCGGCTGATTGGTGCATGAGCAGTAGAAAGTGCGGATGAATTTATGTGATTGCAGACGTAGAGAGATGAATCATAATGCAAAGGAGGAGAGAGTATAGAGAGTAAGAGCCCCACAATCGTTGTTACTGGAGATGTTTGCATTGACTGGCTGCAATGGCCCACAAAACCGGAAGATGCGGGGCTGAACTGGAAACTTTACGCAGGGACGCGCATGACCGCAAAACCCGGAGGTG
>PQXF01000038.1 GCA_003194445.1 Candidatus Methanogaster sp.
GGTGGGAAATCCGTTTGCGGATGGAATCAAACATTGTTGGCACCTCGTTTGTGGATTCATAATAATTTACAAATCCTTATGTTAGCATAATAAGATGCCGATCACATTTACTTTATTGCTTCTATTTGGATTATTTTCTTAAGGTAGTGCCATTGAAATCAGGGGCTTCTTGCAACAGCAGCCGCAATGCCCTGTAGCCTGCAAACACCGGGCGGTATATGGTATTCGTGCCGAGCCACTCCTGTGTCTTTGGGTCCTGCTCCCGCACATACCGCTTCGCAGTCTCCACAATTCTTGCTTTAGTTGCGGCATCAGCTGCCTTCCACCCGGGAAGAACTGTAAGGTCCGACTCAAGTTCATCCCCATAAAAAGTGCTGTCCGGCTCAAGTGTCAGCTCCATATTCAGACGCCACCAAGCCGACAAGTTCCCAGACGTACACTCATCCAAAAGTAAGTCGATCCGTTCTGCAGGCGGCGGATCTAAAATAGGGCAGTCATTAGCCCTATCCATCCATTCTTGTATCTTCGAGTGATGCTCCTTCATTTCCTGTGCTTTGGGCGAGTTTAGCTCAACTGATTTGAGGAGCCATGCAAATTGTTTTTCAAGTATCGGATTCTTCTGGCTGGCTGTGAAGATGGTATCGAACTGATCGATATCCTGCCGATCGAATACCTTTTCAATCAATTCTGCCCACACCCTCTGTACGTCCTTTGATTCTTCGCATTGAAGACGTCCAATCATCCACAATATATCTTTTTCGATGACCAATGGCGTGTTAGAGTGGACCAGTTGTACCAAACATGTTCCACTATCTGGAAGCACGGGAACTATCGCGTCGACAGCCCGGCGGCGTTTCTCATCATCGCCTAACATACTTCTGAACTGTGGTTCGATGAGACCTCCTACGATCTCGTCACGATGTTTCAACCGAGATAGAACTGCTTTGGCAAAAGCCTCCGACACATCAGGCGATTCTATATGTTCCCATGCTTTCAGCATAATGTTATCCATAAGGTGCCCAAAAGAATGCGATATCTCGTGCCGAGAAAGCTGCTCCGCGATCCACGTCAGTGCCGTTGTAAGATCAGTCGGATTGAGACGTTGAACAAGCTCGTGCGAAATAAATGTCTGGTAGGTTCCGTAGAATTCTACATTGGGCGGTGTTAATACAGAGAACAATTCTTCCGCCGTTATATGATCTGGCCATACTGCCTGAAGACCATAGCCCTTCAATTGGTCATCGGGATCGTTTTCGGCTTCACCGATGACGAGCGGCTTCAGTTTTGCTTTTGTCGTATCATCACCAACACGACCCACCGCACATGCAGCCTCCACCCGGATCAGTACCGGTTGAGTGGGATCGAGAGCGACATCTACGAGATTGCTCTGAAGCGTTTGCAATTTGCAAGCTTCAGCGATGTTGATCACAACTCGCCGCACAACATCGTTTTTAGCACCGTCACAAATATATGGTCGAAGCTGTTCGGCCAATTCCGGATGAGCAAGCTTTTGATACTGTCCACGGATAGCCCAATCGTGATCGAACGACTTCTCTTCGCCATATAGTATCAGCAGACTCTCGACCAGTGCTTTTCGATTCGTCGGATCGGTGCTTGCTACATCGCTGCGGAGCAGCACTTCAGGATCTATCTTCATAATTTCCTGAAACACATCAGGCGCCATGCAAGCCAGCCATGCCGCGGTCTCGTGCAGTTGGGGAACGAGTTTCCCGTCGGGATGGGTGATCAAACTCATCACTTGGGATAGTGTCATCCCGCGCTGAACCAGATAACGCGCAGCAAGAAACTCGGCGTAAGTCTGATGAGCCCAACCTATACGCTTCGGTCCGCGAGAAGAAAACAAACCGGTAGCAAGTGTTTCGCGGACAGCGTCTTCACTCACTTGGATTTTATCATCACTGACACTCTCGCTTCCACCACACAACTCTCGGACCGTTACGTCGTCATCGGGAACGGCGCCCATGTCAACACCGGTCCAGATGGCGTATCGGTTGGCGAAGATTATGATCGCAGCGATGCGAGCAGCAACTGCCATGCGCTCCTCCGCAGTAAAGTTACCGGTGCGCTTTGCGGCGCGGCGGCTTTCATTTATCTCTTCACAAAGTCGTCGGCAACCCTTGAAATACAACTCTCTTTGAGTCGAAAGAAGTTTACCGGTCCGCTTATAGGTGTTCATGAGAAATTCGAGTGTTATCGGCTTAATTACCAATGGCACTGCTTCCATCCACTCGATTTCATGCAAGAATGCGTCCGTATCTAAGTCGTTTGTCTTTGCCGCCTCAATAACATCCACTCGGCGCAGTGGTGCCAGTTCGTACACTCCTACTGCATCTTTTTTCCACAGTTCTTTCAATCCCTCTTCCAAGACGTTTGGCAAATCAGCAGTCCGGCAGGCTATGCGGAGGCAAAGTCGTTCAACCGGACACTTCTTAAATTCATCGGGCAACAGTGTCGCCAACTTACAAATTTCTAATAAGCATTCATCCAGACTATCCAGAAAAACATGAAGCCGATGTGTGCCATTTCTCCATAAATCAAATTCCGGGCTCCCAAACAGTTCGCGAACCAACCGATCCTCGCTTCCATACGAATGAAGATCTAACCAGAGTGTCTGACCATCTTCTTGTTCGACTCTATTATTGATAGTGTCTCGTTCCGCGTACATGGTCCGGGTCTTTCCAATTCCAGGTTCACCAAGCAGCACCAAGCACGGGACAGTTTCTATGGATTCAAACGGAACCGCATTGGGGTTATGGATGTGTCCATACTCTGAATCCGGATCATACAGATATCCGCGATCGGAGAGGTCGATGTTACCAGTCCTTGGACACCAGAACCGCTTCCAGTTATATCGCTTACCAGGCATCTTTACCCCCGTTACATTCATCAGCCCACATTCTCGGCTTTAGATCAACATGGTATATGGCATGTTTATATCACCCCATCAAACACCCGCACAGCCGTCCCCTCCATGAACGCCTCGCCGTTGGCCGCCAATGATATGCGCAAAGATCCTCCCGCCGTATGCACAACCACCCGGTCGCCGGTCTTCCCGATTCTCTGTGCAACATAAGCGGATGCGACCGCGCCTGTGCCGCAGCTCAATGTCTCGCCCTCGACGCCGCGTTCATACGTCCTGATCGCGATCTCGGAAGCGTTCTCGATCCTGACAAAGTTCACGTTCGTGCCCTTGGGAAACACAGGCGCATACCTGATCGCTGGCGCAATCTCATCGATCGCAATCTCCGGATCGTCCATGAAGATGACCGCGTGTGGAACGCCGGTATCCGTAGAATAAACCTCATATCCCCCGAGATGTTCGATGCCGCATGCCGCTGGTGTGCCCATATTCACTTTTATCCATTCAGCGTCGAGATCGACCTCCATTATGCCTGCAAGTGTCTCGACGGCAGAAGCCCCTGTGATGTAGCCCTCGTCGATCGCGTACCTGACAAGACACCTGATACCGTTTCCGCACATCTCTGCCTCTGATCGATCTGGCTGGAAGAGCCGCATCCTGATGTCTGCGCAATCGGACTTCATGAGGAAGAGGACTCCATCTGCGCCGATCCCGAATCTACGGTCGCAGTAGGTGGCAGCGAAACCGGGTTTGTCCGGGATAACTTCGCCAGCGTACTCGTCGATCAAGATGAAGTCGTTTCCGTTTCCGTGTAGTTTGGTGAATCTGGTCATGGTAATCTCACACCTATTGGAATCTCAAAAATTATTAATTCTTCTGATTCTTCTCCGAGCTTTCAGGCTTGTATAACACCGGCTCCCGGTCTTTGAACCGTTTATGGTAGCATTCTTCGATAAACTCTCCGAGCGGTCCTTTCCACGGTTCTGACTTGTTTGGAGCCATGCTTCCGAACTTTTTGGGGCGCATCCCGAGTTCCTTAGCCATAGCGATCTGACGGGCATTCAGCCGGTGTTTCTTCTTAACATACGCCCACGGATCTTCCGACATCTTTTTGTTTAGTTTTTTCGTCATTCTAACCTGCCCATACCTCATTTCCGATCTGATGCTGGTGCAGCTGTGGCTGCGAGTAGCTGCGGATCCGATTACGCTGTTTGATCACGATACCACACCCCCACCCACAACCCTGCTCTCTCCATCGATCTTCTCCACTCTTATCACATTCTCGTACTTTTCGTTGAACGTGTCGTCGTGTGATATGACAAAAATCTGTTTGAATCCGGATATATTCAGTATCTGCTCCGAAAGTCTCTCTCTGCGTGTTTCGTCCATGTTCTGGGTCGGTTCATCGAGAAACACAGCATCACACCCGGAGAGTATCTTCAGGAGTGCAAAACGCACCGCAAGCGATGCCCCCATCTGCTCTCCGCCGCTTAACTGGTTAAACTCCTTCTCTTCCCCGTGTTCTGTTACAATGATCGCATAATCATGCGTCCATCTGAGTTCCTGTGTATAATCGTTAATGATCTCACAGTATGTCCGGTTAGCTTCTTCCCCTATATTTTTAATAAGTTTTCCTGCGATTAACTGGGCAGAATCTCTGAGCGTAGACCTTATGAACTCGATGTAGCTGAGAAACTCATTTTTCGATTCGCACTCCCGTCGCAGCTTATCTTTTTCCATGATCAGCGACTCCACAATCTCCAGATCCTTCGTTAGCCCCTCAAGATTCCCGGATATCTCACCATGCTTTGCCTTCTTGCTTCCAAGCTCGATCTTTCCAGCTTCGTGCTTCGTTTTTACGAGTTCATACACGCCATCATCGAACGTGGACATCTGTTCAGTCAGAGCCTTGTGCAGGCGGTCATTCTCCTTTAACTTCTCTGAGATCTCGCTGTTCACTCCGTCGCATCTGCCCCGGTGCAGCGCCACCTTTCCGGCATTCTTCTCATTCCGGAGGTACTTCAGGTAATGCGGCTCACAATCGCTCATCGTCTGTCTGATCTCCGCCTCCCTCGAGTCGAGATCCGAAAATTCAGATAATCCGAGCTTTAAATCAAATAATGCTGAGTTCTCACGCTCCAGATCCCCCTCTTCAGTTTTTATCCGGCTAAGTTCCAGTTTTGCCGCACCCATCAGCGCATCTATCTTCGACGCCTGCCGATCAGGATCGTTCAGTCCCTGTACTTGCTTTTCCATTACCTCCATAGTCTTCCCAATCTTAACAGAAAGTGGGGCATCCTCATGGACATCTGTCAGGTAAGACGAGTACTTTTGAGAGAAGATAGAGTCGTGATCCTTCATCTTCGCATCGCGCTCTTGCAACCCGGCTTTCACATCTGATAGCAGTGACAGCTGCCCTGTTATCCGGGAGACCTCAGAACTATTCTCATTCATCCGTTTCTCAGGATCGTTCAGTCCATGTACTCGCTCTTCCATAATCGCCATAGTCTTCCCAATCTTAACAGAAAGTGAGGCATCCTCAGGGACATCTGTCAGATAAGACGAGTACTTTTGAGAGAAGATCGAGTCATGATCCTTCATCTTCGCATCGCGTTCTTGCAACATGGCTTTCACATCCGATAGCAGTGACAGCTGTCCTGTTATCCGGGAGATATCGGAACTGTTCTTATTCATCCGTTTCTCCGGATCGTTCAGTCCTTTTAACTCATTTTCGATTCCAGCAAGCTCATTCTTCAGTCGGTTCAGCTCTTCCTGACTAACATTCAGTTTTTCCTCGAAATAATCTGAAAAACTTGTTACTGCTGCGCATTTGACCCCCTCCAGGATAGGGCACTGATTTGTTTCCCCGGTTTCCTTCTTGTTCTTTCTGATACCTTTTATCCGCTCCTGTGTCCCGGATTTTTTGACGGCAACCATCTGTTTCTGGCGCCCAAGCTCTTCTGCCCCCTTAACAAGCGGTTCGATCTCTTTTCGTGCCTCTTCAAGTCTCCGGAGGTCACTTGACAGAGTTTCAAATAGCACCGTCTTCTCCTTGAGATCGCTGATGTCTGACTGGAGAGACTCGATCTCACGCATCTGCTCTTCTACGCTCTTTATCTCTCTTTCAATCTCCTTCTGCTCCTTGACAAGCGGTTCGATCTCTTTTCGTGCCTCTTCAAGTCTCCGGAGGTCATTTGACAGAGTTTCAAATAGCACCGTCTTCTTCTTGAGATCGCTGATATCTGACTGGAGAGAATCGATCTTCCGCATCTGCTCTTCTACGTTCTTTATCTCTCTTTCAATCTCCTTCTGCTCCTTTACGAGTGGCTCAATCTCGCATAAATTCTTTCTGTGATTTTCCAGTTCCTCTGAGAGCGTCTTCTTTTTTTCCAGTTCCAACTCCATCTGCTTTATCTTGCCCTCCTGCTTTAGCCTCTGCTCATTGAGGCGGTCTCTTTTCTTTTTCTCGCCCTCCAGACCTTCCAATTTATTATGAGACTTGAGATATTCTTCTTTCAACTCCTTCGTCTCCTCGAGTACATTCTCCGCAGCAATCGCCTCTTCAAGCTGTTTTTTCGCAGTGACCAGGTGTTTCTCCAAATCTTTGACGTCCCTTTCCAGTTTTTCAATCTCGAGTCTTATGGAATCGATCGATTCCTTCTTTTTGCCGAGATCGTCTTTTTTAATCCCAAGTTGCGCAAGATGTTTCGTGAGTTCGTCAATCTCCCTCTGTATCTTTGAAACCCTGCCTATTTCATGCCCAAACCGCGCCTTCAACTCACCATAGTTTGCTGTACTACCTTTGAGTTCATGATGTCTCTTATCAAGGTCATCGATCTCGTTTTTGACGATCTTTGCGACATCGCTTAAGTTATCAAACGCTGTCCTATACTCATCCACCTTCAGGATGCGGTCGAACTCTTTTTTTCGGGGGGCTGCTGTCAAACGAAATGCTGATGTGAACGTTCCCTGCGGGACTCCTACGGTGTTTTGGAATATAGAAGCTAGCTCCTGTGGACGTATCTTGTCATCAAAAAGATTTTCTACGATCCAGTCCAAAACATCACTCGTTCCAACTGCCAGTTGCCCGATCTGGGAGAGAACCCGGTACTCGCCGCTGATTGGTTTCACGACCACGTATTCAAGACCATCGGATGCGACTACGTTGACTCTTACCTCTCCTGACTTTGCACCTTTTCGCAAAAAATACCTTTTCACGTTTTGTTTTACAGGACTGTAGTTGAACAGTGCAAATCCAACGCTTTCAAGAATCGTTGTCTTTCCAGCGCCGTTTTCCCCGCTTATTCCGTTTATGCCACGTTCGAATGGTATGATCGCATGTTTGTACGATTTTATATTCTTAAGTTCAACAGAATTAATCCACATCCGCACACCCCCGCTCAAATGGCAGGTCTGCCTGTCCCTTGTGCTTGCGTTTAACCGCATTATACGAGTCTTGCAGGCGGTAAAAGATGCTCTGTGAATCAACCCCGGTTATGGCAAGCTGTTTTGCCTCGATGATCGTATCCACGACATCGTTCGTATGACTGCGGTACTGCGAACCTTTGACCACCTCTTCGATTACAGATCGCTCAATAACATCTCGTCTGGTCGGTCCATCAGTGGAATAGCTGAGCGGTTCTTTTGTATCAGTGATCTTTACATTCGTCCATAAAGGATCAAGAATGCTTGAAACAATCGCTCTTATCTTTTCGATGGATATATCAGTCCTTGAAAACAGAAGCTCGCCGTGTATCGAGATCTCAACAAGCGGCTTTGCATCCCTCCGGGAAATGCCATCGACAGCCGATCGAATGCTGCCATATAGGTCGGAGATGGATTGTGTTCCGGAAGCATCGATTCCGAATCGCTCGACCGGACGCGGCGTAGCCTTCTGAAACGATGCCTTACCGTCCACAACGTGATAAAATCCTTTTGGCTTGGTATATTCCGACATCGAGACCATTTCGCAGCTCCCTCCGTTAAATATCCAGCCTTCGCGATCGTATTGTACGTGGTAATGCCCGAGCGCAAGATAATCCACAGAATCACGTAAAGGAACCAGTGAATTGTAGGATAGCTCCCCGATCCCGGAGGTGCTGAGTATCCCTTCCATACCAAAGTGCATCATGAGAATAGTATAATCCGGTTTGCCAGATATTTCGTTAACCGTTTCGATCTCTCTCGCGATATCCGGCACCACATTACGGGTCTGCGACCCGAGATATTTGACCCCAAAGATGCGTACACCATCCACGTCAACGAAATCGCCCATCAGCTTGACGCCGCACTCCGGCATTGGCTTGAGTTTGATCAGCCTTAAGAGCCCCTGTGCATCGAGAATTTGTAGCCAGCTGTTCACATCCCTCTGGTATGCGAGATCATGATTCCCTTCGATCACATACACCGGAATTCCCCGATCCGCAAGCTTCGCAAGTATTTTAAACGCCTGCAAGTATGTTGGAGCGTTGATATTCCTTTTATGAAAGAGATCTCCGGCAATGAGCAGAAATTCTGCATCTGACTGGATCGTATAATTGACAACCCGGTCGAAAGCGCGTGCAAAGTCCCTGAACCGCTCGGGAAGACCGTACTGTACATATCCGAGATGGAAATCACTCGCATGCACAAAGTTCATGTTCACCTTATCGAATCCGCGGGCACATTAATATGTCGGCACGGTGGAAGTGTATTTATGGATGTTTCGGATGTTCTGGGTGTCCCAGTGTCGATGCCGGTACTGGTTCTGGTCCTCGCAATCGCGATCGATCTGATAGCAGGTGAGATGCCAAATACCGTCCACCCGGTGGTCTGGCTCGGCACTCTAATCTACCGGATATTGGGGTGGTGCGAGCGGACTGATAAGAGGTACCACCGGATATGCGGACTTGTGCTGGTGCTGATATGCGTATCGTGCGCTGCTACCACAGGTGTTCTGTTAATCCTTCTGGCAGAGTGGCACAGCCTCATAGGCATCGTCTTGATGGCATATTTCTTGAAATCGACGTTCTCGATACGGTCGCTTGTTAGTTCTTCAAACCGGATTTACAGGGATCTCTCCGCGAACGATATCGGGGGTGCAAGAAAAGACTTGCTATCGCTCGTGAGCAGGGACGCGGGGGGTCTTGACGAGCCAAAAATCGTATCAGCAGCGATCGAATCGACTGCCGAGAATTACGTGGACAGCATCCTCTCGCCGATACTCTATTTTGCAGTCTTTGGACTTCCGGGCGCTCTTGTGTACAAAACGGTGAACACACTCGACTCGATGGTCGGATACAGAAACGAGCGATTCTCTGCGATCGGTTTCACATCTGCAAAGTTAGACGACATCGCCAACTGGATTCCGGCAAGGCTGTCTGTTTTTTTCATTCTACTACCATCCTTCCGGTTCAGTCCGTGGTCTGCGTTACGGGTCTGTCTGCGTGACCACGCGCTTCCAGTGTCCCCGAACTCCGGATATCCGATGGCGATGGTTGCAGGCGCTCTTGGTTGCAGGCTTGAGAAGCCCGGGAGTTACGTGCTCGGGCGCGAATATCCGGATCCGTCACCGCACCACATCCTTCGGGCGAACTGGGTTGTCATGCTCGCCTCATTTCTTCTGATTGCGGTGGTGGTTGTGGCGGTTGCGGTCATCCGGTATCCGTAGGACCGATGTTCATGTCCGCAAGTCTCGCTTCAGGCTCAACAGATTCCAGAGACCAGTTGCCTCAATCGAGTTTGGAAGCAAATATGATGTGTGGATAGAATTACGCCCATATATCAATTCCGGAGCAGATATTACTCTGATTCCACTTATATTTGGAAGGTTGCTTGGTCTGGAACTCAAAAAGGAAGAGATCAAGCATCTTCGCGGCATCGGAGGTGTCGGTATGCCCGTCGTTATCAAAGAAGTGGACACGAGGATCAATGGCACCGAGTTTCCGGTCAGGGTCGCATGGGCACTGGAAGAAGACCTGCCGCCACTACTGGGGAGTCGATATCTTCGATAGATTCACGATCACGTTTGATCAGCGCAAAGAGATTGTGATGTTCGAATCCGATGATGGTTAATTAGAATCCATGTACGTGTTTGGCCTTTCCATCTAACCGAACACAGGTGGAAAGTTTCCTGATTCTGTAGTTTCCAAAATATGTCGAAGGGATGGGTTTTTTTAATCTTTGCGCCTTTGTGATCTCGTTCTCCAGTTTAACGCAAAGGTGCAACGTTATCTTTAAAATTCGTCGTCGTCGCCCTCAAAATCCAAATCTTCGAACCCCATCGTGTCCATCGCATTCATCATGCGGCTAAGTTCCATGAAAACACGGATACAATGTATATCATTCAAATCAATACTTTCTGCCATTTCACGCAATTCGCTGATATCGAGGTATGCCACGCACGTTGATGTACAGTCCCGATCCATGTAACAACATTTTTTCGTAGTCATCGTTATGTTTAGTAAAGCTTCTGATTTATATGGTTTTTGGCAACGCAGAAGCACTGGGCTTCCATATGTCCACGGTTTGTTGCGACGGTCGGATCTCTCTGGTCTCCTGTGCAGTACGAGATGCTTATGTATGATTACTTCATCGATGATATCTTTGTAATATTTTTTATTTCTACTCCTGCCGAATTTATAGTAGTGTCCTAATCTACGGTTTTATTTTGTACCGATACCATTTTCGCACAACACACCTACCCAGTCTCTTTTGATCGCATATGCAAACGGTCTGATACCTGACTGACCAGATCCCCGAACCCACACATCTCTCGAAAATACAGAAGCACAATAATTATCACCCCTGCCGCCAGAACAACCCCTGATGGAGCTACTATACTTAAACGAAGGCGACGTCACCGAACTGCTCGATATGCCCGGAGCGCTCAGCGTTGTTGAGGAAGCGTTCATAGAGCACGGCATGGACAGGACGCAGATGCCTCCGAAGTCGTACCTGTACTTCCCGACAGGCGACCTCCGCACAATGCCCGCGTACCTCGAGACCGCAGGGATCGCAGGCGTCAAGATCGTCAATGTGCACCCCAAAAACCCGGAGGCTGGACTGCCTACGGTGATGGCGGTCGTCGTGTTAAACTCGATAGAGACCGGGGCGCCGCTTGCAGTGATGGACGGCACGTACTTAACAGAGATGCGAACCGGTGCGGCCGGAGGCGTGGCTACAAACCGCCTTGCACGAACTGACGCCGCTGTTGTCGGCATGGTCGGTGTCGGGCGGCAGGCGCGAACCCAGTTGCGTGCGATCTGCGAGGTCAGGAGCATCGAGACTGTCAAGATCGCCGACCGTTCGGATGCGTCCTGCAGGCAGTTCATAGATGACACGAAGGATCTCGGCTGCGAGATCACGGTGATGGGTGGCATCCGGCAGGTCTGCGACTGCGACATACTGGTCACGACGACGCCTGTTAGGGAGCCGATCGTGGCGGACGGCTGGATACCTGGTGGCATGCACATCAACGCCATCGGTGCGGATGCGGCAGGCAAGGAGGAACTCGACCCGGAGATCCTCAAGCGGTCCCGAATTGTGATCGATGATCCTGCGCAGGCATTCCACTCTGGTGAGGTGAATGTCCCGCTAAAACTGGGCATCATATCTGAGGGGGACATCTACGGAACTCTTGGGGAGATCGTCGCAGGGATAAAGCCGGGAAGAACTGATGATGACGAGATCACGGTCTTTGACTCGACAGGACTTGCCATACAGGATGTCTCGACGGCAAACCACGTCTACCAGCAGGCTGTCCGGAAAGGGATCGGAACACACCTGAAACTATTCTAAAGATGAACGCAGACGTCTACGAGATATTCAACTCGGTTCAGGGCGAGGGGACCAGCGTCGGCGTGAGACAGGTCTTTGTCAGGTTCTGCAGCTGCCAGTTACACTGCGAATACTGCGATACCGGCGCGGCAAGGGTTCCGGCAAAGAGGTGCAGGGTTCTCGACAGGCATATCGACAATCCGCTCGGCGTGGACGCTGTGATCGATGCCATCGATGATCTGTGGACCCCTGCTACCCGAAGCATCAGTCTGACCGGTGGAGAGCCGCTGTTGCACTGTGATTTCATAGAAGAACTTGCGGGGGGCGTTTCACGACCGATATATCTGGAGACGAACGCAGGTCTTCCGGATTCTGCCAGAAAGATAGTAGATCACATCGATGTCGCTGCATGTGATATCAAACTCCCGGAACACAGGGCAACTGGGGATTATGGGGGTCTTTTAGATGCTGAATTAGAGTCGATTGGGATATTTCATGCAACAGGTGTCGAAACCTTTGTCAAAATTATTGTTCTGCCTGAAACTACGGAAAAAAGCATCAGTGGTGCGGTTTTTGGAATCAAAGCGATCGATGATTCTATTCCGCTGGTCATGCAGCCGGTCACTCCTTTGAGTGTTGATATCTTCCAGTTGCTTGATTTGATGGACTTTGCAGGCACGCACCTCTCTGATGTCCGCATGATTCCGCAACTGCACCGGATGATCGGGATTCCTTGATGCATAATCTCCTTATTTACCGTACAAACGGTTAACTGGTTGCGAGTGTCTGTGCGATCATTGCTTGTCTGCCAGTTCCGGGTGCGCTTTCAGCCACTCTACAAACTCCTTTCTCGCAATCGGGCCGCGCTCCCTATGACTCATGACTTTCTCAGCCCGTTTCCTTATGGCAGCCATCAACTCTCGGGTAAAGCGAATATCTCTGAGCATAATGTCCTATGGGACTTCTTTCAGCACATTTCGCCATAGCGTCTCCTTTTCTTCGATCGTTATCATCTTTACCACATCAATCAAAGAAATCCTTTGATGTTATGATATGGATCTGGAAAAGCTCATCTGCAACACCATAAGGCATGACAGTCTCTGCGATGCGAAAGGTATTGGGACCAGTTTTTACTCGGGCACAGTATTAAATCTTTGGTAATTCGTAGCAATTCTTAATAAAAACCGTACCAGTTCAATCGTATATGCATAGACGAAAACTGGCCCTCGAAGTTGACATTGACGATGACGCAGTCGATAGCATAGGAGATCTCGAACGGTAGATTCTTGCCCAGGGCATCTGCGGGCAGGCGGCAAGGAAGTATCTCGAGAGTTTGCAGGATGATCGCTTCCAAACACCGACACTCGATCCGACGGCCACGCGGCACCAAATACTTTATTTACATATAGCCACCCAAAAGAACCACAATGACTGACATCGAAGAAACGCCAGAAGAAACAGCAGAGATAAAACATCTTGTGCGTATCGCAAACACCGATCTGGATGGACACCGGTCGGTTCAGTACGCGCTCACCGGGTTAAAGGGCGTTGGTATACGAACGTCGAGGATTCTCGCAGACGGTGCCGGGATAGATCCGACATCTACCATAGGGTCACTGGATGATGCTGAAATCGAAAAACTCAAGCAGGCAATCGCGAGTTTTGAAAGTGCGGTTCCGACATGGATGCTGAATCGAAGGCGGGACTTCCTGACCGGCAAAGATAAACATATCATCGGTGTGAATCTTGTGTTATCTGTGAACGAGGATATCAACACCATGAAGAAGACTCGCAGCTACAGCGGAATCCGGCATGAGCGGGGCCTAAGGGTTCGCGGACAGCGGACACGGTCGACAGGAAGAAGCGGTGCCACGGTTGGCGTTAGCAGGAAACGCATAGTGAAGTAGGTGAATTCATGGGACATCCACGCAAATATCATAAAACATACAGCACGCCAAGGCATCCATGGCGGGCAGAGAAACTCACATTCGAGAGTGAACTGGTTAAGACTTACGGGCTTCGGAACAAGCGGGAGGTCTGGACTGCCGAGAACATTCTTCGTAAGTACAGGCGCGCTGCACGCAGATTGCTTGCCGAATCCGCAGCAAAAGGAGAACTTTCCGGGCATACGAAAAATGAGGCGGACCAGATCATCGTGCGGTTGCAGCGTTACGGAGTTCTGAAGGGTGATGCGGATCTGGACGCTATCTTGAGTCTTGAGATCGGAGATATCCTCGAACGGCGTCTCCAGACACAGGTGTACCGGCAGGGGCTTGTGCACAGTATGCGCCAGGCGCGACAGTTCATCACGCACGGACACGTTTCAATATCCGGGCGCAGAACGACGGTACCGAGTTATATCGTATCAAAGGAAGAAGAGATGCTGATCGACTATTACAAGAACTCTCCGCTTGCACATGAAATGCACTCTGAGCGCCCGACCAGAGTTCAGGAAGGGGATAGCATACTGGACAAGGAGGCATGATAGAATGGCAGAACAAAAATGGGCTGTTGCGAATATACATTCATCGTTTAACAATACGCTGATCACGGTCACCGATCTGACCGGAGCTGAGACCATTGCAAAGTCATCAGGCGGCATGGTCACCAAGGTGGCGCGGGACGAGGGCTCCCCGTACATCGCAATGCAGATCGTCGGACAGATAGTGGATCAATTGAAGGATAAAGGATTTACAGGCGTACACATCAAGATCAGGGCACCGGGCGGCAACAAGCAGCGGAGTCCCGGACCGGGCGCGCAGGCGGCGGTACGTGCTTTCGCGAGAGCCGGAATACGCATCGGAAAGATCGAGGATGTGACGCCGCTGGCGCACGACGGCACCATGGCAAAGGGCGGACGGCGTGGCAGACGAATATAAGATCTGGATTAGATTTATTAACACTGTTCGTCAGATCGGCAGCACTGTTTCGCGACCCACGATTCTAGTGCACGGTTAAACTCATCGGCATTCACGTAAATTTTGCCGCAAACCGGGCACTGCGATCCATTTACATCTCTACCATATCGGTTGAGAGTCTTTGGCATAGTTAGCGCGCCGCATTCGCATCGCAGGGCGTGTGGTTCGGACATGGTGATGATGTGATGCGGGATGTGGAATTAAACTTACTGCTCATGCCAGATATCCTACCATTCCCGAATTAGGGTTTACCAGAAAACGACCTGTTAAAATTCGTGACATTCGTTCGCCAGGGCTGTGGAGTGCCACCAGGTACGCTTTACTACTTTATTTTTCGGTTAGCACTTAGACTGTTTTAGATCCATGCACAGGAGAAGATAAGACAGTTAGCGATAGACGAAGCACCATCATGTCTCACTTCGAGATCGCACACAAGGACTCAGCAGGCAGAATCGGGAGATTGTATACAGCACACGGGAGAATCGAGACCCCCACGGTCATGCCTGTGGTAAACCCGAACATACAGATGATACCCGCGTCCGAACTCACGAAATTCGGGGCAGAGATCGTGATCACGAATGCGTACATCATCTACCAGAACCCGGAACTGAAGGAAGATGCGCTGGACAGGGGCGTGCATTCTCTGCTCGATTTCGATGGCGCGATCATGACCGATTCGGGATCGTACCAGTTATCAGTGTACTACGACATCGATATCACTTCAGAGGAGATCGTCCGTTTCCAGCAGATGATCGGCTCTGACATCGGTGTGCCACTCGACATCCCGACGCCGCCTGATGTGTCGCGCGATCGCGCCGGGTCGGAGATGAAGATAACGATTGAGAGGTGCGAGGCGGCACACCGGCTTATGGAGTCGGACGGACGTGCTTGCTCGATGCTCCTTTCGGGCACTGTGCAGGGATCGACTCATCCTGATCTGCGGTACGAATGTGCACGCTCTCTCTCTGAGACTGGCTTTGACATCTACCCGATAGGCGCGGTTGTGCCGCTGCTTGTGAACTACCGGTTCGCTGATATGGTGGATGCGATCGTCGCATCGAAGAAAGGACTCTCTCCGGCGGCACCGGTCCACCTCTTTGGCGCAGGGCATCCTGCGATGTTTGCGCTTGCTGTCGCGCTTGGATGCGATCTCTTCGATTCGGCGGCTTATGCGCTCTATGCGAGGGACGGGCGGTATCTCACCGCTGACGGGACGTATCATCTGGCTGATCTTAAGTATCTCCCATGCTCATGCCCTGTATGTGCATCGCATACCGCAGATGAGTTGAAGGACGAATTTGCAAGCGGTAATTACATTTCACTTGCAGAGCACAACCTGTATGTGACGTTTGAGGAGATCCGGCTTATAAAGCAGTGTATCATCGAGGGCAACCTCTGGGAACTCGTCGAGCGCAGGTGCAGGGCACATCCGAGACTGCTCGACGGGCTCAAGCGTGCAATCTGCCATACGGACTGGATCGAGAGGTTTGATCCGATCCGGAAGTCGACGTTCTTCTACTGCGGGAGCGAATCCGCATCCCGGGCAGAGGTGTGCAGGTTTGGTGAGCGGCTTGACCGTTTTGATCCGGATGGAAACGTGCTTGTGCGGACGCGGAAAGTTAGGGGAGAGGCGGACCAGTTCGATTGTGTGTTCAATCTGAAAGCGCCGTTTGGTGCGTATCCTGTGGAACTTGGCGAGACATATCCGTTCAATGCAGAGGTGCCTGAGTTGTCAGAACCGGATTACGAGGCGGCTTCGGTTGCGCTCGGAAATGTGCTTCGCCTGATCAGACAGAATCCCAACGCAATGTTTACGGTCGTCTGTGGATGGAATCACCCGCTCCTTGCGGAGATCGGGGCGTGTCCGAACGTCGGGGAGATTTTAGCGGGCAATGAATGGCACAATCGAAAACTCCAGTGAAAACGCTCCGATTTTATGGTGGTGCGCACGTGTTCGAACATTCGTGCAATTTGCGTCATTCGTTACCATTCGTGAATGCGAGAGTATCGGCGCAGCCATCTCTTGATGCTGATTTTATCATGAATGGCACAAATCAAGTAGATCGGCGGAGATCGAATGATTGCAGGGCATGGGGCATCACTTAAAATCGGCCCCGCCACCTCGGGCAACTTCACAATCATGGCCCACGGCGTGACCCCAATATTTATAATCGATGAGAAGTTTTATACTATCTACGTGTGGGTTGATGTGTATGAATGAAACCGAGTACACAAATTCCAGAGGGCTATCATGCCATGCACTGGTCGCAGCCGTGGCGAAGGTATCATATCAACGATTCAGAGACGCGCGCGTACTATTTGATCCGATCATCAGAGAGGCGACCCTGATCCGGATGCAGGAGTTGGGCATGGACATGTCGCGCAGGTTTGACCGACCGGAGGATGCGATCCACCATTTCACCGAGTTCACTCCGGATGTGCACGACTTCAGCATAACCACGACACAGGGTGGTGCTGTCAGGCTCGAGATCGGCAGCACCTGTCCATTTCGGGATGCGTGTCAGATCGTGGATAAGAAAATCGGGATGGTTAAGGGATGTGCCGAGGCGATCGCACTGTTGCAGGTGATCGAATGCGTATGCCCGCAGAGCGAGTCCCTCACTTATGACTTCCAACCGGCACATCGGCGAGATCAAGCATGCACAATTCATATAGGGACGGTCGAGCAGATCGTGCTGAACCAGGAGAGCCAGGGACTATATACTGACTGATATCGTCTATACTCTCTTCGCCTCCGAATAACAACTGGGAGAGCGAGGGTTTGTTCATATACGTGATCGTGGGCTCTCCTGTGATATTTCCAAGTTCTGCGGCTATATCGATGGCATCATACATATTGCCAGTCTCATCCACCAGACCGAGATCCACAGCGGTCGCACCGGTATATATCCTCCCATCTGACAGGTTCAACACATCTTCCCGGGTCATGTTCCTGCCGGCAGCGACATCGTCCACAAACATCGAGAAGACCTCCATCACGACTTCATCGGCATACGCCTGCTCATCCACAGTCAGGTTTCTCCAGTCAGCGCCCATGTCCTTGAATTCTCCTGATTTTGCAACCCAGTGATCGATCCCTTCCTCGTCGTAGTATCCGCTCTTGTTCTCAAAGACCCATATCACGCCGATGCTGCCCGTGATGGTGCCCGGATTCGCAACGATCCGGTCGGAAGATGCTGAGATGTGGTATGCAGCGCTTGCAGCGACATCGCCCATCGAGATCACGACCGGCTTCTTCTCTTTCGCCTTCTCAATCTCCCTTTTAATCTCCTGCGCTGCTGCTAACGAGCCACCCGGGCTATTTACCCGCAGAACGATTGCTTCTACATTATCGTCGTCTGCTGCAAGTCTCAAGTACTTGCAGACGCTTTCTGATGTTGAAACCCCGAACCCATCGGGTATTCCGCCTGCAATCATCATCCCCTGTACATAGATCACCGCAACCTGATCTTTGTCGGTATAGACTCCGTGCAGATCAACGCCACCAAAGATCACTGCAAGACTCACTCCAATGATCAGTATCAGCGAGAGCACAATCGCAATGTATGTAAAAAATCCTCTCGAACCTCCCTTCGGCTGTGGCGTTGGGGCACCCGGTGGGATTGGCGTCTGCGGAGGCGGCGAGTGCGGAGGCGGCGTCGGGGGTGTGGGGGATAGCGGCGTGGGAATGGGTTGAGGCGACGTATTGGCGTCGAGGCATCCATTGTCGATTCGACTCTCTCGATCCGCCCTATCGTCGATCGACACTCCAATTTGCCCGGATTTATCATCCGTGTCCGATCTCTCTGTTTCCGCGCTATCTGTATGCTCCTGCCCTGTCATCATTGATCTATGGGTTGTGTGGTATTAAAAGCGTTCTGAAATGTAAAAAGAACCTGCGCTATATATCCACCAGGATCAGGATAGTACTGAAGAGTATGGTGGTACCATCCACTACCGCATCCGACATACCACTTTAATATATCGCCGTACAATCTATAAGTTACAACCACACGGAGCCCCGTAGGGTAGCGGTCAAGCCTGCAGGTCCTTGGAACCTGTGACGGCGGTTCAAATCCGCCCGGGGCTATCCATACGGGGGTGTCACCTTGCGTGGTGTTAGATCAATCACGAATGGACACGAATAAACGAATGTCACGAATCGACACCTGATAAACTCGTGTTATTCGTCAATTTGTATTATCCGTGATGAAGACGGTCATGTAACATATCTAAAACCGTGGTAACACCAGATGACGTGACACCTCACCCAAGCGATACGATTATATGATTGTACGATATAATATCGCGGAGTGACTGATATGCTATCTGTGAACGAGACTGCACTGGACATCGTGGAGGAGATGATCGACTTAAGTGAGGAGTTCAAGATCAAAGCTCACACGCTTGACAATGGCGCTACGGTCATCGATTGCGGTGTCGAGGTAACAGGGAGTTACGAAGCCGGGCTTGCATTTACTGATGCGTGCATGGGCGGGCTTGGGGTGGCAACGATTTGTGTGCGCAGTGTCGGCAATGTGCCGCTTACATTCATTGATATCATTACTGATTATCCCTGCATCGCATCTCTCGGCGCACAGACCGCGGGCTGGCAGATCTGTGTCGGGAAGTATGTTGCGATGGGCTCAGGCCCTGCGCGTGCGCTTTCGCAGAAACCGACAGCACTCTTCGAGAGGATTGCATATCATGACGATGCCGACTGCGCAGTTATCGTGCTCGAATCGAACAAACTGCCAGACGATGCGGTTATGCAGTTCATCGCTGATAGCTGCGGGGTCGGTGTCGGGGATGTCTTTGCACTGGTTGCGCCGACAGCGTGCATCGTTGGGTCGGTGCAGGTATCAGGACGCGTGATCGAGACCGCAATCCGCAGGCTGGATGATCTCGGATTCGATACGCGAAAGATAGAGCATGCAGCCGGAACCGCGCCGATCGCTCCGGTGATGATTGACGAGATGCGTGCGATAGGCGCGACAAACGACAGCATCATATACTATGGATCGGTGGTGCTTGCCACCAGTGGATTTGAGGAGGAGATATTCAAACAGGTGCCTGCCAGAACCTCGCAGGACTATGGCAAGCCGTTCTACAAGACGTTTGAGAGTGAAGGGTATGACTTTTCCAGGATCGAGACGGACATATTTGCGCCAGCCGAGATCACGGTCAACGATCTCGATACAGGAAAGACATACCATACCGGGTATCCGAGCGAGGAAGTGATACTCGAATCGTACGAAATTAGCGGAATTTAATTAAAGAGGAGTTATCTTGTTTCCAACAAAGAAAGTTCAGAGCATGATCGGGTCCAGGGTACAGGTTGAGATGAAAGGCGATGTGCACCTTCTCGAGGGCGAACTCGAGAGCGTGGACGACTATCTGAATCTGCATCTGCTGGATACCGTGGAGATTGCTGACGGAGAGCGGATACGTTCTCTCGGATCAGTCGTCCTTCGTGGCAATAACATCATTCTAATCATCCCGGCCGAATGAAAACGGAGATGGCGTTTGATGGAAGAGATCGAAGAGCGCGCACTTGGATTGATACGTCGCGGCAAAGACGGAATATTGCAGAAACAACTACGGCTGGAACTCGGGGTCGATGGTAGGAGATGTGCGCGCATCGTCCGCACACTGCTGGACGCAAAATCTGTTGGGCGCGAACTGGTGACGACAGATGGCGTCCGGGCATACCTGATCAGGTTCGCAGGCGGAGTCGGGAAATATGAACTGCTGGTAGCAGGGACGAAGTTTGATCCATGCGTCGGATGCATCGATGAATGCAATCCTGCCAGCTGCGCCCGGCTGAACAAGTGGATCAAGGCACTGGGCGTATCGCTATGAGCGGGATCCCAGCCAATTTATACAGCACCATAGCAGTACTTGTGCTGGTATTTGGGTTCTGGGCTGTTATGCTGATGGACTGCTTGAAACGTCATGAACTCGAATTCCACACCGAGATGCCGAATCCAAAGCATATGTGGACGATACTGCTCATCGTCGGGGTTCCTTGGTGCGCTATCATATACTTTGTCGTTGTGAAGAGGAAGGATTGAGAGGGAGGAGTTTTGGCAGTGTTTCTGATCTATCCCATCTCTAACTCGCCGCTGCTGATGTCAGTGGAGACAACCACAGCACAGCCCCCGGCGCTCTTGTGATCCTGCAAGGTTGTGGCTGACGCGATCGATTTATGGCCGATGCCGTTCACAGCATGTGAAGCATTGCCGAAGGCGAGTACATCGGCCATAGCGGCGGGAAAACTCCTGTACCTATCTCGAACACCGTAGATAAGCCTGCTCGCGTTTGTGGTGTGTGCTGTGGTGTAAGAGCCCATGGGAAAGCACAAACGCTGATGTGCTCATTTTCTTATATTTTGTGAAGATGGATTATTGAGCTACGAGGATTTGATGCGTCTGTTTTACCATGGGCGTTATATGGTGTTATAGGGTAGCCCTTGCAGGACGAAATGTATTTATCCCGAATTTCGGTGAATCAAAATAGACTTACCTTCTACCATCACGGAGTATCGGTGTTTTGTGGGGTATGGTGGTTCAATAATTGAGACAAATCAGATAGATATCCACATCATGGGATATGCACTTTCTCCGAAGTTCTGGGTTTGCACAAACCAATTACACACGTCTTTATGCGTAATATATAAGAGGGTATAGCTCAAGGTGTATGCTGTGTTATAGTTAATCAATTCATGTATAATGGATGGTTGTATTATGAGGAAAATTCCGAAAAAGTTGATGAATGCATTGTCTGATGAGTTTTCTTCAGATCAGATTGAAGAAGGTCGTAAGCGCCTCGAATGGGTCATGCGGGTCAGGGATCGTGGCGAGAATTGTCAGGTTGTGCTTGATGAGCTGGGTTTGGATCTGAGTTCGAATAGTTATCGGAAATATAAGGGCCTACTGGATATTTATGGCGTCAGAGGTCTGATTCCAAAGAAAGTTCCGCGGTGGAAGTTCACATCGGAGGTCAGGTATTATATCAGGGGTGTGGCAGATGGTTGGAGTTTGGCGAATGCCGGTTTGAGTAGGCTCACTGGCAATCAATTAAAGATCATGCTGGAAAGGCGAGTTTGCGCGTCAGTTCTCCCTGTCAAAGACAAGTGAGTTGATGAATGCGCCTGGCGTTTCCCGGAAACGGAGTGATTATGGGAAGACTGAGGAGACCGCTTGCGAAAACGCTGGTTATCTGGGATTCATGGAGGCGGGTTTGCAGGAATTGGGTCTGGAGGATGAACTGGTGGGGCAAATTGATGGTGTAGTGGAGGAGTGGAGTAAATCAAGCGTCCCATGCCC
>PQXF01000039.1 GCA_003194445.1 Candidatus Methanogaster sp.
CATAGCTTGAAATTATGAAACGATCATAGTTTTCGTTTGACTTCAGCGGACTTCCGCAGACAGAACACTTGGTTGGGGGTACAGTCGTGAATAAAGGGAGTCTTGCTCTGTTTATCGGGATATCTGGAAATACCTGAATGATTCTCCCATTTTTCACTTCTTTCGCAAGCGACTTATCGATGGAGACGTTGCCTTTTGGCATATATATTGTGTATGTAATTCATACTTATTAAATCTTTTAGAATGTATGTATATAAAATTATAATTATAAATTAATGGGACGCTGGACTATTAGTGGACTCGACCAGTTACCAGAAGATAAAAAAAAGTCTCGTGAGGACTGCGGTGAGGCATACTACACCCCTGATATATCGAGGAGGATTGACAGAATAATGCAACGGTTTCATGAGTCCAAACTTCTGGTGCATCCGATCGCAGCAGGAGAACTATATATGCGGGAAGATGTGGGGATGCCTGCATGATTCGCTTGCTGCCTGTATGATCCTCTGCGTGGCAGCATAGAATTATGACCAAGTGGGTGGAAAGATACGGACATGAAAAGAATCGAATTCCATGATAGGGAAAAGGAGACAGAAGAGATCAGAGATATTCTGAATTCAGAACCCTCCCTGATCACATTTGTCTACGGTCCCATAAACTCCGGAAAGACCACACTGATCACCCATCTGGTTGACCAGCTGCCAGAGGATTATAAAGTATTCTACATAAACCTGAGAGGTAGATTCATCCGCAATTACGATGATTTCATAAAAGTTCTCTTCGATGTGGAACATGTTGCAAGATATGAACGAATAAAAGAGTTTTTAAAGCCGATGGCTGCTGTTCTGCCTGAAAGCTACAATGGAATCCCGATATCAAAAGATACCTTCTTGAATTTATTTAAGGAAAAAGAGATAGAGGATGCGTTCGTTTACATAGAGACCGTTCTCAGGGCTTTTTACGAGAGTGGACATGTTCCGGTGCTGATAATCGATGAGCTGCAGGTGATTGGGGATA
Organism: Candidatus Methanogaster sp.; assembly: GCA_003194445.1. Classification (GTDB taxonomy): domain Archaea; phylum Halobacteriota; class Methanosarcinia; order Methanosarcinales; family Methanogasteraceae; genus Methanogaster_A. The sequence goes on from PQXF01000039.1 coordinate 1,018, forward strand.
TGAAGATCGATGGGTATCTGATTTACAAATTATTCAATCTCTTTGTGAGGCTTACAAAGGAGCTGCATCTGGCACACGTCTTTGTGGTGACCTCTGATTCACTATTCATCGAGCAGGTGTACAGCGAGGCGATGCTCTCCGGACGATGTGAGTACCTGCTGGTGGATGATTTTGATGAGGTGGCGACTACCGCCTTTATGAAAGAGCATGGCGCAACTGACGATGAAACAATTATAACGTGGGAATATTGTGGCGGAAAGCCTATGTGCTTGTTAAAATTGATTCGCGCTGATGAGAAGGAGATGGTTGCAAAGAAGATGCTTGCCACAAGAGTAAACCAGCTAAAGGATCTGCTTGACTATCTGGATTATACTCAACCGAGAATGGTGATCGGAGAGGATGAATATATGGTTGAAAAAGAGGATATTGTTGGCATCCTCGCGAGGTTAGCGTCTCTGGAATGCATCGATGATCAAGGATTGGATAGACCTGCAAAGCATTATCTGATCAAAAACAACATTCTGTTCCTCGATCCGGATGTGGGAATTATCAAGCCGCAATCACGTCTGAATCTGCTTGCGATACGGACGGTGCTGGGGGGTATGCAGAATTAAGCTGCGGCGTACATGGCTTGACCTGTTACCTATTGACGATCTCATCGGCGAGCGACCGCCTCTTATCCCGCTGACGCCGCGACCGGGCTTGCCTTCGGTGATGCTTCCGCATCTCGTATCGCAGTCACCGTCGCACACGGCGACGCAGCCGACGTCAGCCGCAACGATAGTGTCACATCGCCAGGGCGTGCTCATGATCCTGCAGGCGGCAGCCGGGCGAATCGAGTTATAGGGCATCCCGATCAGAGATGCTGTGAATGTTATATCGGGCGTCACACCTTCCCGACCGTCAGTATGTAGATCGGAGTCTCGTCACCGGAAAGCGCGAGCAGTTCGGAGACCTCCTGCCCATAGAACGCGCCTACTGCGCACACACCAATACCCAACGCCTCTGCCTGCAGATACACGTTCTGCGCTGCATGTCCTGCCTCGATATGGACATACTGGGCGCCCCTCTCCCCATACTTAGCGGTGGTTCGGTTAAAGACGGCAGCAAACACGATATTAGCAGCAGCATCCGTTACCTGCGTCTGCTTAAGCGCGCATTCGGAGAGATTCCCTCTGAGATCGCCATCGCGGATCCTCTGAAGCGTGTGACCCTCTGCCCGGTAACGGTATACGCCATCTGAAAGTCCGTCCACGTCTCCTGCGACCACATACACCTCCAGCGGATAGAGCGCGCCTGCTGACGGCGTTGTTCGAAACCCCTCCTCTGACGTGATGCCCTGTGCCGCCCAGAGCAACTGGGAGAGGTTGTTTAGCGTGATTGCTTCCTCTGTGTACTGTCTGACCGACCTTCGGTTGCGCATTGCTTCTTCGATCGATATTTCGCCTGTGGTTCTCGGTTCCGGCAACATGATCTCATCCTCCTGTCGCGTATTCTGTCCTGTCTCGTCCCCGTCGATGCAGGTTCCTGTGATCAGTACCAGAATCAGGACCAACGCGGTGCAGATTGTTATTCTGATCATTTAACTACTTGTAGCAGTTTCTAATTCAACTGCACCCCTGTGATGCTCGATATGTCGTTCTCCTGCATCGCAACACCGATCGTATGGTCTGCTGCTTGTACCATCGGCTTTCGAAGCGAAACAACGATGAACTGGGCTCGCTTTGACGATTTCTCAATTTTCGATGCGATCCGCTCGACATTTGCGCCGTCGAGGAACATATCGATCTCGTCGAATGCATAGAACGGCGCAGGGCTGTGCTGCTGTATCGCGAAGATGAATGCAAGCGCGGTCAGACTCTTCTCTCCGCCAGACATTGCCTCGAGCCGCTGCAGCGTCTTATCTGCCGGCTGCGCCCGGATCGTCATGCCGCCTGCAAACGGATCCTCATTGTTTTCAAGGACCAATTCTCCGGAACCACCTGATAGCTCTGCAAAGATCGATCTGAAATTTTCATTGATATTATTAAACGATTTGAAGAATGTCTGCCTCTTCAAGGTCTCATACTTATCGATCCGGTCGATGATCTCGTTTCGCTCCACAGAAAGCGTGTCTATTCTCCCTTTGAGCGTGGAGACCCGTGCGTCCACTTCTTCGTACTCCTCAAGCGCGCGCATGTTGACAGGTTCGAGTTTCGCCATCGCTGAATCGATCCCCCTGATGCGGGTACGCACCTCTTCTTCGGTCGGGATCTCTCCGGGTTCATCGATCGGTTCCGTGATGCCCGCCCTCGCAATCTCGGTGCGGAGCGTATCGATCTGCTCGCCAAGCGCATCACTGGTTGCGATAAGCGCCTGCGCATCCCAGCGCACCTGATCAAGCTGCCTCTCCACTTCGCCAAGTTTCACAGCAGCGACCTCGCGTTGCTGCTGCATCTCTTTGCGCGTCTCCTGGAGCGACGAGAGTTCGCAATCGAGTTGCTGCGCTCTCTCAGTCTTTTCTTCGAGTTTCGCCTCAAAAACAGAGATACCTTCTTTGTACTGTGCAATCTTTGATCGGTGATCGTTTCTCCTTTCTTCGAGTTCTTTTATACGGTTGTTACCGGTATCAAGTTTTGTTTTTGTATTTTCAGTATCAATGATAAGCGATTTTATATCCGTCTCGATGTCACGGATTCTTTCCCGCAATCTATTTATCTCGGAGGTTATTCTATCGGATTGGGCGTTTAACTCTGGTATCTCTGAGTCTGCAAGTTCACGCTCCAGTTCTGTGATGTGGTCGGTGAGTTCACGTATCTGGTCTGCCCCTGCTGTGATCTTTCCTTCGATCTCTCCCATCTGATTGCGCATCCCTTCCCGCTCCACCTTGATATCCTCGAGCGCCTGCTTCTTATTCCGGATGGTTGCGGTCAGCCTCTCGCTCCTTCCCGCGACCTCCTCGATCTGAAGCTGTTTCTTTGTGATATCCTTCTCAAATTCATTTATCTCGCTGTTTATGGATAAAATATGTTTATTGATCGAATCTGTCCTCTCGACAAGGATCTTTCTGCGTGAATCATATTCTGTTATCTCTTCTGCAAGTTTCACTAGTTTTTCCTGCTCCATTGCTGCAAAATGCGAGCCACGATCTGCCCTTGACCCTCCGGTCATGGCGCCTGCTTTCGTGAGCAGTTCCCCATCGAGCGTGACCATGTTATGGTTGCCAATCAGTTCTCTCGCGGTACCAAGTGTATCGACCACCACCATGTCCCGGAATACGTATCTGAATGCTTTTTCGAGTTTCGGATCGAAATCAACCAGATTTATAGCATAATCGATTACCCCCTCGTTAGCAGGGAGGTTTCCATACGAAAAATTGGATCTCAGTTTGTTTAGCGGAAGAAACGTTGCTCTTCCTGCGGATTTTCGCTTCAGGAAGTTGATCGCATGAGACGCTGTCGCATCACTGTCTACCACGATATTCTGCATCCGGGCGCCGGCAGCGATCTCAAGCGAGACTGCATATCTCTGCTCGACCCTGCCGAGCGATGCGATCGTACCGTAGATCCCTGGCAGTTCTCTCGCATCTTTAGCGTTTAATATCGTTTTCACGGCATGGGGATACCGCAGATCATCAGCCGCCTTGACGCGGGCTTCTGCTCTGGCATACTCCTGATACACCGCACCAAGATGCTTCTCAACCTCGGTAAGTTCCGGCTTTAACTTCGATCCGTTTCGTTCGAGATCGCTCCGGTCGCGGACCAGGGTTGTTATGTTTTCTGTGCACTCGATAATCTCCTTTTTCAGATCTTCGGTGTCGGCATCGACCGATGCAATGCTCTTCTCTGCATCCGCAATCTCTGCCTGTATCTCCCCTTCCTCTCCGTTCTTGCGCCGGATCGCATCCAGAAGCCGATCCTGCTCCCGCTGGAGTTCGTTCCTGGCAGATTTTGCAATCTCCACCTTCTTCCGCACCCCCTCCAGCCGATCCCGGGTCTCTGCATACTTCGCATCCACTTCGCCGATTCGCTTCCGGATCAGCATCAGCCCAGACTCGTTGGTCTCAACCTCTGCCAGAACACTCTCTCTCCGCAGATGCTCGTCGCTGATCTTCTCTTCGACTTCCGAGAGCAGATTGTTGTCGGTATCGATCTCGATAAACAATCGCTGCCGTTCCTTCTTAATATCCTGAATCTCGTGTTCGAGCAGTTCAATCGAGTCCACCGATCTGGAGATATCTCCCCTGATCTGTTCAATCTCCTTCTTTATCCGGATCTGTTCATCTTCCCCTTTGTGCGCGATCTTCTCACTCAACTCCTTTAAAACGGATTCTATCTCGGAAAGCTCGTGCTTTTTCCCGTCCAGCTCCGATAATAACTTTTTTTCAAGATCCTCTTTGCTACCGATATCTTGTGACACCGACTCCTGCTCGTTCGTCGCATTCTTAAGTTTTGCAAGGATCGTGAACGCCTCGTACCGCTTTCTTTCGTCCTTTAAGGACTGGTACTTCATCGCCTGATCGCGTTCCCTCTTCAGTTTCCTCCGCTGCTGTGTCACTTCAGAGAGGATGATCTCGATCCGTTCGATCTGTTCGCGCACAGTATCCAGTTCGCTGTACGCCCGATCCTTCTTCTCATCAAATTCTGCGACACCTGCGATCTCATCGATGAGTTTCCTCCGCTCAGTTGGAGTCATCTCTGTGATCCGGGTCACATCGCCCTGCATGACCACGTTGCACCCCTCTGGCCGTATCCCTGCCTTGGCAAGGTTCGCATGTATCTCGGAAAGCGTACATGCGCGGTCATTGAAGTAGTAGTAACTGTAATACCCGCTCCGTGTCTGTCTGATCCTGCGGGTGATCTCGATCGTATCATCGTCGAGCGGGAAACTCCGGTCGCTGTTATCGAACCTGAGAGTTACCATGGCGGATTTGGTAACGCCTGTGCCGCTGGTACCTTTACCTCCTCTGCCGTTCCCATTTCCATTTCCGGCCCCATTCCCATTTCCCCTTCCTTTCCCGGCTCCATTCCCGTTGAATATCAGATCGGTCAATTTCTCTGCCCGCATCGTCCTCGAACCGGATAAACCGAGCGCGAAGATGATACCATCCACTATGTTTGATTTCCCGCTGCCATTCGGCCCGGATATGGCAGTGAAATCGTTGAAAAATGGGATCTTCGCCTTTTTCCCGAACGATTTGAAGTTATCGAACTCTATTTCCTTGATGTGCATGTGCAATCAGTCATCGGTCAGCAGACAACGATAATATCGTCCTCCTTGCCGCGCCCCCGATACGTCTCCGGGGTGTTCTCCGCTATGATGTACTCGGTAGATTCGATCTCTTTCTTTTCTTCCGGATCGGGTGCGTCTTTCTGCTGCATATCCTCGATCAGGGACCTCTGGTAGAGCAATTCATCCAGTATTCCAGCCACGCTGCCTTTTAACTCTTTCACAGTCATCTCGAGTGCAGCAATCCGGTCTTCAGCCACAGGCGGCGATTTCGCCATCTCTGCGATCGTATGATCTCTATCTTTCACCTTCTCCTCGAGCCGTTCAATCAAGATATCTCTTTGCTTGTCCATCCATACCCCTTCTATGTATTATTCAGAGGTGAACCATCCAATTGAATGTTTTGTATGAGTATATATAAATGTTACTGAAAGCGGGGGAGTCCGATGCCACCTGCTGCACAAACATCACTACCCTCTCACAGACTGATCGCTCCTGCCGCCGCCTGCATGATCATTAGAGCGTCGAGCACGTTCACACATCCGTTCCCGTCTACGTCCGCCTCTGATGCGTATCCGTCATTGACTGCAATCCGAAGTGCGATCACGGCGTCCGCGGGAGTGATCTCGCCGTCGTGGTTGAGGTCTCCTTTCTGCGAAGGTGTTACATTTAGCCGAACCGGAATAACCGCCTGGTTCTCGTCGGGGTCGTTGCTGGTAATGGTGATGTTTGCAGAGTATTCGCCAGAAGGGAGACCCGCTGTACTAAAAGTTACATTGATAGTTGTTTGGCTGTCTGGATATACTGTGCCGTTTGTTGGAGATTCTGATAGCCAGCCCCCTTTCTTTGGTAGTTTTGCCTCGTACAATCCAGTACGCCTAACATCATGATGAAACGTTCCCCATTCGATATTATTTGGATTATATATTCCAGAACAATCCCATACATACACCTTATTGTCATTTGAACCGACAACTACTTCTATATCGCCATCTCCATCGATATCACTGATCGCTGGAGACGAATACACTTTACCACCAGTTTCCTTTGGCCATCCGGTTACGGTAGAGCCGGTATGGTGCCATGCGTACACCTTTCTCGATGAACCAACCAGCACCTCGCTATAACCGTCCCCATCGATATCGCCAAGTACTGGGGAAGAATACAGCTTACGACCAATGCGTTTTGGCCATCCGGTTACAGTGGAACCATCATGATGCCATGCGCACACATGGTAGAACATTGATGAAACCACTATTTCTATGCCGCCATCTCCATCGATATCGCCAAGCGCTGGAGAAGAATACACTTTACCACCAGTTTTCTTTGGCCATCCAGTCACAGCAGAGCCGTCATGGTGCCATGCATACACTCTTTTGTTAGTTGAACTGACCACTATCTCTATGTCACCATCTCCATCGATATCGCCAAGCGCTGGAGATGAATGTATACTGCCAGTTTTCTTTGGCCATCCGGTTACGGTAGAGCCGTCATGATGCCATGCGTACACCTTATGATTACCTTCGGGCGAAGCTGAACCGACCACTACTTCTATGTCACCATCTCCATCAATATCGCCAAGTGCTGGAGAAGAATACACATAACCACCAGTTTTCTTTGGCCATCCAGTCACAGCAGAGCCGTCATGGTGCCATGCATACACCCTTCGATCACATGAACCGACCACTATTTCTATATCACCATCTCCATCAATATCACCAAGCGCTGGAGAAGATCGCACATAATAATTAGTTTTCTTTGGCCACCCTGTTACAGTAGAGCCGGTATGGTGCCATGCATACACCTTATAATTATCTGAACCGACCACTATTTCTATGTCACCATCTCCATCAATATCGCCAAGCGCTGGAGAAAAAGAGACGTCACCACCAAAGGTTCTCTTTGGCCATCCGGTTACGGTAGAGCCATCATGGTGCCATGCATACACACGATCATCCTTTGAACCGACCACTACTTCCAGGTCACCATCTCCATCAATATCGCCAAGCGCTGGAGAAGAATGCACATAACCACCAGTTTCTTGCGGCCATCCTATCTGGGAAGTTACGTGGTAATCTTCAACCTCACTCACATTAAACTCCAGCACGCCAATCCAGTTATTTCCAATGGTCAATGTATAATTCGACACAACATCTAATCCCAGTCTTACGTCAAACGAAGTTGGACTGACCAAGATGTCAGGCGGACACACCAGTGTTTCTGTTCTGCAGTTGTTTGTTTCATTGCTCTCCGCGACGTCACTGGTGCAATCTGCACAAACCGTTATCGTGTCGTTTGGGTTCGTGCAAATCCATGTGTAATTAAAACTCTCTGTTCTCTCCACACCAGGCTCTAACGAAACAACAGAATCCAACGCCTCGGACACACCATCAGCAATTAGTGATGTGTTGCTTGCTCCCGCTGTTATGCCACCGGCATTCTTCATCTTGTAATATATTATACTATTATTAACAAACCAGACATCAGTTATCATCAGGTCCGGACATATCCATGTCTCAGTTAGGCAGTTGTTCGAATGGCTATACTCTTCCACATCATCCATGCAATCTGCACAAACCTCTATCGTGTAGCTCAGGTTACTGCAATCCCATGTACAATTGAAACTCTCTGTTCTCTCCACCCCGGAGTCTAACGAAGCAACAGAATCCGATGCTACAAACACACCGTCAACAGTCAGTGACGTTTCGCTAGTTCCCGCTTTTTTACCTCCGATATTCTTTACCTTGTAATATATTGTGCTGTTATCCACCCAAGCGTCGATTATCTTCATGTCTGGAAGTTCTGTCGGTGCACCCACTGGCTTGATAAAGAAAGTGGGTTTTGTCGAATAATGATGACCATAATTGAGGTAGTATGTCTTTATGAATTGCAGTTCGCAATCCTCGTTCAATAGAAGAACATCGATTCCCCGCATGTATTTGGATCCCTTTGCGCCACTATGAACGACATATCTGGAACTGATGTAGACAAAACCATCAGGTCCGACTTCTACCGAAGAAGCGCCGAATTGTTTATAGTAGCTCAACTTCGTCTGAGTGCCCAGGTCAATCACATAGATGCCACCTTTACCATAATATGAATTACCATAACTACCGACAAAAGCTTTGCTCCTGTCAGTTGAAAAGGAAATTTGCCCCATATAGTCGGAGAGAAGATCAAATTCGGAAGTTTTATTACCTGTTTCCATCCCAATTATATCCAGGGCACCATGAGCGTAGGAATAGGAGGTGATAAATCCAAAGTCGCCACAAGGTGCAACAGCAGAAGTTCCCCAGAGCACTCTTTTCTTACTGAACCCAATTTCATCTACAACTTCATCATTTATGAGGTTTATTTTCCAGAAACAATAGTTTGAGCCTTGAATTAGCAGATTGCCGGGCAGAAGTCTCGCAAAGCGACCATCAACCTCGACTGGGAATTGGTCAGAAACCAATGCTCGGTCAGCAAACCGGACTTTTTCATTACCTGCGTAGCACAGACTGTCATCATTTGAAAAAACAGGATAGCTGGTAGTTTGGCTGAAGGGCAAACGTTCACCGACTACTGTATGATCCGAAGTCTGATAAACGTTGCCTTTTGTGTCAACAACATGTCGTCCGTCATGGGTGGTTGCTACTATATTGACACCAGACAAAACTCCCAGAATATAGCCGCCATCCAGATCCAGCACGATGGTCTCAGTTTTTGCAGGATCGCCGTAGCTATAAAGCAATGTACGATCCTCAGTCGATAGCTCCGGATCGTAGTTTATCTCCATGAAAACTGACTCATAAATTTCACCGCCTCGAATAGCATCGATCTTAAAACTGTTAATACCATTATTCAAGACAACATCCCTGCGGAAACCACCATAATAATCCATAGTTACAGGAACATCATCGATCCTGACCTCCCCTGCCCCTTCAAAATACCCGGCGATAGGATAATTTATCAGGTTCGTGACAACATACCCCGGTGGTACGGGGGCTTTTTCCTGCCATGTGAAGTTGGTGATCACCACCTCATCACCCTGACTGCTGGCAGGCGCATTGCCTTCGTGCAGCCAGAAATTAAACCGAATATTCTCATTGCCTGGTTCCGGCACATATTTGCTGGCATGCGCCCACTTGTGGACCAAGGCGCTTGCCTGTGGCACGCTACCTGTATAACTTCCGTAATAAGTACTGAACTCGACGGTACCCGGACTCCAGACAAGATAATGAGTCAGGTTACTATCTTTATCGGTCAGATTAACCCTGAAACGGGTGCAGAGATCATCACATCCCGGACACTGGCTGCAGGGCTGGACCACGTACTGAGCATTGGTATATTCATCGGCATCGCCCCAGCGTGCAAATTCGATATCCATCTCGCGATGATTTTGCTCTTCGGCCACTCCATCCCATGTAAACAAACCGAGAACCATCAGCGGATCGATGATATCGACCTGTCCATGCGTCTGGAAAGTATAAGTGCCGTATCCAAGAGATGTGTTAAGGATAGCTTCAGTGCAGTACCATCTACCATCATGCTCGCTGATTGTCATGTGAAGCCCTTCATTATCAACCCAGATGTCTTCCTCCTTATCCGAGAAATAATTAGGTCCGGGTCCATCACAAAAATCCCTCCTCTTTACCGTCCAGTCATAGCCGGCAAAGGAGATGGTTCTTGGTTCCAGAAGTTCTTGCTGGACACATGCAACTGCCCCTAATATCACTGGCAGTTCATAGCAAGGTCCGCAAATCGGTGGTTCAACTCCAGCAGGCAAAAGATATGCAGCAACAGCCGTGGCATAGCGATCATAACCTCCAGTAGTAATATCACATGTCCAGGTGCCATTCGGGTTAATAGTCGTCAACGGTGAAGCATAATATGGCTTGGTCCACCAGAGATCTCCAACGCGAATATAAACCGCTATACGATAATCACCATAAGCAACGCCTGTGACATTACCTTCCAGATCTTCATTATCTGGATTGGAGTATTCTGGCACGTGGATGAAGTCGATTGTTGGATCACTCGCTGTAATAGGAGCATCGAATTCCGAATTTGCACCTGCTATTCCACACAGGGATGCCAACAAGCCTGCAATCATCAATGCACTGACCGCACCAAATTTTTTCTTTATGTTTTTCTTCTTTTCCATCTCTTTTCACCTCTCTCCTTCAGTTTTTAGTCCATCATAGTCTGCAAACATTGCAGTATTATTTTATAAGTTACTATACCCCGCACTTAAGTACAAGGTATGCATTTCACACTCTCGCATTCGGTCTGGTTACGCCAGCACTTCGTATGTGAGCAGTCGGCAACAGAACCGTGTACCAATCATAGTGAAACTTTCATAATTTCATGTGTGTCAAATCAGAACTCACCTTACATAAACCCACTCATGGGCAGGCGGTGTCAACACTTTGGTGGCATGACAACTCCTACAAGCCCGGGGCTTTCGCAGAACACAAAAAATCCTGCCCGTCAACCCCCCACCCATTCACCTCGTAAGAATATGCACCACAGCAGTCCCGCCTGATCCACCGACATTGTGCGCCATCCCGACCTCGCCTGCGACCTGTCGCTTCCCGGCTTCGCCTCTCAGTTGCTGCACAATCTCAACTGCCTGCTTGATCCCTGTCGCGCCTACCGGATGCCCGCAGGCTTTGAGGCCGCCTGACGGATTCACTGGAAGATCGCCATCGATCGCTGTTACCCCGTCCTCGGTCACAGTCCCGCCGGCACCCTTCTCAAAGAATCCAAGATCCTCGATCGCGCATACCTCTGCTATCGTGAAGCAGTCATGCACCTCTGCAAAATCGATGTCATCCGGCGTCATCCCTGCCACCTTGTATGCGCGGGATGCGGCAGACACGGTTGCATCGAGCGTGGTGATATCTGCACGGTCGTGCAGGGATATGGTATCGGACGCCTGTGCGCTTGCTTTGATGAAGATCGGGGTGTCTGTGTACTTTCTTGCGGTCTCTGCTGGCGCAAGCACCACAGTGGCAGAGCCGTCCGTGAGCGGCGAGCAGTCGAGTATGTGCAGCGGATCAGCGATCATCGTCGATCGCAGTACCGCCTCGACCGTGATCTCGTTTCGATACTGCGCTTTCGGGTTCATCGTCGCGTTGTGATGGTTCTTCACAGCCACGCTTGCGAGTTGCTCTGGTGTGGTCCCGTATTCGTGGATGTGCCTCTGTGCAATCATCGCATAGAGCCCCGGGAACGTGGCGCCTGCAAAGCCCTCCCACTCCCGGTCCGCGGCTGCCGTGAGCATGTCGGTTGCTGCCTGCACGCTGACATCGGTCATCTTCTCAACACCTGCCGCAACCACGATATCAGCATGTCCGGATGCGATTGCAAGCACGCCCATTCGGAGCGCGAGCCCGCCTGATGCGCATGCTGCTTCCACGCGCGTGGACGGCGTATGTAGACTTGCAAGACCCGCGTAATCAGCGATCAGCGACGATATATGCTCCTGCTCCACGAATCTGCCCGCGCTCATGTTTCCGACGAAGAGTTCATCGATATCCTCCCCTTGCACACCGGCATCCTCGATCGCTGCCACGCCTGCTTCCACGAAGATGTCCCGGAACGATCGGTCCCAGAACTCCCCAAATGGTGTGCAGCCGATTCCTACGATTGCTACATCTCTTGCCATGTTATGTCATAAGATCTTTTCTGTAATGAGGTTTTTTATGGTATCTGCCAATGACTCTGCTTATGCAGACTGCGGTGATAGATCACCTGGGTTTTCAGAAGGACTAAAAGATGAGTCGTATCACGCTTTTTGAAGTGGATACGAACTTTGTTGCAATCGAAAGCATAGTTACAATTGGAATTGCAGAATGTTTGAAGGATCCATAAACCATGAAACGCGTGATACTTGTCCAGCGAAATTGCCCCACAAACGGTGAGTCAAAAAACATACGAAAACTTATGGAGTTGCAGGATCTGGCAATATCCGCAAACTACAAGGTGGTTGGCGATGTTACACAGACAAGAAGACCTGACAGGAATTATCAGATCGGACGTGGGAAGGTTGAAGAACTTGCCTCGATAAGGGAAGATTTGGGTGCTGATGGAATCATCTTTTCCAACCAGTTGAGTGCAACACAGATATACCACATATCCGAGACTTGCAAGTGTGAAGTAATTGACAAGTTCCAGTTGATACTTGAAATATTTGCCAGGCGGGCAACCACAAAACGTGCTAAGCTTCAGGTCGAACTTGCAAAATTGCAGTACGAACTCCCAAAAGCAAAGGCGATTGTGTCGCTTCTTAAAAAGGAAGAGCGGCCAGGGTTCATGGGACTTGGGAGTTATGAGGATTCGTATGAGCAGAGCATCAGGAGCAGGATACATCGAATACAAAAAGAGCTTACAAGTGTCCAAAAAGACAACGAATCCCTGCGGATCAAGCGACATGAACACGGTTTCTCAATTGTAGCACTGGCAGGCTATACCAGTGCCGGAAAAAGCACCCTTTTCAATGCACTTGTAGATGAAGATGTGCACGTTGCGGATATGCTTTTCACAACACTTCTGCCAATAACACGCGCGCTGAATATCCATGGGCGTCGCGTACTTTTGACTGACACGGTCGGCTTTATCGAAGATCTGCCACACTGGATGATTGATGCGTTTCGTTCAACATTAAACGAGATATTCCTTGCCGATGTCATCCTGCTGGTTGTTGACGCCAGTGAATCTCCTGACATCACGGAGCAAAAACTTGTCACATCTTATGACACATTGTGGGGGCAGATAAAAGGGGTGCCGATCATCACTGTGCTGAACAAAATTGACAGAATTACAGAAGATGAACTGAAAGAGCAACTCGAAAATGTAGGGCACCTCACTCCAAATCCTGTTGCAGTCTCTGCAAAAAATGGTTTGGGATTCAAGGAACTTAAGATGGAGATATATGGACACCTCCCAAAATGGCAACACGACACGGTGTCATTGCCAATGTCGGAATATGGAATGTCAATCGTATCATGGTTGTTTGATGAAGGTATTGTGCACAACATCAATTACAAAGACCGGATCATGGTCGATTTTGAAGCGCGGGACGAGATTATTCTGAAGGCAAGGGTAATCGAAAAAAGATAAGTATAAATATATAATTATATATTTATACAATAGTGGAGTACACTCCAAAAAATTATGCCAAAAGTAGTAGATCCTTATACGGTATTGCTGATCAGGGCAATGTTGAATAGTAATATGTCAGGATTATAGCAAATATACTGCTGAATCGTAAGGTTTAAATAACATAACAGTACAATATATTACATGTGCGAGCGGGTTTCTGCAAAAATTCTTTGTGAACCACACACCTCACAATCATGCACGTCCGCTTGCATACATCCCTCCTGACTTTCGGTGAATTGAAATAGCATGCCCTTTTATCGTCACAGAACACATGTAGAATTACCAATGATAACAACGCGATTAGAGAATAGACGTTTTAAAAGGGTGGAACGTGCTATACCTATGTGGCATCTTTTGGGCTGTAATTTACGTTTCACCGAAAATCGAGATCCCTGTAATTTGTTGACGATTCTGGTCTGTATCACGCTGCCGCCCATACCACTCCAGCAACTCTTCAACTCTTTTATCTGGCCGCGCCCGACAAGTGCGGTGTATGCTGACCCGTTTCCTGAAAGACTCACTCTGACACTCCAAGCTTTAGCGCGCTCATCACAATCTCGGTAGTTCGGCTGTAGCCTCGCGAGTAGTAGATCCTCCCACGGTACTGCTGATCAAGGTAATGTTGAATAACAATATGTCAGAATCATGGAAAATATACTGCTGAACCGTAAGGTTTAAATAACATAACCGTACAATATGACATATATGCGAGCGGGTTTCTGCAAAAAAAATTCTTTTTTAACCACACCCCACACACCCCTCAATCACACACCCCCGCTCGCATACCCCTTATAATTTGTTGACGATTCTGGTCTGTATCACGCTGCCGCCCATATCGCTCCAGCAGCCCTTCAACTCTTTTATCTGGTCGCGCCCGACAAGTGCGGTATACGCTGACCCGGTTCCTGAAAGACTCACCCCTAACACTCCGAGCTTTAACGCGCTCATCACAATCTCGGTATCGAATCCGAGAGCCGCGCAGTATAGCAACCCATCAAGTGTCCGGTTGCGGCCTCATGAGCAGTACGTCCTTATACGGTAATACTGATCAAGGTAATGTTGAATAACAATATGTCGGGATTATGGCAAATATACTGCTGAACCGTAAGGTTTAAATAACATAACCGTACAATATAACATATATGCGAGCGGGTTTCTGCAAAAAATTTCTTTTTTTAACCACACACCCCACACACCCCTCAACCACACACCCCCGCTCGCATACCCCTTATAATTTGTTGACGATTCTGGTCTGTATCACGCTGCCGCCCATATCGCTCCAGCAGCCCTTCAACTCTTTTATCTGGTCACGCCCGACAAGTGCGGTATACGCTGACCCGGTTCCTGAAAGACTCACTCCTAACACTCCGAGCTTTAGCGCGCTCATCACAATCTCAGTATCGAATCCGAGAGCCGCGCAGTATAGCAACCCATTAAGTGTCATTGCATTCTCGAAATCATGATCGAGCGCAAGCTGGTACGCTATCTCAACAAGCGGCGCAACCGCCTTTGACCGGGTGACATCCGTATCCGCGGTGAATGCTTTCTCCTCTGGCAGGTAGATCAGCACATCTGAGTCATATTCAAAACGCTCCACCAATTCCATGTTGCGATTGTCGGTGATCACAATCCCGCCAAGAGCTGAAGCGCACGCATCATCAAAAGCGCCTGTTATCGTGACGCCGACATCAAGTGCAGCGCGAACACCCATCGAAACGACCTCGAGGCGCGGCAGCGTCTCCCCGATTGCGTCCAGCGTCGCAAGTACCGTTGCATTGGCAGCAGCAGAACTGCTCTTCAGACCCCGCGCGATCGGTATCTCGCTTCTGGTTGTGACGGCGCCGTCGCACCGGTACCCGAACCGATCCAGCACAAGGGAGACACACCGCGTTATAAGCGCGGTATCAGCGGTATCCGCGTTCTCGATCCTGCCTGTGATCCTGCCAACCCCTTCGCCTCCTGTTATGGCATTTCTAGCATCTCTGGTGCATTCATCCAGTTCAACGTCTGCCGTGGTCGCAAGATCAATGCAAAAAGCCGCGCCCTTCCAGATCGCAATCGCATTCACGATCGTGCCCGCGCCGTTTGCGTATCCGTGTCCGTGCATGGCAGTATATCACATCGAACCTGTATCTATGTTTCGCACAGGAGCGAAAGCTATTCGACATGTATTCATCCTGATCCGGCAGGAGCAGGAGATTCACCAGTCCCCATCCTCACAACCTCAACCCCGGCCGCTGTAAAGAACTCGATCGCCATAGTATCGGGGTACGCATCCCTGAACACCACACGAACAATATTTGCATTGATGATCATCTTCGCGCAGAGTACGCATGGCTGGTGCGTGCAGTAGATCGTTGCGCCTTTTGTACTCACGGCATGCAGCGCAGCCTGAATGATTGCGTTCTGCTCTGCATGGACTGCACGGCAGATCTCTTGCATCGTTCCCGATTCGATCTTCTCCTGATCCCTGATACACCCGATATCAAGGCAGTGCTCAAGGTTTCTGGGCGCGCCGTTGTAGCCGGTCGATATGATCCGCTTGTCTCTTACGATCACTGCGCCTACGTTGTTTCGCAGGCAGGTCGATCTGGTCGCAACGACCTCTGCGATGTTCATGAAGTATTCGTCGATTGTGGGTCTCATGGGACTCTATGCAGTCGATTCTTAAATCGTTTGAATCTGTTTATCGCAGTAATCTCTTCTTCATAATCTTTAAAGCACCCGTCTACAACACGGTGTTCGCAGTCGCCTCACAGTTTCCTGTAATGATGAGATGAAAAGGTTCCGGCGAGTGAAAAATCCTTGAAATGTGTGATGAGCGCGGTTTTTGGAGTTTTGCGAAAATGCTTTAACATATCAGGAGGTGTATGGAATCATGAGCTTACAGGAACGAATCTTCGCTGGAAAAGGGGACATTAAAGCAGATCTTGCGCTTACCGGTGGCAGGATCGTCAATGTCAACACGAAAGAGATCCTTAAAGGAGATGTCGCAGTAAGAGATGGAATCATCGTCGGCATCGGCGACATATCGGACAAAATAGGAGATGACACGAATACGATCGATATAACCGGAAAGTTTGTCTCTCCGGGCTTGATCGATGGGCATGTCCATTTCGAGTCCAGTATGTTAACACTCGCGCATTTTGCGATGGCAGCGATCAGACACGGCACGACCGGACTGGTCATCGATCCGCACGAAATCGGGAATGTTCTTGGGAAAGGGGGAGTAGAACTTGTTCTATCAGAGATTGAGGATATTCCATCCAGTGTTTTTGTCATGATCCCCTCCTGCGTCCCATCATCAGACCTCGAGACCTCGGGAGCAGTAATGGACGCGCCAACTGTATCGAGTCTGCTGTACAACGACCACGTGATCGGGCTTGGCGAGGTGATGGACTTCCCGGGTGTGCTCGGTGCCGATCCTGAAAAACTTGATATGATCGAGGAGGCGCTGGTTCTCGGAAAGAGGGCGGACGGGCACTGTCCCGGCATGGTTGGAAGCGATCTCGCTGGATACCTCTGTGCGGGTATATCGAGCGATCACGAGTCCCTGACGTACGAAGAAACGATCGAGAAGGCGCGGATGGGGATGGCTGCGATGCTACGGGAGGGTTCCGCTGCGAAGTGCCTCCACGAGTTCATACCGCGGCTCGTCGGTGACGGGATCGATCTTGGTAATTTCTTCTTTGTAACAGATGACCGGCATCCTGGGGACCTGATCCGGGGATATATGGATGTGATTGTGAGAACCGCGATCGATCTTGGCATCCCTCCGGTCGATGCGATATCGATCTGCACGATCAACGCTGCAAGGCATTACCGGATCGACCACCTGGTCGGATCGGTCAGCATCGGGCGGAAGGCTGACCTCGTGGTGCTGAGCGATCTAGAGGGGTTCGTGATCGATAAGGTCTTTGTAAGCGGATCAACGTCTGCTGATGCAGCTCCGAAGCCCGTGTATCCGGCAGAGGTATTCGATACGGTGAAACTCGGTGTAATCCGTGCCGAAGACCTTTGGATCGAGCGCGGTGCAGGTGCAGGTGCAGGTGCGGGCACGGACGCCGACGTGGAGGCAAATATCATCGTCGCAATCCCTGATTCGCTATTCACAGACTGGGGAATCGAGACTCTCCGCCCTGAAGATGGCATTCTCAAGCCCGATGTCAGCAGGAATATCCTCTCGATAGCGGTGATCGAGCGGCATGGGAAGCGCGGAAGCATCGGGAGGGGTTTTGTGTCCGGTTTCGGCTTCGATGGAGGAGCGTTTGCCCAGACGATCGCACACGACTCGCATAATGTGATTGTGACCGGTGCTAACTTTGAGGATATGGCGCTCTGCGTCAATGAGATCAGGCGGCTGCACGGCGGGATCGTGGTCGCTTATGACGGCGAGATTGTAGGGAGTCTTCCGCTGCCGTTTGCAGGCTTACTCTCGGCAGGAAGCATCGAATCGGTGGATGCGAAACTACGGTTTCTCCATGCTATGATGGATGAGATGGGGTGCGTGCTGCCGTCTCCGTTCATGACGCAGTCGTTCCTTGCGCTTCCGGTGATACCGCGGCTGAAGATAACAGATCTCGGGCTTGTGGATGTGGAGAAGCATGAGCTTGTGGATGTGGTCAGGGAGTGATTCTGCGGGGGGTAGTTGTGGGGGAGAAAGGGGTCGATTGGAAGAAAGTCATAAATAAACTGCCGACATTTGGGATGATATGGGCAGCACAATCGAATGCAGGGAGCAGGTGATAACAAAGATAGGAATGTTGTCCGAGAGCAAATTAAAATCAGCACTCGATTTTGTCGAATACCTTGCAGAGAAAGAAGAGTGGGAGGCTACGCAAGAGATATTGAGCGATGGAAACGCTATGAAAAATATCAAAGAGGCGGAGGAAGCTTGGAAAGATAAGAGAGAAGAAGAGTTCATCTCATGGGAAGCAGTGAGAAAGGATGTATGAGATCCTTTTGCATAGAAATGCCGCAAAAGCATACGAGAATCTTGATAATAGAACTGTTGCAAGAATAAATAAAAGCATAGATGTTTTGAAAGAAAATCCATTTTATGGAAAAGATATAAAAAAATTAAGAGGGAGGTTGGTGGGGCGATATGGGTTGAGAGTCGGTAGATATAGGGTGGTTTACAGAGTCGATGATCTGGAAAAAACGGTAATCATTGAGGATTTTGGGGTGCGGGAGAAGATTTATTAATGTGGCGCTCTGCGTCGATGAGCTCAGGGCGTGACCTCCATCAACAGCCAAATCGGATGCGAGGGTGTTTAATTGCGCAGGCTCGGTACTTTTGAGTGCGCCCTGCCGAATGCTGCACAAGATAGTTATTCCCGGTGCCAGCTTGCCTCGCATCCAGAACCATCTTCCGCACGGAATCGAGCTGGTGATAGCGGGGGAAGATCATCTCCTCCTTTCGGGTCTTCTTGCCGCCGACCCTCTTCTCCCCGACCTGAAGGTGGACGAACCGCGCCAGTATGTCCATGAAACTGTCCCGCTCAAGCACCTGCTCCCAGAGATAAGCGGTCTTGTAGCCGATCGGGTTTTCAGGGTTGCCAGCGCCGGTGCCATTGCCTTTGTTGAAGAGCAGGAAGTGCGTGTTTCCGCCTGAAAGCCGGGTTGTCATGCGGACCTCGTCCGTATCCACAGCGAAATGCACGAGCGCACGCTTCTTGAACCGGAATATCAGATCGTTTTGGTCACGGTCGTTTTTGTACTGATGGACAGCGTTTCGCCATGTCTGACCGGTCATCGGGTTTTTGAGTTCGGCGGTGGCGACAGGGATGCCATTTAAGCTTAGAACCAGATCAAGGGTTTTGTTGTGCTTTTCCGAGTACTGTAGCTGGCGTGTGACTGTCAGGCGGTTCGCCTCGTATAGTCGTTTCGTTTCAGGGTTCATGCTGCTTGCCGGGGCGAAGTATGCCACGCGGAAGAGCTTGCCGAAGCACTTGAACCCATGGCGCAGCACCGTCAGGCATCCCTCGTGCTCGGAGTTTAATACCAGGGAGAGGTCGTCTAAAAGCGTCTCTTCTGTGCGCCCCTTCCGGAGGTTTGTGAGGTACTCCCACTCCGCGGGCTGGGTTTCCTTGATGAAAGGTATGAGAACGGTTGGGTCAAGGCAGCGTTCGCGGTCGAAATTGTTCGGGTCGCCTTGATTGTAGCCGCCCTCCGTTACCAAAGAGTGCTCGATAGCTGCTTCGAATGTGGCTTCCGTGTAGATCTTGCTCATGGCTGTTCCCCCGTCTTGTTAATGTCGCAATCCATGTCGTGATTTGTCTTGATCCTGTTCGTGATTACGAACTTCGGTAGAAATTCCTCCAATTGAGCTGATTTAACCGCAGAGGTACGCAGAGCACTTAACACCATTTCCACCCTCTGCGTTTCTCTGCGCTCTCTGCCTATCGACAAGAAGTTACGTCACAGATTGCCTAATCGGCTACCCCTTCCATTTGGGGTAATCCTACTGTGGATCGTGCGGATGGTAACGTCTGCGCGGTCAAGAATACAGAATAACGTGGAAAATCAGAAAGTCCGACTCGGATCAACTGCTAGGATAAGGATGCTATGAAGAGTGTAATGCGAACCACTGAAAGAGTCGTAACGCAGGATAAGCGAAAACGGACTGTTACGCTTAGGCCAAAAGGCACGAAACCAGACTACAACGACTGTAGAGGCGTTGTAGGGAATGGACAGATGGTTTCCGGCTTACAGGTGGCTTCTAAGGCGTCCACAATTATCTGTGATGTAGAACCCAGGTTCGCCCAATATGCTCCCGGAAAATCCGGGTAGGGATCCCGTGAGGGTAAACGATGGCATAGTGGGCAAACGGAATTGATAAAAAGCGAATGGCATCTTGTAATGAGGTGTATAGAGGTTCAAAATTTGCCTTAACCCGAAAAGGTGCTGACCCGATCGTAGTGGTGTCTCATTGCATGAAAGGAGGCAAACCTGTGAATGTAAGTAGTTCAATTACGCCATCAAAAGGCGAGAGACTTACAGACAAGCTACCAAAACCCAAGTGGACTGATGTCGACTGGAAGATGGTCGAAGAACATGTTAACAGGCTGCAAACCCGAATTGCAAAAGCAGTTAAGCAAGGAAAATGGTATTTGGTCAAAAGGTTAAGATATCTTCTAACTAACTCGCATTATGCGAAATTGTTAGCAATAAAGCGTGTAACACAGAATAAAGGGAAGAAAACAGCTGGAATTGATGGCGCGAAGTGGGTAACACCGAACTCCAAGATGAACGCTGCTCTTAAATTATCCAATAAGAAGTATAAGGCAAAGCCGCTGAGAAGAGTCTACATTCCGAAGCCTGGTACAGATAAGAAACGACCTTTGGGAATCCCAAC
>PQXF01000003.1:0-154716 GCA_003194445.1 Candidatus Methanogaster sp.
TGTCGGTGCGAAGATAAGTCCGCATCTTTGCTCGTGGGATGAGTTAACCGAAGAGGTGAAAGAATATGATCGGCAGACCGTGCGTGGGATTCCCGAATTCCTTGCGAAGGTGGGATTTGAGGTGTATAGGATGGATTGAAAGATTTTGTGAGATATAGTATATAATAGAGATAGAGAGGAAATTATGAACAGCGATAATACATACGATATTTTTCTCAGTTACCATCACGCAGACCGGGTAGAGGTTGCGAAGATATGCAAAGCTCTTCATGATAAGGGCTTGAACGTCCGGATAGACGAAACCGACGTCTCCGACTATGCGAGAATTACCCGGTCCACCGTTGACGGGTTTGCCAGATCAAGGGTGCTGCTTGCGTACTACTCCCGTAACTATTCGCGATCCCGTGTCTGCCAGTGGGAGCTTACCGCTGCCTTTCTTGCGGCACAGCACGAAGACGACCCGCGGCGGCGCGTACTGGTAATCAATCCTGAGAATAAGTGGGAGCACATCTTGCCTGTGGAACTTAAGGATGCAAAAGTCCCTGATTCCGGTGATCTCGACCGCCTGGCATCCCGCGTGAAAGCACATGTTGATGAGATAAAAGGCACAATCGGAGAGATTCGTGCGCTTAATCCGCCAGCATGGTACGGCAGAAGAGGAGTCGGATCCAACCGGTTCGTAGGCAGGCTCCATTACTTATGGCAGATTCACTCAGCCCTTCATGCCTCTGATTCCCCCATCATCACAGGGGCTACAACTGTCTATGAGGTTGCACAGATCTACGGGATGGGGGGCGTTGGCAAGTCGCTTCTTGCTGAGGAGTATGCACTTCGGTTCGCAGCAGCATTCCCGGGCGGCATCTTCTGGCTAAGCGCGTTTGGAAACGACGATGTCAAGGCGGGGCTCTGTGCGGAAAGTCGAGAAGCTGAACTTTCCGGGCAGATCAGAGGAATTGCTGCTGCTCTCGGGATTCCTGTGCAAGATAGAAGCCCTGATGAGATCGAAGGTGCGCTGAAATGGAAACTTGGAGCCATGCAAAAACCATTCCTCTGGGTGGTGGATGATCTTCCTGCGGGTATGGATGAGGATACTCTGCAGAGATGGCTTGCCCCACATCCACTCGGAAAGACACTGATCACCACCCGAACTCGGGAGCATGACGCTTCGGGGAAACCGATCGGTCTGGGTGTGCTGGAGCCGGAAGAGGCGTATGAACTTCTCACATCGTGGCGAAGACCGAGAGGAACTGATGAGGAAACTGCCGCCCACGGTCTTGCAAAAGATCTCGGGTACCACACCCTTGCCCTGAACGTGGCAGGCGCCGCGCTCCGCGCATCTGCTGGCATCCAATCCTTTGCCGAGTTCAGAAAAAACATATCTATCTCGAGCAGCGATTCGCTTGAACGACTGGCAAAAGACTTTGCCGGGATCCTTCCAAACAGACATGAGAAGAGCATTGCCAGCACATTCCTCCGCAGCATCGAGCGTCTCGATCCTACTGGATGGGACTTCCTGCGACTGGCGTCAGGGATTGCTGTGGCGCAAATACCTGCTTCGCTGGTCAGTTCCGTATTTCGTGAGGTGGACGGACTTGATGACGCGCCGGCACGAGATCGGGCAAGTCATGCCATAGACCAGGCAGGAAATCTTTCCCTTGCAGAGAGGGCAGAAGATGGGGAGGGAGCCATCACTGTTCACACCCTCATCTCCCGCACGGTGCGGTTCAGAGACCCAGAGCATGAGCGATCCGGAGAGCTGTGGGATGCGGCTCTCAAGGTACTGACATCCATGTTTCAAGGGAACGCGGGCGACCTGGGAACCCCTGGTGAGCTGGAACTGGCAGTAACCCACGCAAGGGAGCTAGTGGAAGGGGGCAAAGACCTTCAGACAGCAGAACTTATGGGATGGGTCGCAATGTACGACCATGCCAGAGCGGCATACGGGCATGCAGAAGACTTACATCGCCGTCAGTGGGAGGTCAGGCGCCGCAGTCTCGGAGAGGAGCATCCCGACACCGTAACCTCGATGAACAATCTTGCCATGATGCTTCTGGCTCAAGGCGATCTTGCAGAGGCACGAGAGATTCAGGAGCAGGTGCTTGAGACAAGTCGGCAGATACTTGGGGATGAGCACCCTAACACACTCACATCGATGAATAATCTTGCCCTGACTCTTCAGGCTCAGGGTGATCTCACAGGGGCGCAGGAGCTTCAGGAGGATGTGCTTGAGACAAGTCGGCAGATACTTGGGGATGAGCATCCCGACACACTCAAATCGATGAACAATCTTGCCGAGACGCTTCAGGTTCAGGGTGATCTTGCAGAGGCACGAGAGATTCAGGAGCAGGTGCTTGAGACAACGTGGCGCGTACTTGGGAGTGAGCATCCATCCACATCCATTTCAGCCTGGAATCTTTTTTCGACCTATATTGCTATGGATGATTCCATCGGAGCCAGAACAGTTCTCGAAACTGATCTTATCTGGCTTCGGGACCGCGATCCTGCGTCGCTTGGAGCAGTCCAGCAGAAGATTCGAGAAACAATTACCCAAATGATTGAGAAAGCAAAAAAGTAACCGTCTGAAAAGTCGATCGGGAAATGACGGTCTGCTTGCATGAGATTGAACAGAGCACGAATCTGCGTATAAGAAGGGGGTGTAAAATAGGGTAATGAAAAGATGTACATACCCCGCACTGAATCGGTCATATTTTTGTTTCATTGCAGTGCTGGAACGAAAGTGTCTTTCCAATTAGATTGAACCGATTGCTACTGGTTTTTTTTACACCATGAAAGAATTGGACTGATAGTTGGGGTTCATAATCGGACTACTGAAACCACTGCACTGAACTGGTCATATTTTTGTTTCGTTGGTATTTGATGCAAAGATCGTAACTACTCAGGCACCTAAAACCACTATCATGAGACTTCACAATGCAGAGACTACCTGAGACATGGGGGTACTGTAACCAAACCGGGAATTTAACCGCCGAGTGCGAGAGAGGAGCGTAGAGGGAAAATAAATGGTTCGGCTGTAAATTATGTTGATCTCGATACTGCAAGGACGCGTCTGCCAGGGGTTCTTTCCGACAAGGTCTGCCTGATCGTGCCGGATGATCTCTGGAACGTCGCTCATGCCACACCATTTACCAATGCTCTTGGTCCGCGCTGCCGTCTGCTCGTAACCACGCGTGATGGTAGTCTGGTAACCGCACTGGAACGAAAAAGCACTGGCTTGCAGCTCGAAGATAAAACATCCCACCATCGATCTTCGCGACTGCCAATTCCGATAAGCTTTTGTACAGCTCGCCATCTATATTTATATGCTTGTAAAGCCCGGACGTAGATTAGATCCAAGCGTGTAAATTCCCTTCTTTTGATTATATAAGGGGGGATTGGTGCTTAAACAATTACCGAACAATTGGTGAATTGGATGTGCGATAGACCAGTTAAAACATGGAAAACCGTGTGGGTGTGTCAACATGGCAGCGTCTTTTGTACAAATATAGTTGGGAGATACACATGAGCGATCAGAATCATTTTGACGAGGAACGCATTATCAACGCCGTTTTATCCTTCATAAATGCGAAGACATGGGCAGATAGCAAGGCGATCGTGCAGGCACATCAGGACGATCTGCTGACATCTGCCGCAATCCAGGTCTTTGAATCCCTGCTAATACGATACAAGGATGACGAAAAGGCGAGACGTCTCCTTGAGGATCATCGTTCGCTGCTTCGCAGGTGCCAGAGCGAAGGAATCGATGCTGCTTTCACGGATCGTCTCCAGGCGCGGCCCATACCCGATATCCCGCCGGAATTATTGGATCGATTAAGGTCTGTCCAGACAGATGCGGAATTACGCGAGCTGATCAGAGAACACCCTGAACTGCTGCCAGTTATCGAGCAGATTGCCACCCAGTCACAGGCTCCACAGGGAAGCTCTACCGATGTTTCCGATCCGGACGAACTACCTGCGTTGCTTCAAGAGTTGCAGGGATTAAACCGTCTATCCGATATGCCTCGCCGTGTAGAGTTATGTCAGATCGCACTTGGGCTGGTGAACCAGAGCGCGCAACCAGAACTGTGGGGCGGGCTGCAGGTCGAGCTTGGTAACAGCCTTGCTCAAAACCCGCTTGGTCACCGTGCCGAGAACATCGATCTTGCAATCGAGCACTACAACCAGGCACTGGAAGTCTATACACGCGAGGCATTCCCAGAGAAGTGGGCAGGGACCCAGAACAACCTGGCTAACGCGTACAGTGACCGCATCAGGGGGGAGCGAGCAGAGAACATCGATCTTGCAATCAAGCACTACAACCAGGCACTGGAAGTCTATACACGCGAGGCATTCCCAGAGAACTGGGCAATGACCCGGAACAACCTGGCTAACGCGTACAGCAACCGCATCAGGGGGGAGCGAGCAGAGAACATCGATCTTGCAATCGAGCACTACAACCAGGCACTGGAAGTCTATACACGCGAGGCATTCCCAGAGAAGTGGGCAGGGACCCAGAACAACCTGGCTGTCGCGTACAGTAGATGCATCCGTGGGGAGCAAGCCGAGAACATTGAACTTGCAATTGACCACTACAACCAGGCACTGGAAGTCATGACACGCGAGGCATTTCCAGAGGACTGGGGCATGACTCAGAATAACCTGGCTATCGCCTACAGGAACCGCATACGTGGCGAGCGTGCCGAAAATATTGACCTTGCGATCGAGCACTACAACCAGGCACTAAAGGCCCATACACGCGAGGCATTCCCTGAGCAGTGGGCCGGGACCCAGAACAACCTAGCTATCGCCTACAGGAACCGCATACGAGGGGAGCGAGCCGAGAACATTGAACTTGCAATTGACCACTGCAACCAGGCACTGGAAGTCTATACACGCGAGGCATTCCCAGAGGACTGGGGCATGACTCAGAACAACCTGGCTAACGCGTACAGTGACCGCATCCGGGGGAAGCGAGCCGAGAACATCGATCTTGCAATCACTCACTACAACCAGGCACTGGAAGTCCGGACACGCGAGGCATTCCCAGAGGACTGGGCCATGACCCAGAACAACCTGGCTAACGCGTACAGTGACCGTATCAGGGGGGAGCGAGCAGAGAACATTGACCTTGCCATCGACCACTACAACCAGGCACTGGAAGTCAGGACCCTCGAGCGTTTTCCTGCTGATCGTCGACAGACACTCCGCAACCTGGGCGACTTGCGCTTTGCTGAGCAGAGATGGGAGGATGCGCTGGCAGATTATGATGGAGCGATTGAGGCTGGCAACGCAGTTCTGGCAGAGGCGCACACCGAGGTTGGCCGCAGGGCAGAGGTGTGGGAGACATCCGGGCTGTATGCGCGTTCAGCGTATTGCTTGTTGAAACTTGAGCAGATCAATGAGGCGGTTATTCGGCTGGAAGATGGTAAGACACGTCTTTTAACAGAGGCTCTGGCTCTGGCTGATGCTGATCTGGATATGCTCTCTGTTACGCAGAGGCAGGAGATGTTAGAGGCGCGTGAGGCAGTACATTTGCTGGAAGATGAGATGCGTCTGTCTTCTGATGTTCCAGGTCGTCGCAGCGATGTTGAACTTGGTGATCTGCTCCGCAGGAAGCGTGCCTGTCTGAATGAGCTTGTTGATACTTTGCGCGTAGAGCATCCTGATTTTATGCCAGGGGGGCTTGACCTGCCCGAGATTCTAAGCCTGGTACCCGAGGGTGGAGCACTGGTAGCACCACTTGTCACCTCTATGGGTAGCGCGGTCATTGTAATACCTTATGGGGCAGGTTCGGTTGAATCTGATCACGTGGTTCTGCTGGATTCCTTTATTGAGGATGACCTGCTCAAGCTACTGCGAGGACCTGCGGACGAGACCGGGCTGGGCGGCTGGATGGGTGTATATTTTGCATTCTGCAATGAGATGACAGAAGCTGCTACGAAACAATGGCTGGAGTTGATCGAAGAGTTCACAGGCGAGCTCTGGACCATGCTTATGGGTCCGGTTCACCAAAAACTGCAGGATCTGAACCTAACTGAAGCTGCGCCGGTTATCCTGATGCCGCAGGGATATATGGGGCTGTTGCCCATGCATGCAGCATGGCGTGACCTGGACGGTGAAAGACGCGCCTTTATCGATGACTACACAGTGACTTACGCGCCGAGTGCATATTCTCTCAGCATAAGCAAAGGGCGCATGCAGGACCCATCTCGACAAAAACCCTCACTACTAACAGTTATCAATCCAACAGAGAATCTGGACTACGCCCCGGTAGAAGGTAAGGCTATGGAATCTCTATTTGACCCTGCAGACCGGGAGACACTGTCAGGACGTAAAGCTACAAAGGATGTGGTTGTGGAAAAGGTCCATGGACGGACATACTTACATTTCTCCTGTCACGGCTTTTACAACTGGCAGGATGTGATGGGTTCAGGGCTGGTGTTGGCGAACCATGACATCTTGACCCTGTCTGAGATCATTTCAAGTCTTAAACTTGACATAGCGCGGCTTGTGACCCTTTCAGCCTGCGAGACCGGTATGACTGATATCAAGCAGTCACCAGACGAATTCATAGGGCTTCCAACCGGTTTTCTTCAGGCAGGCGCTGCTGGTGTTATAAGCACACTGTGGGCTGTCAACGATGCAGCCACCAGCTTGCTGATAAAACACTTTTATCGGGAGCATCTGGAGAAAGGGCTGCCGCCTGATCAGGCGTTGCGCTCGGCTCAATTGTGGTTGCGAGGCGCAACACGCAAGGAACTGGGCGAAACCTATAAGTCCATTGATCATGAGGCATACCGTGAGTTTGTTATTAACGGAGATCCCAGTGATAAGCCATATACCAATCCATATTATTGGGCGGCTTTCACATTTACAGGTGTATAACGAGAGGAAAGGAAGATGCCAGGCATAATGACCCCTGACAACATACAAGCAGCACTCGATAGTCTTGAGAGCGAACTGCCCTCACTGACAGGCAAAGAAGCATGGGAGACGATCAAGGATGAGTTCCGTGCACTGGAGCATGGGCTGCAAGAGAGCGACGATCCTGAAGAACGCGACAGACTTGCATCGGAACTGGTCGACCTTCTGGTCCCTTATGAACGTGCACGAGACCAATTGAGGGAAGAAACCCGCCTCCAGCATATCCGTGCCGTGCTTCAAGATACGATAGAGACCGACCTGCCGGCATTTGCCGCAACGATGAGTGTGGACAACAATATTGTTGAGCCCTCTGCAGACATTGCCATGAAATCCATGGTAGTGGATCCGGATCAAGAAGAGGCGGGGTTGCGTCTCATCACGATCAAAGAAGGTGGTATAGCACCAGGCAAAAGCATCAAGATCCGCAACTTTCATCTCGACCTGCCTTCGATGACTGAATTGATAGCCAGCTCCACAATTACTGGTACTACAGTCATCACGCAACCGGACCCTCATATCGTAGTTGCTGGAGTGCTACTGATAATCAGCAGTTTGACTGAGACGGTAACAAGCAAGCTCTCCGAAGAGGTGACGAGCGTATTCTGGGGTCTTGTTCTGGCACGGGACAGAGACAGCTCAGCCGGAGAGTGCCTCATCGCAGAATGTACAAACAATGAACGGATAAAATATGGACGTCAGCAGCTCACAGACGAGGGCGTGAGAGATGCCCTGCACCGGTTGGAGACGATCAGGAGCGTTGAACTGGTGGACGGAAAAGAAGACACGGAAGACAAAGAAAACACCTGGCGGATCGTGGAAAAATATGAGATAAAGTAATTGTCAGGTCCACTACAGAATCGTGTGATGAAATTATGTCTGCCGCCGCCGGGCGCCATTTAGATCCAGAAGCGCAAAGGCACAGATATTGCGATGCATAAACATGGGTCAACAACCAGAAACCCTCCATGAAACAACCAACATTTCATATATATCGTACAAAAATCCATCTTTTCATACGACATACCGGAAACTACTTGACCCACCAGACCGGAAGTCAAGACCATGGATGAACGAGAACTGATCGAGATCTTAAACCCGTTCAATTTCTGGAGAGCAAGTCCTTTCACAGGCATAACCCGTCCGAAGTACTTAAATGAACTCCACAGGCTCACATCGACAGGTCAGGTTGTCGTTGTAACAGGTGTCAGACGAAGTGGCAAGACCACGATTCTTGTCCAGTTCATACATCACCTGATCGAAAGCAAAAACGTGCAGGCATCGCAGACGCTGTATGCAAACCTCGAAGATCCGAGACTGCCTGTAAATGACGGTCCCAGCCTCCTTGACGAGCTTATGGCGTCCCATCAGGCGTTTGTTGATCCGCAGGGCTTGCGCTACCTGATCCTTGATGAGGTCCAGCGACTTCCTGATTGGGAGCGATGGGTCCGGATCCAGCAGGAGATAAACCCGGGTCTGCATATCATCGTCTCGGGCTCATCTGCAGAACTGCTCTCAAAAGAACTGGCAACATTGCTCACAGGGAGGCATCTTGATCTCGAGGTCTTTCCCCTTGATTTTTCAGAGTACCTCCGTTTTCATGGCATCGATCCTGATGATCCCCTGGCAGATGCCGGAAGGATAAAGAGTCTCTCATCCGAATACATATCGGCATCAACCTTCCCTGCGGTCGTTCTGACGCCTGAACCCGATCTTAAGGAACGGATGGTGCAACAGATATACCGGGATATCATCAACCACGATGTTGCCCGCAGATATGAGGTGCGGGAGATCGAGAAGCTGGAAGCTGTGGCAACGACGTTTGTAGCGTCTGTTCCGGGTCCGGTTACGCTAAATGGCACAAGACGTGCACTTGGCAATCGTGTTTCACTCGATTCGATCGAACGATACTCCAGGTATCTTGAAGAGCCGTACCTGCTCTTTTTTTTAAACACACATTCATTTTCCGAGGGTAAGAGAAAGCGAAGTCCGAGAAAGGTGTATGCTGTGGATAGCGGCATTCTGATGACAGTTTCCCATCGTTTCTCGAAAGACCGCGGGAAATTACTGGAAAATGCGGTATTTCTTGACCTCAGGAGGAGCGGGTGTGAGATGTATCGTTTGATGGACAAAAAGGAGGTTGACTTTCTGGTATGGAAGGGAACTGCGCCAGTAGCATTGATCAATGCATGTCTGGATGTCTCAAACGCTGACACAAAGAAACGGGAGGTCGATGGACTACGAAATGGCATGCGCAAGTTTGATATGGACCGTGCACTGGTCGTTACATTAAATCACAGCGAAACGATCTCTGTAGAAGAGGGAGTGG
Source organism: Candidatus Methanogaster sp. (assembly GCA_003194445.1). Taxonomy (GTDB): domain Archaea; phylum Halobacteriota; class Methanosarcinia; order Methanosarcinales; family Methanogasteraceae; genus Methanogaster_A. The sequence goes on from PQXF01000003.1 coordinate 9,248, forward strand.
TAGAATTTCTGCCGTATCGAAATTGGGCGTTGCAGAAAGGAAGGAATCAACTCGATTGAATGCTTGATGATATCTGTTCCGGTCTCGGAAAACGGTGGGAGTAACGATAAGAATGCAATCAATGACGGCACGAGAATCGGCAACTTAAACAACCTGAAATACTTTTTCTGACATAATATCGCTATCTCATCATACCTTTCGTATGAACCCGGACCTATAATCACTTCTTCTCCATCCATAAGCTTGAACCTTCCAAGAATAAATAAATTGCTCGAGCAATCCTCACAGACGCTCCAGATCCCGATTCAACACAGCAACCCACCACCATCTCGCCATATCAACAAGATCCTTGCTAAACTGCCCTGATACCCGGTAGACCCCTCTCTTATTCGTGATCATTCCGGAACCGAGCAGTTTGTCTCACACCCGCATAAAAAGAGGATCTGCTGACCCCCAACTCACGGAGCAGTTCTGCCCACTCGCTCGTCCGTATCGGATTTCCGGATGCCTCCCGTTCGAGGATCATCTCAAGGAAGCTCTGCCCCCGGATCGCAGTGCTCTCGTCCTGGAAGAGACGGCGCATCAGTTCATAGAACGGATCACGGGATGCAGTGACCCTCGTGTTTGCGTCCGATCTGATGATAAAACTGGTCGAGGTGCGCGGAGCATCCTTCACCAGTGTCATACTATAGTCGGGGTTTTTGCGTCTATGGATCTTCGCAGCACCGACCTCTCAAGATCGACATACTCATCACGCAGCGTGTGGGCGATATGCGTCTCACTCCCTAAAGCAGTTCGATCAGATCGTCCTTCTCAAGTCCGGTCTGTTGGAGAATGTCGAGAAGTGTGCCTTTTGCAAGTTCTCGATGCAATGGGACAACGGTTTTGTAGGTTCTTCCAGTGGTGATCTTTTGGAGTGATACATGACTGCCCCTCTGCCGCACTTCGATAAAACCGACTCGTTTCAGTGCAGCTATAAGTTTTTTACCCGATATTATGGGGAGTTTATGCATGAGCAACTTCAACTGTGGTCCAGAACGGTGTGGAGGTCCCACTATGCAGGTCATCTATCCCAAAACTCTCGATATAAAGATATATGGCTTCCTTGATGTTTGCCTGCGCTTCTTCAAGGGACTCGCCCTGAGAGGTCACACCGAGCGCGGGGCATCTCGCAATAAAGAACTTGCCTTCCTTCACGATGGATACTATGAATGTTCCCATATCGACCTCCGATTCTGTTATGGAGCTATTCTGACCCCGTTATAGATTAACCTTGCTCTTTGATCTCTTATGATATACAGGGTCCACAATCCCCATAGAAACCCCGCCGATAGAGCCAGAACTATTCTCCATCCATAAGCTTGAACCTTCCAGGAATAAATAAATTGCTCGATCATCACAGACGCTCCAGATCCCGATTCAACACAGCAACCCACCACCATCTCGCCATATCAACAAGATCCTTGCTAAACTGCCCTGATACCCGGTAGACCCCTTTCTTGTTCGTGATCATTCCGGAACCGAGCAGTTTGTTCCGCATCGCATAAAAAGAGGATCTGCTGACCCCCAACTCACGGAGCAGTTCTGCCCACTCGCTCGTCCGTATCGGATTTCCGGATGCCTCCCGTTCGAGGATCATCTCAAGGAAGCTCTGCCCCCTGATCGCAGTACTCTCGTCCTGGAAGAGACGGCGCATCAGTTCATAGAACGGATCGCGGGAAGCGGTGACCCTCGTGTTTGCGTCCGATCTGATGATAAAACTGGTCGAGGTGCGCGGAGCATCCTTCACCAGTGTCATGCCGCATTCTGGGTTTTTGCGTCTATAGATCTTCGCAACACCGATCTCACAAGATCAACATACTCATCACGCAGTGTGTAGACGATGTGCGTCTTGTATGACTGCTTCTGCGCATGGAGAATGCCGAGTTTGGAGTGGATATATCCAACCATCGATGCAACGGTCTTGTGGGTGACCTTGAATTTCTTAGAGAGGGAGTCGTGTAGAAGATCTACAGTTATCCGTTTGACCCTCAGTATGGTTTTCATAACGGCATACCGAATACCATCGGCGTCCAGCTCAAGATACCGTTCCAATCGCCTCTTGATTTTTGTTCGAAATGAACTCATGCATACCATCCCATAAATTATATCTCAAATATGTGGCACATATATCTCCATCATAGTTGAGCGAATCTCGCTGCTTCACCAAGTTCCTCCTCGATCCTTATAAGTTGGTTGTACTTGGAGGTGCGCTCTGACCTGGCAGGTGCTCCGGTCTTTAGGAGATCAGCACCTATCGCAACAGCGACATCAGCGATCATTGAGTCGCATGTCTCGGCAGACCGGTGACTCACCACAACCCGGTATCCGTTCCTGTGCGCCAGATATGCAGCATCAAACGCTTCAGATACCGTTCCGATCTGGTTTAACTTGAGTAGCAGCGCATTCGCAGCTCCGGTGTCGATCCCGCGCTGCAACCTCTCGATGTTGGTTACGAAGATGTCATCACCTATGATGACTCTGTCCGTTGCCGCGGTCAGTAGGGTAAAGTCCTGAAATGCCTCCTCGTGGAACGGATCCTCAAGTAAGAAGATCGGATATGTCTTTATCAGGTCAAGGTAGTAATCGACCATCTCGCTGCCGTCGAGTTTTGTACCGTCGATCAGGTACTTCCCGTCTTTGAAGAACTCGGATGCAGCGGCATCGACCCCAAGTGTGACCTCTGCTGTGGTATAGCCTGCCTCTTCGATGGCGGAAACGATCGCATCGAGCGCCTGACCCGTATGATTCATCGGCGGCGCATAACCGCCCTCATCGCCGACATTGCCTGCGCCCGATCCGTACTTCGCAGTCAGGATTCCTTTGAGTGTATGGTAGACCTCTGCCCCGATCCGTACTGCTTCCGCGCACGTCGGTGCGCCTTTCGGCTGGATCATGAACTCCTGGATCGCAAGGTCGTTTCCGGCATGTTCGCCCCCGTTTAAGACGTTCATGGTCGGGCAGGGCAGCACACACGCCCGGATGCCTCCCAGATACGCATACAATGGCAGACCCGCAGAATTCGCAGCAGCCTTTGCAGCAGCCATCGAGACACCGAGTATGGCATTCGCGCCAAGCTTCGACTTGTTCGGCGTGCCATCGAGACCGATCATCGTCTGATCGATCGCGCGCTGGCTCCGCACGTCCATGCCAATGATCTCATTTCTGAGTGCGGTATTCACGTTTTCAATCGCATTCAAAACGCCCTTCCCGCGATACCGATCACCGCCGTCCCGAAGTTCAAGCGCCTCGTTTGTGCCTGTCGATGCGCCTGAAGGAACGCCAGCGCGTCCAAATCCGCTTGGCGTCTCAAGATCGACCTCAACTGTAGGATTCCCGCGTGAATCCAATATCTCTCTTGCGTGAATATATTCGATTGTGTATGGCAAGAATACCACCGTTTCCACGATTGTATTTCAAGTATTTTAGGTTTCTGGTATTTAACGCTGACGGACTGTGATCGACACATTCATATTGTATGGCATTCATCCAATAATAAAATACAAACTAAAATACAAACAGGAGAGATAGTTAGAAATGGACAACACATTATATCTTGCGCCCGTGGCAGGCATTATCAGTCTGGTGTTTGCGGGCGTGTTTGCGTATCTCGTTTTGAAACAACCAACTGGTACAAAAGAGATGCAGGCGATCGCATCGGCAATACAAGAGGGTGCGATGGCGTATCTGAACCGCCAGTATAAAACGGTTGCAATCGTTGCGATCATACTGGCTGCCCTGATGTATACCCTGCTCGATGACGGTGTAAAGATCGCTTTCGGATTCCTTGTCGGCGCAGCAGCGTCCGCGCTGGCGGGATACATCGGCATGAACGTCTCGGTTCGCGCGAATGTGAGAACCGCAAACGCTGCAAAGGACGGTCTCGAAAAGGCACTATCCATTGCGTTTCGTGGCGGCGCGGTGACCGGGCTTGCCGTGGTCGGTCTTGCACTGCTCGGCACAAGCGGGTTTTACATACTGTACGGCGGAGAGCCGGCAGACGTTGATCTGATCGTAGGCTTTGCCTTTGGCGCAAGTCTGATCAGCCTCTTTGCGAGGGTCGGAGGTGGGATCTACACGAAAGCCGCTGACGTCGGCGCGGATCTCGTCGGCAAGGTGGAGGCAGGAATCCCGGAGGATGACCCCAGAAACGCGGCTGTGATTGCTGATAATGTCGGGGATAATGTAGGGGACTGCGCGGGCATGGGCGCTGATCTCTTCGAGACGTATGTGGTCACATCGCTTGCTGCGATGCTTCTTGGAGCAATTGTGGTCGCACAATATCCAAATGCGGTCACGTATCCGCTGATTCTTGGATCGGTCGCGATTCTTGCATCGATACTTGCTATATTCTGCGTCAGACTCGGCAAGAGCAAGAACATCATGCACGCCCTATACAAGGGTGTGGCGGCAGCGGCACTGATCTGTCTTGTGGCGTTTTATTTCGTTACCGACTGGATGATGGGAGACATCAGATTCTGGTATGCGTCGATCGTCGGGGTTGTGATCATGGTGTTGATCGTGATCATCACCGAGTATTACACTGCACTTAATTTCAGACCTGTGAAGGCGGTAGCACGCGCAGCTGAGACCGGTGCAGGCACAAATATCATATCAGGGCTAGCTATTGGTCTCGAAAGCACGGCGATGCCTGTTATCGTGATCTGTGCAGGCATCCTGGCAGCGTTTGCCGTGGTTGGTGGTCTTGCAGATCCTGCGATGGGGTTATACGGCATTGCGATAGCTGCGGCTGCGATGCTCTCCACGACAGGGATCATCGTTGCCCTCGATTCATACGGACCGATCACTGACAACGCAGGTGGTATCGCAGAGATGGCTTCGCTTCCATCGAGCACCAGGGACATAACCGATCAACTCGATGCCGTCGGAAACACCACAAAGGCGGTGACGAAAGGATATGCGATAGGATCAGCCGCTCTTGGAGCACTTGCGCTCTTTGCCGATTACAGGCACAAGGTAGGGCTTGATATTGGCGAACTCGGTCTTGACAACCCGCTGGTACTGGTTGGGCTCTTTATCGGAGGACTCCTTCCGTTCCTGTTCAGCGCAGTTACGATGAATGCGGTAGGGAAAGCCGCTTTTAAGATCGTGGAAGAGGTAAGAAGGCAGTTTCGGGAGATCCCCGGAATCATGGAAGGGACAACAAAGCCGGAGTACGGAAAAGCGGTCGACATCGTGACAAAAGCAGCGATCAACTCGATGGTGGTCCCGGGAATCCTTGCAATCGGCGTTCCCTTAATTGTTGGGATCCTGCTCGGCAAGGTTGCGCTCGGCGGTTTTCTGATCGGGATTATCGTTGTCGGGCTTTTGATGGCGCTATTTATGGCAAACAGCGGCGCTGCATGGGACAACGCCAAGAAGTTAATCGAGGACGGTGCGCATGGCGGCAAAGGCTCTGAGGCACACAAGGCAGCGGTCGTTGGTGATACTGTCGGTGATCCGTTCAAGGACACGTCAGGACCTGCGCTAAATCCACTTATTAAGGTGGTCAACATCATCGCGATACTCTTCGCGACTATGTTTGGGACCGGGCTTCTGTTCGGAGGAGGAATCCTCTGAACAGTCTCTTTTTTTCTGGACGAAAAACCGTGTCGTGAACCTCGGAAGGTTCATATATTTTAGTATCTTCTGAACCCGGGTTTTGGAAAACCACTGGATAACAGAGGAACACATAGAAAAACAGGAACTTTCTATTATTTTCTGGGGAGAAGTCGAATTTTGTAGTATCCAATCATCCTGAAAATGCGCTCAACATTCCTACCAGCGTGTGCCGGCAACGGGTGGACGTCTCTGCTATCGGGCAGGCAATCGCGAACATTTGAGAATCCTCACCCGCGTCAATTTCCTGTGGTTAAAGTATACCACCGGCAATCACTATATTGATCCCCATGAACGAATCAGACGGATTTATCGGCATCGGAACCTTCTCGATGATCACCAGACTGACCAGGCGAGCCCTCCGGTTGTACGATGAGAAAGGCTTGCTGACTCCTGCAAGAAGGGAGATAACGGGTTACAGGCAGTACGCCTACCAGCAGATACGGAGAGGTATCCAACTAAAGCGCCTTTCCGATCTTGGTTTCGGCATCCGGGAGATGAGGGAGATTATGGACGCTCTGGACGGACTTGCAGATGAGGCGCGGCTTGATATCATCCTTGAGAAGAGGCTTAAGGATGTGAGTGTCGAGATATGCCGTCTTGAGAAGATCAAGGGATCGTTACTGACCAGGAGTTTCCTGGAGGTGGTCTACTTGGATAAGAACGAACCAACTGTAAAGGATGTGCCCGATCAGAGGGTAGTTAGCAGAAGGGAGAAAGGGACGTATCAGGACGTGATACCACACCTCATGAATGATCTCATGAAAACGGTCTTCGGTCCTGAGAACCAGCGGGCGCAGGTGAAGTGCACCGGCATGCCCATAACAATCTACCACGACAACGAATATAAGGAGACGGATGCGGACATCGAGGTTGCGTTCCCGATATCAGGGAGCATCACTGTGGGTCCCGAGTACGACGTGAAGACACTGGAAGGGAGGAGAGTCGTCTCCTACATCCACAAGGGTCCGTATCAGGATGTGGGCGTGGCTCACGAGGTAATTCACGAATACATGGCGAGAGAGGGGCTTAAAGTGGCAGATGTCTGCCGCGAGGTCTACTTAAACGACCCGAATGAGACGCCTGAGGAAGAGCTGCTTACAGAGATACAGGTGCCAGTGACAGTGACGGCGTAGCACGGGGGACCCACCCCCGTTTTTTTGATAGAGATATTTTATGAAGATACGATCAAGAGGGGAGTAAGAAGTGGATATGCCGCATATATATGAAATTCCGAACCCCGCCTTCGGAAAGGAAAATATGTAATATTATGAAACTAACAGAAGAACAAGGAGATAAAAATTATGAAAAAATAAGCAAAATTAAAGTGGGGATTGTTTTCGGCATAATTGCCGGAGTAATCGATGTGATACCGATGATTTTCCAGAAACTGACATGGGATGCAAATTTATCGGCATTTTCATTATGGGTAATCGCAGGTTTCATGATTGCGACATCGAACCTAAGGATCAATGGCGCGTTAAAAGGGATTTTAATCTCCTTTTTGCTGCTTATACCTTCAGCAGTAATAATTGGTTGGCACCAACCAGCAAGTTTGATTCCAATTGTCATAATGACTCCAATTTTAGGTAGTTTATTGGGTTATTTTATATCCCACATTCCGCAAGCGTAATTTGGAATTCTAACATTTCAGAATCTCGTTTTAGAGGATGATATTTTCCATACGGAATTATTTTATGCCAACGGCTCCGCTCGCATGCTCATAGTCACGAATTACGCTAATCAGACGAATAGCATGAATCTATGTGGCAACATCTACCGTATTCGTGTCATTTGGGTCATTGGTCCCACGCGGGCGGAAACCTGCACCATTATGTACTCCTGCGCACACATAACCAACCATGACCTGCCTGATCTTCGATCCGTTCATGGGCGCATCCGGGGACATGATCATCGCTTCCTTAATCGATCTTGGAGCCAATTCCGCACGCATCAGAGAGATCATGGAATCAGTAGCGCCAGTCACCGTGGATATCGGAAGGACTACGAAGAACGGGATCTCTGCAACCCGGGTCCGCGTGTCAGAGACCACAGACAAATCCGAAACCAGCACATATCCTGCGATCGCAAGCGATATCAGGTCGTCAGGATTGCCAGACCCCATCGTTAGAGACGCGCTCGCCATCTTCAGCCGCATCGCCTCGGCAGAATCGAGGGTTCATGGTGTAAGCGAGGACGAACTCCATCTCCACGAACTCGGGCAGGCGGATGCCATAGCAGACGTGGTCGGCGCATCTACTGCGATCCACGATCTTGCGCCTTCTCGGGTCTTTTGCGCCCGGATCGTTGCGGGCAGGGGTTTTGTGGATACTGCGCACGGAAGATGCCCGGTGCCAGCACCAGCCACGCTTGGGATCCTTGCAGGTTCCGTGCTTTCGTGGGAGTACGGGAGCATCGAGCACGAATTGCTGACCCCGACCGGTGCCGCGATACTCGCGCATCTGGTAGGTCAGGCAGAACCCGGTGGTAGTGGCGGCAACAGTGGTAGTAGTAGTACTGGTGGTGGTGGTAGTGGCGGCGGATGCGTCGCAACCGGTATCGGATATGGGGCGGGGAAAGCGGATCTCGAGATTCCGAACGTGTTGCGTGTCATCCGGTGCGAAGATGAGCGCCGGGGTCAGGAGCTGGGGAAGGGACATGTTCAAGGTCATGTTCCGGGCAGTGGTGCGGGTGCGGATATATGGCGGGGCGGGGATGCGTCCTTCTGGCGGGATACTGTCGAGGTGCTCGAGACGTCGGTCGATGACGTGACCGGCGAGGTACTTGGCAACCTGATCGATGAACTGATGGCGTTTGGAGCGCATGACGCGATCATAATCCCTGCGACGATGAAGAAAGGACGGAGCGGGCATCTGATCCAGGTGATCGTAAAACCCGGGGACGCGGCACGGATCGCACAGAGGATCATCAAGGAGACCGGTTCGCTTGGCGTGCGGATATCACCCACCAAGCACAGGTTGATCGCAAAGCGGAAGATGGAGTCGGTCAGGATCGAGATCGATGGCACGGAGTGGGATGCCGCGGTCAAGATAGCGACCGATGAAGGCGGCTGTATCTTTTCCATATCAGCCGAGTTTGAGGATGCGAAGACGATTGCGCAGGAGACTGGCGTGCCTGTGCGCGAGGTGATGCGCAGGATTGTGGATCTTGCATGGATCACCCTTGTTTGACCATACGTGACAAGATGACACTGTGGCGTCATTTTGAGGTTGGATTTTGTAAGTTCAAATCGGTGTCTATGAATGGGTATACCACAAAATAACCATTTCCTCGCCCTTATGGGCTTCACTCTGTCCGTCATATTGTAGTGCAACGTTCCCGGCTATGTACCACTACCACTTTTCGGTAGGAAAACCCATATCCAAAATATAAAAGAAGATAATGTATTTATTTCTTGGATTTAAATATGATTCGATGGAAGACCTCCTTATAGCATTGTTTTATGGATTTAAAAGAGACTATCCAGTTATTCTTGAAGATTCCCCCACCATCTTGGTAAATAATTGAGACCGGGTGTTACGATAACGTAACTCCGGGAATGGGGCGATTTTGTCTCTATCGACTGACCAGTATCTCCTTTTCGACGATATCTGCATATAAACAGCTACAATATCAACCCTTAAATCTACACACTTTCCATTTTTTACTTTTTATGTGCCTAACGCAAGACTAAAAGTTAGATGAGTAAGATCAAGAGTGTAGGGTACGCGACTGAGCAGGAATTGCTGCACAATCAATGCGTTGCCTGCGCACATAATCATTCGACGTGTCAATAGCAAAAATCAAGAGACATTTCTGTCTCCTGCAAGAAATCGACCCCGAGTATCGCTTCGACACCCTCGTCATCGATGTCATCCGTCCCAAACGGCTTATCAGAAACGCCAACGGCCATCACGATCTCAACCCCGCTCCACAGTTCCCTGATCGTTACATCAGCATACTTTCCTTCCAATATGGTATCTGAAGCACATATCACCTTGAAAACTCCGTATAAGTCGGAATTAACTTTAACTGCCAACCGTTCGCTAATCACAGTTTCATCAGCACCGGTGTCTATAATTGCGACGGTCGTGGTTTTCCTGTTGCCATATCCAACTTCAACCGGTCGGTAAATCTTTCCCATGCTTGCCACCACTCATTATCCATAATATTCTATTTCTTCTTTTGTAATTATGCAAATCACCTCGGACGTCAACAAAATCCCCTTCTGTGAATATATCGAGTTGGTCTCTGTATAATTCCTTCAATCTGGATATTACACCCCCTCTTTGCTCTTTGTCCACTTCGTATTTGATCTCCTTGATCTCAATTGTTCGCATTACCATGGTGGTTTTTTGGTATCCGCTCCAAATTAGAGGGTAACTCGAAGAAGTGGAAGTATACTGAATCCTCAATGATGGTGTTAGTATTGCCATCTGACAAGCAATGAATCGCTATATCAATGGTTTTATCACATCGCTCCATTCGATAGAATACTATCTATACTAGGAGAGTAAAGGTTGTCTCATGAATTTATCAGGGATCGCGCAGACATTGGAGACGATAAATATCCGCCCGGATGAAATTCATGATGAACAACTGTCAAAAGCCTTCCGCATCCTTCTCCAGCTAATCGAAGAATTGAATGGGCACGTCGAGAAATTAAAAGCAGAAAATCAGAAGTTGCGAGATGAAATCATCCTGATGAAAGGGGAGCAGCCAAAACCAGACGTTAAACCCTCCGGGAAGAATCCGAACGTTGACATCTCTTCAGAAGAAGAAAGAAAGCCCAAAAATACTCCAAAAAATAAGAAATCGAAAACGAAAAAAGACAAGATAAAGATAGACCGTGTTGTTGTGTGTGAGGTGGATAAAGACATTCTGCCGGATGATGCTGAGTTTAAAGGATATCAAAACGTGGTAGTTCAGGAAATCAAAATCATTACAGACAATGTCGAGTACAGAAAGGAGATCTACTACTCGCCGTCTCAAAACAAGACCTATATGGGGAAAACACCGTCTGAAATCGAGGGAGAATTCGGTCCCGGTGTGAAATCTCTGGTTCTCACACTTAAACATGTTGCCAATGTGTCAGAATCAAAGATACATGATGTCATGGACAATTTCGATATCCACATCGCTCCATCAACGATTTCTCGCATTAATACGAAGAATAATGAACTATTTCACCAGGAAAAAGCTGATATCTTCAAGGCAGGGCTGCTCTCCACCGGTTATCAGCAGATGGATGACACCAGTTCCAGGGTCCATGGGCAGAACCACTATGCACTGAATCGTTTGCAACCCATTCTACACCGCTTACTTCACAACTCCTCGAAAGGATCGTCTAACTGTTCTCGATGTACTACGGGGTGACCCGGACGGAGAATCAAGGAGTTATTTGTTTAATGAAGAAGCTTTCGACCTGATGGCAGAGTTTAGACTATCTAAAAAATTAATCGGCAGGTTACGAGAGCTAATTTCTGGTAAAACAATGAATGAATCACAGATGCAGGAGTTACTTGATACAATCTACCCTACTCCTGACAAGGGCAAAAATAATCGAACAAGGATTATGGAAGCTGATGCTATTGCAGCTTATCACCATCAAACAGACTTCCCAGTAATTCCAACACTTTTAACGGATGATGCACCCCAGTTCAAGCGGCTTACCTACGAGCAGGCACTGTGCTGGGTTCATGACGGACGAAACTACAAGAAGCTACACCCCATAGTGCCAGTGCACCGTGAAAAACTAGGGAGAGTTTCTGGGTATGTACTGGGATTATTACAGGAAACTTCTGGAGTTCAAGGAAATTCCTAATTCAGATGAGGTTACGCGCTTGTCCGCTGAATTTAATAGCTTGTTTGCAACAATTACCGGGTATCCAGCCCTGGACGACAGGATCACAAAGACCCTGGCTAAGAAGTCGGAGCTCCTAATAGCACTGAAATATCCTGAAGTGCCCTTGCACAACAACGAATCAGAATTGGGGGCAAGAGCTCAGGTCCGCAGGCGAGATGTGAGCCTGCACACCATGACAGAAGACGGTACAAAGGCGAACGATACCTTTTTGACGATTGTAGAGACTGCAAAGAAATTGGGTGTGAGCGCGTATGCATATATCCATGATCGTGTCAGCAAGCGCTTCTGCATGCCATCGCTTGCGAAAATGATTAGGGCGAAAGGGGTTTCGGGGATGGACTATGATGCAGGTTGATGATAGTGTGGCGCGCGTGGGTGGATGAGTATGTTGCTGCGTGATTAGTGGTAGCTGGTACTCTGGTTTTGGTAATCCGGTGTATGACTGAACAGTAGTTTCAACTCAGGTGGGAATGGTAGTGTATGTCGTTACTCTGGGGTATCACCAATCAATGGGATGCTTTTACCCTACTTTTTGGAGTGGATACTCCCCCATCATGTACATAGTAGTGCATACATGCCTCTATGGAGATCGTGAATCCAAGAGGCACCGGGATACCAATATTCGTTATCTCAGCGAGATTTGCTCCCTTTGACCCAAGGAGATCTTTCATTCGAGCGTTACCTCCGGATCTTCCGTCGCCGAAGAAGTAGACAGATCTCTTTGCATTCACGTTATTCTCATCCTTTCGGATATATGCCATCTCTGATTGCGTCGTTCAGGACTCGCGCTTGACCATATAGTCTGCCCACGTCAGCAGGAGATCCTTATACCTTGACCCGGGCACTGTTTCTATCTGCTCTTTCGCTTCATCAACGTAACTGTCAGCAAGTGCTCTTGTGTACTCGATGCTTCCAAGTTCGGATAGAAGATCCACGACCTCGCTGACCTCCTCGGCAGATGCGTTCTCATTACCAAGTAGCGTAGACATGCGCCTCTTCTGCGCCTCATTTGCATTCGAAAAGGCATGGTACACAATAAGAGTCCGTTTCCCTTCCCTGATGTCGGAACCAACAGTCTTTCCGAGCTTCTTCGTATCCCCAACAACGCCAAGGATATCGTCCTGCAACTGGAACGCGGTGCCGCACCTGCCTGTAAACTGTGATATCGACCTGACCAGCTCGTCTTCGCGATTCGTAGTAGATAGTCCGATCATTGCACCGGCAGCTCCTGCGAACTCATACAATGCACCTGTTTTTCTCCACAGCATCCCGAGTATCTTATCTTCGCTTAACGATTCAATCGGAGCTTTCGAGTACTGGACATCAAATATCTGCCCGGAGAGTAGCGTCAGCACGACATCGGTCTCCATCATCCTGATCAGGTGCAGCACAACAGCCGGGTCGACGCCGTGCTCAGCAAGTTCGGATAAGAGTGAGACCGACCAACCCTGCTGGACATCGCCTGCAAGTATCGCAAGCGATGTGCCGTAGTGTGCAGCATTGTCGCCATCATAGTCAAGATCTAGCCCCCTCCTGCGAAACTCCTCGTGCACCGTGTATCCGCCGCGCCGCATACAATCCCGGTCGATGACGTCATCGTGCACAAGCGTCCATGTGTGGAATACCTCGGTAGCAGCCGCCGCAGGAATCGCAATCTCTTCATCGCCACCGGCAGCGCCGCACGAGAAGAGCAGTACGGCAGGCCGCAGCGATTTTCCTCGCCTCCCGCCCAAGTACAGGTACACCGAGTCGTGAATCACTTCGGAAGCGAACCGCTTCTGATACCGGGCGGATGTGAGATACTCGTAGACGAGATCGCCGCGCTTTGCAAGCTCTTTCTCAAATTCATCCATGTTAATCATCCAAGAACTAACTCCTCCCCGTTTCTGAGCAGATGGAGCGTATCACCGAGTACGTATCCTGTACTCTCAGCCATCTCGATATAGGAACTGTGCATCACGAGGTTTCCGTGCGCAGGGATCACATGTTCCGGATTTATCATGCGTAGCAACTCCCAGTGATCCTCCTTCGATGCATGTCCTGAGACATGAACTCCATCATATATGCGTGCTCCGCGCATCACGAGTTTCGTCTCGAGGGCATGCCTGTTTGCACGTGTGCTTGGTGTTGGAATCACATTTGCAGAAAATATTACCTTGTCCCCGCTCTCAATCTTGTAACCCGTATTATCCATCGATATTCGCTCAAGCACCGCACCAGGCTCCCCTTGATGCCCTGTTACGATCGGAAGATACTTCTCCTTTCCTTCAGCTGTTATTCTTGTAAACGCTTTATCTATGTTCTTCCGCACGCCGTATATCCTCAGATCTTCCGGAAGCTGGATATACCCCATTTTCGCTGCCAATTTCACATATTTATCCATCGAGCGTCCCATAAGTACGGGAATACGATCCATCTTCTCTGCGATTTCTAGGGTAGCAGCGATCCTTGCGATGTGAGACGAGAACGTGGTCACGATGACCCCTGACTCGGTCTCCTCGGTACCGGTGAGCACATCGTTGAGCATAGCCTTTGCGATCCGTTCTGACGGTGTCTTTCCAGTGATGGCGGCATTGGTACTCTCCGTGATCATCAAAAAGACGCCTTCCTTGCCGATCTGCTTGAGCCGCTCTAAGTCTGGTGGCTCTCCGAGCGTCGGCGTCCGGTCCATCTTGAAGTCATTGGCATACAGAAGGATGCCCCGCGGGGTGTGCACCGCAATAAAGACACAGTCAAGTGTGCTGTGCTGGACCCTTATGAACTCTATCGAGAGGTTTTTTGAGACCTCCTTTGTCTCGCCAGCGTTCATCTCGACCAGTTCATTCTCTGCCGGGAACTTCCGTTCCGACTTGATCAACTGTTTGATAAGACCGATCGTGTATGGGGTTGCGATGATCGGGGCACGGTACCTGTGTGCCAGTTTCGAGATTGCCCCTATGTGATCGAGGTGCCCGTGTGTACAGACGATTGCACGAACCGTGCCTTTCACTCCTTTCATCACGGTATCGTCCGGTATCGCGCCTATCTTGATCAGATCGAGCGAATGCATCCGTTCGATCTCCACATCCTCATGAATCTGTACCTGATCGAGACGAAGCCCCATATCGAATATGATGATGTCGCCACCGACATGCACCGCGGTCATGTTCCGCCCCATCTCATTATATCCACCAACTGCAATAATTCCAATATCGTCCAATTATAGTCCTCCGTGCGAAAATATTATTATCATGAAAAAAAGTGTAGACGTGAGGCGTCTTAAGGGATGTGGTGGGTTTCCGGATTTTGACTCTTTGGTAATTCTCGTGATGCACACCTCAGTGATAAATTGAGCAAATAACAAAACACCCCATATAATATACGTTAGGTATGATCCATCAAGTAAAATCATATATTCGTGATAAAATCAACACCAGGAGATGGCTGCGCCGATGCTCTCGCATTCACGAATGGTGACGAACGCCGCGAATCGCACGAATCCACTTTTCACAAAATCAGAGTGTTTTCACTGAATACTTCGATTGTGCCGGGTGTTGGTTATAAGCCCCGAAATTTCAATAATCCTGGAAGCCGACGTTCTTTGTGCAACGGAAGGCAGCATTCACACCACCGTTAGTCAAATCCTCCGGTCTTGGACTATAGCAGGGAGCTCTGGGACAGTGCGAGGTGATGTGAGTCCGAGTGGGGTATAAGACCGCAGCATGGTGCCAACGGCTTTGCTACGCTACGCTTCACATTATCAAACGGAGACGCTTGGGTTCTCGGGAGGCCCAATATGCTCTCCTTGTTCTCCCTATAGGGGCAGGAGTATATGCTATCAAGCCTATAAGCAGCAAGATACCGCAAAAAAAGCATATTGGGAGTCGGATCAGCCTATGATGCCGTTGAAGCAGGGCAATGCCTGTGGGGGACGGGGCTGACAGTTGAACCGTTGGGATCTGGGCACATCTTCCGCACTCAGATGCGGGTTAAGGGCGCTAACAAAACCGTACCCACAACACATCCGAAAGGAGGGGGGAGGGTTCTTCTGAAGAGCCGGATGAGGGAGATCTTCTCGTCCGGTTCTGTGAGGGGGCTCATAGTAACCTTGGGGCTATTACCTCAAAAAAGGTGCGCTATGGGCTCTACTCGACACCGAGTAAATCACGGGATTTTTAGACAGTGCCGTGTTACGGTAGCATCATCCAGCCCATCCCACCAGGCTCGATCTCGATGATCTGTTCTCCGCCCTGGTAGACTCTGATCACACCTGACTCGGAGACGACAACCGCAACAGCATCGGTTTCAGCGGTGATCGCGGCTGATGCAGCATGTCTGCCGCCAAGACCCTGCTGGATGCGCACCGATCTGGCATCCACATCGAGATACCTGCCTGATGCGCAGGCGACCCCCTCACCAGATATCACGAAAACGCCGTCCAGTTGCGCAAATTCCTTAAACGTCTCCCAGTTGCCATGGTCTGTGATTATCAGGTCATGCTGGTCGTGTCCTTTGAATGGGTTTAACAGGAGTTGGTGTGATGCGCGCAGAACGTTCTCCGCAGCCCCTATAACGAAGGCGGTGCCGATGTGTCTTCCTTCCCTTCCTTCGAGTGCGAGTTCGAGTGCGAGTTCCATAACTGCGCGGAACGCGTCCGAATTTACCAATCCCTCGCGTTCTTGCAGCGATTTTACTGCATAACTCTCTCTTGGGTCGTATACAATAATCGAATCAAAACTTGGACCATCGATCACCCCGACGACCACACCGCTTATCGCGCCCTTCAGATACCCCGCGACAGCGATCCCCTGGATACGCGCATGGAGTACGGCCTCCTCCTTTTCGACGTGGTTCGGGATGATCCTGTACAGCAGATCAGATGCCTGTCTCGGCATAACCATGACTGGAATCTCGGTCTCTATCCCGATACGCTCGGAAGTGTATGAATCCGGAAGTAATATGGCGGATGCGTGGATGCATTCTGCAATATCGACTACCGACTGGATTATTGCTTGTTTTGCCTGCATAAAATCCTCTCAATTAGGCATATAGATTATATGCGCCCATTCAATAAAAACCTCCCTGCCCGTGCGGGTGCTCATAAGTATGAAAAAAGAACATATCTTTCAACCATAACTGTGTATGTGACAGCCTCGATGAACCGCAAACTATTTTAGTTCCCATGATCCCAAACATACCCATACACCAGAATCAATCGTATCAATGAGGTGAAACATGGCAAATATCTTCATTTATCCAAGCAACAGTCTGATCCTGTACGACCTGGTCGAGCGTTTCGGCCATGCGCCGCTTGCAGTCATGCAAGAGATCAAGAAAAGAGTGACTACCGCCGGAATTGACTCGCCGCCACTTAATATCACGCCGGAGGATCCAAAGATTGGGCTTAAGTACGCTGCTGTCGAGGTGCCTGCTGGTGTGCGCGGGCGCATGTCTCTTCTGGATCCGCTCATTGAGGCGGCAGAGGCGGCGATCCTTGTCGAGGACGCACCGATCGGGTTTGGGTGCATGGGCTGCCAGCGGACAAGCGAACTTGTGGGGTTCCTGATACGCGCGAGACGTATCCCTATTCTCGAACTTAACTATCCGACATCGGATGATGCGGCAGAGAATTTCGTGTACCGGATATCCGAGTTCTTAAATGGACTTGGAGATGGTAAGGAGGCAAAGAATGGGTGAAATCGAGGTCGCACAGATCTCTTGTGGTTCCGAATACACAGGAATTCAAGGAGAGATCGAATCGGCAGCAGAGCAGGTTGGAGCGAAGATCATCTTCCCGGACATCGATCTCGAGGAAGTGGAGGCGGCAGAAGCAAAATTCGGGCTAAAGGTGACGAGTCCTGACCTTAAACTTATGCTTGCCCGCGCAATCTCGGTCGTCGAGGGACATACCACCGCTGATGCCGTTTTCATCGGGACGTGTTTCAGGTGCGCAGAAGGCGCGCTCGTCAGAAACGAGATCCGCAGGTACATCCATGATAACTCAGGGCTTCCTGTGATCAGTTACTCGTATACAGAACGCACTACGGCAGACACGCTTCTCACAAGGATGGAGGCACTGACAACCATCGCAAAGAGGCGCAGTCTGCTTGCACGCGAGAAACAGACAGGGATTACAGCTGGAATCGACTCAGGATCGACCACCACAAAGGCGGTGATCATGAAAGACAACGAAATTCTCGGATTCGGGTGGGTCAGTTCCACCGATGTCTTGAAGAGCGCGGAGGAGGCTTACTCAACCGCTCTTAAGGAATCCGGAATCGAAAGGGGTGCGATTCAGGCGATAGGGGTGACCGGATACGGCAGATTCATATTAGGAAGGGAATTCAATGCCGATCTGGTCCAGGAAGAGATTACAGTGAACTCGAAAGGCGCGGTCTACCTTGCTGACCGGCAGAAGGGTGCAGCGACTGTAATCGATGTCGGCGGGATGGATAACAAGGCGATATCGGTGCAGGACGGAATCCCAGGAATCTTTACGATGGGTGGGATCTGTGCCGGTGCATCAGGGCGTTTCCTTGAGATGACTGCAAAGCGTCTTGGCGTTGACATCACCGAACTTGGAAAACTTGCGCTTGCAGGCATGGCATCCAACATCTCGATGAACAGCTACTGCATCGTATTCGGAATCCAGAGTCTCGTGAACTCGCTATCGAAGGGCGCGCGTCACGAGGATGTCGCAGCAGCGGCCTGTTACAGCGTGGCAGAGCAGGTCTTTGAGCAGCAACTCCAGGAGGTCGAGGTGCGGGAGCCAGTGATCATGGTCGGAGGCACGGCACTCATCGAAGGCTTACCGCAAGCGATGCGTGAACTGCTACAGGCAGAGGTGATTGTGCCGCCTTATGCACAGTTAATCGGCGCTGTCGGTTCCGCTCTCTTAGTATCAGGTTTTATCGAGGAGTGACTGAAACATGTTGCCGCTCGAAGTGTTCAGGGTCGAGTCTCCGGATAAAACCGGCGCCGAAGCTTACGAATCAGTGATCCGTGATGTCCTCGCTGATCTGGAACTCACTACGGTATTGGGGCGTCTATGGGTACACATCGATCCAGCTGAGCCGGTTTTCCTCTTCTGTACGCTGATAAGAACCGGTCTTCCACCGATCTGTGTCAAGGATATGGCAGATATCTCGACAGGTACGCCGAGCACTAAACAGGTGGAGCTGAAACTCACAAACGAAGAACATGTCTCGACACTGCTAAGCATCCTCTGGATAGAGTATGGACGCGAGAACGTCTCGCAGCCAGAACGGCTGGTGATAACGATAGACACCGAAGAGAAGGACCGGGTTGCAAAAGAGCTTGTAGACGTGGTCATCGCAGATCCGCGCAGGGAGATCGAGACGAGACTTGCCGATGCGCTGCTCCGGATCACACCAGAGGGTTTTCGGGTGCGTCATCACGTTTCAACCGGATCAGAGATGTTATTTGTGGCATCAGAGGATTCTATAAAGCCAGAGTGGGTCATGAAAGCTGAAAATATGATGGATCAACTGAAGGAGGATTTATAATGCTTGAACCAATCATGTATGAGGGCGGCGTCTTCAAACATAACCTTGTCATCGAACTCATAGAGGATCTTGGCGGATACGTCCTCCAGACCAATTACATGCAGACCGAGGTCATGATCCAGATGCTCTGCCCGCATGAAGACATATCCATGCTCGAAGATCTGGCAAAGGAACTCCGCGCCAAGATCACAAGAGCGCCGCTTACTGGCACCGACATCATCGTGATCGCGCCGACACTGGCGTACCACCACCTTCCGCACCATGCGTGCGATGTGGCAGAGTATATGCGCAGGTTTGGAGCAAATACAACGTTAATCGGGCTTGCAAGAGGTGTCGGGCGTCGGATTGCACAGATATCTGCAAAAGAACGTGCACTGGCTAATGAACACGATATTGCAGTCTTTGCGCTCGGAAACTTCGAAGACTGCCTGATAAACAAGAAGTACGTCCTCTACAAGGATCTCGACGTGCCATGCATCATCACAGGTACGCCAGAACTTCCGGAGCCACCAATGTATGCGAAAGACTATGTCGGGCATCTCGGAAGAATCGCGCACCGGCTGAAACTCGAAGGCGAACTTGACGCTCTTGACCGGCTGGTCGAGACTGTTGGCAAAACCCTTGATGAGCAGCGGATAGATATATCAAAGGATCCATTGACCACCCAGCCGGCACGCATCATGAAGGAGATCAAGGAACAGATACCGGAAATCAATAAATCCCTATCTCCAGCCCCTATCACGCTGCAACTCATGGGTGCCCGCGTAAAACTGTCCTATCCACAGCATAAGGAAGCGATCGAGAATGTAACATTCGAGGAAGGTGCAACCCTCCGCGAGATTGCAAAGGTGCTGCCGTCAGGGGTGCGAGATTATATGTTAATAAGAATATTACCAAAATCGGTGACCGGTTTCGTTATTTAGACGTTAGGATAGGAGTCGGAGGCACGAATGGACATCGAGAAGATCCAGCGGATCATGCGGATGAATCCTGATGAGGCGACTGAGGAACTGCTTGATAGCGTTGAGAAGTACTACGGCGAGATACCATACATCCTGCAGTTTATGAAGGAGACGCCGGAACTGCTGGTTCCAAAGATTCTCTATGACAGCGCGATCATACGAGAGTTCAAACGTCTCGACCCGAAGACGGTTGAACTGATCTCAATAGGCGTATCTGCCGCGATCAGGTGCGACCACTGCCTGAGAGTGCATGTCCGCATCGCAGAGAAACTCGGGTTGTCGAAGGAAGAGATCTTCGATGCGATCCTGATCGCTGGCACGCTCTCGAACGCGACCGTGCTCGCTTATGCCACGCGGGTGCTGGACTCGGAGACTGGAACCGAGCGCGGGTCCGGGTCCGGCTGCGCGCTCTGCGATGTTGGGTGTGGTGACCGCGACGGCGATGAGGAATCTGGGAAGTGAGAACGCTTCATAGCCATCGTTCGCGTACAAGCTGTAACGACTCCGTCATTACTCCGGTGTATTGACCGATCTCCTGATTACGATTCTCAGGTTTTCTGGCAAGAAAAATAACCGCAGAGAACGGATGGTGCAGAGCTTTTTTTGTTATCTTCTATAATAATTACTTTTAAGGTTAATAATATTTCACCTAAAAGTAAATCAGAAATTTTGGAATGTGCGCGTGTGCGTACATGTTCTGAAGTTTGAAGGAATTGGGTTTTGTCTCATTTTTGTTTTCGTTTGGAAAAATGCGGATTGTGTTCCAAAATTTTCTTCACGGTCCATCTGGCAAGGTCGCCGGTTACTTCTTGGCAGGCAGGACGTGCACGCGATAGACTCATAAATTCTTGCATAGCTTCCGGATTGGTGAATCTGTAGGATTTTCCCAAGAGATGGAACTGAACCTCCTGACAGGTTATGTGACCGTATTTCTCCTGCATCTTTTTACCCACCTCAGCAACCACACTGGTGACGTTGAGCATCTTCATCATGTCCTCGGGTTCCCCCTTTGTAAGGTCGAAACTATAGCTTATTGCCATAGCGGCACCAGCCATGGCACCACATGTTCCAACAGCCATATTGCCAGTTCCACCGACAAAACCCATGGCAGCTTTCCAAACGTCATTAACCACAGGATCGTCTTCGTAGCCCAGAGTGTCCATAACCGCAGCAAAAACACCAGGGGCACAGGCATACCGCATCAAATAATCAGACCCACGATTGTAGGCCTCATCCAAAACTTCTATATCTATTTCTGATTTTTCCGTCATCAAGTGACCCTCCTAATGAGTTTTCTCTTTTAGCATTAAAAATTTTTCCGTAACAGAGTTCCCGCGTGCGCTCATTTGAATTTCCCTCCATCTTTCTTTCTATCGAGTTTATTATTTATATATACGTATGTTTCACAATTGAAGTTAACCACTTTTAGATTTTATTTTTCTCCGCAAACTCTCGCGTCCTCCGCTGTTGAATTCCCTGCTTTAATCCCCGTGATATGCTCTGTTCAGCAGGAACTTCACTGATTTTGATCCGCGGTCTCGAAGCAGGTGATCCGCGAGCACGATAGCAACCATAGCCTCAGCAACGGGAACCATCCTGGGCGGGATCGTTGGATCGTGCCGCCCCTGTATCGTGATCGTGGTCTCGCTCATCGTTCTGATATCCGCGGTCTTCTGAGGACTTGCGATGGACGGCGTCGGTTTCACTGCGATCCTGCACACGATCGGCGCGCCTGTTGAGAGCCCTCCGAGAATGCCGCCAGCGTTATTCGTCTCCGGAACTACGGTTCCATCCGATACCAGAAACGCATCGTTCATCTCGCTGCCCCGCATGGTGGCGCACCCAAAACCTGCCCCGATCTCAACGCCTTTCACTGCGCCGATGCTCATTAACGCCTTCGCAAGGTCACCATCCAGCTTGTCAAAGACCGGCTCTCCGACGCCAGCAGGCACACCTGTTGCCATGATCTCGACGATGCCGCCGATGCTGTCTTTCTGTTCACGCACCTCTCCGATCAGCTCGACCATCCGCGCCGCGGCATCCGGGTCAGCGCACCTAACCGGCGTCTCTTCGATCCGTTCTCTGATCTCTGGCGGCGTCATCTCACATTCACAGGCTCTGATGCCGCCGAGTTCTATGACGTGCGCAACCACATCGATGCCTGCCTCTGCAAGCATCTTCTTTGCGACGGCTCCTGCGGCAACTCTTCCCACGGTCTCCCGCGCTGATGCACGCCCGCCGCCGCGGTAGTCCCTGATCCCGTACTTGACCTCGTACGGGTAATCCGCGTGCCCGGGGCGCGGCGTGTCTTTGAGTCTCTCATAAGGCGATGAATCGACGTTCCGGTTCCAGACGATCATCGATATCGGCGTTCCGGTCGTCATTCCCTCGAATACGCCTGAAAGAATCTCGACAGCGTCCTCTTCCTTGCGAGGAGTTGAGATATCGCTCTGCCCGGGGCGGCGGCGGTCGAGTTCCTTCTGGATGTCTGCTTCAGAGAGAGGAATCTTTGATGGGCAGCCATCGACGACGACGCCGATTGCGGGTCCATGACTCTCGCCCCACGTTGTTACGCGGAATACTGTTCCGAATGTGTTTCCTGACATTTATTAGATCTCACCAGTTACAAATCGCGCTCTAATTACGTAACTTTTTATCTAATTTGGCTGTTATTGAACCTATTAACTTATTATAAGTAGCATCATCTATATGAATTTGCATAATTTGATTTGCCACTTAAAAAAAGATTTATTTTGTCCCATCGGGGGGAAAAGAAACCCCATGAGGTACACAAATGGGGTACTTCTCGATTACTTCTCCTAATTCATCAAAAAAGCATTCATCACAATAAACGCCTTCTTCAACATTATGTTTGCCCGTTAAGAATTCTTGTATTGTGATTCCACATCTGTTGCATTTATTCATAATTCCTCTGATCGCATGACCTTTGGTGTTCAGCGATTTGGTCTCTCTTACTTATATCATTCCTTTTTACTGGGATTCAACAATAAACAATCTTTATGCGTACTATATAAACTTTTCGGGGTAGTTTCAGGTGGAGATTAAAAACCGAAACAGAGATGGAGTCTATACCCCCCATAAAACCCTTCCGCACACGCGACCACCCCGACCCCCAACACATGCGAAATCATCATACCAGTCCCCGAAGTCACCATACCCCGTACACTTGAGTACCGCGCTTGTACATCGCGGTTTCATGCTGTTCATTTCACCGTGTGCTTCATCAAGTTCGCCGTGGCAAGTCAACAGCGATACCGACATAATAGATAGACCACACCGCCTCCTGCGCTGTGGTCAATGCCGTCGTAATACTTAAATCTGACCGAACCCTGTGTGCATAAACCTAATCCATCTCTGCTGCCGCGCCTCGCACCCAATTCAATAATACTCGATCCCCTTCGCAGTAAGTTCCCGCCGTTTCTTCTCCATGAAACCATAGACAACAGAGTGCGGCGCACCATCGATCAGCATATCGACTGCGGTCTTTGCGACATGCACCTGCTCAGGATACCCGATGATCGCCACGGTCTTTCCGTAGACTGAGAGGTCGACATGGGTTATACTCTCAATTAGCGTCCTTGTCTTCCCGCCGCTGCCGATGATCCTGCCTCTGACGCGTGTCAGCGTCTTTTGTGTGTTCGCGGGTATATTGACCACATCATAGATGAGAAGCTCGTCACCGAAGAGTTTGACAGCCCGCTCAGGGCTGAAACCCCGCCCGATCGCCGAGATGACCTCAACCGCCCGCATACCCTGTAATGGGTCCTCTGGTGAGAGAAGCTGCACATTGCCGGATTCGCTGTCGATATCCAGCGTTGCGGTCGAGAGTTCCTCGAGCGCTTTTTTGGTGACGCCTTTCGGCCCGATCACTGCGCCAATTCGATCCTGTGGGATTTTAACGTACATTAGCACCCAGTTTCGTGCTAACTTCGCCAAGTTTGATGTATTTAATCGTCCCTAGCCTCGTTATACTCGCTTCAGGTATCGTACCCGCGTCCGATCCTGCAAGTTCTGCAGGAGTGCCCACATACACGCGCAGTCTCGACAGTGCGTCGCGTCCACGCATCCGTTTGTGCGGGAGCATGCCGCGGATTGTCCGTTTCATGATCTGATCCGGTCTCGTCGGGAAGTATGGTCCGCTTTCTGTTGATCCCCTGTCCACCTGCTCCTTATATTCTCTGTGCGTGGTGATCTTGCTCCCGGACACCACAGCGCGTTCGGCATTGGTGATCGCAATGGTCTCGCCGCTTAACAGTCTTGAGGCGACGACGCTTGCGAGCCTGCCAAGAATCAATCCATCTGCATCGATAATTACTGTATTCATGAAATCACCTGATTATCCGCACATTTGATCCATTGGGCGCTCTTGCCGCCAGTTCCTCGATCGCGAGGCATTCCCCGCCAGCATCTGTGATCTTCGACCGTGCGCCATCGCTGAAATCGAAAGCACCCACGACCACCTGATGGTCTAACTCGCCTGCGCCAAGCACCTTGCCGTGTACAACGATAGTCTCACCGTCCGCAGTATGCCTGTTGATGTGGCTCACATTTACTGTCGCATAACCTCTCTTCGGACCTTGCATGCGCTTTGCGATCTCTCGCCATATCGGAGCGTCGTTCTCGCGTGATATGGATTTAAGATCCTCTATCAGGGATATGATCCGCGGATTTGTCTTTTTATATTGTGTTTTGCTCATTCGCTTCCTCCAAGACTCACATAGAATTCATGTTCGAACCGTTATGCCGGTTCATGCGCCGTTGGAATGTGATCATCTGTTATCGTCTGTAGAAAAAGTTTGCGGATGGTCCGGGTTGTTATGCGTTATGTGAAGAATCATGGAATGTCCGCGACCGTCCGCAAGAGACTTTTATAATACTCTCTGGTAGCCCATCATTCCAACAGGTGCATACATTATGAAAGATTTAACATATATATAAGAGTTATATTAGTATACATAGTAAATATAAATATATGAATTAATAAGTCACGCTTGAGATAATCACAACCAAGAAATTCATGATGCTTTTTGATATTATCACTCTGACGCCTGATGAATTTGAGAATGAGGAATCGCCTGTCGCTAAATACGCCAAAAATGGACGCTGATGTACCGAGTGTAAAAACAAGTAGATCGCCCAGTATGGCAAATTATCGCATGGTGACACTACCTTAATTTCACGCGAAGACAAGACATAATCATGCAACCCGATCGATTCACATTAAAAGCACAGGAAGCGCTGCAGACCGCTCATGGAATCGCGACTGAGTATGATCATCAATATATCGATTGCGAGCACCTCCTGCTTGCGCTCTTGCGAGATGAGGGAGGTCTTGCTCCGAGAATCCTTGCGAAGGTGGATATATCGCCGGAATTACTGAGGGGGCAACTTGAGCAACATCTCTCAGAACAGCCGCAGGTGACCGGCATAACCGAGATCCACATCACAGAGCGGTTCAACAGCGCGCTCATCGCTGCGGAAAAGGCTGCAAAGAAACTGAAAGATGAGTACGTAAGCGTTGAACACCTCTTGATCGCGTTGATCGAATCTGATGGCGTATGTGGGAGAATCCTTGCGGAATCCGGCGCAACACACGACAGATTGCTCGAGGCTCTCAAAGAGGTTCGAGGAAGCCACAGGGTAACCTCACAATCACCGGAATCGACCTACGAGGCGCTCCAGCAGTACGGAATCGACCTAACATCATCAGCAAGGGAGGGAAAACTCGATCCGGTTATTGGAAGGGATGATGAGATCAGACGGACGATCGAGATCCTCTCAAGGCGGCGAAAGAACAATCCGGTCTTGATCGGGGAGGCAGGGGTTGGAAAGACCGCGATCGTGGAGGGGCTCTCCCAGAGGATCGCAAATCAGGATGTTCCAGAGGGACTTAAGGAGAAGAGCATCATTGCGCTTGACATGGGTTCGCTTCTGGCTGGCGCAAAGTTCAGGGGCGAGTTTGAGGAGCGGCTGAAAGCTGTTCTGAAGGAGGTTGCGGATTCCAAGGGCGCGGTCATCCTCTTCATCGATGAACTGCACACCGTTGTAGGTGCCGGCGCTACCGAGGGCTCGATGGATGCGAGCAACCTGATGAAGCCGATGCTTGCAAGAGGAGAACTCCACTGCATAGGAGCAACGACGTTAAATGAGTACAGGAAATACATCGAGAAGGATGCTGCGCTTGAACGAAGGTTTCAGCAGGTGCTTGTGGAGGAGCCGGATGTTGCGGACACAATCTCAATTTTGAGGGGGCTTAAGGAGCGCTACGAGGTTCACCACGGCGTCAGGATCAAGGATGCTGCGCTCGTAACTGCTGCGGTGCTGAGCCACAGGTACATTTCAGACCGATTCCTCCCTGACAAGGCCATCGATCTCGTGGATGAGGCCGCAGCGCGGATCAGGACAGAGATCGACAGCATGCCAACCGAACTGGATGAGATCCGGCGCAGGATCATGCAGCTTGAGATCGAACGCGAGGCTCTTAAGAAGGAGAGCGACGCGGCGTCGAAAGAACGGCTTGAGACTCTGGAGCGGGAACTTGCAGACCTTAAGGCCGATTCAGACAGCATGAATGCGCAGTGGCAGTCAGAGAAGGATGCGATCTCGAAGATGCGGGAGGTCAAGCGGGAGATCGAGGATGTGAATGTCCAGATCGAGCTTGCCGAGCGGGAGTATGACCTGAACCGGCTTGCGGAACTGAAGCACGGGAAGCTCCCCGCACTTGAACAGCAACTCGCTGAAGAAGAGGGGGGGCTGAAGGCGAAGCAGACCGCATCAACGCTCCTGAAAGAAGAGGTGGACGAGGATGACATTGCAGAGATCGTGAGCAGATGGACGCATATTCCTGTTAGCAAGATGATGCAGGGAGAGCGGGAGAAACTCCTTGATCTTCCGGATGAACTGCACCAGAGGGTTGTCGGGCAGGACGAGGCTGTACAGGCGGTATCAGATGCAATCCTGCGGGCTCGTGCAGGGATTTCGGATCCTAACCGCCCGATCGGGAGTTTCATATTCTTAGGTCCGACTGGTGTTGGGAAGACCGAACTCTGCAAGGCGCTTTCCGAGTCGCTCTTTGATTCGGAGAATAATCTGATCAGGATCGACATGTCCGAGTACATGGAGAAGCACACCGTAGCCCGGCTGATCGGCGCACCTCCCGGGTATGTTGGGTATGATGAGGGCGGGCAACTTACAGAGGCGGTTCGCAGGAAGCCTTACTCGGTCATCCTGTTTGACGAGATCGAGAAGGCTCATTGTGATGTCTTCAATATCCTCCTGCAGATTCTTGATGATGGCAGGCTCACTGATTCGCACGGGCGGACTGTGGATTTCAAGAACACAGTTCTAATTATGACCTCAAATATCGGGAGCGATCGTATCTATCAGGATCTCTCGAGCGGTGTCGGCGCGGATTATGAGCAGATACGGGATGTGATCCTAAAGGATCTGTCCACCTGTTTCAGACCGGAGTTCTTAAACCGGGTCGACGAGACCGTTGTCTTCAGGGCGCTTACAAAGGAGCAGCTTGTCGCGATCGTGGACATCCAGATCAGGTATCTGACCAAACGACTGGGGGATCAGAGAATCGAGCTTGTGGTCAGTCCCGAAGCGAAAAAGTATCTCGCGGATGCCGGATACAGCCCGGTTTACGGGGCGAGACCTTTGAAGCGGGTGATCCAGAAGGAGGTTGAGACTGCACTCGGGCGGCTGATCGTGGCGGGGGATGTCGCGGAGGGCGTGAAGGTCGTTGTGGACGCGAAGGAGGGGGGGATCGAGATGAGGGTGGAGTGAGGGGGACGCTGAGTATATAAGATCGTGAGATATCGATGAAAGGTAGACAACGAGTACCTTCTTGGCTTGAAACGCCACTGCTCTCGAAGATCGATCCGCATATAGAGACGCGAAAGCAAGAACTTCCGTTTGGAGAACTCACATGGGAAGATTTCGAGAGATTGTGCCTGCATTTGGTGCGGTTAGGATCTAACGTGGAGCACTGCCAGCTTTATGGTGTATGTGGTCAAAAGCAGAAAGGGATCGACTTCTATGCTCGGAAAACGTCTGCAGATAAATATAGTGTTATAGTCAAAAACCTTAGGTTTCTAACTTATTCCGCCAATATTAGAGCAGTTTGAATCGCGATTTTCGTAAGCAGAAGCATGATAAATTGAATAACCGTCTATTCATTTGTAAGATTTGTTTCGTTCTTGATTATTTAATTGATTTTAAAAATATGGAATGGGAAACGCCTGCTCCGGGTGTACGATACAAAGCGCATACCCATGACAATCATAAGATTCGGCTGTTAGAATTTACAGAGGAATTCGTTGAGGACGATTGGTGCACCAAAGGGCATACGGGCTATATCGTAGAAGGCAACCTTCTGATAAACTTTAATGGAAGATTGTCAACCTTTAGAGCGGGAGATTGGGTTATTCATACCAGAAGGAGAAGAAAACAGACATAAAGGAAAGGTTGCAAAAGGTGAAAAGGTATTAATTATCTTGTTTGAAAATGTATGAACCTGAAACACCACATATCAAAGTGTATCTGGCTTCGTGCCACCATCACCGCCCGAATCCCTCCGACGGCCGAACTTCGGATATGCTCGAAACGACGAACAAACACCTCTCCGCTTACTCTGCACACCATGCGGCGGGGCTTTACATCATGAATATGACAACAATTGAATCCATAGCCGGAATCGACGTTTACCTCACAAAAACTCCGGGCATCGGCGGCGTAGTCCGTTCGGATGCGTCTGACTTTCGGGTTACAGAGGTCTGGGCACCCGGGAAAAGCACGGATGCAGAGAATGGAAAGTATCTCATCGTAGAACTCACAAAGAAGAACTGGGACACCCACCATCTGATCAGGGACCTCTCGAGATGGTTCAGGGTCAGCAGATCCAGATTCGGGTGGGCTGGCACCAAGGATACGCGGGCTGTAACCACCCAGCGGATCGGTATCTGGGATCCGGATCGTACCATCGAGGCAAAGATCCCCAACTTCCGCATCCCAAACGTCGAGCTCAAGATCATCGGGCGGTCGAACCGGAAGATCAGTCTCGGCGATCTCTGCGGCAATAGGTTCAGGATCACAGTGCGGGAGATCGATGAAACAGAAGAGGAGGTCAGGGATCGCGTAAATCGCGTAACCGGTGAACTCTCTCATGCGGGAGGCATGGCGAATTTTTATGGCGAGCAGCGGTTCGGAACAATCCGCCCGATCACACACGAAGTCGGCAGACTCATCGTTGCAGGTGATTTCAAGCGCGCGATGATGACGTATCTTGCAAAACCATATCCGGATGACCGGTCTTATGAAATTCGCAGTCGTCTGTGGGATACTCATGATTTCAAATCGGCACTGACAGAGTTTCCGAATCATCTGCGGTACGAGCGTGCAATGTTAAACTATCTGGTCAAACAACCGGATGATTACATCGGCGCATTTCGTGTGCTGCCAAAAAACCTTCTGAAAATGTTTACGCACGCATACCAGTCATTCATATTCAATAAAATCCTGAGTAAGCGCATAAAAGAGGAGATTTCACTAAATCAGGCGATAGTCGGGGATGTCGTATGTTTCAGAGGCAGCGATGGTCTGCCAGATGCGTCGAGGACGCAAGAAGTGACACAGACGGACATCGATGGTATCAACAACCTCATCCGCAAAAAACGTGCGTGGGTTACTCAATCCTTGATCGGGCACGGCTATGAACCAGGGAGCGGTATCGAGAGCGTGGTGTTATCCGACCTCGGAATCGATCTTTATGAGTTGACTCGCGGGTTTGAGGTCGCAGAGATGCCGGAACTTGCTTCGAAGGGCGGATGCCGGGCGGTTGTGATCGGCGTCGATCCGGTCTTTGATGTGAGCGCGGATGGCGGTGGTGATGGGGTGGGCGCAACTGCCGAGTTCTTCCTGCCGAAGGGGTGCTATGCCACGGTCCTGTTGCGCGAGTATATGAAGGATTGATGCACCCATTGTCCGCGATTTCCAGAAATTAATCCAAGGGAACATGCGCAGTCATTCGCTCTTCGCATCCAGGAACTCAACCGTTGTGCTGCCTTTAAGTTTCACAATCTTCCCGTACTCCGCCTCCGCCTTCACGGTTGCAGTTCCGCGTGACGCGGAGGATGTGGATATTAGGGTGGACATGACAGAAGCGCGCCCACGAGGTATCTTGACCGGACTCTCTATCGCTCCGATGTCAGTTGCCAGAATGACTGTCGTATCGTTCGGAACCGGGATTGGTATCTCGTTATCGTCCTTTGTCAGTAGCTCTATCTTTATCATTGATCTCGATTCACGGCCTGCTACGATCTCGGCCGGATCTGCTGAGAGTTTCAGTTTGACTTCAGGCATCTTGGTCAGATCACAATGGACTGGGGTCGTTTGGTTGGCGATGACGACTGCGCCTCTTTCATAGCCGAAATAGCCGAGTTTTAAAAATAGAACATTGTGAGGACCTATCAGGACGTTATCTACCGTCTTCGGCGATCTGCCATTGTATCTCATGTCCACGAATACCACAGCGTCTGATGGGTTAGAAGTCGCATGTATCGAGCCGGTTTTGTTCGATTTGTTTTTTGTACCTCTTCTATTCCGTGCCGATCTATATATCGAAAGAGCGCCTGCAGCCAGTGCTGCTATCATCGCTGCCAGAACGGCTGGATCTGATATATGCTTTGAGATGTACTCTGAGAGGCTGGAGACATTGGTCTGCACAATCACCTCACCACCCCCGTCCTCGCCCCCGTCCTCTTCTGCCGGGTCATGAGGTGTCTCGATGTGTGCGGTCGGAGGTATCTCCAGCGGAACAGTGATCAGATCAGAGGCCGACCCTTCTCCTGTCAGATCCCCGATCTCTGCTTCGGCATGTATGGTATACCTCGTTTCCATATGGACTGCTGGCGCGGCAAAGATCGAGAAGAATCTACCATCCTTATCCGTCGATCCTGCATCGGGGTCGAGATCGCCGGTTGTAGTTATGAGGGATATGGATGCATTTTGTACAGGATCCCCATCTGCGGTGACCCGAACCGCTACCTCATTTGATTCGCCTGATGGTACCGGATCGGTGAAGATCGAGACCGATAGTGGCGACAAGACGCCTTCGACCGTGATGATCTCACTTATCTCGTTATTTGTTTCGTTTGACTCGGTTATCTTACCTGCAGCATCTATCGTTGCGGTTATCTCAAACTCCCCGGGCTCTCCAAATGTGATCGGTTCAAAGTAAACCGTCGCCACCTCGCCGGATCTCAGCGGGCGAACCTGGTGGCTAAGATCGCAACAGCCCCCAAGCAGCAGGGCGGTTTCCTCTGATGCACCACCTGCATTCCTTACACTAACCCCAACGATTACCGACTCATTCATCCCCGGGTGTGTGGGGCCCCATGAGATGTCTTCGACGGTTAAGTCGGGTTGAGCAGGGCTAACGACATCCAGATGGCAAGCATAATCGGGTCCGGCATTGATTATGGTGAGATGGTCATCGATCAATATCGCATACTTAAGCTGCACCATATTGGCGTCCACGCCGTAAAAGATCTTATCCACATACACGCTAAAGATCGGTACATCGCCCTCGTGCCCTATATCCTCCTGATACACAAAGGTGCTCTTTGTCGGGACATCATCGGTCGCGATCTCATACGCCAGCGGAAAGCCGGTGATGGACATGCGATTGTAGAATACATCCCCGGAATTCTGTGGTCTGATAATACCTGATTCCAACTCTTTACCATATCGTTGGATCGAAAGCCATATCTTGCCGCCTTTGAGATCGATCTGTTCCACAGCCAGATAGTATCCATATCCAAGATCCCAGACCTCTCCGGTTGCCATCGTATGTTTTTCATCTTCACCCATCTCCACAAGGATCGGTGATAGTACATTCGGCTTACCATTGATCGCCATATATTTTGTCCCAAAGTGCCTGACCGCAAGATATTCACCAATCTCATGGTTTGCGTAGTCGGACTCGACCGGGCAGGCGGTATGCACGATATCTTCCTCATAGGTGCGGCTGGAATAAGCTGGCAGAAATATCCATTCTCCTTCCTTATCCACAGTCGTACTTGCTTTGAAGTCTATACTATTGCCCGCTATTAACCAGTAGTTCCCATATCGGTGCCCAATGTCCCTCCCGAAGCTTCTGTCCATGCCATCAGGATCTCTTGCTGCCACAAACACCCCCTGATCACCAAACTGCACCGGGAATTCGATCGCCTTCAGCGTAAATGACACAGTCGCGGTGTCGCCCACCCTCAGAGGTTCCGGTCCGGTCACTTTGAAGTCAGAGAGCTCCGGATAAATACCTGACGTATCCGGACCACCGTACGAGCAGAGAAGCGCAGCTTGTGCAGGAAGCATAAGGGATAAGAGCATCACTGTGAGTAGGACGGCTGATTTAATATATCCCGGGAGTGCCATCAGGCTTTTTTCATAGGGACATGCAGTATTAATAACTCTTGAGCGCCACTCCATGCTTATCGATCTCCAGATAGTCTGAAGAACCCCATACCCATGAACCAGTGTTCGCAAGATTTTTATCCATCTTCACATACGGCTCGTGTGAATGGCCATATATCAAAAACTCGCCTTTATATTTTTCATTGACCAATTCGACAGCATATTTTTCATATTTTTCCATACTCCTTTCTTCTGGTTCCAACATAATTTCATCTATTCTTTCTTTAATCCATGGCAACGTGGCTCCGGGATGAGGATCGGACGAATACCTACTAATACCAAGAAAGTTTCTGATCATATCCAGGATACCTCTTCCTTCTCCAATCTTTTCCCAGATAATCTCCGCAGCCTTCCCGACATCATCTCCAGCCATACAAAGTGCATCTGCAAACGTCTCGTAGGTCGCAAGCGTACCAAACTGCATGTTTTCAAGCTGGTACCCGTGTATAAAGCGATACTTAGTCCCGCCATATTCGAGGCCCAAGTCATGTTTAAGATCGAACTTCACTCCAAAGTAAGATTGAGGAAACCGTATCAGATGGAAATCATGATTCCCGACCACATAGGAGATGTTTATCTCTGGCTCCATGCTCATGAGTTTCTGAATGATATCAGTATTCTCGAGCAGTACTCCGACAGGATCTCTCTTCCAGAACTCGAATATATCTCCAAGAAGAACGAGACGATCGACATCGTCCCCCAGATTATCTATGAAATCTATAAACTTGCTCCTGTTGCTGCATTCTATTCCTAAGTGCACGTCTGAGACGGCTATGCATTTTCTGTTGGTCATGGTTTTCTCCGTATATAATATAATGAAATCCATCATCTATTATTTGTATAAAATTTTAGTGGTCAGCCAACATAAAGCGGGTGAGCAGATATTTGGTTTAAATCTGTACTAAAGCTCAAATTAGATTGGTGTATTCGGATTCCAAATCTTCACTCATCTCAAGTCTAAGTTCGCCGCCTTCAATTATGGGCTTAAGTTCCTGTTGCTCTTCGACTGCTACTTCTTTCAGTAATTTCTTAAATTCTATCACCATCTTGTTCAGTTCTGCCACCT
The DNA here is from genome assembly GCA_003194445.1 of Candidatus Methanogaster sp. Classification (GTDB taxonomy): domain Archaea; phylum Halobacteriota; class Methanosarcinia; order Methanosarcinales; family Methanogasteraceae; genus Methanogaster_A. Next base: position 42,803 of record PQXF01000003.1, read on the forward strand.
CCTCTTATTTTTCAAAGCTTTTAAGATATTATATTGTCTCTATCCTTTACAATGTTTCTCAATTAGTAGGTCCAGAGCTTCTATACCCTCTTGTATCTCATTTCTAGCTTTTTTAATCTCGATACACAATTCTGTAAGACCTTGTCCGTCACTTCCTACCAGTCTGATATGGGCGGCTTTTGCATTGATAATTCCTGATCCGGAGTGGATATCCCAATCCGACTGGCAGCAATCCTTGGATGTCTCTTGTAATACGGACTTGGCTTCGGCTGGTGTTAGATCACCTTTAACACACTTTAATAGAGCAATTACAGCCGCACCTACAGGATTTGCAGTAGACGTTCCATTATCACAGTCGCGGTAACCCTTAAAGTGGCTGATGCTGCATAAATCAGGCTTTTTATCATCAAGAGCACCTGGTCCACAACTGGTGTATCCGATCCATTCATCGCGTATATTAGCTGCTCCAAATGTGATTACCTCTTCCAAGCTATTGGCTCCCCAGATACTACGCCCAGTACCTACATCACCGCCACATCTCGTGCTTGGGCACATGGGACCGCAGTTCCCAGCTGCGAAAGTGACAATGATACCAAGCTGTATTGCCTCTTTGACTTTCCTGGTAAAAGGATGGTTTTGGTTCCTGGCATAATCAGGACCCCATGATTCCTGATATATTCCCCAACTGTTGGACATTACTTGAGGGGTTCCGTCTTCTTTAAATTTGTCGATAGCCCATTGAAAGCCCGATATCGCGTCACTGAGAGCGCCTTCCACACTACCAGATCCTTTCAGTACTCCAATATCATATATCTTCGCTTCCGGACAAATATGTGTTGCGTCGTATGCACACATGGTCCCGTGACTACCTGCGTCCGTTCCAGGACCATAAACCGTACTTGGAGACCACCCGTCTGAATATGCCGGCACTTCACTCTTGTCCACACCTGTATCACATATAGCTATGGCAATTTCAGCCCCTTTATATCCTTCGTTCCAAATATAATCAGCTCCCAGATAACGCACAACATCGTCCAGATCTCCTTTAGCAGTCAGATGTTCGCAATCATAAGGTTCGCATGGACGTGTTATGTCCAAAGTCTCAGAGTTAAACGGTGCTATCTTAGCGTCGGTCCAGACATTTTCAACGTTCGGTGCTCGTTTCAACTCTTCTATTTTTTCCTCCGGTATTTCTCCACGGATACATACCGTACCTGCTAGGGGTTCTTTAGTTAACGAAATACTCTTCTCAGTGGGGAGAATTGCACGCCACGTCTCATCAGACTCGAACCCATAATCCTCGCACATGCGCACCAGGTTCGGTACCAGAGACATATCAAGCTTTGGAACCCTCAATTCTACAATAACTTTTGTCATTTATTTTTCTCCATAATTTTAAAAAAATAAAATTTTGACTGTTGATCAGCCAACATAAAGCCAGGGAGCACATATTTGGTTCGAACCCGTACTAAAGTCTAATGTTACGCAGGAGCCGTTTCCCTTTGCGTAGACGTCCAAACAGGTTCGGACCCTTATCCATGTCCGATCGTTTCGCCGTAAGATTGCAGCGTAATTGACGCGTCTGGCAGTGTCAATTCTTCTGTGGCCTGATATATTGGAACCTGCTACGTGGAGAACGTTCCACTTGGACCAGCCTTTCCAGTTATTCTGATGGGCATTCATTCGTATATCTATATCGGCTCTTACATATTTGCAGTTATACCACTTATCATTGGCTTTAACTGTGCAATATCCGTTGTAATAAACTCTTGCCACGGCATTATACCATTTAGTCCACTTTGGTCTGAAGCTGTACCACCAGTCTACACATATTCGTCTACTTGTGCTTCCACCAACACATCCCCACCCGTCTCCACAGGTCGAAACGTATGCCTTCTGACATACTTTATTCGATGGAGGTATTAGGTCCATTGCCATGGCATCCGAATCGCTTATTGTAAATCCCACAGGGACGAGGATTTCCATCTCTTCGCCTGCCAGAGATTGGTCCGGTGACATCCCTCTTTCTTCAGCCAATTGCTGCAAGACGAGCTGCTGTTCGTCGCCCATCACCAAAGCAGGAGTTACCTCAGCTATCCATTTTTCAGTTGCTTCAGCATCCTTGCGCTCTTGCAGTTCGAGCTGTTCAACATCCAGTCCGGATTGTCTCAGTAGATTGGTGTATTCGGCTTCCGAATCCTCACTCATCTTAAATCCAAGTTCGCCGCCTTCAGTCATGGACTCAAGTTCCTGTTGCTCTTCGGCTGCTACGCCCTTAAGCAGTTCTCGAAATTCTGCTTCCACTTCTTCTTTTTCGTCCATATACATTGCCTCCTTTTATTTTTCAAGGCTTTTAAGATCTTATATTGTCTCTATCCTTTACAATGTTTCTCAATTAGTAGGTCCAGAGCTTCTATACCCTCTTGTATCTCATTTCTAGCTTTTTTAATCTCGGCACACAATTCTGTAAGACCTTGTCCGTCACTTCCTACCAGTCTGATATGGGCGGCTTTTGCATTGATAATTCCTGATCCGGAGTGGATATCCCAATCCGACTGGCAGCAATCCTTGGATGTCTCTTGTAATACGGACTTGGCTTCGGCTGGTGTTAGATCACCTTTAACACACTTTAATAGAGCAATTACAGCCGCACCTACAGGATTTGCAGTAGACGTTCCATTATCACAGTCGCGGTAACCCTTAAAGTGGCTGATGCTGCATAAATCAGGCTTTTTATCATCAAGAGCACCTGGTCCACAACTGGTGTATCCGATCCATTCATCGCGTATATTAGCTGCTCCAAATGTGATTACCTCTTCCAAGCTATTGGCTCCCCAGATACTACGCCCAGTACCTACATCACCGCCACATCTCGTGCTTGGGCACATGGGACCGCAGTTCCCAGCTGCGAAAGTGACAATGATACCAAGCTGTATTGCCTCTTTGACTTTCCTGGTAAAAGGATGGTTTTGGTTCCTGGCATAATCAGGACCCCATGATTCCTGATATATTCCCCAACTGTTGGACATTACTTGAGGGGTTCCGTCTTCTTTAAATTTGTCGATAGCCCATTGAAAGCCCGATATCGCGTCACTGAGAGCGCCTTCCACACTACCAGATCCTTTCAGTACTCCAATATCATATATCTTCGCTTCCGGACAAATATGTGTTGCGTCGTATGCACACATGGTCCCGTGACTACCTGCGTCCGTTCCAGGACCATAAACCGTACTTGGAGACCACCCGTCTGAATATGCCGGCACTTCACTCTTGTCCACACCTGTATCACATATAGCTATGGCAATTTCAGCCCCTTTATATCCTTCGTTCCAAATATAATCAGCTCCCAGATAACGCACAACATCGTCCAGATCTCCTTTAGCAGTCAGATGTTCGCAATCATAAGGTTCGCATGGACGTGTTATGTCCAAAGTCTCAGAGTTAAACGGTGCTATCTTAGCGTCGGTCCAGACATTTTCAACGTTCGGTGCTCGTTTCAACTCTTCTATTTTTTCCTCCGGTATTTCTCCACGGATACATACCGTACCTGCTAGGGGTTCTTTAGTTAACGAAATACTCTTCTCAGTGGGGAGAATTGCACGCCACGTCTCATCAGACTCGAACCCATAATCCTCGCACATGCGCACCAGGTTCGGTACCAGAGACATATCAAGCTTTGGAACCCTCAATTCTACAATAACTTTTGTCATTTATTTTTCTCCATAATTTTAAAAAAATAAAATGTTGACTGTTGATCAGCCAACATAAAGCCAGGGAGCACGTATTTGGTTCGAACCTGTATTAAAGTTCAATTCTGCATAGGAACCCCTTCCCTTTGCGTAGACGTCCAAACAGGTTCGGACCCTGATCCATGCCCTATCTCTTCTCCTTAAGAGCACAGGATAGTTGGTACGTCTGACAGCGTCAAATCTTCTGTGGACTGATATATTGGAACCTGCTACGTGGAGAACGTTCCACTTGGACCAGCCTTTCCAGTTATACTGATGGGCATTCATTAGTATATCCACATCGGCTCTTGCATATTTGCAGTTATACCACTTATCATTGGCTTTAACTATATAATAGCCGTTGTAATAAACTCTTGACACAGCATTATACCATTTAGTCCACTTTGGTCTGAAGCTGTACCACCAGTCTACACATACTCGTCTACCTGCCCTTCCACCAATGCATCCCCATCCGCCTCCGCGGGCCCAAGCGGATGCATTCCAAGTTGTGTTATTTGGCACCCAGTCCATTGCCATGGTATCTGACTTGCTTATGGTATATCCCACAGGGGCAAGGAGTTCCATGTCTTCGCCTGCCAGAGATTGGTCCAGTGACATCTCTCTTTCTTCAGCCAATTGCTGCAAGACGAGCTGCTGTTCGTCGCCCATCACCAAAGCAGGCGTTACCTCAGCTATCCATTTTTCAGTTGCTTCAGCATCCTTACTCTCTTGTAGTTCGAGCTGTTCAACATTCAGTCCGGATTGTCTCAATAGATTGGTGTATTCGGATTCCAAATCCTCACTCATCTTAAGTCCAAGTTCGCCGCCTTCAATTACGGACTTAAGTTCCTGTTGCTCTTCGGCTGCTACTTCTTTAAGCAGTTCTCGAAATTCTGCCTCTATTTCTTCTTTTTCGTTCATCTACCTTACCTCCATACCATCCTTGATGCACTTGTCAGTGGTACCCACGTTGGAAAGATATCCGCGCATCTTGGATTTTTTAACAGTGGTTATCAACACTGCCATATACCATATACCACAAATATCTATAAAACAACACGAAACATTGTTCAGAAACATTGTTCAGAAACATTGTTCAGAAACATTGTTCAGAAACATGTATTCCGAAACTATTAGGTAACATAACGACAGATATTATACCAATGACGACAGCATTTCGGATATCTGAAGAGATACTGGAATATATAAAAACAGGCGGCTGGATCACGGTCGGAGAGATCAGCGAGCAGGTTGGCATTGTGCCTGAGAAGTCAATTAAAATTCTTGATTTCCTCTCCGAATTCGGGTTTATAGAGTTTGATTCTGACAACTCGCGGATCAGAATCACCGACCTCGGAAAGAGATTTCTCGAACTACCAGAGATCTAAATCTGCAATTCCCTTGCCTTCTCCACGAATGTTTTTCCGTCCTCGGTTATCTCATAACTGCTACCGTCTACTCTAACAAGTCCCTTTTCCAGCAGTAACTCAAGATATTTTGTCGCAAGATTGAAATTTAGGTTTGCTTTGTACACAATCTTCGTTTTGGTTGCGCCACCTGACACCACATCAAGAATCGCAATAATTATATCAAATTTGCTTCTTCGTTTCACGATGCACACCTTCTCTGTAATACTGCGAACTCGAGGCTTCCGGTGGCGTTAGGTATGCCCTCTAACTATTAATATCTATCGCACACCTCACGCGGATTTCTGATCATTTCGATCCCCTGCGCACCACACGCATCCGGTCGCCTGATCGAAATGCCGCCTCGCGATCTTGACTGCACCTGCAATCTTCTTGGCATCCGCATTCACGCCCCGCTCAGGCATTGCCGCGCGGAGCGCAATCATTGCTGCCTCCCTGCACACGGCTTCGATCTCCGCGCCCGAATAGCCATCGGTCGCCTCTACAAGCCACTGTATCGAGACCTCACCAGATACCGGTTTACCTTTGAGGTGGATCTCAAAGATCTTCGATCTCGCATCCTTGTCAGGAAGTGGTATATGGATGCGACGGTCGATCCGCCCGGGTCTCAAGATTGCCGGGTCGACCATGTCGATGCGGTTGGTGGCAGCGATCACGACCACATCCTGCAGCTCCTCGAGTCCGTCAAGCTCTGTCAGAATCTGGGAGACCACGCGCTCGGTCACAAATGTGTCTGAACCAGCACCCCTTACAGGCGCGATAGAATCAATCTCATCAAAGAAGACGATCGTGGGGGATGCCTGCCGCGCCTTCCGAAAAATTTCCCGGATCGCCTTTTCCGACTCGCCGACATACTTGCTCAAGAGTTCAGGTCCCTTGATGCTGATGAAATTCGCAGAACTCTCGGTAGCGACCGCTTTTGCAAGCAAGGTCTTTCCGGTACCAGAGGGTCCGAATAGCAGCACCCCGGTTGGCGGGTCTGTGTTAATCTCCTCGAAGATTTCAGGGTAGCGAAGCGGCCACTCCACGATCTCGATCAATTCCTGCTTCTCGGGATCAAGCCCTCCGATATCATCCCACCCGACCCGCGGTATCTCGATGAAGACTTCACGCATTGCAGAAGGCTCTATATTTTTCATAGCCTCATAAAAGTCCTTCTTTGTTACAATCAGTTGCTCGATCAGTTCTGATGGGATCTCCTCTTCGAAATCGATGTCCGTCATCATCATGCGCAGCGCATGCATGGCAGCCTCCTTGCAGAGCGATGTGATATCAGCCCCTACAAAGCCGTGCGTGATCTCAGCGAGACTGTAAAGACCTTTCTCCTGCATCTCTGCATCAAGCGGCATCCCTCTCGTGTGGATCTCTAATATGTCAGACCGATCGTTGCGGTCAGGAACCCCGATCTCGATCTCGCGATCGAATCTGCCGCCCCTGCGCATCGCGGGATCGATATCGTTTGGGCGGTTGGTTGCAGCGATCACGACGACCTCACCCCTCGACTGGAGTCCGTCCATCAGCGCGAGCAACTGCGCCACAACTCTGCGTTCACTATCTCCCACGACCTCGCCGCGTTTTGATGCAATCGAGTCAATTTCATCGATGAAAATAACGCTTGGCGCATTTTTTTCTGCACCATTAAAAATATCCCGCAGATGTTTCTCGCTTTCGCCATAGAACTTACTCACAATCTCAGGACCGCTTATCGATGTGAAATTAGAGGATGTTTCGTTCGCTACCGCCTTTGCAATCATCGTCTTCCCGGTTCCGGGAGGTCCGTGCAGCAATACGCCTCGTGGCGGAGAGATGCCCAGTTTCCGGAAAAGTTCGGGATGGCGGAGCGGGAGTTCGATCATCTCGCGGATGAGCTTGATCTCGCGCCCCAGACCACCAATGTCCTCATAAGTGATCTGCGTGATATGTGCCTCGTCCGTGACCGGGCGCTCCTTTAGTACGATCTGGGTGTCTCTTGTTATGATGACCGGCCCCGCTGGCTGGGTTGCAGTGACCACGAAGACTACCGGCGCGTCCACGGTCTCGACCCGGAGGTGCTGCCCTTTCACAACCGGTCTGCCTTTGAGATATCGCGCCAGGTACTGCGCTCCGCCAGAGAAACGGGTGTGCTGGGTCGGCGCGAGTGTGATTCGGACAGCGTCCGCTGGTGTTGCCTTACATACCACAACCCGGTCATCGATCCCGGTATCCGCATCAGTTCTGGAATCCCCGTCGATCCGTATCAGGTCAAGCCCGGAATCGCCATGATAGCCGCGGCGCACAATCGCGTACGCTGTCTTCCCGCCTGTTATCTCGACTATGTCCCCATCATCCATGTACTTATCGAGCTGATCCATGAACTCTTGATTGATGCGTGCGATGCCTTTGCCGACATCCCTATGATATGCCTCTGCCACCCGCAGCGTGAGTTCCTGTGCGCTGGCGTTCATGAGCCACAGATTGTATCCTGCTTATTTGTATTACTTTCGGCAGTACCCCGAAAACCGAAAACCGCGTAATGAAAAAGATCGGGGTCGTTAGACAAAAACTCTCTAACTGAATTCCTTCTTCGTCTCTCCGCATTTTACGCACTTATGCACCGTGTACTTCTTGTGCGTTTTTAGCAATTCAAACTCATGGTCGCACTCTGATTCCGGTGTTTCTTCTTCCAATGCAGGAGACTCCACAAACCCCCTGAGCTTTGAGACCTTCTCCTGCATAGCATAAAACTCGTCCAGCATCCGATATGAATCACACAACAGCAGAAACCGCTGGGTATCGATGACCGGGATCAATGTACTGATAGCAGCGGAATCCAGAATCAGTTCCACTTCGAATTCATGACCCTTGTAGACGGCAGCGACGTGATCCCCCTGCCTGACCAGTCCAACGAGATCTTTAGCAACGACCGGATCGAATCGGTCAGAGGTATGGTCAAATACACGCACCCCTCCTGAAAAACAGTCGCCCTCACCTTTAAGGAACTCTTTTAACTCGATCAGGTCATCAACGGTGCAAAACGTAAAATTAAACTCTATAAGATCATTTTCGATACCGATAAAACCGGAGTCTTGATGATAATCGGTCATAATCCTGAACCTGTCAACCAACTCCTCACCATCCCGGCGGTATTTGAGATTGAGCTCTACAGACGGAAGATTAAATATGTCGCACCCGTCCAGAGAACATATCTTGCAATCAAACGCGTCATTCGGTCTGCATTCAAAGCAAAAGTTACCGCGGGGCTCATGATTGCCTGAAATCAGACACACACCCCCGTAACGGTCATAATTCTCGCAGATGCGGCAGCATCCGTAGATCTCCCACTCCTCTGATCCGATTACCTGATAAACCCCCAGACGCATGATAGTATCCTCGGCTTCGGCAGATATATTGAAGTACATTCCTGAAAAATCCCTATATTTCTCTGCGATGGCTCTCATACGGGGTATGATCGCAGGGTTGTGTTGATCGTAGAAACAGGTACACAGATACGATAAATTACGCAGATCATCATCATCATCGCCCTCGAACCTATCGAGGAGTTTTACCATAAAATCGAACGACCGCGGGTCCCGTATCTCTGACAGCGCGCCGAGCGTATAGATTATATCGATTTTATACCCATATCCATCGGTTTTCGGGTTATCTATCCGGTAACCGATCCTATCGATCAGCGGCTGGACTGCAGGAGCTCCGATCTTCACAAGCGCAGCCAATGTGATCTCGCACAGATCATCCATACCGATCTCGATCGCATCGATCAATGCAGGAATTGCAACCGGGCTGCCAATCTCGCCAAGCACATCCGCTGCGATGACGCAGCCATAAGATTCCTCATCATACAGATAATCGGTCAGAGGTTCGACAACCACCTTGCCAAGTTCTGCCAGGCGTTTTTTAACAGAAATTAGCTCTGCTGCCAGTTTTTCATCCGATTCCGGATGGAAGTACTCTTCCAATTCCTTCTGCCGGCAATCGATCTTGTCACAGAGGTCATCCAGCGCACACAGTGCTTCGTCCATCGTTTCATCCACTGTTTCATCCATCGTTTCATCCACCATTTCCGGGTATGCGGCCTATGCTAATATATCTTGTGGATTCGGGATCAACCCTGGATCCGCGCTTGGTTGTAGGTGAGATCGCTCTTGTTTATGAGCACAGGGACGTTTATGGCTGCTCAGTCAGAATCGGCATCCAACGGATTAATCTTTTAGTGAGGACTATGTGAAAATGAGTGGTTGATGTTAGTTTTGAGTGGATCTTTGAAAGATGAGCGGAGTATATCGGGCAGCCGTGGTGTCAGACTTCACGGACGCACACGGATTCCATGATCCCGGACGCCAGAGAGCCATAGTTGTGACAGTCTCCCCCTACAAATAGCAGAGTTTTCTGCCGCATATTTATAAACTCAAGAGACAATCCAGTGCATAGGGCATAAACATGCAGTTGTTATTAATTCACTCGGATTATATCGAATACGAGACAAAGAAGCGCACTCCGGTCGCAGAAGAGATCGACCCCTCTATGAAGAGCATCCGCATGGAAGAGGGATTGACCGCTTTTGTCGCTGTTGAGAGTTACGACGAGGCAGATCCGATCACCACAGCAGAGAAGGCGGTAGACGAGATCAGGAAGCTGGCAGAACAAGTAAAAACAGAACGGATAATGCTTTATCCTTATGCACACCTCAGTTCCGAACTGGCAAAACCCGTCGTTGCGGTCGATATCCTGAAAAGACTCGAAGAAACTCTATCTCGCGATTACGAAGTAAAGAGGGCGCCATTTGGCTGGTACAAGGCATTCAAGGTCAGTTGCAAGGGGCACCCGCTCTCTGAGCTTTCGAGAACGATAAGGGTCGGGACGGAAGGGACGGAAGAGAAAAAGGGGCAAGAAGGAAGAGAAGCGAGGGAAGAGATTATATCAGAGGCTCTGAAGTCAGAGGCGAAAGCAGTCTCGCACTGGCACGTTCTCACACTCGATGGGGAACTACTACCCCTCGAGGACTTCGATTTCAAAGAGCATCCGGACCTGTTGAGTTTTGCCGAATATGAGACCGCGAAGAGCAGAGCTGTTGATAAGATCCCTCCGCATGTCGAACTGATGAGGCGGCTCGAACTTGCCGACTACGAGCCCGGCTCAGACTCGGGAAATATGCGATTCTATCCGAAAGGAACCCTTCTGAAACGACTTCTTGAGGCGCACGTTCTCGATACCGTTGGCGAGATGAATGCAGTCGAGGTCGAGACCCCGGTCATGTATGATGTGAACCATCCGACACTGAAGAAGTATCTCGATCGCTTTCCAGCGAGGCAGTACTCAATAGAATCCGACAAGAGATCGTTCTTCCTCCGGTTTGCTGCATGCTTCGGGCAGTTCTTGATGAACCACGACATGACCATCTCACACAGGAATATCCCCTTAAAGATGGTTGAGATGACCAGGTACAGCTTCAGGAGAGAGCAGCACGGCGAACTGGTGGGACTGCGGCGGCTGCGCGCATTCACGATGCCTGACATGCACACGCTCTGCGCTGATATGGATCACGCAATTCTTGAATTCAAGGATCAGTACACAATGTGCATGAAGATGCTTGCAGATATTGGACTTCAGGATGATTACGAGGTTGCCATCCGGTTTACGCGTGATTTTTACAATGAAAACCAGGATTTCATCAAAGAACTTGTCAAAATAGTCGGCAAGCCGGCATTGATCGAACTCTGGGACTCCCGATTCTTTTATTTCGTGATTAAGTTCGAATTCAATTATATCGATGCGCTTAAGAAGGCGAGCGCGCTTTCGACGGTCCAGATCGATGTGGAGAATGCGGAGCGCTACGACATCGACTATATCGACAAAAATGGGGCTGAACAGCGCCCGACAATTCTTCACTGCTCCCCGAGTGGCGCAATCGAACGATGCATCTACGCACTGCTCGAAAAGGCGCACCTCACCTCGAAGGCAGGTGGCGTGCCATCTCTCCCGACGTGGCTTTCGCCGACACAGGTTCGGTTGATACCGGTTGCAGAGCGCCACATCGGATATGCAGAGGAGATCGCCGCCGCAATGAGTAATGTCAGGGCAGATATCGATGACCGTGATGAGACGGTCGGGAAGCGGGTTCGCGCCGCTGGCAGGGAATGGATCCCTTATGTCGTCGTAATTGGGGACAAGGAACTCGAAAGTGGTGTGCTTAGCGTAACGATCCGCGCTGAATCCGGAAAAGTGGAAGAGACTGCTCAGGAACTACGCGATAGGGTGCTTGCTGAGACCGCAGAGATGCCGTACCGCCAGATCAATCTACCGGTGCTGCTTTCGAAGCGACCGATCTTCTTTGGTTGATAATATCACACCTCACACATCAAACATCACATAGCACACAGGCGATGAATCATGCTCAAGAAACACCACACGCAACTGACCGATTCCGAACTTGAAAGTCTCCTTGACCGGGAGACCGGGATTGCGAAGGTAAAACCGGCAGTTTCAGCCATTTTAGAGGACGTAAAGACCAGAGGAGACGCTGCGTTAATCGAGTACACACACCGGTTCGATAATGTTAGTCTCTCTGCGATCGAGGTCGAAGGGAACTTCATATCAGAGGCATTTGAAGAGGTCGATTCCGAGATCCTGTGGCATCTCGAGACCGCTGCTGATAATATCAGGAGGTTTCACGAAGCCCAGCTCGAACCAGAGCTCTGGTTAAGCGAGATTACGCCTGGAATCAGCCTCGGGCAGAAGACCTCACCTCTTGACTGCATCGGTGCTTATGTGCCTGGCGGAAAGGCGGCATATCCTTCGACTGCGCTGATGACGATTATACCCGCAAAGGTTGCATCCGTCCCGGAGGCGGTTATATGCACACCGCCGATGCCTGGCGGAGATGGTAGCGTGAACCCGCTAACGCTCGCTGCCGCAGTGATTGCGGGCGCGGACAGGGTCTTTGCGGTCGGTGGCGCGCAGGCGATTGCTGCTATGGCTTACGGCACAGAGACCGTGCCTGCTGTCGACAGGATCGTTGGACCCGGGAATGTCTATGTGACCGCTGCAAAGATGCTGGTTTCAACCCGGATCGATTTTCCCGCTGGACCATCAGAGGTTCTGATAATCGCAGACGAGAGCGCAAATCCCGATTTCATCGCAGCGGATATGGTAGCGCAGGCAGAGCACGATTCCAATGCGGTATCGATCCTTGTAACAACGTCAGAGGCGGTTGCCGGGGAGGTGTTTGAACTGGTCGGATCACGGAGCGCAGATGCGGTTCGGTCAGAGATCATCGAAAAGTCACTCGAACACGGCGCAATCCTCGTCTTCGATTCGATCGATGAGTGCACCCGGTTTTCGAACACGTTTGCGCCGGAACACCTTGAGATCATGGTCGAGAATCCGCTTGATGTGCTAAACAGCGTTTACAATGCCGGTTCGATCTTTGTTGGCGATTATGCGCCGGTCCCGGCTGGCGATTACGCGTCAGGCACGAACCATGTGTTGCCGACGGCAGGGCATGCGTGGACGTACTCAGGTCTGAACGTTTCCTACTTCACAAAAAAATCAAGCATCCAGATCATCAGCAAGGAGGGGCTATCGCAGATTAGGGATACGGTTGTTGCGATAGCGGATGAAGAGGGGCTTAAGTCTCACGCGGACGCTATTAAGGCGCGGTTTTCAGATGAGGAAGATCATCAGGTATTTATGGACGTATAGCGTGTGTGGGATGTAACATATACTTCACACCGCCACAACTTGAGCTTTTTCAAACCTCTGAAACCGTAGTGTGAGCAAAGAGTCAAGTTCTTCTTTGTAGGTGGTGTCCGTCTGGTTCAGGCAGTTGGTGATGGCGTTTTTGAAATCCTTAAACTCGGAATAGTATTTCGAATACAAACACTGTTTCTTAACGAATTTCCATAATCGTTCAATAAGCTTCAAATTTGGTGAATGCGGGGGAATGTAAAGTAATTCGATATCAAGGGATTCCGCTAACTCCCAAACAAGTTTACACTTCTGATATCTGGCGTTATCTAAAACAGGGGTGATTGGAACTCTGGTATCAAGGTGCGAAATGCGCCACAATAAATCACAAAAGCTCTGATGTCAGTCCGGCTCTTTGGACCAACTATCGATCGTATATCCTCCCCCGAGTTCGGGCATCTTTTCCTCGGTCTTCTTGTTGCCACGAGCAGAATAATTGTCCACGCATCTGATACCAGTGGTTAACTCCATCATGCACTGGTGGCAGGTAAATTATTATTTGTGAGTTGCCTAAGTTGCTGGTCATTGTGAGCGGTCTATCAAAACCTTCCCAACAAATCAAGGCGACCAATTAAATTAAATCAGATTGCCGCCACTATTGCTACTATGAAGTGGCTTCTGAAGATGATCGTTACCTGTGCGATCATAAGCATACTCTCGACGGTCGCGGTTCTTCTCTACACATCCAACGAAGATACGTTACCGAGCCTCTGTGCAGTAAAGCCAGTCTACCTGCTGGCAGCGGTTCTCCTGCATACCCTCTCTTACGGCATCTGGGGGTTTCGGATATCGGTGCTCTGCAGGAGTCTTGGCGAGCGCGTGGGCATCACCAAGTCAACCGAGGTTGCAACCTCAAGCCTGCTCATGATGGCGATCACTCCATCGAGCGCGGGTGGTGAGCCGGTCATGGTCTACATGCTCACGAAGGAAGGGATAACACTGGGGAAGTCGTCCGCGATTGTCGTTGCAGGGAGATTATTCGACGCAGTTTTGCTCCTCCTTGCACTGCCACTTGCAATAATCACGTTAAAATGTATATCGTTCGAACTCGACATCCTCCTCATAGCTGCCGCGCTTACTATGGTGCTGGCGATAGCCATATTATGGACAATCATATTCAACCACGGTCGGTTCATCTCGGCTGTTACGGCGGCCACTGAGCGGGTGTTTCGTCTTGTAGGACGCAAGGATTCCCCTGACACGATCATCAGAAGGATAGAAGAGGAGATAATCGAGTTCAAGGATGGTTTTATAACAGGTGCCCGCGGCAGGAGGTCGGACATGCTTCTCGCAGCCGGTGCAACAATACTCTTCTGGACCGTCGAGTTCATGCTCATTCCGCTTATTCTCTACGGGCTCAATGTGCCGGATGCGTTCTCTCCCTCCCTGATCGCTGTCGCGTTCGCGGCCCAGGTAATTATCTCGATCGTCATGGTCGTGCCCCTGACACCGGGCGCGTCAGGGATTGCAGAACTCTCATCCACCGCACTGCTGGCTACATTCATACCGCTCTATCTCGTTGGCATCGTGGTAATCTGCTGGAGGGCGGTGACATACTACTTAAACGTGATTGTGGGAGCGTTCGTGAGTATCAGGATCGTGAAGAACATGGACTACATCAAAAATCGGTTCTCCATGTGAAGTTCGTTCATTCTCGATCCACAAATCCTCATGGCGGCATCATTTAATTAGTTAGAAGGTCGTAATCACTAAATATGCCGACCGGATCAGAGGGCAAGTTGGTGAAAGCAGACACTCTGAAAGATATGTACCGTGTTTTTGCTTATGAGCCGTTGACTATGGACGATTTCGGATATTATGTAAAGAGAGAAAGCCCGAGAGAGAATTTCAGACTGGGTCTGCTGTGCGGCGGGAAGCGGTATCTGCTTGCCGGGCATAGCGGCTGCGGTAAATCAACCGAACTGATCAAATTATCCGATGAGCTGAAAGACAATTTCTTCGTTGTTTATTTTTCAGTGGAAGGGGAACTGGACATCGACGACCTGCAATGCGAGGATGTGCTGGTTGCAATCGGGCTTAAGATATTCAAAGAGGCTAAACGAGTAGAAGAGGATGGATCGATCGAGAAATTAAACACTGATATCATAGATGACTTCTATGAATTCCTCTCTGACGTAACAGAGATAAAAGTAGAGGAGAGAATAAAAGAAAAAGGAGTCGGAGCTAAACTAACATATCTACTCAGTTTTTCGGGCTGGTTAAAGAGTGAATCAAGAACCAGAGTGGAGATGCGAAGAAAGTTGGAGCATCGATTGAGCGATCTTATCGAGAGAATCAATAACATGGTAAGTGAGGCAGAAATCAAGACTAAAAAACCTGTTCTTGTCATAGTAGACGATCTGGAGAAGATTCCAAGGATAGACGCAGCAAAGAAGTTGTTTTATGAAGATATAGGCATGTTATTACAGATAAAACCCAGAATGATCTACACGATTCCTATTTCGCTGGTACTTGATCCGATTTTTGCTCAGATCAAATCGAGATTTGATGATGATCAGACACTTCCGAATATAAAAATAAAGGATAGAGATGGTAACTCATTGACAGGCGGCAAAGAATTTTTTGAGAATTTTGTTAATAATCGGGTAGCGGACAAACAATTGATCGAAAAAGAAGCTCTGGATTTTGCGATTGAGATGAGTGGTGGGGTTCTTGGGCAGTTTGTGAACATCGTACGAAATTCCTCCATATATGCTCTGCAGGATGGAGATGATTGTATAAAAAAGGGACATATAGAACTATATGTGCATAAGGAACGGAGAAGTTTTGATCGATTTCTCAGTTATGGTGATATTGAATTTTTGAAGGTGATTCGCGATAACAAGGATGCGAGGGACGGGGATACTTTATTAATGCTTCTTCACTCTTTAAGCATCCTTGAGTACCAGAATGATAATAACTGGTTCGATGTAAATCCGATCATCGTACCGCTGTTAGAAAAATGATCGATGCAAACGATCTCTTAGATATCGAAAGCGAACTTGGGCGGATTGTTACGGAGTTAGAAGTATCAAAGGGTACTGGTGATGTCATAATTGCAGTATGTAATGATTTTTCTCTGCGGAAACTGATAACGGATGAGATTGTAGGGAGAACAGGGTATAGCAGATACGACATACATCTTGATGAGAAGAACAAGAATTTGCCGAGGATATTATCTGAAGAAAAGGGTGAGATATTGGATTCCATCGTTTTTGTTCACGGGATCGAGAAAGCGGAGCCAGAGATCTATCGGTATCTGAATTTCCAGCGGGATATATTCTATAAACTGAAGCAGAGGGTTGTGTTGTGGTGCTACGCAGGTTTTGTCGGGAATCTCCTAAAATATGCGGCTGATTTCTGGCGGTTCAAGGGAAATACTTATGAATTTGATTTGAAGGTGGAGAGAAAGCTTCCTGTTGTCCAGCACATGCTTTCAAAGGATATCCATTACAGAGATATAGATGAGTTGAACAGCAGAATAAAAATTTTTAAATATTTATTGAAAGAGATTACAAGCGATAAAGAGAAAGCAGATATGCTCCGGAAAATCGGGATGTTTTATTATTTAAAGGGAGAATACGATTCCGCACTGCATAAGTACAATCAGTCACTTGAAATTGTAAAGCTGCTTGGGGATCAACATGGAATAGCAAAAACGTTTTATGACCTCGCAATGATCCATCAGGATAAGGGTGAGTACGATACGGCATTGAATCTCTACAACCAGTCACTTGAAATCGAAAAATCGCTTGATGATCAACAAGGGATCGCATCCACGCTTCATAACATTGCAACAATCCATCAGGATAAGGGTGAGTACGATACGGCATTGAATCTCTACAACCAGTCACTTGAAATCGAAAAATCGCTTGATGATCAACAAGGGATCGCATCTACGCTCCATAACATTGCGCTGTTTCATAAAAACAAAGGAGAGCATGATATCGCGCTGGATCTTTATAGCCAGTCACTTGAAATCGAAAAATCGCTTGATGATCAACGCGGAATAGCTTATACGTTCCATAACATCGCAATGATCTATCAGGACAAGGGTGAGTACGATACGGCATTAAATCTGTACAACCAATCACTCGAGATCACAAAAACACTCGGTGATCAAATAGGAATCGCATCGACCACAGAACAGATCGGAACACTGCATTCATCCACAAAAAGATACAAAGAAGCACTGAAAAATTTCATGGCCGCCGCCGAAATATTTGAAAATTTAGATTCACCATACTTACAAACAACACTCAATGACATCGACGCCATGAAACAGGAACTTGGTGAGAAGCGGTTCAAACGATATCAGAAGGAGATCGAGTCGCTCCATCTTGCATAACTCGCTCCATCACCCCTCCATGATTGCTTCCCGGATAACTATAGCGGTTGCGTCTCATGAAGCAAGAGCGCGAGACCTACAGCGACCGTAGTCGTCCCTGCCGCCTTTTTCCGCTTGCAACCGATATGATCACGATCTAAGCGCCTCAAGAAGATTGCCTGCCTTTGATTCGTACTCCACGATGTACGCTGATGCCCGGATGGCAAGAGCCAGTCCGGTTTTGGGAGAGACGCCGCCCGTATCGCGAATCTCTTTGATCACCCCGTCGTATTGATCCGGATCTGTTACAGCGGCGACATTCCGAAAATTCTTTATCGCCGACTTCAGTAGCGCGACGCCCCCGATATCCATGTCCTCAATCGAGCTCATCGGGATCAGGTTCACGACAACGATTTCAATCCCCCCGGTAGCGATTGCGGCGTGGACTTCCGGATGGAGTGTCTTTATCCTGCCACCAAGCATCTCAGAAAATCCTGTCAACTCGGATACGTGGCTTGCCTGAATCCCGTTTCGTAAAATCGCTCTTGCAGTACCTTCTGTTGCGATTATCTCTATTCCAAGACTGGACAGATCGTTTGCAAACTTTTTAAGGTCTCTTTTGTCTGATACGCTTATCAGGGATTTTATCATTTCAATTCCCCTATTTGGATATCCCTACATCTTTTCCATGATTTCAAGAAATTCTTTATCTTCTTTAAGAATTTCGTCGATCTCTTTCAGTGCTACCTTTTTGGGTACCTGTATCGATTTTAGATCCCCGTCTTCAGTCAGCACGAATCTGTTAAACATTTCCATGTTCAAGCCTCCTGTATATCCATTCAATTAATTCGGAGTACACAATCTCGTTATTGGCTATTTTAAGCGATATATAGACCAAACCACTCAAAGGCGTATTGAGTTTGAAGTTGTTCTGCTTCAGAAATAATTTCATGGTTTCTGTGGCAGTTCTCTTATTCCCATCGACGAATGGGTGACCTCGAACAATTTCATACCATAAAATTGCTGATATGGTTGCGATCTGTCGTCTGTAATCCTTCTTTGAGATTGTTGACTCTATTTTTGTGATAAGAAAATCTACAGCACCTTGATTCAAAACTGATCCGCCCAGTCTCTTGTTTATCGCTACTCGCGTCATCAGAAGTTGGTATTACAATTTCGGTCATCTTTCCCTTGTACCCTGCTTGCTTTATCGATCATAAATTCCACATCCCTCCGAAACCGGCCGATCTTGCCAGTATTTCGGATTACGTGATTCGCAGATGCGATTGCTTCAACGATGCCCCACCGCATCTCGCGCTCGTCCCGCGCCTTTAATGATTCCATGCTTGTGATAGTGTCGGATCGTTTTCTGCCGGAGATGCGCTTCAGGCGCGTATCGATCGGCGTATCGATCGCTATCAGCATAAAATCGTCTCCGAACTCACATCTGAAGCAATCCACCTCGGCAAGTCCTCTGATCCCGTCGATCACCACAGTATCAGCCGTTCCATGGAGTTTGCGGATCGCTGGAACGCACCGCTTTGCGATCGCATCCATCCCTTCTGCTGCCCTTAACTGGTCAGCAAGCCTGCCGATATTCGCGTCAATCGGGTCAAGCCCGCACCTCTCTGCTTCTTTCCGCACGGCATCACCCATCACAACCACGGGAATGCCACGCCTCTGCGCCACTCTTGATGCTTCCGACTTTCCTGATGCGGGCATGCCCGCGAACGCGATGATTCGCATGTCCTAAACCTCATCTGGCGCAACCCTTAACTGTTGGGATTGTGATCATAACATATTGTGCGCCGCTGTGGCTTAGCTCGGTAAAGCGGCTGATTCGTAATCAGCAGATCGTGGGTTCGAATCCCACCGGCGGCTTTCTGTAATCGATTGTGGAGGCGGTTGGCAGATAACTAAAAACAGTTGGTGAGAAGTGTATCGAAATGAAAAGAGAAGACATTAAGCCAAATATAATCGTTAACGGACCGATTTTTTCAGAGCCCGTAGAGGTGATCACGGTTGTGCCGATGGATGATGCGATCAAACTCATCGGAAAGGGACTTATAACAGGCAAGGTTCATGAACCGATCCTTAACGCTGAACAACTCGAAACATTTGAGGCAACCCCTGAAAAGGAACCGTTTGATGGCGATCCTTCGCACTTTCGTCTTGGTATTGAAGCGTTGAGACTCGGCATGGCTTACGAATACGATCCGTACTTCTCTTTGTCTATCGCACGGGTTGATCCTCTACCCCACCAGCTTGAGGCGGTCTATGATTATTTCCTGACTCTTCCACGCATCCGGTTCCTTCTGGCTGACGACCCTGGAGCAGGAAAGACTATAATGGCAGGGCTTCTCCTGAAAGAGATGAAAATTCGTGGTCTTGTTGAAAGAACGCTTATCGTGACACCCGCAAATCTTTCATTCCAGTGGCAGCGTGAGATGCTGGATAAATTCCACGAGAACTTTGAGATTATCCGTAGCGATGTACTCCGTGCCACTTACGGATCAAACCCCTGGCAGGAGAAGAATCAGGTCATTACGTCGATCTCATGGGTTTCGCGCATTGAGGATGCAAAGGAGAGCCTTCTCTCGTCTCACTGGGATCTGGTCATCGTGGATGAAGCGCACAAGATGAGCGCTTATAGCAGGGATAAAAAGACGCTGATGTACCGTTTAGGTGAGAATCTATCATCGATGACAGGTCATTATATGTTGATGACTGCAACACCGCATAAGGGAGATCCCAAGAATTTCTGTCTCTTTCTGGAATTGCTGGATCGGGACGTTTATGGTGATGTGGCGAGCCTTGAAGAGGCTATGCGGCGTAATCATGCTCCATTTTATCTGCGACGTACTAAAGACGCCTTAGTTACTTTCCCCGATCCGGATACGGGTGTGGTTAAGAAAATCTTCACAAACCGCGAAGTACGGACTGTGGAATTTAAGATCGATGACGAAGAGTACGGTTTCTATGATGCACTGACTCGTTATGTGGAGGATCAATCGATAAAAGCATCACAGGACGATTCTCCGCGGGGCAGGGCGATGGGCTTCACGATGGCTATGCTTCAGCGGCGATTTGCGTCCAGTGTTTATGCAGTGCGCCGTAGCCTTGAACGGATGCGCGATAAACGTCAGAAGATTCTCGAAGATCCGGAAGCGTACCGGCAGGAGCAGATAACAAAACGCCGCCCTGATGACTTTTACGACAGGACGAACGAAGAGCAACAGGAAATAATCGACGAGCTGGAAGGTGTGGTGGCGTCTGTTGATCCGGGCGCACTGAAGGAAGATATCATGCAACTCACCAGACTCGCGGACCGTGCTATGGTACTGGAAGAGAGGGAAGTGGAATCCAAACTCATCAAACTAAAAGAGGCGATCACCAAACAGGGAATCTTTGAGGATCCCAAGATGAAACTTCTCATCTTTACAGAACATAAAGACACTCTCGACTATCTGGTTGAAAAATTGCAGGCGTGGGGTCTAAATGTGACTCAGATCCACGGAGGCATGAAGATTGGGAATCAGGATACTTATGGAACCCGCCTTCATGCTGAGCGAGAGTTTCGGGATGATGTGCAGATTATGGTGGCAACAGAAGCTGCCGGAGAAGGTATTAACCTCCAGTTCTGCTGGTTTATGATCAACTACGACATCCCATGGAATCCGATGAGACTGGAGCAGCGCATGGGGCGAATCCATCGTTATGGTCAGGATAATGACTGTTTAATCGTAAACTTTGTTTCTACCAACACAAGAGAAGGACGTGTTCTACAGAAACTCTTCGACCGCCTGAGACAGATCGAAGCAGATCTGGACCCAAAAAGAACCGGAAAAATATTCAACGTTCTCGGGGATGTATTTCCTTCAAACCAGCTGGAACGGATGTTACGGAAGATGTATGCCAGAAGCCTCACAGAGGAGGCTATCAAAGACCGTATAGTTGAGCAGGTGGACACAGAACGCTTCCGGAGGATAACAGCCTCTGCACTGGAGGGGCTTGCCACGCGGGAACTGAACCTTGCGGCTTTGATTGGCAGAAGGACGGAAGCGAAAGAGCGACGGTTGGTTCCGGAGGTTGTCGAGGATTTCTTTGTCCATGCCGCACCTCTTGCTGCTATCAACCCAAAAGAAGCAAGAGGGAAAGGGCATATTTATCACATCGGACGCATTCCACGGACGCTCTGGCAGATCGGAGAGCGGCTGGAGCATCGTTTTGGAAGACTGGGACATGAGTATAAACAGATCATCTTTGACAAGGAGTACTTGAAAGATGATTCAACGCTCGAATGGGTAACTCCCGGGCATCCATTGTTTGAATGTGTACGTGAAGAAGTGTTGCAGCGTGTGCAGAACGACCTGCGGCGAGGGACAGTCTTCTATGACCTCCACCGTAGAGAACCTGCCCGGCTGGACGTTCTCTCAGCCGCCATTCGAGATGGGCGTGGGAAGGTTCTGCACCGCCGTTTGTTCGTGGTTGAGACTGCTATGGGTGGAATGATGACGGTCAGACAACCTACCATCTTTCTGGATATGGTTCCTGTGTCGGACAACACAGACATACCCATCCCGGATGATACCGGACTTCCGGATCGCGACCAGATCGAACACGCACTCGTCAGAGATGCGCTCCAGCCCTTGCTTGAAGAAGTAACCACAGAACGCGAGAAGGAGATCGAAACGATCTCATGCCATATTGAGATCAGTCTGAGCGCCATCATTGACCGGGTACAGTGTCAATTCGCAGAACTTGTCCAGGCAAAGGAATCCGGTTCAACAGAGCCGGGTCTTGACGGGCGAATCAAGCAGTTCGAGGATCGTCTCTTTGAGTTGAATGGTCGCCAGGAACAACGGCAGGAAGAACTGCAACATGAACGTCACTGCACCATTGCCGATATCAGGCATCACGGCAGGGCATGGGTACTGCCACACCCGGAGCGCACCTCGCCAGAGATTGTGCCCATGGTTCGCAATGACGAGATTGAGAAGACCGCAGTTCAGGTGGTGGTTGCTTACGAAGAAGCAAGAGGTTGGGAGGTGGAGAGTGTGGAGGCTGATAACCGCGGCTTTGACCTCATATCACGCAAGCCACATCCGGAAGACCCACAGACCGCAATCGTTGTCCGGTTTATTGAGGTTAAGGGGCGGGGGGCTGTGGGGGATGTTGCACTCACCACCAACGAGTACAAGACAGCCAAGCGATTGAAGGAGGACTACTGGCTTTACGTTGTGTTTAACTGCTCAACAGAACCGGAGGTTCACACTGTTCAGGATCCGGCGCGGCTTGGGTGGGAGCCACTCGTTACGATTGAGCATTATTGCATGGGTTCGGAGGAGATACTGGAGGCAGAAAAATAATGGCAAAACGCATACATGAGATCCGCGATCCTATCCACAATTTTATCCGTCTCGATTCCGGCGAACGCGAGGTGCTTGATTCCCGTCCATTTCAGCGGCTCCGCTATATTCATCAGCTTGCTTTGACGTATCTTGTGTATCCCGGAGCAACACATCGAAGATTTGAGCATTCTCTGGGTGTGATGGAACTTGCCGGACGGGTGTATGATATTGTGACCGAACCTGATAATACCCACGAATCCATCAGAACAATTGTCCCCCTGCATGATTCATACGATCACCAGTACTGGCGTCGCGTTCTTCGTATGGCAGCCCTGTGTCATGATGTAGGGCATTTACCGTTTTCCCACGCGGCTGAGAAAGACCTGCTACCCGAAGGTTGGGATCATGAACGTCTCACAATAGAGAGTATCCAAAGCCGCGAGATGGAATCCATCTGGAAGGATCTCAAAATCCAACCGGATGATGTTGCCAAATTGGCGGTCGGTCCCAAGAAATACAAGGATGCCACTTTCAGTGATTGGGAGACCATCCTTTCAGAGATAATCATTGGAGATGCATTTGGCGTGGACCGAATGGATTACCTGTTGCGCGACTCTCACCATGCAGGCGTCGCTTATGGGAAGTTCGACTACTACCGGCTCATCGATACAATCCGTATCCTTCCAAGCGAGTATGAAGATTCTACAGAACCTGCTCTGGGCATAGAAGAAGGGGGCTTGCATTCGGCTGAATCGATGCTCCTTGCCAGATATTTCATGTATATGCAACTTTATTTCCACCATGTTCGGCGGATTTATGATATTCACCTGAAAGACTTCCTTAAGAAATGGCTTTCCAATGGCTACCTACCCGTTACACTTGATGAGCACCTCAAACTGACCGACAACGAGGTGACCGCAGAGTTGCAGAAGGCTGCAAGAGATGAAAATCATCCCGGACACGATCCGGCAAGGCGTATTATCAATCGAGAACATTTCAGATTGTTGTATCATCGGAATCCCGATGATTTTCACAAGAACCCCAATGCCGCCAAAGCAATCTATGATGCCGCATGCAATAAGTTTGGAGCGGAAAATGTACGGCACGACCCATACGAACAGAAAAAGAGCGTTCTCGACTTTCCCATACTTGATAACGATGGTCGCATAGTGTCATCTCAGGCAAAATCTGTTACATTAAAGAATGTTCCCATCGTTGCAGTAGATCATGTCTTTATCAGTCCCAAGTACCGTAAGGATGCTAAAGACTGGCTGGAACAGAACCGTGAGATCATAATTACCCGGAAAGAGGTGGAAGAATCATGAAAAGACTACAGCGCGATGCAGTGATGCTATCTGTGATAGAGAATCTTGGCGCGGAAGGAAGCTGGTGCGGCGAGACCCACATCCAGAAGGCGACTTATTTTGTACAGGAACTGCTCAAAGTCCCACTGGAATTTGATTTTATCCTGTACAAACATGGACCATTCTCATTTGATCTGCGCGATGAGATTACAGCGATGCGAGCAGATTATCTTCTTGGACTGCAATCTCGACCTTACCCTTACGGACCCAGTATCGTTCCTGGCGAGAGCAGCGAGATGATCAAAGAGTGGTTCCCAAAGACTCTGAAGAAGTACAATCCAGCCGTGGAATTCGTTACAGACAAGTTTGGAGATAAAGGGGTGGCTGAGCTTGAGCGCATATCAACAGCACTGTATGTGACGCTCACAGGAGGTGTGGGTGGCAGCGTTGAGTCACGTGCGCAGCGCATCAATGAACTCAAGCCGCACGTTGAGACCGATGAAGCCCGCGAGGCTGTGAAGATTGTGGATGAGATCATCGAAGAGGCACGCGAAGTGCGGACAACATGAACCAGTACCCCAAACGCTTAATCGAGGTGGATCTCCCCATCAAGAAGATCAGCGCACACGCCCGCCGCGAAAAAAGCATCAGGCACGGACACATCTCGACGCTTCACATCTGGTGGGCACGGCGCCCGCTTGCTGCGTGCCGGGCTGTGATCTGCGCCGCGCTCTGGATCGATCCTGCTGACCCGCTCTGCCATGAGGAGTTCAGAGAGAAGGCAGCCGAGATCATGCGGAAGTTCTGGGACCCGATGGGCTTGCAGACCCGGGATCTCGATGACCCGCTGGAACTTCGCCGCGCTCTACTCGATTTCATCGCGGACTTTGCCAACTGGGACAACTCAACCAAGAAGGAGTATCTGGACGCCAGCCGGGTGCTGACACAGGCAGCACACGAGGCACTGGGCGGCGTGCCCGGCACAAAGCCGCTCGTGGTGGATCCCTTTGCCGGAGGCGGGGCAATTCCGCTTGAGGCGCTGCGGGTGGGTGCGGATGCCTTTGCAAGCGATCTGAATCCTGTGGCGGTGCTCTTAAACAAGGTCGTGCTGGAGTACATCCCGAGATACGGGCAGCAGCTTGCAGATGAGGTGCGCAAGTGGGGCGAGTGGATCAAGCAGTAGGCAGAGAAGGAACTGGCTGAGTTCTATCCAGAAGACCCTGACGGCGCAACACCGATCGCTTATCTCTGGGCACGGACGATTACATGCGAGGGTCCGGGATGCGGCGCAGAGGTTCCACTGATGCGCTCTCTGTGGCTTGCAAAGAAGAATAAGCGATCTGTGGCACTGCGGATGATCCCGAAACCAGAAGATGCGCGGGTGGACTTTGAGATCATCGAGGATGTGAGAGTGCGGGATGTGGCTGACGGAACAGTCCGACGCGGCAGTGCAACCTGCCCATGCTGCGGATTCACGACACCAGTAGCATCGGTGCGGCGGCAGCTGAAGGCACGCCGGGGCGGGGCAGCGGATGCGCGGATGGTGACTATCCGGCGCGATGACCCCAAAACTGGCGATCGATCTTATCGGCTGCCAGCAGAGCGCGATCTGGAAGCGGTGCGGAAGGCGGCAGAGGAACTGGAGAAGCGGAAAGCAGCGCATGTTGGGGCGCTGAGTCTGGTGCCGGATGAACCACTACCACCACAGGGTACATTGGGGTTCCGGGTGCAACTATACGGCGTGGAGCGATGGGGTGACCTCTTCGCCCCACGGCAGGCGCTGGCACTGACGGCACTGGCGCGGCTGATGTGCAAGGCGGGAGAAAAATTGGCTGATGAGCATGAGAATGGTCTGGCGACGGCGGCGCAGACTTGTTTGGCATTAGTACTGGATAGACTGGCCGATTTTAATTCATCTTTATGTGTCCTGAACGTTGTTGGTGGGCGTGGTGTTGTCCATACTTTCGGAAGACAAGCGCTTCCAATGGTATGGGATTTTATGGAAACAAATCCATTTAACGACGTAGGGGCGAATTGGATTGCAGGTACAGTAGCATTTGAAGTAACAACTAAAAACGAATCAATTTTGAACGAAAGTGGGCATATTGAGATTGGATCGGCTACAACTCACCTCCTTCCCGACGATGCGACTCAGTGTTTTTTCACCGACCCGCCTTACTATGACGCTGTGCCCTACGCTGACCTGTCGGATTTCTTCATAGTGTGGCTGAGACGCACAGTTGGCAACTTCCACCCCGATCTTTTGCTTGATGCGCTATCCCCCAAAGAAGATGAGTGTATCGTGGATGAAGTAAAGGGAAAGGATAAATCATTCTTTGAAAACTGCATGGCACGCGCGATGGTCGAAGGACGACGAATATTAGCGCCGAACGGCATCGGTGTCGTGGTTTTCGCCCATAAGTCCACAAGTGGCTGGGAAGCACAACTTCAGGCGATGGTTGATGCGGGCTGGACTGTCACAGGATCGTGGCCCATTGATACAGAACGTCCAGGACGCCTCCGTGCCCAAAATTCCGCCGCCCTCGCCTCCTCCATCCACCTCGTCTGCCGCCCCCGTCAGAACACTGATAGCATCGGCGAGTGGCGTGATGTGCTTCATGAACTCCCGGGACGCATCCACGAGTGGATGCCGCGCCTTGTCGAAGAAAACATCGTTGGTGCAGACGCCATCTTCTCCTGCCTCGGTCCGGCAATGGAGATATTCTCCAGATATTCGAGCGTAGAGAAAGCAAGCGGTGAGCCGGTAACGCTCAAGGAGTATATGGAATACGTCTGGGCGGCTGTCACAAACGAAGCACTCGACACAATCTTTGCGGGGGCTGATGCCACTGGCTTTGAGGAGGATGCACGCCTCACTGCTATGTGGCTGTGGACGCTTTCTGCCAGTGCAAATGGTAACGGCAATGGCGGCACACAGGCAGACGCGAGCGCATCTGGCAAAGCTCCCGGAGCAGGTGGCTTTGCTCTGGAATACGACGCTGCCCGCAAGATCGCTCAGGGATTGGGAGCGCATCTGGAGAATCTCCCGCATCTCGTTGAGATCAAGAAAGGCAAAGCCCGGCTGCTACCTGTGGAAGAGCGCAGACAGCATCTCTTTGGCAAAGATGAGAGCCTTGTCCCGAGAGATAGTAAGAAGGAAAAAACAAAACAGACAGCACTCTTCGGCGAACCTGCCGATTTCGAGGAAGAGACTGACATCAGAGGAGACCAAAAAATGCATCCAGCAGCAGGAACAACGGTGCTGGATCGCATCCATCAGGCGATGCTCCTCTTTGGAGATGGTCGCAGCGATGCACTGAAGCGTTTTCTGGTGGATGATGGCGTCGGACTGGATGGTCGCTTCTGGCGGCTGACTGAACCACTCCACAAACTCTACCCAGGCGGTACCAGTGAGAGACGATGGATTGAAGGTGTATTAGCCAGAAAGAAAGGATTGGGGCTCTGATGACAGATCATATCGCCGAAGACTGGCAGTCAGCATTCATGCAGACGGTGCAGAGGTACGAGAATGCAATCGCACTCAAGGATGCTGCGGTGGACGAACGGCTGGGCGACTGGACAACAGAACTTATGGCGGTCGTGGTTGCAACCTGCAATTCCGTGGGCTGGCAGGCGTCAGCAATAGGTCACAAGCTCGGGATGCTTCCGGTCTCTCAGTTCGAATATCTTGGTCTGGATGTTATGGCGTTTGCGGATGGTGAGAAACGATGGCGGTATCCTGTTGCGGTATTTGAACTGGAGAACCGGATGGATGATGATCGCATCGCCTACTCGTTATGGAAAGTGATGTGTGTTCGTGCGGATCTGAGGGTGGTATTCTGTTATCGTCGGAGTTCGGATGCGGGCTCTGCTCTGATCAGGTTTCTTCGCGATGAGGTGGTTCATGCGATGGATCTTACAGCCCGTGCGAAACTGGAAGGAGAGACACTTGTGGTCATCGGAAGCCGTGATGTCTCTGCGACCTTTCCGTATGGCTTCTTCAAGTGGTGGAAACTGGATACGAATACCGGAACGTTTCGGTTAAACTGATAATGGATTAAGATGGAAAAATGATTGGGGCGATAAAATGATTGCGGAACAGGTGAAATTCGACCGGACGCAGGTTTCTGAATACTGCCACAAGCATAATATCAGACGGCTTGCAGTCTTTGGTTCAGCCGTGCACGGGGATATGCGACCGGACAGCGATCTTGATCTGCTGATAGAGTTCAAAAGCCCGGTTGGGCTGTTTGCTATAGTTGAAATGGAAGAGGAGATGAAAACACTCTTTCCCGGTGTTCCGAAAGTAGACCTCGTAACAAAGAACTCGCTTAGCAAATACTTCCGCGATGAGGTAATTAAAGAAGCAGAGGTAGTTTATGCGGAATGATATCACTTATGTCCGGCATATTCTGGACTGCATCGATAATATCCAAAATTTTGTGAATGGCAGGACGTATTCGGATTTTCAGAGTGATCTGATGCTACAGAGCGCCGTACTGCACCAGTTCATGATTCTGGGTGAGGCAGCCGGACAGATATCCAAAAAGTTTCGGGACGAGCACCCATCCATCCGATGGAAATTGATGATCGGGATGCGGAACAAACCGATCCACCATTACTTTGGCGTCGATCTGGATGAAGTCTGGAAGACTGTGCATGATGATCTGCCTGAACTTGAGCTATTATTTGAAAAAGAGGGACTAAAATGACACTTAAACCGTGGTACGATGTCGTAAAACCAAGAGAAGACTTGAGGGAAGGAAAGCCTCTGGATGCCTCCGAGTTTGCTGTGCATCTGGATCAGATACGTAATGAGAGGGCTCCGGAGTATTACCAGCACCCAGAGCGTTTCTTTGAGCGGACATATCTGACGAAAGGACTTGAAAGTTTATCTGCTGAAGTCATCCGCCGCCTTTCAGGAATACGAGTCGAGACATCCGCAGTCTTTAACATGGCGACCCAGTTCGGTGGCGGTAAGACTCATGCTCTGGCTTTGCTGTACCATCTTGCCCGCGGTGGTCCGGAAGCAGCGTCATGGATTGGAGTTAATAATATTCTCAAACGAGCAGGCGTTAATGCAGTCCCCGAGGCAGCAACAGCAGTCTTCGTAGGTACCGAATTCGATTCAATCAGAGGACGCGGCGGAAAGGACGGTGAACCGTTGCGAAAAACTCCATGGGGCGAGATTGCATGGCAGCTCGGAGGACTCGAATCCTTCGGAATCGTGGAAGAACATGACAAACGATCGATCGCGCCGGGAAATGACGTGATCCGGGATCTGCTGCCAAAAGACCGTCCGTGTTTGATCCTGATGGATGAAGTGATGAACTACGTCAGCCGATTCCGAGAGAGGGGTATGGTGACACAGTTTTACGACTTTCTGCAGAATCTATCAGAAGAGGCACGAGTTCAGGACAGAGTTGTTCTCGTGGTCTCGATACCTGCCTCTGAGTTAGAGATGACTTCAGAAGACTTTTCGGATTACAAACGTTTCGTAAAGTTGTTGGATCGTGTTGGCAAGGCAGTGGTGATGTCAGCAGAAGATGAAACCTCTGAAATCATCCGGAGGCGACTCTTTGAATGGACGGGAGTGCCAGACGATGCTGAAGCGACCATCGTAGCTCATGCAGACTGGATAGTAGATCACCGCAGTCAGGTAGATTTCCCCGTAGATCGTGCCAAAGAGGCTTTTCGTGCATCGTATCCGTTCCATCCCACAATACTGTCCGTCTTTGAACGTAAATGGCGGAGTCTGCCCCACTTCCAGCAAACAAGAGGCATCTTACGGTTACTTGCGCTGTGGGTGTCAAAAGCGTACCAGGATGGTTACAAAGGAGTGCACAGCGACCCTCTGATCACGTTTGGTTCTGCGCCTCTGGACGATCCCAACTTCAGAGCAGCCATCTTCGAACAACTTGGTGAATCCCGGCTGGAAACGGCTGTAACCACAGACATCTGCGGAAAGCCAGACGCACATTCTATAATGCTCGATTACGAAGCAGCAGACTCTATCAAAAAAGCCCGTCTACATCGAAAGGTCGCGACCACGATATTCTTTGAGTCCAATGGTGGGCAGGAAAGAACCGAAGCTACACTCTCCGAGATTCGTCTGGCTGCTTTTGAACCGGAGATGGATATCGGGAATATCGAGACTGTACTTGAAACGCTTGGAGAATCCTGTTACTACCTCGAGGTTGGAAGAAGCCGCTATCGCTTTACTCAGCGAGTTCAACTGAATAAAATGCTGGTAGATCGTTTATCTGTCATCCAGGATCCGAAGATCAAGGAACTGGTACGCGCCGAGATTCAGAAGGTGTTTTCAAAATGCGAGATCGAGAGGATCTTCTTTCCTGAAAAGAGCGGGGACATTCCAGATAGGGCAGCATTGATACTGGTTATCCTTCCGCCAGATCTATCGCTAACTGATGAGAAGAGAACCAGCGAGTTCATCGAGTCATTTACACGAGAGTATGGAACTTCTGCTCGCACATTCAAGAGTGCCCTGATCTGGATTGTCCCGGATTCGTCTACCGCACTCGATGAAGAAGCCCGGAAACTACTGGCATGGAAAGACATCGATGATGAGAAAGAAGAGCTTCGTCTGGATGACACACAAAAACGCAGACTTGGCGAGAATCTTAAAAAATCAAGTCGTGATATCAAGGAAACCGTCTGGAGAACATACAAACACGTCATGTTTCTTGGAAAGGATAATCAGATACAGCACATTGACCTTGGGATGGTTCATTCCAGTGCCGCAAGCTCGATGGTCGATTTGATTATAGGTCGCCTGCGCCAGGAGGATATCGTAGAGGATAGCATTGGTCCCAACTTCCTTGTCAGAAAATGGCCTAATGCCTTTAAAGAATGGAGTGCAAAATCAGTACGCGATACCATCTTTGCTTCACCACAGTTTCCACGACTGCTGGATGCCGAATCAATCAAAGACACAATTGCACGGGGTGTTTCGGATAAAATTATCGCGTATGGGGGCAAGTCCAGGGATGGGGGCTATGAACCGTTCTATTATGGCAAAGACATACCCGCAAACGAGATCGAATTATCTGACGACATGTTCATCATAACCGGTGAGGAGGCGGAGAAGCACATCGAACCGTCCGCACTCACGTCACTGGTCATCGCCCCGCCTGAAAAGCATGTTGAACCTGACAATGAAACAAGATTTACGGTCAAAGGATTCGATCAGCACAATCACGAGATCGCTTTAGAAGATGTTGAATGGGTTGCTGCCGGCGGAACGATTGATGCGACTGGCGTTTTTCTGGCGGGTCGGGACGAGGGTAGATTTGTTGTTACAACAAAGGTCGGTGAGATCGAGGGCTCTGCTGAAGCTATTATTTCTAAGTCGCCACCACCCCTGCCCCCACAGCCAGTAGGTGCGACGAAACTTTCATGGAATGGAAAGATACCCTCACAAAAATGGATGAATTTCTACACGAAGGTTCTATCCAGGTTTGCCAGTGGCAAGGGTCTTAAATTGGTACTGAGTGTGGAAGCGACTCCTGAAGGTGGAGTTTCGGATCAGAAGATCGAGGAGGTAAAGATCGCTCTTCGGGAACTCGGTCTGGATGACGATGTTTCGGCTGAATGACGTCCGATTCAACTATTCCACTGTGAATGACGGCTATCCACACCGGCAGATTTCATCAGTTAGCAGCAATTCCCGCTCTCTTTTAGCACCCACATCTAAAATGTCGTATGACTATACCACCTCTTGATATCGATTTATCGTGTAATACGAGGAAGTAGAAGTGTTTCATAACCTAAAATGTTCGCGAAAATACAAAAGAACAATCCCGCCGTTAGCGATTTTCGTTGTGATTGTAAACGCATGCAAGAGAGGGTGGTCTTTCATCATTTTGCGCATATTTCGTAAACATTTCGTAAAACATTTTGTCCCATCACAAAACAAATCAACAGCAGGCGGTGATATAGCTACAAACAGTTGGGGGTCGAAAGTGTAGATGGAACGGGAATTACTGATCAGTTAGCAAGAAAGGAAGGATATGGGCTCCAATGGTAGATTATGTCGCTGAAGACCGGCAGGAAATATTCGCGTTTCGTGAATAGCATCCCATCGGCAAACTATCGCAGGTCATGACCATGCCCAATTTCTGCCGCACTCCAACCGCCCACACTTCCAATACGTATCACGAGTCGCGGTACGGTATCTCGATCTCGAGAAAGTCCCTTGCAACCTGCACATGATCGAACACCTCTTCCGCATCCTTTAAAATCGGCGAAGCATCCGCATATCTCGAACTGATGTGCGTCAGCACCAGTTCCCGCACTCCTGCATCCTTCGCAAGGATCGCCGCCTCCCGTGCTGTGGAGTGCATGGTCTCGCGTGCCCAACCGATGAGATCATGTGCCAGACTGCTGTCATGGATCAGCAGATCCGCGCCACGACTTGCCTCGAGTACCTCCTCAGTTGGTCTGGTATCTCCGGTGTAGACGATCTTCCGCCCCGGTCTCGGGCTGCCAAGCACATCCTCGGGATGCACGGTAGTCCCGTCCACGACAACACTCTCGTCATGCTGCAATCTCGAAAACAAAGGTCCCGGCGGAACTCCGAGTTCGATTGCCCTCTCCTTGTTGAACCGTCCGATTCTCTGGTGCTCAGAGAGTGCATACCCGATCGAGGGCATATTATGCTCGGTCCTGATAGCGAGAATATCATATTCGTCCACTTCGACCACATCTCCCGGGAATAGTTCTGTGATCTGTATCTCAAACTTCGGTCTGGTATGTCCGATGCGCGTGAGATACTCGATCTGGTCTTTGGATCGCTCTGGCACGTATATGAACAGCGGATCGGTCCGCCCCTGGAAGGACATGGTCTGGATCAGCCCCGGGATGCCAAGGATGTGATCGGCATGGAGGTGGGTGATAAAGATGGATGAAAGTTTCATCATCCCGGTCTTCGCCCGCATCATCTGTTGCTGGGTTCCTTCGCCGCAATCAAAGAGCATCAGCTCGCCTTCGCGGTTGACAAGGATTGCGGACGGGTTCCTGTGCGGTGTCGGAAGCGAGCCGCCGGTTCCCAGGAATGTTACACGGAGCATATATGCTGTATTTCGGTCCGCGGGTATTTAGTTGTTGTTACAATGATCTTTCATATCCGGGCAGGGGCGGGGCAACTCTTGGCAATGCCCCCACTCTATATTCCCTGAGCCGGTGCCCCGCCCTTGCCCGCTCAAGCCCGACAACACCTATTAAAGCATCGCCCTCACTTATCACGGACTTTCTCCCCATAACGGGCGCCCCAGGGCCAGTCGCTTCCCGTTTCTTGTGGTAAACTATTCTTTCTCGAGATTGTGATAACAGTCCTGAGAAAATCTTGGTGTGCAGATGCAATAAAAAACCAAATCAGTTTCTCCGGTATTGGTAATTCGTTGTGGAATGCCTGCAGGTATGATGACCACATCTCCAATACCGACTTCAGTGGGCGGAAGATCGCCTGCTTCTACTGTGCCTTTCCCGGATGTGATAAGATATCGTTCGGTTACGCCTTTGAGATGATGAAGTGCGGTAATTACTCCCGGCTTGACTCGTGCTCTCGCAATAGACAGCATTTCATCGTTTGATGAGTTCCAGGTCTCTGAAATAAAGCATCGCTCCGGTGTAACGAACTCATTATCAGAATCACATTTTATGACTTCAGTTTTCATGACCGTCCTCCCTTTTTAGCATTGCAGTACGTGTTTAGCCAACCATAAGATTACACGGATTTCCACAAGATTTCTGTGTTGATCTCGTGTAATCTCGTGGTTTTTCCACCTCAGCTAAACACATACTCATTGCACTGACCCCCACCTTTAAACCTTCGACGCCACGCCGGGTTTTACTGTATAATCCTTTTTCTTGATCCGGTAATAGTTAAGCGGATGCTTAATCCTTGCACAGAGATCATCAGCGCCTGCGCAGTTCCCGTACGTCTTCATCGTATCGCAGCCGGGCGCGGTGTATTCGCTCCCTGAGATATGTTCGACCTGATATCTGGTCCGTGTTTCATCAAAGTCAGGCGATCCGCCGAAGATATGGATTATCCCGTCCACGTCCATGCCGATATTCAGCAGAAACGCTGTGGCAGCAAACCTTGCCGAGTGCGGGAGGTTGGCGCCTGCCTGCAGCAGCGCGATCGCGTGTGCGATGCACGGCGGGAACGCATCCGGCTCGACCGCACCCTCGATCTCAAACTCGGTCTTCCGCGCTCCAAGAGATGTCTTCACATCGGCGATATGATGTGATAACGCACCGCAGATCTCAGGCGGGACGGAAAGCGGCAGATCTTGTTGTATGTGGTCGCGGATCGCCTCCTGAAGCAGCCGTCTGAACTCACGTTCGGTGAGCATGACCGAGCCGTGATAGAGCCGCCTGTTCACGAGTTTCCATACAGGATCATGCATACGGTTGGCGTACTTGATATACTCTGCGAAATA
This sequence comes from Candidatus Methanogaster sp., assembly GCA_003194445.1. GTDB lineage: Archaea > Halobacteriota > Methanosarcinia > Methanosarcinales > Methanogasteraceae > Methanogaster_A. The sequence goes on from PQXF01000003.1 coordinate 77,149, forward strand.
CAGCTCAAACCTCTGATCGAGGGGTTTTGAGTGCATCCCGAACTCCTGCCCCATCGCCATCAGGAAATCCCGCGGTTCGGTTCTGAGAGACTCGTGCACGGCTTTTGCCTCGGCAAGAGCGTATCTGCGGATCAGATAGTCATCGTCGATGCAGGATACGATCATCCTGGCGATCGGGTATGAGAGCAGTTCGAGTTCGGGCGGGATTTCGGTATTACTCTTAATCCTGCCCTCGATCGCCTGGATCACCCGGTCCGTGCCGCGACGGCGGGCGCGGGCGTAAGCGCGCTTTTCGAGGAGATCCGGGATCGGGATTTTAAGATCCCTGACGTAGGATGTGGCGCCTGATGTGAACGGGTATGTGGTAAGGTTGGGATCTGGGATCATATTCGGTATGGTAACTACTCAGGTATGCTGACGAGTCTCCTGATTGTGATTCTGTGCTTTCTGCCAATAAAAATAACCGCAGAGTAAGCGCAGAGGAACGCAAGAGTTTTTACCCCCCTCCGCGTTCCTCTGCGCACTCTGTGGTTAAATTCCCGGTTTGGTTTCAGTATGTCCCGGGTCAGGTAGTGCCAGTATGGGTGAAGTCTCATAATAGTGTTTTGGGTGCCTCGGTAGTTACTCGGTAGGTCTCTATTGGTGGTTGTGTGGGTGTAAAATGACCTGTAACTCGATCGTTCTGGCTGCTGGTTGCCGGATCATAATAGCGTCTGGGCGAGGTACCGCTGCCATTACCGTCGGGGTCGGCTTTCTTGGTCGTGGGCAAGCTCGGACCGTCGCCCCCAAGCAGAACATACCAAATAACAAGTCTTATTTTTTGGGGCGGGATGTATTAAGGTTCGAGGGGCAGGCTAACTGCCTCCACACCCTCCTCTACGAACTCCGCCACCTCAAACTCACGCGTCAGATAATTGTCCACCCCATGGTTCGCTGCCCGCCGCCTGCAGGATCATCAGTGCGTCGAGAGATGTGACCTGCCCGTCTCCGCTGACGTCCCAACGTGTGTCGTATTCGCGGCTGCCCGCTGCGATTGCAAGCGCGATTACGGCATCTGTCGTGCTGGCTTCACCACTACCTATCTTCACCCTGTAATGGTCAGCACCGCCCCAATTTCCGGCATTGTCCTTTGCTCGAACATGGAAGTACCAGATGCCGTCTGCTACATCTGTGTATGATTTGGAGTTCCCGGCGGGTTCGCATGTTGTATCCGGCGTTGTGGTGGCTGATTGGTCGAAGATGTAGCTGTAACAACTGATTCCGGATGTCTCGGATGGGGTTGCCCAGATGAATGAGGGATCATTGTTAGTGTACCATTCGCCCTCATCCGGATGCGTTGAGGAGGAGACTACAGGAGCTGGCGGGTCTGTTGCATCTATCTTGACCGTATACTCCTCACTCTCGCCAGTATTCCGGGCAGAATCATCGATCTTGAATTTAATCTTATTCTGCGTCCCGGAATTCCGATTGAACGGGACAGAGTTAGCAGTTACCGTCTGGTATGATGTGGTGCCATCGTTTCCTGTAAAGCTTGATGATATCCAGCCGCTCCATATAGAGCCTCCGTCGCTCGAGTATTTGTAGAGGGCGGTTGAGACGTCCAGACCAGATTTAATGTTTTTCACCTCTATCGTGCAGTCAGGGGTCTGGTCTGTAACCCAATCTGTTGGATTGAAGTTCTGCCAACCTTCCGGGTTAGCAGTATCGATCTTCACCTTGTAATGATCTGCACTACCCCAGTTTCCAGCGTTGTCCTTTGCTCTGACATGGAAATACCAGATGCCGTCTGACACATCAGAGTACCAAACACTGTTTTCAGTGGTGTCACATTCGGTATCAGGAGTTGTGATGGATGACTGATCCAACGTGTAACTATAACAATCGACTCCGGAAGTGTCGGGCGGAGTTATACATGTGAACAGTAGATCATCATCGCTGTACCATTCGTTCTCGTCTGGATGTGATGCTGATGAGATTGTTGGTGCTGGTGGATTGGTACCATCTACGATCAGTTGATAAGAACTTTTGTAAGCCTTATTGTTGTTTTCGTCGAATTCTGTGACATCACCCCCACTATCGATGATCCAACCGATCCAGTACGTGTCATCTGGCACACTACTTGGGAAAGTGCCCAACCAATCAGAGCCATCCCAATCGAAAGGAGAGATTGAAGAGACGTAATCAGTACCGATGGGATAGTCCGATTCCGTAATAATCGTATTCGTGGAGGCATAGTATGATACGTGGAAGTTGCCTGATGATTCAGTGCCAACATTACGTACATCGCACCAGGCATTAAAATTTGTCACGCCGGGATCGACCAAGGTTGGGCTAAATCCGGACCATGTCTGACCGTCATCGATCAGATCCGCATAATCGGTTGGTGGTATGTCCTCATTGCACCATGTGTCGATACGGTCAAACTTATCCCGATTCAATCGGGTGCCATGGTTGCTGTCCGAACCATCATTACCATAAGCATGGACTGTGAGTATATATCGGCGTTCGGGATTGGTGCAGTATATCCATACTGGTGAACCACTCATGCCCGAAGCGGCGTCCATGTAGTACCAGTGATTATGCTCTGTAGCTGTACGCCCATCGTCAGTATCAAAGTACATGCACAAACCATCTGAATCAGGGGTCCCACAATCCTTGTCTCCAGGATAGCCGGCGAGATTTAGGGCACCTGTATAAACAGGATCATCGGAATCGGCAGTCTTTCGCCCCATCCAGCCCGCAAAGTCACCAACATTTCGGTCCAATGTTATGAGTGCCCAATCATGTCTGTGATCCTGGTCCACAGTCCAACCGGTGTAGCTTCGCAAGTGTGTTGCCCATGCGTAATTGTAGGGCATATAGTCATCATTCAGTCTATGGACGACTTTGACAGACGTTGCCCATCCACCATGATCATGTGAATACACACAGTGCCCCGCAGTCAAAACATGATACCCATGATCATCTGGACACCCAATTATGGCTCCGGAACAACCACCGAGAGCCCCGTCTGGGAAAGTACTGAATAGCTTGCATACAGTCCGCCAAGGAAACGTTCCAGTATTATCTATGCGTGCTCGATCATCAGGTGGAAACACGGTCTCTGGAACTATTCCGGGAGATAACAGACCCTGATATGACCGCGTTAAATTTAAATCCGAATCGACCGGCTGCTGTGTTGTGTCATTACTCGGAATCCGAATCGCTTCTCCTGTGGCGATATTGTACATCTCTACAGCGGTTGGATCCTCGATTCCATCCACCTCACGAAGCTCTGGTGAGACAATCAGCGGACGGTCTCGCACATCGTCAGGCAGTCGCAGATGAGGGCTATCCGAAATGCGATAGGATGGGTTGATGGCACCGTATGCACCATCTGGCAGGGGTTCAGGCGTTCCCGTTCTAATATCTGCATCGCCTGTATAGTACATCGATATATTCGATGTGCCCACTCCTGTGTCACCATACGTTGCAGAATTCATTGTTAACACGATAAAAATTGTAATCAACGATATATATGTATAATTTTTTCACTTTAATCATCCTGCTACTTCATATTCCCTAACATATAATAATAAACCATCATACCGAATTTCAGTACGGACTGTAGATCCTGCTTCCAATCCAAGAAGGGGTTTTTCGATTATTTCGGGAAATCTTCCAACTTTTGTAGTAAAAACAAAGTAATCTCCATCCTTATGGATTGGCTTGAAAATCTTATTCCCAGGCACAACTTGATGACTATCTGTTTGTTGAGTATCGTCTTCTGTTAATTGTTCTGATTCCATATCCCCGTCAGATTCGTTTATTGGAACGTATCTAATTTTTACGGGTCTTGCGGTAAGTAGGAACAGAGTTTGGACTTCTTGTCCTTCATGCAGCGGATCATATTCTATTGGCGGTTTAGGTTTGGGCTGGGACTCTGAACCTTTATATCCGGAAGTTACGGTAGTCTTCCCTTCTGAGGATTCTTCTCCACTTGGCTGTTCGATTGGAGATTCTATAGTTTGTTCAGAATATCGTATATAATTAACAATTTTATCTATTCTAACCATTCCTAAATCTTTAGGATATGGTTCAATGCTACATTCTGTTGGTTCAGGAGCGAAAGGGTCTGTTTCATCAGGGCATATCTCGCCTTTGTTATTGACATTATCGTAGCTTCAACAGTTCCAATATCGCTTATCATAGGTTTACCTCCAATTGTTTTAATGTAGTCTTGATATGTGACAAATTCTTCCGGATATATCAGTATTTCCTCTGACGATACCGGCGGAGCTGCATCTGGTGTTGCTGCCGGTGGTGTTACGTTCGGTTGCGGCGTCCCGATCTCTGATGTCTCCTGCACGCACCCTGACAACACCGCAGCGATCAGCACTACGGACAAGATCGATATTGTGGTTCTGTTATTCATGTTATTGATCCTCTGTTTTCTGTAATATTTAGCTACCCTCATTCACCACATTTAACCATTTCTGTTGCACCAGTACTTCCGAAACTACCAGTAATTCCTGTTCCATCTACACTTTTGACCCTCAACTATTTGTGTCTATATAACCGCTTGCTATTGATTTATTTTGTAATTGGACAAAGTGTGTTATGAAATGTTTACGAAATATGTGCAAAATGATGAAAGACCGCCCTCTCTTGCATGCGTTTACAATCACAACGAAAATCGCTAACGGTGGGACTGTTTCTTTGTGATTTCGCGAACATTTTAGGTTATAAAACACTTCTATTTCATCGCATTACACGACAAATCGATATCGAGAGGCGGTGTAGTCCTACGGAATTCTGGATGAGGATGTTAAAAGAGAGCGGGAATTGCTGCGAAACTACCGAGTTCCGAACACAATTCCCAGCCACGCCACCATCCAGCCACGATCACCTCGCGAAAGTCCAGCGAAACCATCTCGAATCCACTCAATAGCGCAACGACACACCACCCGTCGGCAAAATAATCGAATTCTACCAAAATTCCATCGCGTTTCTCAGAAAAATCCTACCCACAACAGAAAGCTCCCGCTAACCACGAGCGCGGGTCAACACAACCGTTCGGCCAATCGGACCAGCCGCAGATACTATACCAGACCCAGACACCGCCGCAATTCTAATTCTCTACCAGCAATTCCCGTTATTGCTGTAAACGCATACAAGCGAAGGCTTGTTTCTTTGACGTTTCGTAAATATTTTATGATATTGCGTGCTTCTACTCGCCACATCACAAGGTAAATCAACGACGAGCGGCATTATAATTTCAGACAGCTTGGATGAAAACAAAATAAGAGAGCGGGAATTGCTGACATCACCCCTTAAGAACCTTCTTGAAGTACTCCAGATACTGCTTTGCCATAACTTCCCTTGAAAAATGCTCTTCGACGCGTCTTCGGCATTCGTGAGGATCAATCTCGCTTACCTTATCGGCAACGATGATCTCCTGCATCTCATCTAACGCATCGCAGAGAAAGCCCGTCACACCATCCACTATCTGGTCGGTCAAGCCGCCGCTCCGAAGCGCGATCACAGGCGTTCCGCAGCACATTGCCTCTGCGGCATGTAGACCGAATATCTCCATGAACGGATACATCGGAAGTGAGATCACGGCTTTTGCGTTCTGGAGAAACTCTACCTTCTCTTCGTGTGACATGGTACCTTTATACCGCACCTGAGCGCCGTTGCACCGGGATTTTACGTCTTCGACGTATTCCTGACTGATAACGAAACGATCTTCGCCGCATACATCCCCGCAAGCACCCGAATCTTTAATCAATTGGACGAACTCAAGACTTCCTTTCTCGCGGCATATCCTGTTGGCAAACATGTAACGATCCCCTTTCTCGGCTTTGAATGGATACAACCTGGTATTTATGCCATGCGGGATGCATTTACATGACATCCCAAGGTAATTTGAGACGCTCATCGCCTGAGCACGGGACGCTGCGATGAAATGTGAACTGTCAGGTACCGGCACGGCTCTATTCCATTCACACGGCGCATGGAATACATGGAAGATGTTTGCATCAGGGTGTGCCATTTCATAATCGTATATCGGATCAAATTTGGTATTATCAACGATGATGTCGTAATCATCCAGATATTTTTCATAAATTTGATATGCGTCCTTTTCCCTAGCAATCCAATCATGATACATATCCTGCGACTCCTCCACAGTCTCTATGACCTTTAATTTCGGGAGGTTCTCAGGAAATACCGAACCTTTGCAACACGCGACAGCAACCTCCTCAACCTCATTGAATCCAGAGAGCGATGTTGCCAGATCCCCTACAACAAGTTCAGTTCCGCCATATTTCCTGAAATCAACCGTCTTTTCCGCAGACGAAATGATAAATATATTCATTTGTCACCACTTATCCTATATATTATATTTTTAATCCCCCTCTTATCCAGTATGTCCTCTTTCTCCAGTGGAAATCTCAGCATGACTTTTGTATACTTTCCTTTGATTGTTTCGGTTGCCACATCCACTTTAACACCATTGATTGTTGCACTTGGGTGATCTGCAATCACTGGAACAACGACACCGAAATCTACGCCGATGGTGTTACCTTCATTTCTGATGCTCGCCACGACATCAGCACCATCCCATTTCAACTCAAAGTATAATAAACTTTCGCCGACCGCAAGTCTATCAACCGATATGCCCCAGTCACGGGTAAGGTACGGGCAGATCGTGACGCTTTCCGGAGCGTGCGGCGTAACTCCGAGAAGTCCGCGAACGACCGTGTGTAGATAGATCGTTGCAGACCACGCCTGAACGAAGCATCCGGCAGGATCTTCCTCCCCTGATGGCTCAGGCGCCACATCTCCTGACAGGACCTCCTTAAAGTACAACTTGGAGAACCGCTGCATCTCGGTCATCTGGTATGTCTTCAAAAAACCCTCTTTGAAATTTCCATGAGAAAACTCGGAATACGCAACCCAGCCAGTGACAAAGGGCCAGACACCGCCTTTCTGGTAACTTTTCCCGTCATACTCGGGATCGCTCCGTGCGCGGGTCCTGACGCCCCATGATGTTGTGAACTCGTCGCTTTCCATCCATCTAAGGATGCTTTCTGCTTTATCAGGTTCGATAATATCGAAAAATGCCGGAATGACAGCGTTCACAGTCATATCCTTCTTCAGTGTGCCGTCCGGCTGTATCGTGTCATACAAAAACCCGTACGCTTCGTCCCAGTACCGCTCGACGATGAGCGACTTGAGTTCATCGTAGCGCACCATACACGCCTCTGCGAGATCGTTGTCGCCGAACTCACGTGCGATCTCTGCTCCGCACTTGAATGCATGCCCGAATATCGCCTGAACATCGACCCCCGACTTTCCCCGGAAGTACGAGTCCATCCACTGTATATCGATAAGAAAACCCTCGGGCCCGTGCTCGATCAAACCATCGTCGTCGCGGTCTGCCTTCACGCACCAGCCAAGCGCCTTTACCATGTTGTCGTAGAGATACCTGACAAAATTCTTGTCTCCCGACCATTTGTAATAATCATAAAGTGCTATCACAAAGAGCGGGGTCGCATCGACGCTGTAGTAGTAGATCGATCCGTCCATTCTGACCTCATGTGGAATCTCTCCCTTGTAGAATGGAACCCTCACCGCGTCCTCGCCATCGGCCTTTGCCTGAAACCGTGCAAGCAGCGCGAGCGCGGATTGTGATGCCTGAAAGTCCCCTATGCAGTTACTCCCGAATATAGTCCATGCGATATCCCTTCCAAAGTATATTGGAAAATGTGGCAGCCCGGCCATGAACCCGAGACCATATCCGTGCTGGTAATGCTTCAGAAGCAGCATCCCGATACTTGAACGAACAAAAGCATCATCGACGTCCTTGATCCCTGATTCAAAGCGCAATGCCGTCCGTAGATATCCGATATACGCGTCTATCGTATCGCCCAACAATTTCCTGGTTGAACCGATCATCTCCTCATACTCTTCGATCAACCTGTGGTATGTCGCATCTCCACCAGCCAGCACAAACTTGATCTCAACCGTGTCGCCTGCATCGATCTCGATCTTGTAACACATAACAGAACTGCCCACACAGTGATCCCTGGGACCTGGAAATCCATCACGATCCTTGCATTCGTTGATATCGGCGACGTCGCAGCACACATACGCAGGTTCACGATCCGAGCCAAAGAGCAGCATCCAGTTCGGTCGCCTATGGTGGCGCACAAGGATCATTCTCCTGCGCGCATCATACGTTCCGAGATATTTCTTCTCCTTCCACACATCTCCGGTCTGTTTCAGTTCCCATTCGAGATTTGCGACCGGGTTTGCTATGAAATTAAATGCTACCTTTGCAGCCCCACTGTTCTTAATCTCAAAGATCCAGCAGACACCCCTTTTGAATTTCGGGACGAACAGACGTTGATTGATGGATAGTTCTCCGACCTCAAACATTCTCTCGACATCGCCGCCGAATGCAAACTCTCGGCAGAAGTCGGGCAGCCAGTCGATCAGCGCCTCGTCATCCATTGATATACCAAAGTTCACAGCATCCGCGATCTTAAGCGGCAGGTTCCAGATGCCGTTCCATCTACCTTCGAATCTCCCGTTTTTATGACCGATGACATAAACCCTCAGACCGGTCGTGAGAACATCCGATTCAAATGCTCCCCTATCACGCCATTTCATCGTTTCCATCATTGAACACTCCCGATTTAGGATTACCGTGTAAAAGTAGTAGTGCTTCTATATTATCTCTTTGTGAAGTTTGACGTTGCAGGGCACAGGTATCACCAGTCAGGTTTAACAGTTCCGGAGAACTATGTCAGAGACTATGCGAACCATCAGCTGGGACTGTGGCAGGATAACCACAATCGACCAGACCCTGCTTCCGGTGGAGTACAGAGTGATCGAATGCAAAACCGTCCATACACTCTGCGAGGCGATCGTTTCGCTCCGCATCCGGGGTGCGCCCGCGCTCGGTGCTGCCGGTGGCTACGGGGTCGCACTTGCAGCGCATACCAGTACCGCAAGTACGCTTCAAGAGTTCATGCGTGATCTTGAGATCGAATCAGACCGGATCAGAAGGACAAGACCGACTGCGATCAATCTTACATGGGGTGTCGATCGCGTGATTGCTGCTGTCAGAAGAGCAGGTAGCATCGATGAAGCGAGGAAAATCGCAATCTCTGAGGCAACCGCAATCGCTGACGAGGACGTGGAGCGAAACGCGCAGCTTAGCAGACACGGAGAATCGCTCTTTGAGGATGGCGATACCGTGCTGACGCATTGCAATGCAGGCAGACTTGCATGCGTGGATATCGGGACCGCGCTTGGTGTGATCCGGGCGGCGGTAGAAGAGGGGAAGGAAATATCTGTCGTCTCATGTGAGACCCGCCCGCTCAACCAGGGGAGCAGGCTCACGGTCTGGGAGCTGATGCAGGATAAGATACCGGTCACCCTGATCCCGGATTCTGCCGCAGGCATGATGATGCGGAAAGGATCGATCGACAAAGTGATCGTTGGCGCGGACCGGATCACAAGGGATGCGGTCTTTAACAAGATCGGGACGTATACCCATTCGGTGCTTGCAAAAGAGCATAAGGTGCCGTTTTATGTTGCAGCACCGATCTCAACGTTCGATCCTACCGGGCTTGAGCGCGATGTCACGATCGAAGAGCGGGATCCCGATGAACTGCGGCGCATCCATGATGTGACGATTGCGCCAGCAGATGCAGCGGTGTATAATCCCGCGTTCGATGCAACGCCTGTAGATAACGTTACTGCTGTTATCACTGAAGACGGGGTGGCGTATCCCGAATCCAAATCGTGGAATGACCTCTTTTCTTAGATTCCTTCTCTGTATATCAGGCCGATTGCCCTGCATTGGAAGATGAGTGCATACGGGGCTATCAACAGAAGATACACTATAAATCCTAAAATCGGAATAAGTGCGATGAGCGTCCCAACAACCGAAAACAGCATTGCTATAATAGTAAGAACGATATACCAGATAATATATCTGCCCCAACCGATCGATCCGATTATTCGTAGAATCTCACCGAATCTGAATGCTGCTCCAAGTTCGCCTGTATGCGCCATATTTGCAATCCCCATGTTCGCAATAACCGATATGACTATCGCCAGGAGAACCCCGAGTAAGAATAACCCGGACCCTGTTAAAAGGGCAATAACGGATGCTCCGCCACTCATCATATCACCTGCCGTAATCGAAGCAATAACTGGCATTATACCCATCACCATCAGTATCCCGGGTATCAAGAAATATCCTATCACCGCAACCAGATACTTCAACCCGTCTACAATCATTGTGCCCAACTCATCGAATGCTGGCGGTTCAGCCTCTCCCTCTACCGATTTCCCAATCACCCTCAATGCATACCCAATCACTATGAGTAATGGTATGATCAGGATCGAAAATAGAAATGATATGCCAAGCACAGCAACTCGTTTCAGGTTTTTCGAAGGGTACCCCAACGAATCACTAAATATGTCTCCAATATCCATGTATCCACCTCTTGTTTTGTTTTCCTCGTAATCTTACGAGGATTAAGCACGTGTTGGTTTCATAGTATATATGTTTATCTATCCCTGCACCTCCTGGTCGTATTCGCGGCTTTGTGGTTAATATGACCCTCCTTCCAACCGAACCGGACGCGAAGTTTCTCTCATTTGGCGATCACCATAACATATAAATAGCAACCACTCGATGATCCTGATATGGTTGCACCCACCACGAAAAAAGCTGCCGTTGTACTATTTTTGGTGGCGGTTGTGGTGGTTGCACTGGCGATGCTCGCCAATACCAGCAAAGATGAAGCGCAACAGCAACCTGATCCTTTTCGTTTCCGCTTTTACGGGAATGTTAGCATCGAGGGCGCGCCTGCGCCTGCGCAGACCCACCTCCTTGTAAAGATCGGGGACAATATCTGTGGTGGTACGGACATCACTGTACCTGGGTGGTACGATCTCAATGTATTTGCACATCCTGATACCGATGAATATGTCTCATTCTGGATACAAACGCCATCGATGGAATGCGCAGTACCGGTAGATCAGAAACGGACACTGCCGATGAGCCGGGAGTGCTTACTTGACATCACAGTCGCAACCGATGATTCCAATGACACAGTTTTACAGACCGGAATCTCTGATGACCTGCATGCGGCATCACCAGCGGCAACCCATAGTGCCAATACATCGGTCAATAACACAGCAGATCCCGCGCAAGGATATGATCCTATGCTGTGGGATGTAGTGATCAATGAGGTTATGTGGGACGGGAAAGAGTACATCGAACTATATAGCACGCTCGATCGCACCATCTGCATCGGAAACTGGACTATTACGAGGGGTGTTGGGGCGGTCAATGACACCATCGATATCACAATCGAACCGGGTGCGATCATAGCATCGCATGGCTATTACCTGATCGCGGAAATGGATGCCACGACCTGCGAACCGGATCAGATCTCAAACATGGTACTCAAAAAAAGCGGAGAGGTTCTGCAACTCTTTGGTGGCGTTCCAACGATCTCGGAGAGGGTCGATATCGTGAACCGGGATGGGAACTGGTTTGCCGGGAAGGATGATGCTGTCGGACAGTCGATGGAGCGAATCTCACCGGTGGATGGCACAAATCCGGATAACTGGCACACATCACAGGGATATGAGTGTGGGCGCATCGGAACACCCGGGGTTGCGAATTCCATTCCGGACAAGACTCCTCCGAATATAACACTTGTCAACGATTTTATCGACGTAAACGATGATATCGTGTTCTCTTTCAATGAACCGATCGACATCCCGACATTCTTCATATCGGTGGTCGGCCCTTATCACAGCATGATACTAAGGTACACCATCACCTGTGGCGGATCCGGGCTGAGCGCTTCATTCGATCCGGACAATCCGCTTCAGGTCGGAACATACAGCGTCCGTGTGAAATGCAGGGATCCGTCCGATAACCTTGCAGAGCAGGATTTCGTTCTGACGGTTGTGGATTCTGGCGAACCCGGACCCTCGCCCACACCCACCGCTACACCTACTCCTACTCCCCCGCCCTCGTCCGCTCCAAAGATCGTGATCAACGAACTGATGCCAAACCCGATAGGGGCGGATCGTGGAAACGAGACTATGGAACTGTACAACTGTGGCGATGAGCCGGTCGATATCGGTGGATGGGTTCTCAAAAACGAGGATGGCGATACATACAATATTCCTGCAGGCACGACCATCGAGCCGCATGGATATTACCTGACGACAAAGATACAACTTGACAACGACGGCGGGCAGGTGCTTCTGTACCATAATGGCGAGGAGGTCGACAGCAGCATTGAATATACGCATTCGACAGAAGGTATTTCGTGGCAGCGACGAATCGACGGGTGCGATACCGACAGCGATGGTGACTGGATCGAGCGCGATTCCACTTTTGGCCTATCTGGGTGACGGCACGGAGTAGCGCGAACCGGCACAATCGAAAACTCCAGTAAAAATACTCTGATTTTGTGGTAACCAAATTCGCACAATCGAAGTATTCAGTGAAGACACTCCGGTTTTGTGGAAAGTAGATTCGTGCGATTCGCGGATTCGTCACCATTCGTGAATGCGAGAGCATCGGTGCAGCCATCTCCTGGTGCTGATTTTATCACGACTATGAGAACGTACATATTCACCCTCACCACCATCAGACAGCATCTGAAAGTCTCCGATCTCCACCGATTACATTTATACGTCTTGACCCACATATATTCAATCGGCGGTAACCATGAGATATGAGATCACAGGGGATAACCTGCAGATTGTCACGTTGCATCTGGATGGAAACGAGATCGTGTACGCCGAAGCTGGCGCGATGAACCACATGAGCCCAAATATGCGGATGGAGGCAAAGATGAAAGGTGGGCTCTTTAGCGGGATCAAGCGAAAGCTCAGTGGAGAATCTCTCTTTCTCACCGAATTCACGACTGCTGGTAGCAGCGGATATGTGGCATTCGCAGGAAATGTGCCAGGGAGAATCAGACCGATCGAACTGCACGGAACCAAGTTTCTTGCACAGAAGGATGCGTTCCTCTGCGCCGAAAGCGGTATTCACCTGGATATTGCGTTCACGAAGAAGCTCGGAGCAGGATTCTTCGGAGGAGAGGGTTTTATTCTTGAGGAATTCAGTGGAGATGGTACCGTATTCATACACGCATGTGGAGACTTCGTAGAGATGGATCTGGCAGATGGCGAGTCTGTGAAAGTCGATACAGGATCGGTTGTGGGATTCGATGCCACTGTCGGGTACGATATCACAAGTGCTGGCGGGATTAAGACGTCGCTCTTCGGCGGGGAAGGGATATTCGTGACAACGCTGACAGGTCCGGGTCACATCATCCTCCAGTCGATGACGATAGCGAATCTCGCATCCGCGCTGCGGGCATTCCTGCCAGCAGGCAGAACATCCGGTTCGACATCGAGCGGACTTGGAGGGCTTCTTGGGGACTGAACGGGGGGATTGTCACAATCAAGCACCACTCCGCACCATTATCCGCCACAGCCCTCATCCCAACGTTTATCACATAAGCGTCCAGAAGAAGTGGCATGATTATCTTCTCAAAGGTACTGGCAGACCGCGCTACAGTCTGGGAGGCGATGCGCGCAAGAGAGATCTCATGTGCAGAGGCACCTGATGACTTAATCAGGTTCTCTTCCGAGGTCAAGCCGGTCATCATGTGGAATATCACGCGTGAGTGTAATCTCTCGTGCAAACACTGCTACATGGATGCAAGGTCGAAACATCCCGACGAATGGACGCTCGAAGAAGGGATACGTTTCATCGATGAGATGGCTTCGTTTGGCGCACCTGTACTCATCGTAACCGGAGGAGAGCCGCTCATCAGTGAAAATTTCTTCCCCTTTGCATTCCACGCAAAAGAGAAGGGCGTTCGTATGGTGATATCCACAAACGGAACACTGATCACGCCAGAAGTAGCCGCGCAGCTGGCAGAGGCAGATATCAGGTATGTCGGGGTTAGCGTGGATGCAGCCAATGCAGAGATGCACGATTCGTTCCGCGGCGTAAAAGGTGCTTTTGACCGAGCGATGGAAGGGATAAAGAACGCGCAGGAAGCAGGACTCAAAACTGGGATCCGTATCACCATACACAAGGAAAACTGGCAGGAAGTTCCGAAACTGCTTGATCTATGCGTCGAGAAAGAGATACCAAGGTTCTGCCTCTACCACCTCGTGCCGACCGGGCGCGGAAAAGGAATTATGGAGATGGACGTCACGAAGGAGCAGCGGACGCAGGTGCTAAAACATCTTTATGATCAGGCAATCGAACTTCGGGACAAGGAGATCGAGATATTGACGACGGATTCTCCGATGGATGGAGTCTACATCCTTGAACGCCTGAAACTGGAGGATCCTGAGCGGTTCGATAAGGTCAGGGAACTTCTGACGATTTCAGGTGGATGTTCGATCGGAAACAAGGTCGCGAATGTGGACTATCTTGGAAATGTGAATCCGTGCCATTTCACACCGCAGATGACGGTTGGTAACGTCAGAGAGCGTCCTTTCAATGAGATCTGGAACGAACGTCCGGGAGAACAACTGCTTGAGATTCGGGAGCGGAGGATGGCGCTTGCGGGCACGTGCGGACGGTGCGAGTATCTGGATGTCTGTGGAGGTTGCCGCCAGAAGGCGTATTTCTACGGAGGCGATTTCTATGGCGGAGATCCGACATGCATCTACGATCCTGACAAGAAACGGCTGGAATATGAGTTATTTTAGAGATGATGATATGGGTGTATCTTTCATCGGCGCAGGTCCCGGCGATACCGGATTGATCACGGTCAAGGGAAAGAGACTGATCGAAGATGCGGACATGGTCATATACCCTGGTTCCTCGATCAATCCGGAGATACTTGAGTTATCAGATGGAAGGAAGATAAACAGTTGGGATCTGAGTTTCGAAGAAGTTATAGCGTGCATCGTCGATGAAGTCGGCAGAGGAAGGGCGGTTGTGAAACTACACAGCGGGGATCCTTCACTCTTTGAGGGGACGTCTCTGTATCTGCATGCGCTCTCAGAACGAGGGATTAGAGGAGAGATCGTCCCTGGCGTTTCATCGCTCTCCGCGGTCGCGGCATCGCTTGGGACCGAACTTACAGAAGATCAGGCATTGATCGTTATACGTCCTGCCGGAGAGCCGTGGAAGGACGATTACCGATTTGAATCCGGATCGATCGAGAAACTGTCCGGATACGGCGCTGCGACTGCCTCGGCAATGGCAATCTTCATCGGATCACGATACATCAGGGAGATTATGGATATTGTCACATATCCTCCGGATACTGAAGTTTCTGTGGCATACCATGCCTCGTGGGATGATGAAGAGATCGTCACAGGCACGGTTGCTGATATTGCCGATAAGGTCGAGGAGATCGGAGTCAAAAGGAGTGCAATAATTCTTATAAAGTCCTGAAACCCTCGTAATCAGCCCATCTGGTTAACCCTTTCCCTGTTCTGGCAGATCGCGCATTTTGCGCCTAATCTCTCGCAGAGTCTCCCGGTGCAGCGCTGCAATCAGGTTTGCGATCAAGCCAAAGATGAATAGTTGGATTCCAATGGTGACGAGAAGTGTTGAAAGAATCGTGAGCGGGATACGCGTTATTCCATGAAGCCATTCGTTCACCACATAGATGCCGATTCCGACACCGAAAAGCATGGAGATCGCTCCGAACACTCCGAAGTAAAACATCGGATTGTACAGTTTCGCAAGTTTGTATATGGTCATTCCGATCCTTGCTCCGTCCTTTAAAGGGTTTAGTTTCGTTGGTGCACCCTTGCGCCTTGGCAGATATGTAATTGGAACCTCCACAATCCTTAAGTCTTTCTTGACACATTCGACCGTGATCTCGGTCTCGATCTCAAAGCCGGTTTTGTTCAGTTCAATCCCTTTATATGCAACCTTGTTAAAAGCACGGTAACCGGACAGGATGTCATTGAGCCAGCCTCCGTAGATGACACCGAACATCTTGTTCAGAAACTTGTTCCCGACCAGATTCAGTCTCGTAAATGCGCCCTGTGAGAAATTGGCGAATCTGTTCCCGATGACGTGATCAGCCTCGCCACACAATACCGGCGCAAGCACCACATCGATCTCACCTGATAGGTATGTTCCGTCGCCATCGATCATTACAAGGTATTCGCTCTCGATAGTGGCAAACGCCTGCTGGATTGCCTGCCCCTTCCCTTTTCCGGTCTGAACGATGACTTCTGCGCCCGCACCCGCGGCGAGTTCGCGGGTACCGTCAGTGCTACGTCCATCGATCACCAGCACCTGATAGCCATCTGCAAGAAAATTCGTTACGATGTCAGCGATCGTCTCTGCCTCGTTAAGTGTGGGTACGAGCACGCAGACATCGTCTTTCATGTTATATTATCTCTATCCGGGTCCTGGCGTCCCCTGTTCGCTTGAGCTCGACCTCGAGAACTCCGTTACGATAGCTTGCAGTGGCGCTCGACGGATCGACGCGTGCCGGAAGTTCGATTGCCTCTGCAAACTCGCGGTCTTCGATGAGTACCCGTATCGTAAGCATGTTTTCGGTGGCGTCCATCGAGATATCTTCCTTTTCGATGCCGGGCAGTTCGGCAACCACCTGCACGCAATCATCGGTTTCGAATAGTTCAAGCAATGGTTTGTGCCCCTCGGGAACCTGATCATCGACCATCGGGCGGCTTCCGAACTCAAAAATTTCGGGCGCCTCCCCAGGACGCTTTGTTACGGAAAAGCCATACACCATCGGGACGGTATCGCCAATCTCGTCGATACGATCGATCAGATCATCGAGCATATCATCGAAGATGTCAAAATCGATGGGTGCATCGTCATAGTTTTTTCTTTTTCGCATGACACTGTTCCTCACGATATCTTTGGTTGCTACAATAAAAAAGTTACTGTTTGGTCGAGCTTTGGGCTATTACTATTCAACCGCCGACCCTGCCTTGACATGGCAGCTATCGGCATTAGCCGCCTCCCACTCCCGCCTCGCCTTTACGTCGGAGAGCATCGGTATGAGCCGATCGACCCGCGCCCGCGCCCGCTTGAGCAGAGCAGGATCGATGACTGGCATTATGGGTGCAGGAACCGTCTTGCGCTCCGGCGCTGGCGCAACTACCACGTATGAGCGATCAGGGTGCATCCGCTTCCCGGAGGTAATGCTCTCAATCCCACGCTCCCACTCTTCGCTCCACGCAGTATCGCATAGAGGCGTGTGCACGACTCCGGTTCGATCGACAGCGATCGCATCGAGCCAACATGCGCGTTCACATGCGCCGCAGAAGGTACACCGGTCTGCCGATACATCGATCTTCCTATCCCCGGGAATGTACCATGCATTCGCAGGGCAGACGTTGAAGCACGCATGGCAGCCAAGCGGGTCGCATCTTATGAGGTGGTTCTCGATCAGCCGGATACCGCCTTCGAACGGCTTGAAAACGTCGATAGCCTCGTAAGGGCAGACGCTTTTGCACCAGCCACACGCAACGCAGTTCTCATTGACTGACAGCGTTCCTGATACGCGGGGCGCAGCCACCTCTCTCGTGCCGGTGACCTTTATGGCATCCTCAGGGCAGATATCTTCGCAGAGTACGCAGTAATCACAAGACGCCTCATCGATTAAGATGTTTTCGAACGGTATTACAAGCGTCGACGGTGGAGATGTTTCCGGATCGACAGGCGTTATCTCGCCCTTATCCTTTGGAATCAGGATGAACGCGTCGCAGAAGTATGCGCAGATTCCGCAGAAGTTGCACTTCTCCATATCGATACTGATCTCACCGGTTACGCCTTCTTTGAACGGTGCGATCTCCTCCTTCTTCGGGAATGTATACTCGACTGTGATCGCATCCGAACTGCATACCTGCGCGCAGAGGCTGCACGGAAGACAGGACTCGTTTGGCTGTGCTTTCGGCTCGATATGCGGATAGCATTCCCGTTTTTCGGCGTTTTTCCCATTGATATCCATCTTAACTGCTTTTGTCGGGCAGAATGCGGCACACATCCCGCAAAATGAGCATTTATCAGGATCCATGAGTACAGGCGGCACGTCCAGCCCTGTTCCGATGGCACACATATCGCCGAGTTCAAGCGCACCCGTGGGGCAGAGATCGACACAGATGCCGCAGCCGCAGCACCGCTTGTAATCGTAATCGATTCTCTTTGTGACATCACCGGTGCGATTTGTGTAGATGATGCGAGAATCTATTAATTCCATCTCCTTGCAGGCAGTGGTGTCGATTGATCGCTCTTGACGATCCGTCACTGTTTGCGAAACCTCTGACTGTGACGACATTGTTACAGTATGTCTTTCCTTGCGATGATCTTCTGTTCTGCACGCAGTTCCTTGACGTAAACCCTGCCTGTGACCTCGATGTTGCCTGCCGCAGCAACGATTCCGGCTCTGATGTTTGGTCTGAGCATGACATCTCCACCTGCTGTAATATTCCCGCCGATCATGGCATGATCGAGTACGGTGCAGTCCTGCTCTGTCGTAACACCCCCGTCGATCGTCGAATGTGCGCCGATGATCGCACTTGCTGCACGCACCGAGCCCTTAATTGCAACGGATTTCCTCAGTTCAAGAGACCCGGCAACGAGAAGGTCGCTCCAGAAATCGGTGTTGTCGCCAACGATCAGATTGCCATTCAGATGCACAGTCTCGTCAAAAAAAGACGACCCGTCGATGATAAAAGTATCGGAATCCTTGTGCCGCTTTATGAAATTGGTCTCCATGGTGGAGAGTTATCAAGTATGAATCAATATAAAAGTTTTGTATAGTGTGGTAGACTGAGAAGACGTGATAACCCAGAGCTCCTGATAATTTACTCACGGCGCCGATAGGAGCACAGCATCTCCTATCTTAACGCCGAGATCGTCTGCGATCACCGGGCACTTTGCCAGGAGCAGAAAGAAGATGTTACCTGCTTCCTCGCTCAATGTCTCGTAGTTTCCCTGCCCCTTGCTGATGATCACATCCGCCGACCGGAAGATGCTGACAAATTCCGGACCGCACCGTTCAAGAATCGTCCCTGGCGTGTCCGATGTCGTCACGATCTCCGCGATGGAATCGATTCCGCAGAAGATAGCATCGTCTATGGTAGCATCGTTGATGATCGGCTTATTCTTTACGGCATACACTACATTCGCGTAATCCATTATCTCTTCGAGGAGTATTCGATCAAAAGCCACCTCTCCGGCATTATCTGCAAGATAAAGGATGTTCTCTGATTCTTCAAGCGATTCCACAAACAAAGGGTAATCATTTATCGCAAATTTCTTTGTCAGAACATCCCTTATCGTTTCTTCGACATCGAACTGGATATCCGCACCAAAATCGATGATATTTCCAGCAATCGCAAGTCTCACCGCTGTAAACAGTCGATCATCCGATTTATCCACGATATCTTTCAGATACGGATACATCCCCATCCCGATCCGGTTGTATTCCATTTTAAGACTTTTATACGGATCGTCGCACCCGGTAATATCATCTACTATGGAATATATGGTACGCGCGATCTCGGGAGGGACATAATCGACCGGAGCATCCAGTAACTCCTTCATCACCGATTTCAGAACCTTCTCCTGCACTGCCTGATCATCGGTCACCACCCTAGTAGCATTAAGCGACTGTTTCAGGAGGCATGGGATGCATTCAAGATGCGCTTTCATCGGATCTCCATGATCTCTTTCAGTCTCGCGATCGCCTCTTTCTCGGCAGAACCGCCGCATCTCTGCACGATCTTGTCGTAATGCCTGATCAGATCGAGATATCGTGCGTCTCCGTTCAGACGGTACCGCGTTGCATGTACGAGAGCCTCTATCACTGAATTTGCGCCCCTGTTTATGCAGAGCATCGGTTTATCACGAATCATTCCACGCACCGGGGTTAATTCAAACATATTTCCCTTCGACTGGTTGCATTCAAATAAAATCCACGCACTTGCACGTTTCAGCACAGGATAGTCCATACCATCAGGATATTCGAACGCTTCCGGACCCGGATCTCCGAATGTGCATTCTACATACATCACCGGGTCGCGGATGATATTTGCAACGATCTTCCCGGTTCCGGCAGCGTTCTGCCGTGTATGTGATCCGGAGAAGAGTTGTACGCATAACCTGTCGCGATCCCTGATGATCCCGATGGGCGCAGCGTTCGGAGTGCTTGCGTCCGATCTCGTTGTCGCGATGACCTCTGAGATCCCGTCGAGGATTCCGAAGTCGGCTGGGTCTGGGTTGTCCATATTCTCTGATCCTGTCATGGTCATGTTTTGATCCTGCTTACGAAAGCGTTTCAGGTGTTTCAGGTGTTTCAGGCGTTATGTGTTTCAGGTGTTACGTATGTTCTGAAAGCGTTATAGTGCAATACATCTCTATGAAGTTATATGGCTATCTCAGTTATCGCTTACCCGGAGCGGTCAAAGATCGGTATCATGCAGGTCAAAGACTTCCGGAAGATCCCGATCTTCTGCGGCACGCTCACGCTTGCGAAAACCGGGAGGGGGATGCGCCCGCAGAAGTTCATGTCAGAAAACCACTTCAAAAAACCATCCGAAGCAATCGAGATGTTGAGAAGTGCAGACCTTATATTGCTTGCACCAGGGGACTTAAAGACCGCGCGGGAGTTTGTGGAGATGCTGAAAGGTTACCAACTCTCATGCAGATCGGTTCGTCTCTGCCGGTACTGCTTGCTTGAAAATAAGTTCACTCCTATCGATAAACGATCGATTAAGTCCAGGAACGAGATGCTATGCCCGGATTGTGCGCTTGGAGAACTGCACAGGGAACTTGCCCACAGGAAACTCGGGGAAGCCGGTCTCGAACGGATCGAGAAGACGCTTCTTAGAACGCGAGACCTCGACCGCGTCTTTGGGATGCTTGACCCTGAGCGCCTCGACCATGATCTCACGCTGTACAGCACGATTGCAGCAACAAAACCTGCGGACGTACCACATATAAAGATAAGCGATCTACCACTTCCGGGTCGGTTTGGAAAACTGCTCTTTGGAAAAATAAAGGAACTACTCCCTGTTCAAGCACTATCTGTCGAGAACGGTCTCCTCAAAGGCACAAGCCAGCTGGTCATCTCAGAGACCGCGACAGGAAAGACGCTGATCGGCGAACTTGCAGGGATAAAGAACCTCATGGAAGGGAGAGGGAACTTCCTCTTCATCGTTCCGCTGGTTGCGCTTGCAAACCAGAAGGAAGACGACTTTAGCAAGCGTTACAGCCAGCTTGGGATCACAACGATGCTGCAGGTTGGGGTGAGCCGGATAATGCATGAAAAGAGGAAGAAGAGGTCACTGGCAGCTTCTAACGCGATCTGGGTTGGCACTTATGAGGGTATCGACTATCTGCTCAGGGCAGGGAAGGCTGGCAGGCTTGGAAAGATCGGCACCGTCGTCATTGATGAGGTGCATACGCTTGCAGACGAGGAGCGCGGGCACAGGCTGGATGGTTTGATAGCGCGATTAAAGCACATCGCTCCGGATGCCCAGTTCCTGTTCCTGTCAGCGACCGTCGGCGATCCGAAATCGCTCCTGAAAAAACTTTTCCGAAAAGGTCCGGGGAAACAAGGTTCAAAGAAACCCGGCGGAAGACTGGTCAGGTACGAGGAGCGACCTGTGCCGCTCGAGCTGCATCTCCTCTTTGCAGGGGAACGGGACAAGGTGCGGATCATCGACCGGCTGGCACGGCAGGAATGGGGCACGAAGTCATCGAAGGGCTATCGCGGGCAGACGATCGTCTTTACAAACTCGCGGCAGCGGTGCCACGGACTTGCAAAATCCCTATCGATCAATGCCGCCGCGTACCACGCTGGCATGCCGCAGAAGGAGCGGAGACGCATAACACGGGCGTTTGCAGACGGTAAACTCGAGGTCGTCGTTACAACCGCGGCACTCGCGGCAGGTGTCGATTTCCCGGCATCGCAGGTGATATTCGAGTCGCTTGCCATGGGCATCGACTGGCTGACCGGACATGCGTTTCACCAGATGCTCGGGCGGGCCGGAAGACCTGATTACCACGATCTCGGGAAGGTGGTACTGCTTGCTGAGCCTGACAGGAAATACCACGGCGGCTCAGAGACTGAGGATGAGATCGCATTCAAGCTCCTCCGGCACGAGATCGAACCGGTCGATGTCCTGTATGAGGAGCCAGCGCAGATGGAGGAACTGCTCGCATCATCCGCACTCGCACGAAACAAAGAAGAACTGCATCAATTAAACGATCTCCTGATCGGAGGTGGCGATTTCGGCTACCTCTTCGGAAGACTAGTCAAATACGGGCTCCTGACGCGTTCTGCCACGCCAACAGAGTTTGGTGGAATCGTTGCAACACACTTCTTGAGCGTAGAGCAGGCGTTTTTGATCAAGGATGCGATCGAAAAGGATAAGTCGCCGCTTGATACTGCTGTATCGCTCGAGACGTTCGGTTCGGTCTATTTCAAGAATGCTGCAAGGATCTCTGCCGCCTTAAAGATGCACATACCATCAAGGGTCTTTCAGGGCGCGGCGTACGACATCGTCTTTTCAGGAGACGGGGTTTCCGCTCTCGATGGAGACATCCGCGAACAGATTCTCGCATTCATCACCGACTTCATGGTCTGCAAGCACAAGGATGCGCCGCACTGCGGATGCGCTGAACTTGCTTTCTCGAAGCGGTTGGTCGAGATGCGGTCTCAGGGGATGGATCCGGGGGGGATCGTGCGCGGGATCGGTGATTATGGGGTTTATGCTTATGCAGGCGACGTTCTCGAGTATCTGGATCACGTCGCACGCAATCTTGAGGCGATCGAGATGATCGCACGGGTGTTTGGGAACGAGGCTGTTGGGGAGGATGCGAAGAGGGTTCGGAAGGCGGTGGAGGGGTGATGTGGTGGTCGCGGCGGAGTGTTCATCACGTCAGACCGTGAAGTTTATAGCCTCCGGAGTCAAGGATTTCCTTGAACTGGTGATGCCAACCCCGATCGAAGTATAATTCCCGCTGGAAATTGTTGTGCCTGCTGGAATCGTTGGTGTTTGTCTACCACAAAGTCTGAAGGACTATAATGGAAACGGGAGGACGCTTATGAAACAGGACGCGGTCGTACGGATCATCGAGGAAGCGGCAGGAAGCAACCAGTCAACATTGGACTTATCCGGTAATCAACTGACAGCACTTCCGCCTGAGATTACGAAGCTTACGAATCTTACCGAGCTTAACCTATCCTATAATCAACTGACAGCACTTCCGCCTGAGATTACGAAGCTTACGAATCTTACCGGGCTTTACCTATCCTATAATCAACTGACAGCACTTCCGCCTGAGATTACGAAGCTTACGAATCTTACCGGGCTTGACCTATCCGGTAATCAACTGACAGCAGTTCCGCCTGAGATTACGAAGCTTACGAATCTTACCGGGCTTTACCTATCCGGTAATCAACTGACAGCAGTTCCGCCTGAGATTACGAAGCTTACGAATCTTACCGGGCTTTACCTATCCTATAATCAACTGACAGCACTTCCGCCTGAGATTGTGAAGCTTACGAATCTTACCAAGCTTAACCTATCCTATAATCAACTGACAGCACTTCCGCCTGAGATTACGAAGCTTACGAATCTTACCGGGCTTTACCTATCCGGTAATCAACTGACAGCACTTCCGCCTGAGATTACGAAGCTTACGAATCTTACCGGGCTTGACCTATCCTTTAATCAACTGACAGCACTTCCGCCTGAGATTGTGAAGCTTACGAATCTTACCGAGCTTTACCTATCCGGTAATCAACTGACAGCACTTCCGCCTGAGATTACGAAGCTTACGAATCTTACCAAGCTTTACCTATCCGGTAATCAACTGACAGCACTTCCGCCTGAGATTGTGAAGCTTACGAATCTTACCGAGCTTTACCTATCCGAAAATCAACTGACAGCACTTCCGCCTGAGATTACGAAGCTTACGAATCTTACCGAGCTTTACCTATCCGAAAATCAACTGACAGCACTTCCGCCTGAGATTACGAAGCTTACGAATCTTACCCGGCTTCATTTATCTGGAAATCCCCTCGAATCACCGCCACCAGAAATCGTCGAACAGGGGGTTGAGGCGATCTTTGAGTATCTGCGCAAGATTCCGGAGGAAGCAACTGAGCAGAATGAGGCAAAACTGATACTGGTCGGTCAGGGAGAAGTGGGAAAGACCTGTCTTGCCAATCGATTGATTTACAACAAGTTCACAGAAGATGAAAAAACCACGGAAGGGATTGATATTCTGAGATGGGGGATTACTGCGCCCACTCCGGAAGAGGAGGAGATTAGACTCAATGTCTGGGACTTTGGTGGGCAGGAGATATATCACGCCACACATCAGTTCTTCCTAACCAAGCGTTCGGTCTATCTGCTGGTCTGGAATGCCCGCAAGGCACGCGATTATGAACACATCTACTACTGGCTGCATACGATTGAGGCTTTCGGAGAGGACAGCCCGATCATCCTGGTGATGAGCAAATTAAATGAGCGGGACGATGATCTGAATATGAAAGACCTCAAGGAGGCGTTCCCGCAGATCGTCGGATTGTACAAGGTAGATAGCAAAGACGGGAAGAGAGTTCCCGCATTAAAGGAGATCATCAGCCGGACTGCGTGGGATCTGCCGCACATGCGGACCCCGTGGATCGAGTCATGGTTCAACGTGCGAGAACGATTAGAAGAGGACGGACGAAACTGGATCGAGAACAACGAATTTCGTCAGATATGCACGTCAAAGGGGTTGAACGGAAAAGAAACTGATATCTTGGACGAATATCTGCATGATCTGGGTGTCATTATTCATTTTCGGGATAGACTTGAACTGGCAAATATGGTGATTCTAAAACCGGACTGGGCGACCGGTGCGTTCTACAGGGTTCTGGACACGCAGTCGGTCAAGGATCGAGGCGGCATCTTACTGCACAATGAACTGGAAGAGAGCTGGGATCTCGGCATCTACCCGGCAGATATTCATCCCAGATTGCTGGAACTGATGAACAAGTTTGAACTGGCGTATGAACTGCCTGATGAACGGAGTCATCTGGTTGCCGAACTTCTGCCTGCAACCGAACCTGAGTTTGAGTGGGATGATACGGATAACCTCCGTTTCTATTACCGCTACGATTTTCTGCCCGCGGGCGTTATGACTCGATTCATTGTGCGTGTCCATCAGGATCTGGAATGTGAGTCGGATGGTACACATCTCTGCTGGCGGGAAGGCGCGGTGCTGTCGCGGGAGGGTACGCATGCTCTTGTCAGAGTCAAGCCACTGGAAAGACTGATCGAGATCAAGATCGATGGCAATAAAAAACGGGAATTGCTGGCGATCATCCGTCGCGAGTTTGACCATATCAACAGTTCAATCAAGAAGGTGAATATCACGGAAGAAATCCCGTGCAATTGTTCGGAAGGTTGCCCTCACAAATTCAACTATGAAGAATTATTGATAGCTGAAAATGTTGGAAGAGATGCTGTCGACTGTCCAAAGAGCTGGGCTAAAGTGCCGCTTTCGTTGTTGTTAGACGGTTACGAAAGGAAGGAAAATAGAATGAAAGAGATAGATGAGATTTCGAAAGAGAAAGGCATTACCATCAATGTAATCCAAAACCAAGACGTGACCCAAAAAAATATACAAAAACAAGAAGTTAAAATCAATATCAATGTTGAAATTGACTTACCTGCGATTCAATCCGATTTCGAGGAGTTGAAAGATATATTGCTCAAAGCAGATCCAAATCTCGAAAGAAAATTAAACGAAATTGGCGATAGTCTGGACGAAGTCAATGCCAATACTGAAGAAGAGAAATTGAATAAACCGTTCAATAAAATGCGTCGATTTTTAGAAAAAGTATATGATGAAAATTCAGACTATCACAAAATAATTTCTGGAACCAAAGAAGGGATTAGATTGGTTCAAAAAGTTGGGAAAACCTATAACGGATTTGCACGATGGCTGGCATTGCCACAAGTTCCAGAATTGTTTTTGGGAAAGTAAAAGACGCATTTAAGGATTGTGGGGCTCTGACAGAAACAGCGCATCGACGGCTGTAATCGATGATGCAATGGTTACTTCTCGCATTTGGGATTATTAGGGTCCGCGGCACCACCTGCATGAATCTATCCGAGGATCTATTATCAGGCAGTCTCACCAGTTCTCCGAGCCCGCTGTCACACAGGAGGCGGTGCGAGGCGGAACAGTTCCGCTGCCAGCAGGGTTCACTGCCGAAGAGGTGATAACAAACATCACTACCGGTTACTGATCGGCTACCTCTTCGGCAGGCACGTCCTGAAGACATGCCCGGTGCTGCTCATGGGCGCAGGTCACTGACGCGATTGCAAGCGGTGCGGCACCCGGGTGTCGGTAAGGAGGAAGCCAGATGCCAACGCTCGGGTTACACAGGCGCTTATGCATCTGCCAATGCGCTGCTGACGATGGCTGGTAGTGCGATTCTGCTTCTATAGGGGGATGGGGTGGTTTTTATTGGTCATGTTGATTGCGGTAGGGGGCGTGGGGGTCGGTTAGTTTTGTATATCATGGCGGCACTGGTTGTAATCATATAATGCGATGCGATCTATATGGCAGGCTTATGGTATTGCTATTGAGGTGCAGCGGTGGGATGCGCGGCATGAAATCGCTATGTACGGGCTCTGGACTTATAGTTGCGGGGTTTGGGTGACTTAACAAATAAAGGTATTTTAAGGGAAGAATGACAATGATTGGAACTAATACTGTTACTATTCTGTTTGCAGATATCAAAGATTATAGCAAGCTATATTTAAGACAAAAGCTTGAACTCCGTGAAGTTGTAGAAACTGAACTTCTTGCCGCCATTGTTGACGAGGTGGGAAGGGACAGTATTAAACATTACAACTCATGGGGTGATGCCTATCTGATATTATTTAGTAATGTCAATGCGGGGGTGAAAGCGGCACTTATACTTAGGGATCAATTTCGGTCAAGAACGAACTGGAGAGAACTTGGCCTGCCACCGACTCTAAATATTCGGTGTTCACTTCACGTAGGTGATGTAGTTATTAAAGATTTTGAAAATCCAATTTTTGGAAATAAAAAACAGGATGTTGTTGGAGAGAATATAGACCTCACAGCAAGAATCGAACCTATAACTCCCCCTGGTCGTGTGTGGGCTACAAAACAGGTTATCGCATTACTCCCAGACAATACTCCAGATGGTGTGCATGTTGATCCAATTGGTAAGCTAGAATTAGCTAAGGGGTTGCCAGAAAATAACCTATCAAAATACGTGGCATTCACACATTCACACATTCGTGATAAAACCGGGACAAAAACAGCATCAGTAGATCACGAATAAACGAATCACATGAATGCCAGAGATGTGGATGGTCACCGAATAACTTTGTTACTTTATTTTTCGTCAAGCACTAAAGGATGGGATGTACGGAGTCTTTATGATGTGCGCCGGGTTGGAGACGAAAAAATCGACATATCAGACATCCCAGATATGGATAATAATGTCATCATCGATAAGAGCGGTATCAATGTATTAAAGGATCCTCCGGGGATATTGATTATGTTATGTGGTCCAAGCGCGGTTGGCAAAGATGCTATTGCATCCCGTATGCGTGGACGCCTTGATCAACTTGGAATAGAGGCACAGTTTCCTCAAAAATATACAACCCGCCCTATACGAAAACAAGAAGATACACCAATTGACGGTAGATGGTTCGAACCTAGTTCGCAATATGAATTTCTGACAGATGACGAGCTTAATACACGAGACGATATTATTGGCAAATATAATAAGTTTGGTTATTCATATGGGTTTGATAAAAAATGGTTTAAAAATAAAAGTTTGATGAATAAATTTTTGATATGTATTTATGGAGATCTTTATTTATTGGCTGATTTTAAAAAAGAGATTGAGGAAAAGTATGCTCGAAAGGTTTTTGTTGTTTTTCTTCAAGCACCTGATAAAGATCTTCATACGAGACTCGATACGAGACCTGGCATGCCCGGTGACGTCATTGAGATTAGGAAAAAAGAGATGATACGAGACATTGCAAGGCTCGAGCGTATGCACTTTGGGGGTGACTATATAAGGATAGATAATTCAAATACGGACAATCCAGACGAGGTGTCAGAAAAGTTATTGCGGAGAGTATTAGAGGAAATAGGATATTTAACTTGATAAATAGAAACATGGAATCTTAAAAACAAAATAAATATTAAAGCCTCGAGCATGGGTGACTTCAGAGAGAGTGTCATGATGAACGCAGCGGTCGGCGCCGGGTCCCGCATGAACGAGGTGTTTTGTGACCATGAGTCGAAAGACGTGGTGTAGATGAAGAGTGAATACAGAGGTGCGATGATTGAAGTTCGACCGGAATGATGCGATGCACGGACACCGGTTCGGACATAACACCGGATAGGTAGGATATGTGAACTCGGGTTCGGATGTATAACGTATGGGCGATTGCGACATCAGTTTAATAAACATAAGCAGATATACAGTAAATAATGGCAATTCAGTTCATTCTAACGGATTACGTAAGCCAGCTATTGGCAAATGCAGTCTACGACAAACTGGATGACGGCACTTATGCCGGACGAATTCCACAATGTAGAGGAGGGGCAAGCATTCGGAGCAACCCTCGCGTGAATGCGAGGATGAGATCCACTCCACCCTCGAGGATTGGATTCTGGTTGGTCTCAAGCTGGGACATCCTTTACCCGTGATTGCTGAAATTAATCTGAATAAGGATCTGGCTTATGAGCCCGTGGAAGCCCTGTAAACGCCGAGACTTTATCCGGCGGATGCGTAAGTTGGGTTTTGATTGCACCCTATTCCGGTACACGCCATCAATTTATGATCCATGGGCAGAATCGTATGGCGATCCCTTCTAATGCTAAAATATTCCGTGCCTCAGCTTCGGATGATGATTCGTGAGGTTGAAGGGATCCTGAATAGGGGTATTACGGTGAATGAGTGGAATAAATTATGATCTACGCTTCCTATGTTGGATCAGGGATTGTTATCCTGTGTGTCGTTGGCGTCCCGTACTCTAAAACCCGTAAGCCTGCTTCTAAAAATGCGCTGCAACCGCAATCCTTATCATCTGATAGACTGATGGCAGAATCGTGCATGTTGCCCGTATGATGTGCCCCCCCATCTGAGATAACAGATGCATTTCAAGGCTAAGATGGGTGATTGTTGAATTGTTAGTGAGTTCATTGCCGGCACAGCAGGATGCGCGAAAATTAGTAGGAGGCAAAGAAAAATGGTTAGTATCGAAGATATTCCGGCAGAGGTGAGATGGGAGATTGCAGCTAAAGCAGCGAGCGCAACACCATTGGCTTATGACATAGTCTTTCGGGAAGCTCTTGGCGATAAGTACGACGAGATCGAGCGTCCGATCTATGTCGAAGCAGGAAAGGAGATGAAGAGCCTTACATCGGCTCTGGGTCTGCCAACGGATAATGCCATGGACCTTGGCAATGCTCAGAGCGTTCTTACGACGGTCCTCTACGGACCCGAGTTTGAGTTTGGGAATGTCGAGGGTACCGGAGATAGGGCAGTAGGTAAGGCGACCGGGTGTTCCGTGTTGAATCGGGCATTGGAGATAGGACTGGATCCGAAAATCTGTCTCGAAGCGTGTCAGACATTCTGTAAATCGACTATCGAGAACTTAAACCCGAAGTACACCCAGAGGTTTACCAAGAATATGTGCGCCGGCGACCTTTACTGCGAGATGTTGATCGAGCTTAGGGGATAGCTGGAGGTATAAAGATGTCAGAGGTAAAGATAGACCCTGAGCAAGCTGCGTTGTTGCTAATAGATATGCAGAACGATATTCTTCACGAGAAAGGGAAGCTTGCCGCATCGGGAGTTGGAGTCTGGAAGTTTGCAAAGGAAGTAGGGATCATCCGTAACACCAGAAAGATGATCGAGATCGCAAGGAAGAATAGCATACCTGTAATCTATGTGAAGATCGTTTTCAGACCGGATTATGCAGATATGGGATTGGTTCAATTTTCGCCCTGCACGCTGTGTAGGATGATAAAGGAAGGCAAGGTCTTTAAGGAGGGTACGTGGGGCGCTGAGTATGTCGATGAGCTAAAACCAGAGGCAGGTGATTATGTCGTTGTCAAAAGAAGGATGAACGCGTTCTATAATACAGATCTGGAAACGTTGTTGAGGGGTCTATGGAGATCGACGCTTCTAATTTGTGGAGCTATTACAAATTTCTGTGTGGAGGCAACGGTTAGAGGTGCAGTGGATAGGGATTTCGATGCCATCGTGCTGGAGGATTGTACAGCGAGTGAAAGCAAAGAGATGCAAGAATTTCCGATGAAGGCGATCTTCCCGATGTTAGGAATCGTGACAACAACAGAAGAGTTGGTCGTAGAATAGATTTGGTGTGTTGGAGTTCCTCCCGGGAAAACCACAGCTTAAAAAAATCCGAGGTGCACAGGGATTTGTCCTTCAAAAAAGGTACTGTGGTAAGTGCATCAAAAATAAACAGGAGGAAACTACCAATGAAAAATTATTGGTAACTACTCACCTACACAGCCGGACGGGATAAACGAAATCCCCTCTAAGCGCATCCGACAGTCGCATCGAGCATAGGACACCCGTTCTTTCGCACGGTAGATATATACCCAGCAGAATACCACAGAACACATCTGCCCCTATAGCAGTCCGAAATGTGCCTAATATCTTCTGCCTCAGTTTCATCATGCGTACGTCCCGTTCAGCCTGGTTATTGTCAAACGGCTTAATCATTGTCGTACATAAATGCTAGCACTTCCTATTTATACCCTTTTAACCTATCAAGCAGATTTTTGGGTGGAGATTGTTTAACCCTACCCCTCTTTCCTGGTTCTTTTTGAGGTGGTGGGTTTAATTCCAGTCCCTCCTCAATGATCTTATCAAATCGATCTTCAAACTCCTTGATTGTATCAGGATCGAGCTCATCTTTGTACGGTCTGGCTTGATCCACCTCTTTCTTGATATCAAGCAAACATTGGCTCATTTCTTCTGCCCAGTCCTGTTCATACTGAACGTGTTCAAATGTAAGGTCTCTTAAGTGGTGGGCGTTGCAAAGGGCATGTGTTACGTCAGTGTAATTGAAATATGGCGCCCAGTGATCATGCATAGCAACTCCATCGAATTCTGCTAAAATTCCCATCACGTCCATCGCATCCTTTCCGCGCTTCGGATGCACAATATGATACGTCAACTCGTGAGTGTTGGCAACATGGAGCCAGTTTTAGCTTACCCTCCCTTCGCAAACCAGTTTCATCGAAATTAACTACGTGGGAGTTTATCAACAGCTCTTTAATCACCTCATTAGCTGGTTTAACGTTCTCTGCACATCTTGCATTCGCCTGGAGAATAAATGCCTCCGTTGGGCGGTGATCAAAGATATCCTCAAAAAAGTCCCCGACACGTTCCAACGGGACAAACTGGTAGTTGGTCTGGTAGACTGCCATCGCTCTGACCCGATTGCCATATTGCACCGATGCAGTGACGTCTGGTGGAAATAAAGCCATGTTGCGTGCGCCCGCAATGAGGGCACGTCTTGATCTCTGCTTGATGTTCTGTAACCTCGATTTTTACGGGAGGAATGTCAAAAGACCTGCCGCTTCTGATAGTCATCCGCTTCGACATCTTCGAGAGTTGCGCCACACACTGTGCACCGATCTGCGACGTGCACTTCTATGTGATCCGGTTCTTCCACAGGTTCCAGTGTGCGACCAACATGCCCCTCCTGTCCACCGTTCTTCTTCTTGCCCCGCAATCTCAGAGCTTTTGGTACGGGGCGTCTTTTTGAGTCCATCACTGGATGGGGGCTTGCTGCTGTTTTTGCTGTTCTTGTTCAGCTGATCTTGCATGGTCTGTAATTCCCAGATGAGGTAATCGAATAGTTGGATGATAGCCTCTTCCCCTTGCTGGTAAGCGGCATGAATCTCATCGTGAGTAGGTATGCACATTGTGTCCTCCATCCATCAAACGAAATGTTTTATTCACAACCATTGCGATGGTACATATAATTTCATTAATAATAAATTTTGCGGTGGTGGGGGGTGAGTAGTTACAAATAAATTAGGTAGATTTTTAAAGAAATTAGATGATGAAAATTCGGACTATTGCAGGTTAATTTCCAAATCCAAAAAAGGAATTGAATCAGCTCAAAAACTTGGTAAAGCTTATAACAAATTTACTCAATGGATTCCTGCATTGCCTGTTGTACCGGATTTGTTTTTAGGAGACTAAAAGGCGCATTTAAGGATTGTGAGGCTCTGACCGAAACAACGCGCTGGATGATGTAATCGATGATGCAATGGTTACTTCTCGCATTTGGAATTATTAGGGTCCGCGGCACCACCTGCATGAATCTATCCGAGGGTCTATTATCAGGCAGTCTCACCAGTTCTCCGAGCCCGCTGCCACACAGGAGGCGGTGCGAGGCGGAACAGTTCCGCTGCCAGCAGGGTTCACTGCTGAAGAGGTGATAAAGAACACCACTGCCGGCTGCTGATCGGCTACCTCTTCGGCAGGCACGTCCTGAAGACATGCCCGGTGCTGCTCATGGGCACAGGTCACTGACGCGATTGCAAGCGGTGCGGCACCCGGGTGTCGGTAAGGAGGAAGCCAGATGCCAACGCTCGGGTTACACAGGCGCTTATGCATCTGACAATGCGCTGCTGACGATGGCTGGTAGTGCGATTCTGCTTCTGTAGGGGGATGGGGTGGTTTTTATTGGTCATGTTGATTGCGGTAGGGGGCGTGGGGGTCGGTTAGTTTTATATATTATGGCAGCACGGGTTATAATTATATAATATGATGCGATATATATGGCGGGCTTATGGTATTGCTGCTTAAATGCAGCGGTGGGATGCGCGGCATGAAATCGCTAGGTACATGCCCTGTACTTATGTGCGGGGTTTAGTGACTTCGGGAGACTGGCACGATGTCAATGATATGGGGGTCGGGGGTGAATCGGGTGGTTGAAAAGGTCTGATTCTGATGGATTCTGTGGTTTTCGAAAGATACCGAAAGAAAGCGGCGCATACACGGTTCTGAAGAGGTACATCTCATGAGAACTGGCTGCGAAACCACGCGATTTCCGCATATGCGAGGTCTACTGCTAGCGACCACAGAAAACAGCAGAACCAGGAAAAGGTTTTGTGGGGTGCAATGGGACGACAATCTTAAATATGCAATTGATACATATATTCTAATCATAAAGGAGACGAACATGGAAGCGAAACTTAGACGAGCGGATATTGTGATATTGGCTTCGGCTCACAATCCTAGCATAATGGCCCCACAATGGCTCAAGGATAAATCCTTGATAGTTGAAGAACCCACACAGTTTGTACACACTCCCGATTTCTCTCTGTTTGAATCGGAGTCTTTTTTATTGGTAGTTGATAATCAGCGGATGCAAATCACAGTTAAAAAGCAAGATAATCGGTCAGTAGAATCTTTAGCAAATATCGCTAGTAACTATCTAAAATTATTACCTCACATTCCATACAAGGCACTTGGTTTAAACTTTGTATGGAGTATTGAGGTTGATGATGGGAAGGAACTTCCAAAAATTGAGCTTAATATAAATAAAAGCGATTTAATGTCAGTTTTTGAGGGTCGCGAAATTGAATGTGGAGGTATCATCTACGCGAGGAAAGAACCATATATGCTTAAAGTTGTTATCGAACTTCGGGGGGAAGACGTCATTGTTCACAATTTCAATTACAATTATGAGCTTGAAGGTATGTCTGTGGAAGATATAGTAAAATTGGTAAATAATTTTTTAACCATGAAAGAAGATTCATCGAGTATTGTTAAAGGTCTTTACTCGATAGGAGAAAAGTAGATGGTCGATCCACACCACACAAGTACCGAAGGGATAGAAATGGGAACGATGTGGGGGGAAAGAGAAGCGTTAATGAGCGTTGGCTTTATGAGACCTCCAAACACTTTTTCGGAACTTCAACCTACCACCACAGCGCCAAATATCTATTCAGCGTATCGTCTTCTTTTTAACACTGTTTCCCAAAGGCTTGCAAGGGGGGAAGAATTGGGGTATGAGCAGTATTATAGTGTTGATCGTGCGAGTAAAAGCTTGCATTCGCTGATAGACTCGATTGCCGGCACGTCCCGGGATGAAACTTTATCAACTTATCCTACTTCGGATTTACGAAAGTTAGAACAGCATTATATCTTCCGAAATCAATCTGAAGTTATGAATTTTGCTGTGAACAATTCTTCCCTTTTACAGCCCCTCCATGAAGCTTATGACCAGATTAGAAATTATTTTGGAGAGTCTGTACAGGCAGTTCTTGAGGTCGTTACCGACCCCGAGTTTGTAGAAGATCAGGAATTAGTGATTTATATTCGCACAGACATTTCGCCAGATGAAGCATTGAAAAAACTTGAACAGATTGATAATGCATGGTGGTTGGACGTTCCTGCTGATGCGCGGAAAAAGCTATGTATTAACGTGGAATTTATATGACTTTCGATTGGTCGGCGTATTTGAAACTTGCACAAGAACTTGCCGGAGATGACACAGGTTCGCCTGGTGAAGAGGCTAAGTTACGTTCTTCTGTTAGCAGGGCTTACTATGCAGCTTTCTGTAAAGCACGAAATCACTTACGTGATATCGATGGGCATCAAATACTTTCGGCGGATCCACCGAAAGTAAATGTTCATAAGTACGTTCGAGATGAATTCAAGAATAGCTCCGATATATCACGTAAAAAGATAGGAGATAATCTGAATCGACTAAGAATACA
This sequence comes from Candidatus Methanogaster sp., assembly GCA_003194445.1. Classification (GTDB taxonomy): domain Archaea; phylum Halobacteriota; class Methanosarcinia; order Methanosarcinales; family Methanogasteraceae; genus Methanogaster_A. The sequence goes on from PQXF01000003.1 coordinate 111,989, forward strand.
CAGAAACAAAGCAGATTACAACGACGTTGTAACCGGGCTACCACAACTGACGACAGCGTCTTTAAAATGGACTCATGATGTTATCTCTGCACTAAACACCCTCTAATTAAGAATGTGTCAGCATGGCCCCACCCCACATCTATCCACGATCACACCAACACGCGACCCCCATCGGTCAAAGATGCCCCGTACTTCAGTACGGAGTATAGTGACTTCGGAAAACTATCATGTTGGGCGCAGCCGGTCGGCGCCGGGTACTGCATGGACGCGGTGTTTTGTGACCATGGATCAAAAGACGTAATGTAGACGAAGAGTGAATACGGATGTGCGATGATTGAAGTTCACCCGGAAGGATGCAGATGGATGGGTCCCGGTTCGGACATAACGCCAGATAAGTAAGACATGCGAACTCGGGTTCGGATATAGAGCGCATGGGCGATTGCGACATCAGTTTAATAGACATAAGCAGAATATATAGTAAATAATGGCAGTTCAGTTCATTCTCACGGATTACGTAAGCCAGCTATTGGCACATGCAGTCTACGGCAAACCGGATGACTGCACTTATGCCGGGCGAATTCCACAATGTAGAGGAGGGGCAAGCATTCGGAGCAACCCTCGCGTGAATGCGAGGATGAGACCCACTCCACCCTCGAGGATTGGATTCTGGTTGGTCTCAAGCTGGGACATCCTTTACCCGTGATTGCTGAAATTAATCTGAATAAGGATCTGGCTTATGAGCCCGTGGAAGCCCTGTAAACGCCGAGACTTTATCCGGCGGATGCGTAAGTTGGGTTTTGATTGCACCCTATTCCGGTACACGCCATCAATTTATGATCCATGGGCAGAATCGTATGGCGATCCCTTCTAATGCTAAAATATTCCGTGCCTCAGCTTCGGATGATGATTCGTGAGGTTGAAGGGATCCTGAATAGGGGTATTACGGTGAATGAGTGGAATAAATTATGATCTACGCTTCCTATGTTGGATCAGGGATTGTTATCCTGTGTGTCGTTGGCGTCCCGTACTCTAAAACCCGTAAGCCTGCTTCTAAAAATGCGCTGCAACCGCAATCCTTATCATCTGATAGACTGATGGCAGAATCGTGCATGTTGCCCGTATGATGTGCCCCCCCCATCTGAGATAACAGATGCATTTCAAGGCTAAGATGGGTGATTGTTGAATTGTTAGTGAGTTCATTGCCGGCACAGCAGGATGCGCGAAAATTAGTAGGAGGTAAAGAAAAATGGTTAGTATCGAAGATATTCCGGCAGAGGTGAGATGGGAGATTGCAGCTAAAGCAGCGAGCGCAACACCATTGGCTTATGACATGGTCTTTCGGGAAGCTCTTGGCGATAAGTACGACGAGATCGAGCGTCCGATCTATGTCGAAGCAGGAAAGGAGATGAAGAGCCTTGCAACGGCTCTGGGTCTGCCAACGGATAATGCCAGAGACCTTGACGATGCTCAGAACGTTCTTACGACGATCCTCTACGGACCCGAGTTTGAGTTTGGAAATGTCGAAGGTACCGGAGATAGGGCAGTAGGTAAGGCGACCGGGTGTGCCGTGTTGAATCGGGCATTGGAGATGGGACTGGATCCGAAAATCTGTCTCGAAGCGTGTCAGACATTCTGTAAATCGACTATCGAGAACTTAAACCCGAAGTACACCACAAGGTCTATCAGGAATATGTGCGCCGGCGACCCTTACTGCGAGATGGTGATCGAGCTTAGGGGATAAATAAGGGCGTAAAGATATCAGAGATAGAAATAGACCCCGAGTAAGCTGCGTTGTCGCTAATAGCTATGCAAAACGATGCTCTTCATGAGAAAGGGAAGTTTGCCGTATTAGGTGTTTGGAAAGAACGAGATACTGTTCTACAACGAGAGGTGCCATTATGTCTGAAGCTGTGATGAAAAACGACGAACCGGCGGAAAGTGATGGGTTAAATCGCGGTGAGTATGTGGAAACGTTCGCGAAAATCGCGACGACGTGCGACACGCCGATGGTGATTGGACTCTACGGTAGTTGGGGGGTTGGAAAGACATCCCTTATGAAACTGATCGAAGCGGAGATCGATCCCGGCAAATCGACAACACAAACGGTCTGGTTTGACGCATGGCTCTACCAGTTCGATGAGCATCCGGTAATGGGTTTGTTGCATAAGATGGTCGTTGACCTCGAAGTCACAGAAGAAACAGAGGTCAAGGAAAGAATATATCGTATTGCGCGGGCTCTTGGTCCAGGAATACTCACAGGAATGGTCAAGGCGACCACACACATCGACTTGAGTGGTATTGCCGAAGCCTTCAGCCGCTACGAGGAAGAGGACTTCAGAATTCAGGAAGATCGAGTAAATCTACGTGAGAACTTTCAGAAACTTATCGAGAAAGTGCAAACGGCGAAGGGTGGCAGGAAGAGGATCGTATTCTTCATCGATGATCTGGATCGATGCATGCCCGACCATATCCTATCAGTTCTTGAAGCCTTGAAACTGTACCTAAATCTTGAGGGGTGTGTGTACTTCCTCGGGTTAGATCGCCATGCTCTGGAGGACAGTATACGGTATCATTACAAGGATTTTGATTTTGATATGGAGGCGACCAGTTACCTTGACAAGATCATCCAGCTTCCATTCGAAATCCCACCTGTTGATCCGGATTGCATAGAATCGTTCATTCACTCTTTCCTCCCCAATGGGAAAGAATATGAAAAGCTTAATGATTGTGCGGAGATTTTGAAAATTGGACTCGGTGGTAATCCTCGAGGGATAAAAAGGTTCATCAATACCCTACTGCTTAACGACCACCTCGCCAGAACGAGAAAATTGTCTAAATATGATCCAAAGATCCTCACCACCCTTCTGGTGATTCAGTACCGTAATAGAGATCTGTACGATATGATCTCCGAAGATCCTTCATTGCTGGTCGACCAAAATACAGAGGAGTGGGAGACTCGTATTAAAGGACACAAATATCTTAAAGAGGTGCTGGAACTGGTGACACTTCCGGATAATGCAGAAGGTCTGGAGCCCTACATCTATCTCACGGACGTAGCAGGAATTGTGACTGAGGTACTGCAGGATGAGCGAGGCTTCTACACGGAGGAGGGATTGGATCAACTCCTTGCCGCTTCAGGAAAGCTCAGCGACGATGAATACATTTGCGACAAGCTCCCGCTCTACAAAACAATGAGACAACGCACGTGGTTGGTGGCAACCAATCGAAATCTGTTCTATCTTCTTGATGACGAAAAAGCCAGAAGATATAAAAGTGTGATTAAATGGGTACAACCATTCTCTTCGGCAACTCCGTTGCAGGTGCGGGCTTATATCTCCGAAAAGGGACTGCATGTGGTCGACATCGGTAAGAGAAAAGGGTGGCTCTACTCACATAACATGTACCCCAGAAGCGAAGAACTCGCCAAAAAGGTGGAAAAAATGATAGCTCTTGCATTAGCTTCAGATTAAGTGGTAACCGAGACACCATCTAAAAAATTGGTGAATTATGATACTTATTGTAGATGCAGATTTCACAAATTTACGCAGATCTTGCCTTGAATCAGTGTAATCAGCATCAATGGCTCAGCCGCTGCCCGCTCTTCTCACAGATAGTGGATAAAAACAACATTAGCCACCGATTAACAGAGATGAACACAGATTACAGGTCGTTTGTACCGTTGGATTCATTTAAACACTCCACACGATATTGAGCAGGTACCAGAAACGCACGCGTTGGAACCAAGAACACCAGCCCGAATCACCACCCCACCAGAAATCGTTAAAACCCACCAAGCATACACTTCACACATGAACAGACTCTCCGACCGGATCGACCCCACTGCCAGCGACACCCTGCGCATTCTAACCGATCTCGTCGGGATGCCGACAGCGGTCCCCCCTGGTGATAATTACGAGGAGATCGTCGATTACCTGATGCCAAAGTTCGCGGATCTCGGATTTGAGGTTGAGAAGGTGTGCATCCCTGAAGATATATTCAAGCAGAAGATGAAAAACCCGGAACTGCACGGGAAACGGGCGAATCTGCACGCGTATCTCGATGTCTGCGCTGACCGGACGCTTGTGATCTACACGCATCTCGATGTGGTTCCTGTAGGCGATGGATGGACATTCCCGCCGTACGAGGGCACGATTGCGGACGGTAAATTCTATGCACGTGGATCTGCGGATTCGAAGGCAGCGGTCGCAGCACTATTAACCGCGCTCACCCAGATCCGAGAACTTGGTATCACGCCCGCATATAACCTCAATATCGCACTGACAACGGACGAAGAGATCGGTCCGTACTCAGGACTTTGTTATTTCGCTGACATCGGTCTCCTGTCAGGGGATTATTTCCTGTGCATGGACGGCGAGGGCGATGATGTCATCATCGGCACAAACGGGATACTCACATGGCGAGTCGATGTTTTCGGAAGGACATATCACAGCGGAAGCAGTTTTTTAGGCGTAAACGCACTCGAAAAATCGGTTGCGATGATGAACGGGATGCTTGCACTGAAGAGCGAGGTCGAGGACAGACGGTCAGAGATGCCAAGCAGCCACGTAGTCGCTGATAAGACCGGTTTTTTAAATGTGAAACCGATTCTGAATATCACGATGATCGAGAGCGGCGTAAAGGAGAACGTGGTTCCAGGGATTTGTACCATTCGCGGCGACCGCAGGGTGATACCTGAAGAGACATTCGATACCGCAATCGAGGAGATCGAAAGGGCGCTGGCGAATGCCGCAGGTGCCGGTGCCGATACGAGATACGAGTTCACGTATGAGCTTGGGTATCCGCCGATGTATACCGATGCGAGCCATCCATGGATCGGGCAGGTTCAGACTGTTGCAAACGAGGTGTCTGACCGTAAGATCGGTATCGCGGGCGCACAGGGCAGTCTCGACGTCGCTTATGTGATCGGGATCACAGGGCAGCCGGTCTGCTGCCACGGCGTCGGGAGGGTGCTTGAGAGCCGGGCACATGCAGAGGATGAGAACGTGCGCATCGAGGATCTGGTGCGGTACACAAAGTTTTTGGGGCTGCTGCTGACAGAGTGATAGAGATAGACAGAGCGATACAATGAAATCCACAAAATCCCTCGAATTCATAAACACCCGTAATGCAATGCTTGCGACGATAATTATGTTCAGCGTACTGTTCATGATCCTGATCATGGGGATGCTCATACCGCTATTTGCGGACGTCGTTCTCGATGCCGGATGGTTTAATAACAGGACGATGTTGCCAACCCTTCTTCTGGCACTGCTTCTTGGCGTATGCCTGCTTCTACCAGGTGTCCCGCCGACGCGGATTCTTGCCATGGTTGCAGTCGTGATCGTGGCAACCATACTCTCAGGAGCCGTATCGCCATTTAACAACACTCCGATCGATGTGGCGGCACCGGTACTACTCTTTGCCACGCTTGCGATTGTATACCGGATCATTCGGCTGCCCAAACTGACACTCCGCAGCATAAGCCCGCATATAATCCATATCGGCATCGTTCTGATCCTGGTCGGCATCGTCGTGAGCACAAACATGAGGATCGATGGATCCACGGTTATACAGAATGGTGAATTCGGCGACTACAAAGGGCAGCCCTACTCCGTGAAGGTCACAGGAATCTCGAACCAATACGAGGGCGCACCTTACGACGAGCACCCGGGGTCATCTTATGTGACTCTGATCGATTTCGAGCTCTATAAGGGGGGCACGCTGATCGATCACGATGCGGTCAAATTCATCACGGATTACAAGTGGGGGCAGTCGTATGCCACGAACTATGTCCACCGATCGCTCACAGAAGAGGTGTTCATCACCACGAAGATGGTCGAAGGCGACTACGCCAATCTCTACATGCGCACAGCACCGTGGATCACCGCGGTCTGGGGTGGGATCCTCCTGATGTCTCTCGGAATCGTCTTGCTCATGTACTCAGTTAGAATTGAGAAAGAAGGGGCAAAAGCAGCAGAAACGATAAAAGAAAGGGAGAAAGAAGCGAAGAAAGATAAGAGCGAGAAAAGAGAGAAAAGAGGGAAAAGAGAAAGATCAGGGAAGAGTGAAGACAAGAGGGAGGGGAAAGATGATATCGACGGAAGATACGAAGATTTGCTGCAGAAGGAACTGTCTGAACTGAAGGCGAGATAGGGAAGAGAAGAAGAAAAGGAGAAACCGGAGAAAAGGAAGAGATGAAGACGGTTATCATCGGCGGCGGGCTCTCAGGGCTTGCATCTGCGTACAGGATGCTAAAAGAGGACATATCTGATGTAACCATCCTTGAGAAAGGTTCCGAGGTCGGCGGTATGGCTGCGAGTTACCATATCGACGACTATCACATCGAGAAGTATTACCACCACATCTTCGCGAGTGATTCCGAGCTGATAGATCTCATCGGGAGCATGGGTCTCGGTGCTGACCTGCAATGGCTCAAAGGAACCACTGGCTATTATATCGACGGAAAGATACACCCGATGAACACGCCGATCGAACTGCTCAAGTCGCCGCTCTCGGTTCCGGACCTGATACGGATTGCACGTACCGTCCTTGTGACCAGGCGGGCAAAGGATGAGGAGATCTACAAACTCGATCGCGTCACCGCAAAGGAGTGGATCCTTAAGAATGCCGGAAGATCGGTCTACGAGCGGTTCTTTGAGCCGCTCTTGCGGAGCAAGTTCGGTAGCAGCCACGATCGCGTATCTGCTGCATGGCTCTTCGGGCGCATCAGGATCAGGTCGAACCGGTCCACGAGCGGGGAGCGGCTCGGATACCTGCGCGGAGGTTTTCATCGCCTCGTCGCACGCCTGGCAGAATCGATCGTTGCGATGGGTGGGGAGATCCGGACGAACTGCGAGGCGTCAGAGATCAGAACCGTTGATGGAAGCGTCTCCGGTGTCACTGCCGGCGGATACATCGACTGCGATTCCGTGATCTCGACGGTATCACCTCATGCACTTTTAAAGATAATTTCGGATGCGCCTGATATCCCGTATCAGGGAACTGCGTGTGCGCTCTTTGGTATGAACAGGTCACTGATGCCGGATATGTACTGGTTAAACATAAAATCAAGCGTGCCTTTTGGTGCGGTCATCGAGCATACGAACTTCCTTCCGGTCTCGGATTACGGAGAGCATCTGGTATACGTGACTGCATACTTCCAGGACGACACAGATCCGAGATGGCGGTCTTCGGAGCAGGAACTGATCGATTCGTATCTGGGCGGGCTTATGGAGTTATTTCCGGATTTCCACCGCGATGACGTCTCGTGGTGGAGACTTGCGCGGGATATCGACACGGCTCCGGTGTACATGACAGATTACATCGAGAATATCCCACCATATTCCACCGATACCGATGGACTATATCTTGCTGGCATGTTCTCCCGGACCAACTATCCTGAACGGAGTATGAATGGTTCTGTTCTGGCAGGATTCGGGTGCGCGGAGGAGGTCAGGAAGAGGATTCGCGGATAGGTAAGGGGTGCCCAAAAACCCATTTCCAAAGTGGCACAAATATAATAATTTTATCTTCTAATTTTTCAGTTGCTTCATAATCCTCTGTTATGACAAAACCTCGTTTAACATCGTATTTCTCCATGAATTTTATCATCCCTTTTACATCTCGAATTCCAACCTTTAATGAGTATTTGGACTCAATGGGAATCATTGATTCATCTTTTAATGGTACAAAATCTACTTCTTTGCCGGCATCTCTCCAGAAATGCTCTGCTTTTGTTATGAATTGTATCAGGTTCTCTACAAGTTTCCCCTGCGGCGGATTTGCAAGAGCAAGAGCAATAGAGGGGTGGATAAGGTAGTATTTTTTTAGTTTTCGGGAGGAGACTTTGAATGAACCCCTGAAATTTTTCAGATCTCTTATAATAAAACAGGTTTTCATATAATAAAGGTAGTTGCTGACGGTCTGCCTGCTTCTTCCCACTTCCCTTGATATCTCATCCAGATTGATCATCATTCCCGGGTTCGTTGCAATGATATGGATGAGTTTCTCTATAAGTTCCATATCCTTGATATTGAATAGAGTACTTAAGTCCCTGAATATAGTCTTTTCTATAATGCTCTCTTTTATGTATCTTTTTGCAATCTCATCGTCAACATCTACTATCTCCGGGAACGGTTTTAGAAAATAAGTGTTTAGCTCGCTCTTTATTTCGTGTTTCCATAAGGCAACATTTTCTTTAATTTTTTTGACGTCCCACCCTCTCAACTCCAAAAACTCCTCAAATGATAGGATATCTAAGTTAAAGTAAAAGGTTCTACCTGCGAGACTCTCTTTTGCGCCAAGCAAGATGTTAAGGGATGCAGAACCAGAAATGAAGAATTTGATGCTCGGATATTGGTCATAATAAATCTTGATCTTGTTCTGCCAGTCATTCAGTTTTTGGATTTCGTCCAGAATTATGTAGGTGGTTTTGGCAGTAATATCTTCTCTGAGTACGTTTTCACGGTAAAAGTCTATAATATCTCCTAAATCCTCTACGTTTTCATCAAACGAAAAATACAGTATCCTTTCAGGAGAAACACCTTCTTTGATCAACTTGTCTACGGTCTGGAGTAAGATTGTGGTTTTACCGGTTCTGCGTAATCCGACGATCGTTATTATTTGTCTTAGTTCGATGTATTTTTCTATTTCAGAGAATAGTTTTCTCCTGTACGGCGGTATAAGTTCCGGTCTCACCTGACCAAGCTTCCACCACGAGTTCATCTCATACAGTTTGTCTAAATTTGACATATTGGTAACTTAGACTTAACGAATATTTAAGTTTTTCGTTATCTTGGATTAACGAATACTGTAGTAAAGGAGCTCACAATGACATACCGGGAGCGCCATACCACCATCGATAAGAGGTACTGCACTTTATAGCAGGATCACTTAACGAACACTTATGAAATCGACGCTCGGGTTTAAGTATTATGTCGACTGTATCGCGAATTCATGGAACCCACGCGATCCATAAGATAGTCTTGCAATATCCTCGTTGGTATGGCCACTGATGAACTTAATTTTGAGTGCAACGGTAAGATGAGTTGCAGGAAATCGCCATGTGCAGGCTCTGGACTTAAGTGCGAGGTGTAGTGACTTACATTGACCACATCTTTGAGAGTGATTCCAAGCTGATAGATCTCGTCGGTAGCATGGGTCTCAGTGCTGACCTGCAATGGCTCAAAGGAACTACTTGCTATCATATCGATGGGAAGATATACCCGATGAACACGCCGATCGAACTGCTCAAGTCGCCGCTCCGGTGTACCTGACCGATTACATCGAGAAGATCCCGCTGTATTCCACCGATATTGAGGGGTTATATTTTGCCGGCATGTTCTCCCGGACCAACTATCCCGAACGAAGTATGAACGGATCTATCCTGGCGAGATTCGAGTGCGCGGAGGAGATTAGGGGCGTACCCGTGCCTGGAAACTAAAAAAATCCTGTGGCAACCCGATTAACCAAAGATATATATAACGGCTCGTTCAGACAATTGTACGCGTACTCAGGCTCGAATGCGCCCGGACTGGGCGAAAGCGGCCACATAATGAAGGAAAGGAGATAAGGAAATATGTCAAAGAAATTTGTCATAAGTGATGCGGTGCAATTTGGGTGGGATATAACGAAAAGCAACATCGGTTTTTTCATCGGTCTTCTGATAGTGGCGAGCTTAATACAATACGTCCCGGATACTGTTGCAGCAATAATCGAAGCAGATGCCCCGGATCTGTCGCTTATTATCCGGATCGCTTCTTATATTCTCTCGGCAATAATAGGAATGGGGCTAATCAAGATTTGTTTGAGGTTTTGCGATGATGAGAAAGGGGAATTTTCAGACCTTTTCTCCTGTTATCCTCTCTTTTTTGAGTATCTGATTGGTTTAATCCTGTACGGGTTTATTGTTGTGGTGGGGTTGATCTTGTTAATCATTCCCGGAATTATCTGGGCGATCAAATTCCAGTTTTTTGATTATTTGATCGTCGATAGGGGGCTTGGTCCGATAGATGCGCTCGAAAAGAGTTCTGAAATCACAAGAGGTGTAAAATGGGATTTATTCATCTTTGGTATATTGCTTGGTATCCTCAACCTGATGGGGTTTCTCTGCCTGTTGGTTGGTTTATTTGTCACCATTCCTGTGACCATGGTTGCTATGGCTTTCGTGTATCGCAAACTGCTGCCTGAAACGTATCAAGAATACTACACGGACCCTGATCGGCAGTTACCAGACCCGGTGTCGGTGTAAAGGGCTCAGGCACTTGCACCTCGCCCATACCGTCGCTTTGTCTACCTCTTCTTCCCCTTCTGCCCTCTACGCTCAAAGTGCATGATGTAGATATCGGGTCTTGGCATCTTACCGCTTGCTGTGGCAAACTCGGGATAGCACCGGTCGCAGAGCACACGCCAGTTGATCGCAGCAACGACCGAACTGCCTGGAATGAGTCTTGCAAATATGAAACTTGGCGGAATCTCAAGACGCGATGCGACCTCTTCAAAGAATGAGAGCATCTGCTTCTCGAAGACCTCGATATCGTCCAGTTCGAGTCCACGAACATTCACTGTGATGCCGCTACAGCCACACGGCAGCGCAAAGACATCCAGTTCTGTGACCATGACCGCTCTTGCAAGCATCTTTCTCAGGTTATTTTCAATATCGCTTCTTATCTGCAGGATTTCTTTCGTGATCATGCGCTCACCTCGGTAATACCTGCCATCTCGCTCCATAGAACCGTCTCTTCATTCTCTGTGCCGCCGCCCGCGTACACCTTGACAGCCCGGTCAGTCAGTTCCCTGCAGAATCCGCAGTTGGCGCAGATGGTTGGGCAGTTCTTCCAGTGATCGAGTGCGCCATCAAAGTCCCGGTTTGAGATGTAGTACAGATCTTTGAGTGCCTTTGGACAGTCGAGCAGATCCATCAGGTTGCCCTCGTACGACTCATCCGTATACGCGCTGACGCAGTTTAAGATCCAGTTGACATAATGGGTTCTGCCGCCGATCTTGAAGACGTTGGTAATGTCTGCATACTCCTTTAAGTCCTCCGGCCTGATCCATGGCGAGATCGTGATCAGTTTCGGATCCTTGATCCGGAGCATTATACATCTGTCGTAATAATAATCGTCGAGCACGTTCGGACGGGGTTGCGGGCCGAAGGCGTGTGAGAAGAAGTTGAAGTGCGCATACCGAAACGGGCACTGGTACAGGCAGCCCTCGTTCACGAGCAGTTTTATTTCGCAGTCTACGGCATCCCTGATCGCATGGAGGACATCGAAGTGCCTGTGCACATCAGGATCGACCACGATCGAGTGCGCGCCAAGATCCTCGTAGAATCTGGCTTTCTCTGGCGAATCCACAAACGACAAGACCGATACGACCGGCAGCATCTCAAAATCCCTCGCGATGATCTCAACAAGATACGGATCCGCAACAACGATGGTATCGATTCCACAACTATCAAGCTGCCCGAGATACCAGTGGATGAGGTTAAAGCCCTCCGGCGTCAGTTGCCGCCCGCCAAGACATGAACTGTTGAGCACGATCTCCACTTTCACACCATTCTTGTGCGCATACTCGGTCTGCTCCCTGATATCCTCGATCTGGGGCGAACTTAGATTGCTCCTGCCAGTGCCCACGTAATCGGGCGAACCTGCCATAAATATCGAGTAGATGTCCTTTCCTGCTTCGGATACCAGTTCCTTGAGTCCGTCGAAGTGTCCCGGATGCGGTACGTACAGTCTCTTTTTCATGGTCATGTATCACCTACAATTTTTATTGCATTTAAAACTTGTTTTATCATTTGGTGTACACGGCGTTGTCGAAGGGTGAAAGGGTTGGGAACTCGCAAAGGTCTAATACACGACTTTCAAAGATTTAGATTGTATCACCAACCTAAATGTCACAAAACGCGTCACATACTAAACTTTACAAATCGACCATTGAGATCATGAATATCAATCGTGTTTAATATACTTAAACCTTTATTAAGCTTACCCATTAACTTTGGTTCTTTTGGATTCATCTCCAATTCAATTGTCTTCTCGTCATCGCTAATAAAAGCCTCGCCACCAAGCTGAAAAATTGATTCAACCACCGCCCCAAAAAACTCACGTAATCAGCTCATCCAGCCGGAACTGCTTGTGCTTTTGCACACCAAAGAACTCCTTCGCAGCAGCCGCGACCACGTCGCGATATTCGGAAGGCGTGTACACACCCATCCGCCAGTTGTCGCGCTGCGCATGACCGAGCGCGGAAACGAGATGTGAGACCTCATGAAGCGGCTTTAACCGTTGATCAATCACAATGTTAGCTTTCGTCTCCACGATCTCCGGCGGCTTCGGGATGTCCACAAGCACGTACTCAGGATCGATCCCGGCAGCGGATGCGATCTCGTCCTCGACTCTTCTCACGTTTCTCCGGTGTGAAAGCACGCTCTCGCCCACCGCATCAAATCCTTCGTAGAGCGCACGCTTAAACAACCTCCGGTCGCGCAAGGAGTCTGCAATCTCCGAGGGATACCCCTGATGCGACCCCAGTTGCGTAAAGAGCCCCTGATCGTCCATCATATAGAGCATTCTCGCATCGAAGCCGTCCTCGATCATGCACTCGACAGCACGCACGCACATCGACTCGGCGATGCGGGTCACATGATGGTAATACACGGTCGGATACATCAGGAACCGCGAGAGCAATAGCGACTCGGCAGCCCTTATCCCACCGCTTCCGATCACGAGTTTCCCGTCCAAAAACCGCATCTCGTGAATCAAACGCACGAGATCGACTGAAAGCGGAACACCTGTGTAATGCGCATCCCTGACAAGATAATCCATCCGGTCAATATCGATCTCACTATTCAAGGCAGCACTGAATCCCGTTTCCCCTTTTATATGCCTGGCAACCCTTGATATGCTGATCGAGTATCGTTCAAATATCTCGCCGAAGTTGCTTTTAATGATCTGATAAACGTCCTCATGCGATCTTCCGGTATGTTTCCTGATGATATTCTCGGTCACATGCGACAGTGGTCCATGCCCTATGTCATGGAGCAGTGCAGCGACGCGCAGTTCGGTCTGCCCGCCCTCACCATCCGCGCCCCATTCCACCCCTTTGCCAGACTCACTTTCTTTGCCCATGCAATCCGCAAGCAGATTTGCAAGATGGTAGGTGCCAAGCGAATGCTCAAACCTGGTGTGGTTTGCTCCCGGGTACACAAAACTTGTCAGCCCGAGTTGTTTGATGCGGCGTAACCGCTGCATAACCGGCGTATCGACAAGCGATAGCGCTGTCTCATCCAGTTCGATATATCCGTGGATAGTGTCCCGAATCACCTTCATCATGCTATGGTGGTTGTGCATGTTTATATACATATAGCGACAATGCGAATCCATGGACTGGAAATGGATATACAGAGGTGTCGTCTCTGGCTAAGAAGAAGGTAGAGGCACCGATAGTACGCGTACGCATTCCCCGCAAACACGATCGCGAGGTTCTTGCGACTGTTGAGAAACTGCTCGGGGCAAACCACCTGCGTGTGAGATGCTTCGACGGAACCATAATAAATGCCAGAATACCCGGAAGGATGAAGAAGCGGATATGGATACGGGAGAACGATGTCGTCATCATTATTCCATGGTCATTTCAGGAAGAGAAGGCAGATGTGGTCTGGAGATACACCGCGCCACAGGTTGACTGGCTTCGACGTCGTGGATACCTCTCCTGAATCATGGAAAAACTCGAAAAAAGATTGAAGGAAATCGATAAGAAAATTGACCGATTCCGTATCAGGATAAAGGATTCTAAAGACTTAAAAGCTGTTGAAGGCGTTTTTGATACATTTACATTAAAGACCCTTTACAATCTCGCAAACAAGGGGTACATCGATGCGCTCGGGGGTGTGATCAGCACCGGTAAGGAGGCGAACATCCACCATGCGTTCGGATGTGGGCAAGAGGAGCAGCAGGAGCGGGAGATTGCTATAAAGGTGTACCGCATCTCTACGAGCAATTTCCGTGCGATGCAGTCATACCTGATCGGGGATCCGAGATTCAAGAACGTAAGGCACGAAAAACGGAGCATCGTGTTCGCATGGACGAAGAAAGAACTGAGAAATCTGAAAAAAGCTCAGTCAGCAGGAGTGCGCGTTCCGGAACCATTTGTCGAGAGAGATAACGTTCTCTTAATGGAGTTTATCGGAGAGGATGAGATCCCCGCGCCGCAACTCCGTGAGGTGTCATTGACTCCTGGAGAGGCGCGGAAGGCGTTTGATACCACTGTGGAGTATGTCCGGAAGTTATACCACGCAAATCTCGTACATGGCGACCTGAGCGAGTTTAATATACTGATGCACGGACGCGAGGTTGTTTTCATCGATATGGGGCAGTCTGTTACCCTTGATCATCCGAATGCTATGGAGTTTCTGATGCGGGACATACACAATGTCACGCGGTTCTTCAGGAAGAAGGGCGTGGGGATCGAAGAGGAGGCTGTCGTGGATGCGGTACTCGGTGAGTGAGTTAGGTCGCTTAACCGCCTGAGTGTATGAATGGGGCGGCTTTCCCGCGGGCAAGTGTCATATCACGATGTTGTCCGCTGCCACCTGCAGGATCATGAGTCCGTCAAGGGATGTGACTTTACCGTCGCCATCGATGTCCGCATCACAGTTCTCTCCGCCGCTGGCTGCGATTGTAAGCGCGATTACTGCGTCGGCGGGGGTGATAATCCCATCGTGGTTCATATCGCCGCGTGGGGTTATAGAAGGCGGGGTTACTGTCTTTATGTGTATTGCGAAATTTGAGACGGGCTGTGGACCAGGGGGCATGAATCATTGCACACCGGACAGGCAGGAGCTTCTCCTGAATGAAACGTGATATTGATACGATATTCCATTCCCTCATACGTGCAGGTCTGTCCCGGATGTAACCGATGATCGTCTACCTCCACCTGACCAGTCTCATTGATAATGGTTACATTGGTATAATTCGCTTCGCAGTTGCGCACACCGCAATCCGAACAATTGGGTGTGTTGCTGTATTTTATCGTGAAAGTACCTAATAATGGGGGATCCAATGGTTCTGATGACCAATAAGGCTCCAAGAAATTGGGATCTCCGTATATGTCAGTTATAACCTTTTCTGTGATTGAGTTCATCTTTCCTAAACCAATGGTCCGGCCATACGGTTCCGGAAAGCCAAGTACCTCCACATAATCGCCAACATTTATCTCGTTCAGAGCATCTTCATTTGGAAATGGCCATTCCATAATCGCGATGTTGGGCTGCCATTCACCACACGGCAAGTTATATGACCAGTTATGCGTTGTCTTAACTTCAAACGTATCGTTGCCGGAGTCTTTTCCGACCACTGTTCCCATATATCCTTCCGGATTAAATGCTGCCGATGCATCCCCTACAAAAGCTCCAAGCAACGCAATTGCTACGCAGATTCCGAAGATATTATGTTTTGTATTCTCATTCATTCCAATCATCTCTGGTAAAAGCGCGATTCTCTCCGACCGGATTCTCCGCGCTGTGCATAATCAACCCGTAGTTATATTATAAAAAACTTCCTGAAAGCCGATCACAAGTCTCGATGCCAGACGTGTTTTCGGAGCGGGTACTGGCGAAGAACAGTATCTGCAGGCCACTTCATACTGGGACGCGAGTAACACTAATCACTCCGATTTTATTTACAAGTTAATAGGGTACTTGGAAAGGACTAATACCGGAAACGCAAGCAACTGCACTAAAATCCAATGCTCCGGCCGGGATTTGAACCCGAGTCAATGGCTCGAAAGGCCACCATGATTGGCCGGACTACACTACCGGAGCGTGGGGACATATAATACAGTAACCGAGTGCACATTAACGTTTCGATCACAAACTGCCGCGGCGGCAAATATTTAATAGAGTCGCCACAACCATAAAGACTATGAATTATCTGCTATGGGCATTCGGCATCGTATGGGCAGGACTCGGGCTCTACACCATGCACCTGCTGCTTACACGATCACGATTATCAAGAACGAGGGGGAATCGGAGCAAACATGGATAGGGGGCGGAAACTGATATTTGCATTCGCTACCATCGCAGTTGTTCTGGTGGTTGGATTGTGGGGTATCCCTTTCGGGAACAAACAACTCACGGTCTCGGAGCTTACCGATGAGCACATAGGAAAGCGGGTGCATGTAAACGGCACCGTCGCGGTTGGAACGCTCCACCGTATGGATATCGGCTCAACAGTGGTATTCACCCTCACGGATGGGCGCAGTGATGTCAATGTCAGCTATACCGGCGATAAGTCGTCTCTGAACCTGATTGAGGGAAATCATGCTGCCGTCAATGGAATGTTCCTCCCTAACAACACCATAACCGCAAACCAGATAATAACCAAATGTCCATCAAAGTACAGCACCGATGCGACCGCGCTTGAGACTACAGATAACGAGGCATCCTGATGATCACGGACTGGTACGAATACCGGCTTATAAATGGCGCAATCGTCAGCATGGTAGATGGTCTCGATGAATCGAATCTTAAACGTATTATTCACCATGTATTCGATTCGGGGGGGAAAAAAATCCGTCCGATCATACTAATTCTCTCTTCCGAACTCTTCGGCGGCGATGCGGACGAATGCGTCGATGCCGCGCTCGCGATCGAACTGATCCATTCAGCATCGCTGATACATGATGACATACTGGACGTAGGTCTTGTGCGCAGGGGCGTTCCCAGCGTGTATAATCAATTCGGGCTGGCTGCTGCGATCCTCTGTGGCGATTTCCTGATCTCAAAGTCGATCGAACTGATCTCGAGATACGATCGAGCAGTGATTCAGGATTTTGGGCGCGCCGGCATGTCCATGTCCGAAGGCGAGGCGCTCGATGTCAACAGCAACGAGACTAATTTTTCCGAGAACGATTACTTCGAATGTATAAGCAAGAAGACCGCATCGCTCTTTGCCGCGTCGGCGCGTATGGGAAGCCGGATCGGTGGGGCGGGTGCACAGTCTGTCAGCAGATGCACCGAATTCGGGATGCATCTTGGCATGGCGTACCAGATCATCGATGACATCCTCGAATGCAAGGAACTGCAGCACGAGAAGAAGTCTGAGAACACCGCAACAACGCTTCCGCACATCTTAAAGCACGATGCGATAGACCTCTCAATAAAGGCGGTTCAGCATCACGTCGATTGCTCGAAACAGATCATAAATTCGTTTAATGAAACGGAAGTCAGGACTAAGTTACATAAGATCGTGGACTACCTGACGTTTGATCTGGCCGGCGCAGTGGAATAATCCACCCAATTCATCAGAATCTGCCGATCGGACACCTCTGACAGAGCGCGCTAAGCCCCATCGGAACATTATATGGGGTTGCTGACCCCCTGGACATCGTGTGAAAAAAACCGAAAGACTTATTAACAAATAGTTACGTGATATTACACCTGAAGCCAACCATAGAGAGGTTCAGGGGAATGTATAAACTAAATAAATGTCCGAAATGTGGAAGTCAATTGTATCATTATGGTCGTATACAGGTCTGCATCAGATGCGGGTACTGGACACGGGCTGGAACAGCAAATCTGGATTCGATAATCATATCATGACTACGGCACGTGGAACGATGCGCTGATCGATCGGGTCTGTTCTATTCTCACATATTCTCGTATGCCTTGAGATAGCATCAGCAGCGCGGAGCTTGGCATACGTATGGATGCATATATGTCTCTTGGGAACCCCACTTACGTTGAGGTTGCTGCTACAAAATGGTTGTTGAATCGATACCGACCCACAAACACAGTCCGAAACACAATCCGCCGACCATCAAAGGTAGGGGGCAGGCGATGAAGAGGCAGATATACCGGCAATTGCCCGGATTTAACTGCGGCGAGTGCGGATATACGAATTGTACCCAGTTCGCAGCCGCGCTGGTGGCAGGCGAGGCGAAAACAACCGGTTGCCCGTTTCTACTTCAGGACAGATTCAAGGAAAGTAACGAGCAGGTCAATGAGATCCTATCCGGAAAGACCTGGGACGGGGTGGAAGACGCTATAAGTACCGAAGAGGAAGCAGAGATCATCGGACTCATCGACCATCTCGCAGCAGATTTTATCTTGTCCCCGCTTCGAGGCGAGCCGTCGTGCCGGGAGGATTTGCATCCGTTTGACACAGAGATCCGGGCAGAGGTCGGGGACATTCTCCGTTACCGACCATGGGGCTGCCCGATAACACATTTCGCAGAGGTTCTGGAAGTAGCTCACGGGCTCTTTACCGTGCACGTCGTCGGTCCGCTCCACCGGCTCGGCAGCGGGATTACTTGGGAAGACGCGGGGATATGCATGGTTGTTAGCTTCGAGGGACTGGTGACGAAGGGAGGTGTGCCTGATGTCGGGACGACGGTGCGGTTTTTGCCAGAGCACTGCATGATGGGTAAGGTTCACTCCGGCGTGATCGTTCACTCGGAGGGGGATCGCGTGCGGATTGAGGGGATCGATCTGAAGGTGTGGTGATTCCGTACTACTTTTGGGGTGGTGGCTGCGCCGTAGCTGTTAGTGTTTCGTACTGGCGCGGATGTTGGAGCGTGATTGCGCCAGCCGCCGTCTGCAGGATCATTAGTGCATCGAGGGATGTGATGCGGCTGTCGCCAGTCATATCTGCATTCGCGTCCCAGCCGCCGGTGGCTACAATCCGGAGTATGCCAGCATCGTACGCATGATGAAACTGAGGCAGAAGATATCAAGCACTTTTCGGACTGCTACAGGGGCAGATGTGTTCTGTGGTATTCATGAGTATATATCCACCGTGCGAAAGAACGGGTGTCATGTGCTCGATGCGACTGTCGGATGCGCTTGGAGGGGATCCGTTTATGCCATCTGGCTGTGTAGGTGTGTAGTACAGTTGGGCGTAAATCCTTCGGCGGCTACTGACCGTTGACATCAACCCAAAATGCTGGAGAAATGAGAAAAAACGCCATTTTTACCCACATCTGGGATGGCAATTCGATGAATTACTGCAATACCTATCCACCGAAGGATTTCCGCCGTCGTGTAATAGTGGGGCTGGATGAACGTCTTTTCATCAGCCCAGGTATAAACCACCTATTCAATCAATACAAGCCAATTGGTTGCTTCATTTATTCTGGTTTCTGTTTCATGGTATTCGTTTTCGGTCATCCACCAACCAAAATTTATTAGGAAATCATCGACCGGATCATAATCATCTGAAGTATAATAGCTACACCACACCCCGTTTTTGCAATTTTCTATCTCCCATGTTCGTGCATCTCCGGATAAGAACCATTCCTCGATTTCGTATATGTCCTTAAAATCCTTGAAATCGTACACTGTCCAAGTATCTCCATCGTATATTTCAGTAGTACCCTCTTGATAGTAATACCAACTGTGCCACCTGCCGTCTGACATATAATGGTTTTTAGACTTGTGGTCTGGTTTAAATACCCAGTAGCTCCCATATACGTCATACGCTACCATCTCACCTTCAAATTCGATCATCAACCACGTCTCATATTGATCCATCTCTGGAAGACATGCCGACCGAGCATATCCATCTGTCTTGACCCTATTCTTAAAATCTTCATGGTCGATTGTGGTGGCTACGCTTGCGTATCGGATCGTCACGTTGCAACCACGCTCTGTTAGATCATGCTCAAGTTCCGCAACTTCTGGTAACCCCCACCCAGCACCGCGGACGAGAGGTCTATTCCATGTGTATCCATCAAGATAATTATATATTTTATAGTTAACAAAATATTGATCGGATGTTACGTTGTAGTAATCATCTGGTATGGATGATATCGCCTTTGTTGTGGGTACAGTGGTCGGTTCTGGCGTTGGTGTGGACACAGTATCCGGTACTTGATATTGTTCCGGAGTTGGGGTATCGTCTACGTATCTATCCGACCCACTATCTTCGGGCGTTATGCATCCTACTGTAATTCCTGCTACCATGACTACCATGATAACACATATTGCTTTGTTTATGTTCATGTTCTCGTACCTCGTTTAACATCCACCGCGAATTATCCAGCAGGCCCCGCAATTTATTGCGGTACGTAACTCCGGTTGTACATTTGGGGTAAACTATTTGTTTGTGAGTCCTTAATACCTATATCATTGAGACCAGTTATAAGTGCCGAAAATCAATATTTACGGGCATTTCGGACACCCATGACAACCCAATCACAATGACACAAAATAACACCCCCAGAGTGCTCATCGCTGCTGACCGGTCGTCCGCAGGAAAGACCACAGTCTGCACCGGGATCATGGCTGCGCTTAGCAAGCATCTGGACGTGCAACCGTTTAAGGTAGGTCTCGATTACATCGATCCGAGTTACCACACACTCGTATGTAAAAACAGGTGCAGGAATCTCGACGGCTACCTGATGACGAAAGGCGCTGTGCTCGAGACGTTCTCACATGCGATGAATGATGGAAATGCTGATTTAGCCATCATTGAGGGAGTTCGTGGGCTATACGAAGGATTCGAGGGGTTGAGCGATCTTGGAAGCACAGCTCAGGTAGCAAAGGCACTGAAGTGTCCCGTGATCCTATTAATCGATGCAAGGAGCATCACGCGAAGTGCAGCCGCAGTGGTCATGGGTTATAAGGCGTTTGATCCTGCGGTTGATATCAGAGGCGTGATCCTAAACAAGATCGGCAGCGGAAGACATGCTGAAAAGGCGATATCCGCTATCGAGCACTACACCGGCGTCCCTGTCATCGGCACGGTTCCAAGAGACGACGCCATGGGGCTTACGATGCGGCATCTGGGCCTGGTTCCTGTGAACGAAGGCAGGCAGTCTCCTGAATTCGAGGGACGCATCTCTAAGATCACAGAGATCGTTTCGGATAACATCGACCTCGAGCAGCTGACAGGTATCGCAGAGACTGCCGCGCCGCTGGAGGTCGGAGAACCTTCTATCTATACAGGAGGTGATGTCAGCGGCAGCGCGAAGGCCAGGATCGGTGTTGCGCTTGACGAGGCATTTAATTTCTATTATGCGGATAACATCGACCTTCTGAGGTTGCATGGCGCAGATATTGTCTATTTCAGTCCGCTCCATGACCGAACACTCCCTGACGTGGACGGCATCTACATAGGCGGCGGCTATCCCGAACTCTTTGCAAGGGAACTCGAAGCGAACAAGCGCATCCGGCAAGACATCCGGAAGGCGTCGGCAGGCGGCATGCCGATATACGGCGAATGCGGCGGGCTGATGTATCTTGCAGAGCGGATTGTCACAAAGAGCGGCATGCACGGGATGTCTGGCGAGGCGTTCGAGATGGTCGGCGCAATCCCTGCCACGGTTGAGATGGGCGGCAAGGTCGTGAGTTACAATATCGGCGCGTTCACAGCGGATACGCCGATTGGAGGAGTCGGCGACTCATTCAGGGGGCACGAGTTCCATCATTCGTCGATAACGGATATCGGCGATGCCACCTTTGCGATCCGGCTTACGCGCGGGGTTGGGATCAAGGATGGCTGGGACGGGATCATGGTCGAGAAGACGCTTGCAGGGTACGCGCATCTCCATGCATGTTCGTATCTGCGGTTTGCTGAGGCGTTTGTCGATGCGTGCCTGTGAGGTGTCAAAAGCTCGGGGGTTGAGCAAGTACCATTCCTACGGCTGGCTCGATCTTTGGGATTGGTGCGTAGCCAAAAGACGTGTGAGAGTATCAGCCCGTTCAAGAGAAGGCTACTCCGGTACTCTTCCGGGATCTCCTCGATTGTGCCTCCATTTGCCAGCGTATGTATGACCTGATGGACAGGGATGCGAGGTCCTTTAATGCAAAGCCAGACTGTGACAAACTTTTGGATTGATTGAAATACAGGGATAATATGGCAATCACCACTTCACAGACCGATCGCTCCTGCCGCTGCCTGCAGGATCATCAGAACGTCGAGGGATGTGACTTTGTGATCGTTGTTCACGTCTGCTGCCCCATCGTATGGGCTGGTGCCGATTGCAATCCGAAGCGCGATCGCGGCGTCTGAGGTGGTAATCTTGCCGTCATTATTAAGGTCACCTTTTATCGGGCCATTTATTGAAATGAATCCGGTATCGGGTGCACGATCGTAAATTAGATCCTCGTCACCTGCCTCAATTGCGGTCTCGACGTGCATATTCATCGCTCCATCGTCATTTCCCAAAAACTCCGCTGGAATGCTTAAGTACATTTTATTCCCCAACATTGTTATCAGATGGGTTGCATCTCTCACATCAGGACCTTCTCCAAAGTCTCCGACGATGTTGGCACCAAGGTTACCCTCATACATAGAGTAAATGAAGGAATAGTCAGGTAAACTGTCAGGGTCCTGATCCGTATCAAATGCGACCGTTGTAACTGCCCCATCGTCCAGACTGAGGCTACTGTAAGCAACCGTAACCAATAGGACGTTTCCTGCAGAGCATACAGCAACCCCAGTCAGATCGTCACCATCAAGTCCGAATCCCGACGAGTCACCAGCCGGGTCCGTGATGGTTACTTTGTGACCTGTGCAACTGAGCAGTGGTTTGATGGAGCCATCGCTGGTGTCCAGTGCACCATATCCGAAATCTGGCGCACTATCGATGTCGCCACTCAATAACCCATAGAGAGTGAATGAGTCGATCACAACATCCATATTTCCATCATCATATCCGAGCAAGCCAAGCGGAATACCAAGAAAAACTTGATTCGCCACAACCTTGAAAGTGGCATCGTTGTATGGCACACCAAGCAGCACTCCTTTGGTCTGTGTAAAACCCGATTCAGTCAAATCAGACTCATAGTCGATCTTTGTGATACTGACATCAGTTTCTGTCAATCTACCAATGACATACTCAATCCGGTAATCAATACCATACGTAGGTGGCGCCTGTTCCGTGTTGGTGAAACCAGTAGCAAGGTCCTGATCCGCATCTACGAATATCCATCCGGTGAGATCCTCGCCATAAGATAAATCATCGGGTTCTACGTTTTGATTGTATGTAACCACGATATTTACGATTCCATTCTCTACGTCCACATCAAGACCGGTCATGTCCGGAGAAGTTGAATCTCCCGCAAGATCTGCGATAGTCCCGCCGGCAAGTGAATTTCCAGGATGTGGAATTCTGACTGAACCATTGAGTGTATTCAGCACACCAAAATCAGGTGCACGATCGAAATTGAGGGCTTTAACAAATTGAGTGTGAGTGGCAACAAAAATGTCCATATCTCCGTCATCATTGCCCAGCATTGTCAATGGGATTGTTATGCTGATCTGATTTCCGGCTACATCGAGTGTGTTCGAATCTACAGTATCATCATTGATGGTTACGGACTTGATCGGATCCGTATAAACTATGTCGATAACACTATACGCATATACATAATCCGATCCGGTATCATTATAATAACCTGTGGTATAATTTTGATCTGCATCTATAAATACTGCACCAGCGATATCCCTGTCAATAAGGGAATCTGTGCACGTGATAACAACGATGAGATCTCCTTCGCTTACAGTGACAGTGAGTTCAGTGATATCAGGGAAAGCGAAATCACCGATGGGATCTGTGGTAGTTGCGGCAGCTGCGCAAACACCGCTGAGTAATAGTGTGCCAATCAACAGGATTGTTGCTGGCAGTGTTCTGTTGTGATTCATGTTTTACCTCCTTTTTATGTATTCGGCTATTTTTTAGTGGATGGGGTGTTGATCATCAACCTCCCGAAGCCACTGACTGCTGGATTAGAAATCCAGGGCATCGGCGTCGATGCTCGTGTATTTTATTACAACCAGATCGTTGTATCTTTGTCACAATTCAGGCACATATATTCAAATTATGTGGATGAAGATGATTGTATAGTTGGTAATCAGATATCAAATTGAAATAACAAAATAACTTTTCGATACATTTTTAGCTACCGTATCTTTTTTTGATTCCATTGTTTCTCAATCCCTGATGGAAACTTTTTAGCCCCTGCCACACCCGAAATAAATTTCGAGGCATCCTTTGCAGTTATAAGCTTTATTGTTATTTTTTTACTGCTTGACCATCTGCATACCCTTGGCCAATCACATAAGCTCCTACTATTCCTGCAATTGAAGTTACAATTCCCGAAATTTCTTCGCCAGAAACGTCCATAAGAACAAAAACGATTGACACTACCAGTATCACGCCTAACCCACCAAGGGTAACCCAAAACTTTCTACTATGTTTAGCGTCCCCTTGTTTCGTTATTTCTTCTTCTGTCATTTTTTTACCTCTTACCTTTTAGAAGGTCACTAAACCCCGGACTTAAGTCCAGAGCCTGTACCTAGCGCTCTCGCATTTTGTTTGGCTGCGCCATCGCCAGCGTTTCATACTTGATCACATAGGAGTTCCTTCTGCCCCATGCATGGTGTGTTAGAACTCATCCTATATAAAACCTTCGTGAACATGGAGGCTGTCAACAATAGAGAGTGTGACACACAGCGTATACCATAGAGTGCAAAGATGTTAATGCCTCAGTAACAATCTCGATCCTTGCACGTCTGTGAAGAGACTCCCGTCACTGCCGCCATATCTTTTCGCAGCGATCGATGAAACAAAGGTGAATGTGGTCAAGAGAGGTCGGGATTAAAGATGGTTGGAGCGAGATCCTGGTTGCGAACACGCTTGCAGGATATGCGCATCTCTACGCGCGCTCGTATCTGCGGTTTGCTGAGGCGTTTGTCGATGCATGCCTGTAATGACTCATACCCATATCCGGGGTGATCACAGACCCCACATCTCAAAACCGATGACCGGCTGATCGAGCCCGAAGTTCAATATCACGCCGGGATGCACCTCTCCAAAGACGCCTGCACGCCTGCCACCATCAACAATAATGTCTGCCCGCCTGCCATCGATGAACGCAGGGTCGTCAGACTCGGTGATCTCATAAGCAACCACCCGTTCGTGCATCACAGCATCCACTATTGACCGGATCTCGCTAAAGTTTGCGTGCGGGTCGATTGCGACCGCGGCAAGATGCACAGCATTCCTGCCTGAAGCGACCACATCCCCAACCTCGAAGATGCGTTGCGGCAGTTCTCGGTGCTGGTTAAATGAGAGTATCTCAAGCAGGTTCGGAAAGATCGTCGTGCGCAGCATCGTCTGCTCTACCGTGATCGGGTGCATGACCCGTGTGGCGCTTGTGTGCGGTCTCCGCATCTTCTCGAAATGCACACTCTCGCTTGTTAGCGTAAACGGCATGACCTCGTAAAAACCAAGCCCCACCATGATATCGCGAAGATCCGCCTTTGTAAGAGATATGGGATGTTCTTCTCCGATGGTCATCGTCTCGGGAAGCACCGACGTGATCTTTTCATATCCGTACCCGATCGCAACGTCCTCGAATATGTCATAATCATGCATGATGTCTGCACGGTATGCGGGCACGCTCACTTCGATCGCATCGTCTGATTGAGAGAGCGGCACCGCCCCAAAGCGCATCCTTCCAAGGTACTGCATGATCTGGTCGCGGCTAAGGGTAAGCCCGAGCAGAGCGTTTGCACCGCTGGCCGAGATCCGGCGCGTCGCAGGATCGAGGTTCGGTGTCGTGTATCCGGTATCAGGTGTCTGTATCTTTACAGACTCGATCTTCCCGCCGCGTTCAGCAAGTGCAGTTGTTACGATGTTTAGTGCGACAGATACGGATTTATCCGTGCCGGTAACCTCGATGAACAGATCTTTGGTATCGTCTCTCACGCGCGTCAGTGTTCCATTGATGATCGGCGGAAATGATAGTACAGTTCCGTATGAATCAATAATCAGAGGGTATTTATCGAATTTTTCGACGAGATGTGCGAATTTAACCCCTTTCGGATGCTTGTCCAGAATCTCATCCATCGACATTGGGAGATCAAAATCGAGAGGAACAAATTCAAAGGTTGGGTCTGCTGCGATATACTCAAACGGCGGGGTCACACGATCGAGATCGTGAACGCCGATCGATACCTTCGAGCGGTTGCGCCCGATTCCCCAGTGCAGATCCTCCTGCAGGCTCATCAGCGACTCTATGGAGTATGGGGTGAATTTGATGCCCTTTACCACTGCACAGGCAAGATGCGGGCGTATCTTTCCGATCTCGTGGTCGGATGTGATCGTAATCCCAGACTGCCCGACAACATATTCAGGAATACCTGTTTCTATATCGAGAAAACCGCGCATAGCCCTGGCTACGCCTTCGACGCTGTAGAGGTCAGGGCGGTCAGGAAAGAACTCAATGTCCACATAATCAGCATACACGCGCTCAATGTCGGCACCGATCATCGGAATGCGGTCAAGTACCGTATCTCGATCCGTCCCGATCAGATTCTCAAGATCGGTGTAATAGAGGGTGATTACTGGCATGGTAGAGACTTAAACGCGGTTGTAATTAAGGATTACGAGAAGACATGGATTCCTGTAGAGCGCGTTCATTATCCATCCTGATGGTAAGCAGTGAGATGTATAATAATGTGTATGCTAATATATTAATTAGGAGCGTGTACACGATGATCGGGCTATCGATGCCGCCGCCTTCGCTTGTCAGGTCGGGATGTAGCAGTGGAGTCCAGAGTTTGATCGAGAGGTAACTCATCGGCACAGCCGCGAATGCAATGATTCCGAATACCGCCGATGTCCGTGCACGGCTCTCTGACCCCATCGCACGCCGTAGCATCAGATACGCCACATACAGCAAAAACAAGATTAGTTGAAAGGTGAGGCGCGGAGTCCATTCCCAGTAGATACCACCCCATGCGCTACTTGCCCATATCATACCGCTTAGGAGATTAAGAGCGCAGAAAACAGTACCAATTTCAGCAGATGACGCCGCAAAGACATCCCATTTCATCGTAGAAGTCTGGAGATACCTGATGCTTGATACGAATACCAGGAAGAACGCCAGATATGAGACCCATGCGAGCGGGACATGGAAATAGAATATCCTAAAACTATCGACATGGTTTTGCCATTCATCATCGCTCCAGAACAGTGAACGTTCGCCCGGGTTGATCGCTGGGCTCGTGAAGGTCATGTAGATTGCCGCGATCAGGACTACAGCGGTTAGCAGGTAGAGTATCGTGCGTTTATCCATATTTACAGATAAGCCATCCATTCAGCCATCGAGTACTCGAATCCTTCCATCAATTCAAAATCGACCTCCCCGAGAGGCAGGGCGTCCTTCTTGCACAATCTCGCAGTTCCACATTCCTTGTAGCATGACCTGCATGGTTCCATGAAAGTTGATGCGGCACCTGGCATATTAAACGCTTGGGTAGGGCAGTGCGTTGCGAACGCCTGGGCCCCGATAACAACATTTACGCACCACCACGCAATAATAATCACTATTAGATGGTATTGGCCATCACTGATCTACTTCGTATGCGGTGTGTGTGGGTTCACATTTCAGACAGATCCGAACTTCATCCCGATCACCTGTCCACAATATGGGGGCTAGAATGTCGCGCGGACCTGAAATATAACTATGAACTCACGCAGATGGCTTTGCAACCAGATGTACATCCCCTGTTCCGAGATTGATTGGCTGCCCGACGATCACGTTCTCGGTGACGCCGCTTAACTCATCGATGTCACCGCGTATGCCAGCATCGATCAGGTGATTCACGGTCACCTCGAATGCAGCCCGGGCAAGGATGCTTGCCTTCTCGCCTGATAGTCCGTGCCTTCCGATCTGCTTGACCTCTCCGTCGCAGGTCATCATGTCTGCTGCAAGCATGATGTGTTTTACATCCACGTTTAATCCCTGCTCGCGCAGTGTCTCCATGATCTCCTTTACAATTGAGTTTCTGGCAGCCTCGATCCCGAAGACCTCGCACATCTCGCCTGGGTGGTTGGAGGTCGTTCGGGTAGGATCGACGCCCTCGATCTCGAAAATCTCCTGAAGTGCCGTGCCTTCGGTATAGAGTATGTATTCAGAACCTTCCTTCTGTATGACCACCCGTGGGATTGCCTCAATGCCTTTGATCAATACTTTCTTAAGATTCCTGCCCAATTGCACCAGGGAACCAAGATTAGACTCCTTGGGACTGAGTTTGAGCGTGTACCCCTCCACCTCGATCGGGATCTTTAGTTTGGCTTCGAGTTTTTCGATGATGTCGGATAGTGTCAGGTCTCGTTCATACAGGGTATCCTCATCCACTTCGATCAAGATCACCAAATTTGCGCGGTCCGTAATAATTCCACCCAGATCAGGGATTGTCGTCTTCTGGATCTCCCATGCGACACTTTGAGCTTTCTTCTTGCTTACGCCGTCTTTCAGGTACACGGTCATCACCGGTGTACTCGGGTTCTTTCGCGCATCAAGGATCTCGATCAATCTCGGTAGCCCGAGCGTTACGTTGATCTCGGCGACACCGGCATAATGGAAGGTACGCATCGTCATCTGTGTGCCAGGTTCGCCTATCGACTGCGCGGCGACCACGCCGACCGGATCGCACGGCTCGATGCAAGCAGCCGCATACCCCCCCATAATGTGATCGATGATCTCATCCAGTTGTTCCCTATTCGGTTTGACTTTTAGGAGTTCCTCTCGCAAGGTACCCCTGATCTTTGGCGGCAATGAGAGCGCACTTACACTCTTCTCGATAACGCCCCGCCCTGCTGGCAGTGGCGTCGATGCGTCCTGCAGGGACACATTACTATCCGCTGTTACGGTCATTCTGGTGCCTCCATCACGTCCTTTACAATTCGCTGTATATGGCTACGATCAAAGCCGCGTGACGGGTCGACTCCATCCTCGCCGTATTTTGCCTGCACAACCACGCCACGGGTATCCCTAACCGTACCATCATGCTGCGCCTCCAGATCCTGAAGCGCATTCACCATCCTCCGCTGGAGATACCCCGACTGGGACGTCCTGACAGCAGTGTCCACGAGACCTTCTCTGCCACCGATGGCATGGAAGAAGTACTCGACCGGAGAGAGCCCGCTCTTATACGATGCCTGCACAAATCCATGCGCCTCTGCACCGCGATCCCCTTTCTTGAAATGTGGAAGCGTTCTACCGGAGTATCCCCGCTGGATGCGGGCGCCCCGCACCGACTGCTGTCCGACACATGCAGCCATCTGTGCAAGATTCAGCATCGAGCCCCTAGCTCCTGAAACCGCCATCGCAACTGCTGAGTTGTCGATACCAAGATGCAATCCTGCCTTGTCGCCAGCCTCGTCACGAACCTTTCCGAGAATCTGCATGATCCGAAGCTCAAGCGTCTCTTCACTGCTTCGCCCGGGCAGCAACTCAAGTTCGTTATGTTCATACTTGTCGATCAGACTTGCGATACTCTCCTTTCCGTACATCGCGTCCTTATTGATCTCCTGTATCTGTTTGACCGCCTCTTTAGGAATGTCCTCATCATCTATTCCGAAACTGAATCCATGATACATGATGCCCCTGATCGCAAGGTTTGTCATGTTGTCAATAAATGCGGCCCCGGCAGCAGGTCCGAACTCCCTGATAACCTTGTTTACGATCTTTCCCTTGAACGCGCCGATCGATTTCTCATCGATGGTTCCACAGAGCAGTTCTCCATTCTTTATGACGACATAAGCATCGTTCGGGCAGTTCTCCTTCTTGCACCCGTCCGCGCATTCCTCGCATATCTCTGCCTCATATTCGAGGTTTAACCCTTCCGGTAGAATCTGGCTGAATATCTGCTTTCCGGTCCAGTAGGGTGTGTCATCCTCGATATGGTCCGGCGGCGGCAGATCGCGCACACCGGTCTTTCGCAGGATCTCAAGTGCACTATTCTTATCAACCGCCTTCTCCCGCGTCAGGAGGAACATACCTGTTATGTGATCGTGTATTCCGCCGATGATCGGACCACCAAATCTTGGCGAGAGGATGTTTTCCTGAACCCGCATCAGTATCGCCGCCTCTGCCCTTGCCTCCTCGTTCTGCTGTACGTGGAGATTCATCTCATCGCCATCGAAATCAGCGTTGTATGGTGGGCAGACTGCGGGATTTAACCGGAACGTCTTTCCGGGCATGACCTTGACCTCATGCGCCATGATGCTCATCTTGTGAAGCGACGGCTGCCTGTTGAAGAGTACGATGTCACCATCCTTAAGATGCCGATCCACGAACCATCCGTATTCGAGCATTCCTGCGATCTCCTCACAGGTTATATCGCTAATTCGCAGTCTGTGTCCATCTGTCCGGACCACGTAGTTCGCGCCCGGGTGGTTGCGCGGACCGCGGCGCACATACTCCCTGAGTTCCTCGATGTTTCTCGGCACAACCTTAAACGTGAGCGTCAGTTCTCTTGCAATCGCCTCGGGAATGCCGACCTCATTGATCGACAGGTTGGGATCCGGCGAAATAACAGTCCTCCCGCTGAAGTTGACCCGTTTACCAGAGAGACTGCCTCTGAACCTCCCTTCCTTCCCCTTCAGACGCTGAGACAGGGTCTTCAAAGGTCTTCCACTCCTGTGCCTTGCCGGAGGTATTCCTGAGACGCTGTTGTCCATAAAAGTTGTTACATGGTACTGCAAGAGTTCCCAAAGATCCTCGATGATCAACTGCGGCGCGCCCGCTTCCTTGTTCTCCTGGAACCTCTGGTTTATCCTGATAATGTCAACAAGTTTGTGTGTCAGATCATCCTCACTTCGCTGCCCGGTCTGGAGCGTGATCGATGGACGCACCGTTACAGGCGGCACAGGCAGCACCGTCAGGACCATCCATTCGGGGCGCGCGTTGTTTGGATCCATGCCAAAGACCGGAAGATCTTCATCCGGTATGTGCTCGAACCAGTTCCTGATATCACTTGGAAGCATTTTGTCCCCGTCCTCCGAATACGTGGTCGGTTTTTCGTACGTGATCTTCAGTTGATGCTCGCCGCAGTACGGGCACACTTCGACCTTGCTCGCCTCGCTAAAGACTTGTTCAACTATCGAATCGATGGTCTGCCCCTGACTTCTCCGAACCGAGATCTGCTCGACATACTCTTTCTTCCGCCCTGCATCCAGAAGCAGCCGGCTGCAACTTCTGCATGTACTCCTGAGTAGATTCCGTATCTGCTTGGCAAATCCGACATGCACACAGGGTGCCACCAGTTCTATGTGCCCAAAATGACCCGGGCACTCCCCCGCTCTCCCGTTACAGGTCTTGCATCGCAATCCCGGATCGATGACGCCGAGTCTGGGATCCATTAGCCCCATATCGATTGGAAAACCATCCTCGTCATAAGTATCTGCCGTTATAATTCGGGTAACGCTCATATTCCGGTATTCTCGCGGCGAGATTAAGCCGAATTTTATCTTTGTGATTCTCTTTGGAGCACTGATCTGTTTCATTGTATACTAGTCTATAAGGTCTGTGGGATAAAGGTTTTGATTCGTAAGGGGTTGTCGTGCCTTCTGGTGCTGACGCCCGCTCATGGAGATGGAATTTTGTGGGCGCTGCACAACCCGAATATCCAGTGACAGAATGGCCGAGAGACTGTGCTTTCACATTGCCGGTGAGAAGAACGTGACATCCCCTTCACAAAGCCCTTTATATCGATGTAACCTTATGGTGAGTAGTACCACGTCTGTTTTAAATCTGTTCGCGTGGATGTGGTTGTGCAGCCCTTTTTCACCAGGGGCTGCACACTCCATGTTGTCACCCCCTGTGAATACTTAGCATAATCAACCTGAATAAAATTAACTTCTTCATGGACATATTCTACGACTCCAAAAAACCCTTAAAAACCCTTCTCTGTGTTTTCTGTGACCTCTGTGGTTTTATTTCTTATTATATGTTCTTTAAATTATCGTATAGATTAAACCACAGAGTACACGGAGGGATACAGAGATTGCGAATTTTGTGATGAAACGGGTTGGCAGGAAGTAGTTTTGAGATATACTACCTTAAGTGCACAGGTTATTCGTGCGCGGTTACTTAGACTTAAATGCCAGTTATCAGGTCATGCTGCACAGAAGCAACACAGCCATTAACACGGGTTCCACCGGTTGTGTTCACAACTCAGGCAAAGCCCGGGTTCATGGAAGATTCTGTAACACCGTATGACACGATACCATAATGCTTGCGCGGAAGTTTCACCCCTCAAGTATCATGCCAGCCCAGTCGGGTGCGTTTACAGGGGCATCCGCGCCGCCATCATTGCCGCGCAACATGCCGGTCACAGACTTTAGCACCTGAACCGAGGTCGGATGCATCATCATGAATAGGTCGACACCAGCAAGCGCAAGCGCTAACCCTGTAGTTATCTCCCAGATCGGTCCCCGATATTCGCGAGGTCCCCAGTCCGAGTCCTCCTTGAGTGGCGAAACCGCCATCCACGACTCTCTTGCACCCCATGCGTTCGTGGTTCCCGACGACATCGGGAAGTTTAATTCCTGGTCGCCGATTAACCCTGCAAGCCGGATGCGCTCGATATTTGAGTACGCATAATCAAGACCGTAGCCAAGCGCCGCGGTTGTCGGATCCATCACGATGTCACAACGCTCGATGTTGCACTGCTTCATCAGTTTGCGGTTAAGTTCCTTCTGTGCATTGATCTCGAGCTGCGTCCACGAGAGGATCGCGTGACCGTACTCCTTTGCCGCGGCTGCGATCCGCTGGTAGTCCATATTCAGGTTTGCAGACGCGATCAGGCACCGCTCGCCTTCGGCAGCCTCTGCCGCCTTCTCAAGAACCTCGGGATCCTTGTCCGGATTTCCAGAGCCTCCGATGATGAGCGGGACATCGACAGCCTGCAAGACATCCTCGACCACCTTCGCGGCCTCCGATGCAGGCGTGTCCTTGATCGACGGATCCGTGCTTATCAGGTGGATCGTGACCATATCCGCGCCGAACTTCGAGACCACCTTCTTTGCCCAATCGCCTGGACTTTCGAGCACATCCTCGTAGTTCATGCGCACAGCGCGTGCCATTCCGATGGGCATGTCAAAGACATCGATCGAGACATGGTTCGGATGTGGCATCGGCGCATCGAAGTAGAACGGAAGCGCATGTTCGCCGCCAAGCGTGACCGTCGTTCTGCGTGTGCCGCCGTCAGAGGCTGTTCTACCGAGCGTCACCTCTTCAATCCCGTGCTTCCACTCAGAGACCGGGTCCACGTCAAATGATGCCGGGATTAGCTCCTGCGGGATTTTGGACTGTACCTGGGACGGCAGCGTCATCGGCTGCATGGCGGGAAGCACCTGCCCTGTCGGACAGCCCATCATGCCCGCGACGTTATTTAACCGCGCCGCGATCTGCGCGAGCTCATATCCAACCACTTGCAGCAGTTCCTGATCTGTGCCTCCGCCCTCAAATTCGATCTCGATATCTCCCTCTATCGTAACGCCTTTCAGTTCAAGCACGTTTTCGAGCATTTTGTTGAGATCGGATAGTGTGATGGTGGTAGTTGTCATGCGGGTTTAGAATGAGATTGCGGGTTTATTAAATGTTGCAGATTGCTCAGGTTCGGCAGGGGCTGTCTACCTATCGGATGCCAGAACGCACGAAGAGAATTTACGAACGTCTATCAAATTCATTTGTAACCCATTCATCGAACATGGCACCCCTCAATCTGGCTTTTTTGAGAGAATTGATTATCGTGCCGCTGTCGATGTCAGCACCCCTGAAATCAGCCCCTTCCAGCGTGGCGCCATCTAAATTGGTGTTGAGAAACTCTGCTCCCTCAAATCTGGCTCCCCTCAGGTCGGTCCTGAGTAAGCTGGTGCCTTTCAAGTTGGAATTCTCAAAGATAGCCCCATTCAGGCTTGCAGTGAAGAACTCAGCGTCGCGTAGATCGGCATCACTCATGTCTGCATTCTCCATGCGTGCACGCCAGAGCTTGCAGCTTCTCATGTCAGCACCCGCAAGGATGCAGCCCTGCATGTTGGCGGCTTTCAGGTTAGCATGCATAAGCCTTGCACCACTGAGGTCTGCCCCGCTCAGATTTACACCAGACAGATTCAATCCTCTGAGATTTGCTCTGGACACATTAGCCCTGCTGAGGTCCTTTTTAGTTTCGATTGCATCGATGACTTCCTCTCTTGTCAGCGACTTGGTCAGCGGTTTGTCTTCGTCCGGGGAGACTTCCGTTGCCTGACTCAGATAGATCACATACTTCACATCATCTTCCGTAGGAACTTCATCAGGGAATGCATCGATGAGTTTTTTAAGACCCCTCCTCTCAACTCCGGATTCCACGAAGGTCTTGATCCTCTCATCATCACCTTCCTTGACGTATCTATGCATTTCAGCTAAAAGAACGTTGTCTCTGATTACATCCTTTCTAAATATTGGATAGTAGCTATTTATTATCGCCCATTCCACCAAGAGCGCTTCAAAGAGGCTTCTTTTCTCCATAAATATCTCATTGATCTCGTTTATTCGGCTGGCAAGGGTTCGCTGGAGTTCCAGATTATTCAAGAATCGCTTCACTTTGCGGGGGTTCTGCTCGATACCTTTGCTGATCATCCCAATATATGGCTCGTAAAACTTTGGCAGGTCTAATTCTGTAATGAAACCCTCAATATCCTCAGTACGGATGGGTGGTAACTGGAAGCTTAGCTGGATGATCTTTTCGAGGTAGTTATCACCTGTAATTGGGGATTCAGCCCCACCAGGTGGTATGGTGAAGTCCTTGTAGCGGACCCGGATGCTCTCGATTATCACTCTCTTATCCACACCCAGCACAAAAATACAGTTTTTGGCTTTCAGGAAAAGTTTGATAGCTTCAAGGAGCTCCACAGCACTTTCGGGCAGACACCGATCCATGTCATCGATGAAAACTACAACTCTCTGGTAGTCACTGCTAGTGAAATCATTCACCGCGTCCCTGAAGCTTTCAGCCAGAATCGCTCGAGATGTTACTACCCCTTCAAATTCACTCTTCAATTCATCTATTGTGCAACCTAAATATTTCGTGGTTACTACATTGGCGGTAGTGGTTACGCCAACTTCGAGAACCTTTTTGCCAAAGTCCTTAATTTTTTCAGATCTACTTTTCTCCCCTACAAGCTCTTTATAGATGTGGTAGAGCAATGAAGGACCGGTTGTCAGCATTCCACCCTGTCCGAAGCTCTGCTCCCACGCGTTAAACCAGATACACTTGACCTTAAGGACACCTCCCCCAGATGCATTGTTTCCTTCAAGATTTTTTTGGATGGTGCTCATCAAACTGGTTTTACCACTCCCCCAGTCGCCGAATATCCCAATGGTCAGTGGGGTGTCGGTCGATTCACTGGATATTATGTCTGCCAGAGCAGAGGAGTATGCATCGAAGTTAAAGAGTTTAGCAGTATCGATCGCGTTATCATTTTGGATTTTGCCATGTTGAGCCATTAACTCCCTCCATATGCATTTGTGTTCATCTGTGCTATATTTAAGTCTTTAGCCCCCGAAGGCGAGACTTTTTGATTCCTTCTGGGTGCTCATGTTTACCGCCGAGAACGAGAGACCGCGGACGAAACAACCCAAACTCTCTACGCCTTTTTGCGTGCTGGCTTCGACGCATGTTTTCGCAGATCGCATTCTGCGGTGTGATTTGTGGGGTATGGAGAAATCAAGTTCCATTATAATTCACCAACGCAACCACCGACCCGTCCAACCCACAAACAGCAACACAAACCATAAATGCTACTTCATCCAAACTAAAAACGTCATACGGGATATAACTCGCACAAACATCCACAGGAGCGATTAGCCATAAACAAATTCACTGCAGTATTCGAACGAGATGGAAACTGGTGGATCGGCTATGTTGAAAAACTGCCCGGCACAAATACCCAGGGCAGAACACGGGAAGAAGCATGCGAAAACCTGAAAGAGGATGTAGCAATGGTCATCAAAGCAAACAGAGAGCTGACGCAACTTGAAGTTGTGGGCTCAGATGCAATTAGGGAAGAGTTGCTGGTGGCGACATGAATGAAACATTGTGCACTGCTGAAACGTTTGAAGCGACACGGTTGCAGATTTTTGAGAGAGGGTGGAAATCATTCGATTTATTTCAATCCCATAGGCAGAGAAACATCATCGGCTCCCCGCCACGCCGAAATCGCCAGTAAATTGGCACAGAAAATCGTAAAGATCTTAACATCCCTCCACCGTAGTGGTACGATTTAAGCGGAATTGTTGAATAGTAGAATATAGATATACATAATATTCTGTAATAACGTCGTATGGGCTACACCCCACACATCTGTCCGCGCTCATTCCGGCATGCCACCTCCGGCCCCACTGATGCCCCCGACTTTAGTCGGGTATGGATTGGATAAGGATGATATGTATATACGCCTCGTTTCTGTCACTTCGAGTTTCAGATATCTGAAAACCGATGAGTCAGAACCAGAGCACCAGACAAATTGGCAGCCCACGAAAGGAAAGACTATTAATACAAAAATACACATCAGAAATAGCATATATCCAAAGGATGGGAATAACCGTGAATGCAAAGAAATATGTTTACTTCTTCGGCAACGGAAGAGCCGAAGGTAGCGCTCGAATGAAAGATCTCCTCGGGTCGAAGGGGGCAAATCTCGCGGAGATGACGAACATTGGCACCCCGGTGCCTCCCGGATTCACGATCACCACAGAGGCATGTATACACTACTATGCAAACGATGGTGGATACCCCGACGGTCTTGAGGCGGAGATTGATGAAAATCTCGCCCGCCTCGAGGGTCTAACTAAAAAACGGTTCGGCGATGCAAAGAACCCTCTCCTCCTGTCAGTGCGATCAGGTGCTGCGATCTCGATGCCTGGAATGATGGATACTGTGCTTAATATCGGCCTTACCGATGAGAGCGTGGCAGGCATTGCCAGGGGGACAGGAAATGAGCGGTTTGCGTACGATTCGTACCGAAGGTTCGTGCAGATGTTCGGAAACGTGGTTTTGGGGATGAAGCACAGCGATTTCGAGCAGATTCTCGAAGAGAAGAAGCAGTCTCGCGGCGTTACGATGGATACGGAACTCGATTCGGATGATCTCAAAGAGCTTGTATCGAGGTACAAGGAACTGGTAGAGAAGGAGACCGGAAGAGCGTTTCCAGAGGATCCGAAAGAGCAGTTGAGGATGACGATTGATGCCGTGTTCGAGTCCTGGAACACGGATCGAGCAATAACATACAGAGCTTTAAACAATATTTCGCAGGATCTTGGTACCGGGGTCAACGTACAGATGATGGTATTTGGAAACATGGGTGCTGATTCGGGAACCGGTGTCTGTTTCACAAGGGATCCTGCAACAGGGGAGAATATGTTTTACGGCGAGTACCTGATGAATGCACAGGGCGAGGACGTGGTTGCAGGACTTCGGACTCCGGAGACCCTTGATCAGTTAGAGGCGGAGATGCCGGATATCTACGGAGAACTGGCTGCCATACGCGAGAAACTGGAGAAGCATTATCGCGATGTGCAGGATATGGAGTTTACCATCGAATCGGGCACGCTTTACATGCTACAGACGAGAACCGGGAAGCGGACTGCGCAGGCTGCCGTGAAGACCGCTGTAGATATGGTAGCTGAGGGATTGATCGATAAGGAGACCGCGATACTCCGCGTCGAGCCGGACCAGCTCGACCAGCTTCTGCACCCGATGATCGATCCGAAAGCAACTGTTGATGTGCTCGCAAAGGGACTGGCAGCATCACCGGGTGCGGCAGTCGGGAAAGTAGTCTTCTCATCCCACCGGGCAATGGAACTGGCTGAAAAGGGTGAAAAGGTGATTCTGGTGAGGCTTGAGACGTCTCCGGACGATGTCGGCGGGATGGCTGCCTCGCAGGGGATACTAACAGCACGCGGCGGGATGACGAGTCATGCCGCAATCGTTGGGCGTGGCATGGGCAAGTGCTGTGTCGTCGGATGCAACGAGATCGATGTCGATGGGGAAGCAAAACGGTTCACGGTTGGCGGTACTGTGGTCAACGAGGGGGACTATATCACGCTTGACGGAACGAAAGGAGACGTCATTCTCGGCGTAACTGATCTCGTCGAGCCAGAGATGACCGGTGACTTTGGGACGTTGATGGACTGGGCTTCCCGCGCAAAGAGACTTGGGGTGCGCACGAATGCGGATGCCCCGCACGATAGCGAGGTTGCAAGGAACTTTGGCGCGGAAGGAATTGGACTGTGCCGGACAGAACACATGTTCTTTGGCGAAGAGCGGCTGCCGATCGTGCAGCAGATGATCCTTGCATGCGATGAGGCGTCGAGAAGGGTTGCGCTTGATAAACTGATGCCGATGCAGAAAGAGGATTTCAAAGGTATATTTGAGGTCATGAAGGATCTTCCGGTGACCATACGGCTGCTGGATCCGCCTCTGCATGAGTTTCTCCCAAAGACGGAGGAAGATGTAATAGAGACAGCGTTGCGCATGGATATGAAGGTGGATGAGCTAAAGAGCATCATCCAGAACCTGCATGAGGTAAATCCCATGCTCGGGCACCGCGGGTGCAGACTTGGCATCACGTATCCTGAGATATACGAGATGCAGGTGCAGGCGATCTTCGAAGCGGCTTGTGAACTGGCAGCGGGGCGGGATTGCCACCTGGTCATCCCGGAGATCATGATCCCACTTGTCGGGCACATAAACGAACTTCGGTTCACAAAAGAGCGGCTCGTAGAGACTGCCAACACGGTGATGGAGCGGTATGGTACAGAGATCGAGTACATGGTCGGAACGATGATCGAGGTCCCGAGAGCCGCAGTCACCGCTGATGAGATCGCAACAGAGGCAGAGTTCTTCAGTTTCGGTACAAACGATCTGACACAGATGACGTTTGGGTTTTCTAGGGATGATGTCGGAAAGTTCCTGCCGTTTTACGTGAAGGAGGGCATTCTTGCATCTGATCCGTTTGTGACGATCGACCAGACCGGCGTCGGCAAACTTGTCGAGATGGGCGCCCAAAAGGGGCGCAGCACAAAGCCGGACTTAAAGATCGGGATCTGCGGGGAACACGGCGGCAATCCCGCATCGGTTGAGTTCTGCCACCGTACGGGACTTGATTACGTCAGTTGCTCTCCATTTCGGATACCGATAGCGATACTTGCGGCGGCACAGGCAGCGGTGAAGGAGATGGATGCCTGAAGTCAAAAAGGTCCTGCTTCTCTTAAAGAACATGGTCTATGAGAGTACAAGCCCGCTTGAGACCTTGAGGTTTGCAAAATACTACCGGAAGAAGGGGCTTGATGTCATAGTGATCCTCTGGGGACCGATGGGTGTTGTGCTTGGGAAGGCAGGAAAGCACCGCGGTGCACCTGTGTATGATGCGAAGGTCGAGGAGTGCATCGAACTCGGTGTGGAGTTTAAGTGCTGCCAGCTCGCTGCTGACATCATTGGCATGGAGGCGTCCGAACTGATGCCCGGAATCGAGATGATCGAGTCGCATGTCGTTGCGGAGCTGTTTCTTGAGTACCAGAGCGAAGGAGGACTGATTATTAGTCTGTGAACGTTTTAGTGTTCTCCAGGGGAAAATATGGCACTTATATCTGTGGTCTATCTCTTGATTGCATCCATCACACTGTCCTTTGGCGTGATTATATACAAGGGGAATGTCTGGCTTATTGCAGGATATGATCCAAACAAAGTCATGGATAAGGAAGGTCTTGGAAAATGGGTAGGTTCTAATTTTATTCTTATTGGAATACACTCAATTATGTTCGCGATATTGAGTTACTTTGTTCAAACACTCATGATTGGAATATGGATGCTTGGATTCGCGATTATCATTGCCAGAACGATGATCGGGGAGAAGAAGTATTATGAAAAGAAGTGATGCCACAGTCAACATGCAAGCTATTCAGCAGTATTTATTTACTGAAGAGGATGTAAACGTTATGGGAATATAAACTCATGTGACGGAACAGAAATGAGTGAATTTCACATATCAGTCCCTACGGATGTCCTGGTAAACGACCTTGCAATAATTGCAAGTCTGGTCATCATCGGGTTGGTTATCTGGTTTTATTCAGAAGGAACTAATAGAGTTATGGGCACAGGCATTTTAGGGATAGTTATTATTATATTTATATACGTGTCTTTGATTGCACCTGCGCAGACAAAGGTGGTGCTTGATGACGATACATTGATAGTGAGCATTCCCCCGTATGGTCACGAGACCGTCAAAAAAGAAGAGATTCGGAGGATATATATTGTAGATCTGGAATATGATGAGAATTTACGGCCGAAATCTAAAAAATTTGGTGAGGGCACGAGAAGTTACAAAAAAGGTTGGTATAAACTGACAAATGGAAGAGATGCGATAATGATGACTACCGGAACAAAAGTAGTCTGTTTAGAACTTGGCGATAAATATATAATGCTATCACCGGATAGATTTGACGATTTTGTGGAAGAACTGAACGAAAAATTCATGGCGGTCGGGTAATCCGATTTTGACGAGTCCGAACTGATACCCGAAATCGAGATGATCGAGTTGCATGTCGTTGCGGAACTGTTCCTTGAATACCAGAGCAAGGAGAGCTGATCATCAGCCGGTGAGGTCGCCCGGGAAAGATTGAAGAGGGTAGCGAATTGAAAGTAGTGTGAAATGGGTAAACGAATTGAGGCAATTGTTAAACCTGATCTGTTGATATGGGCGAGAGAAAGCGCTGGTTTTACGAAAGAAGGTGCCGCAGATAAATTGGGAGTTAAGTTACAGAAATTGGAAGATTGGGAATATGGTATAAGTCGCCCAACAATTAAGCAGCTTCGTAAATTGGGGAAACAGTATAAACGACCTATTGCCGTTTTTTATTTGGATGAAAAACCGATAAATTTCCAACCATTGCACGATTTCCGTAGAATTTCAGGAACTATTGGATTTCGACAACCAGTTCAACTTAATTTTTAAATTCGACAAGCGATTTATCGAGGGCAGGTGGCATTAAACCTTATAGAAGACTTATACGGCAAGCTGCCAGGGTTTAAACACGAAATAAGTATAACCGATGATCCGGAAATGGTTGGCAGTCAGATTCGTGATATATTAAAGGTAGATTCTGAAAAACAGAAAAAAGTGTCTGGTAAGTATGGTGCATTTAACTTGTGGCGAGCAGCTATTGAAAGTGCAGGGGTGTTAGTTTTCCAGTCGACCGGTGTAGATGTCGCTGAAATGCGCGGTTTTTCGATAAACGAATTGTCATTGCCTGTGATTGTATTAAACAGCGGGGACACTCCAAATGGGCGGATTTTTACACTTTTGCATGAATTTGCCCACATTATGCTAAAGGAGGGTGGTATCTGTGATTTGAACGAGGATTATGATCTGCCTCCGGAAAAACAGAGGATTGAAATTTTCTGCAATCATGTGGCTGGTGCCGCGTTGATACCCAGAGAGGAGCTTTTAAATGAAGATATAGTTATCAGAAAAACCTATGGGGGTGATTGGAATGATGACGAGTTATCTACTC
This sequence comes from Candidatus Methanogaster sp., assembly GCA_003194445.1. Lineage (GTDB taxonomy): Archaea > Halobacteriota > Methanosarcinia > Methanosarcinales > Methanogasteraceae > Methanogaster_A. The sequence continues at coordinate 153,345 of PQXF01000003.1, forward strand.
TTGCAAAACGATTCAAAATTAGTGAAGAAGTCGTTCTTCGGCGTCTTCTTATCTGTGGGCTTACTACTAACTCGTTTTACAAAACTAAGCGCGATGGATTCCGCAAAAAATATGAAGTGATTAGCAAAAAATCGAGAGGGGGATTTGCGCCTCCTGATATACTGGCTATCAGCCGTGTAGGACGAGCGTTCGTAAAACTTGTGCTTGATAGTTATTACCAGGAAAAATAACTTCAAGTGATCTGTCCGACTATCTTGGCGTAAAGTTGACGCACCTATCTAAAATCGAAGATAAAATAATGTCAAAACCAGTTAGATTCGGAGGGATTTTTTGAAATACAGCATCGATACAAGTGCCATTCTCGATGCCTGGACTCGCTATTACCCGCCTGATGCCATGCCTGGTCTGTGGAAACAATTTTGAAGAATTGATTGGCAATAGTCAACTAATAGCAACGGAAGAAGTCCTCTATGAATTGGAAAAGAAGGAAGATGATGCCCATAAATGGGCTAAAAACCATGAAAGTATGTTTATTCTAACCGATGAAAGAATACAGCTTGCAGTAATTGAAATTCTTAGAGATCATAAGAAACTTATCGATACCAGGAAAAATCGATCGGGTGCAGACCCTTTTGTCATTGCATTGGCTAAAGTCGAAGATTGCACGGTGATAACAGGAGAAAAACCGACCAACCACCCGGAGAGACCAAAAATTCCTGATGTTTACAGAGCTATTAGCATACCCTGTATCATAATACCACTACCTTAAGCAGATGCCCCACCTCTGCGCAATTCGTTGCGAGCTTCTTCTCGTGGTTTAGTGAGTAACGGATAGGGTTTACGCCGCCGTTTAACGGCACGTGGTTCACTACGTCTGGATCTATTCCCCGTACGATGATTAGCAATAGCTTCCAGAAGATATCCGTACATAATAGACAAACGCGTTTTAGCAGTGCGCAGAAATGTCTCCTTAAATGCATTTAACTGCTGTAACGTGCCTTTGAAACTCGGGTGTTCGTGGTGGAAGATTATAACTATACGCCGCTTGCGCCATGACCGCTCGGATCAAATTATACGCCAGCAAATGCACCCATATTTCCTTACAAACCATGTCAGATGTTTTACACCTCAAAACATCCATTTGGAGAACTGTTTTGATGAATCTGAAATCCACTTCGATCAACCACCGTTTCGTGTAAAGTTCGCCGAGTTCCTTTCTTGTAACTTCTTTTGGGTTAAGAAGGGTCGTAGTAATGACCATTCCATTGATTTTAATCTCGCGTATTGCCAACGTGTCTGGCATTTGGCAGTACATGAGCTCATCCATCCATTCTGGTCGTTGTTTCGGCTTTTCCCATATAACGATATGGTC
>PQXF01000003.1:155656-173926 GCA_003194445.1 Candidatus Methanogaster sp.
TGTTTGGGCAAAGCGTCTCTTTAGTGCGTCCATCTGGCGGGAAATCTGTTTGTGGATAGAATCAAACATTGTTGACACCTCGTTTGTGGATTCGTAATAATTTACGGATCTTTATCTAATATAATAATATGCCAAGTACATATACTTTATTAACTCTATTGGACCATTTTCTTAAGGTAGTGGCATTGCCCTGTATCAATATTTTGCAGCTTTGCAGAGAACAAAAATGGGTTTTTGACTTACGAGCTTCGACCTCTCTTTAACAATCACCTCCCGCATAGAAAATCCGGAAAAGGCTATAGGGAGTTGTGTGGATTGCCCGGATAAACGATCTCGCGATTTTACCTGTGGAGGAGTAAAGATATATGGTATAGACCAAGAATTAATGCTGAACTGTTCAAGAGATGCAACCATGAAGTACCTGTACCAAGACTCTGTAAAACTCCCGATAGAGCGCGATTTTATTCTTGATCTTACGGACCTGCTAAAGTTGACCGTGGCGGTATATCCCCTTGAAAACGGAATCATCGCGGCTAATAAAGAGATCGAGAGCGAACGCCATGCCAGAGATCGGAAAGTTGCCCGGCTCGATGCATTCGAGCGTGATGTCGGGGTACAACTCGGCGAGATAATCGCAGATGATGCAACTTATGAGATGAAGATCTGTAAAGACGCAACCTCAGAGGCGTGCACCTCCTGTGCGGATGAGCAGAGGGCAAAGATAGAGTCGGATTTCGATGCGTCGTTTAGTGACCTGACCGAAAAGATCGATTACAACTCAGGAGAGATGCGCAAGGTACTTGCCCCGTTTCTCGAATCCGGCGTGTATGACACCAGTCAGAGGTATTCGCTGGCATCAGAGGGTGGAGGTGTACTGCACGGCGAATTTGAAGCGGAGGTGGATGGGCTATCGTTTGTTTATGAACTGGAGTTTAAGGAGCCGGTGCTTGTCAAACAGTTGGTCGGCGTATTTTCCATACCGATACCGGAAAGGGCAGGGTTATTTCAGAGAGAAGATGTGTTGAAGATGCGGGATATCTCGAACCACCGTATGGTCAGTGTTGAATACACAGACGAACATACAATCGCAGAATTTAAAGACCGGAAGGGCGAAAAGGCGGTGCGCATTGAGATGCAGCACGATACCAATAATTACTCGATAGTGTACGGGAACGCGGAGCCGATCAACCTGACAAAGGATGAATCGATCCTGAAGGAGATCGATAGCGCAGAGGTTATCTATCTCATGCAGGAGGTTATCCGATGTGTGAAGGATACTGAGAAACGCGGGGTTTCGATGCTGAAGACGATGGCGTTTGATGGCGTGGATGTGATCGAAGAGTCCATAATCTTTGATGGTCTGAAGGTTGTATTCGCAAAATACGGCAAGATTGCGTCCGAATGTATCGCGCACGGGGCAGCAAGGGACGAACTCGTGGTAAAGATCGAATCCGAGAATGGTGCAAGGTCTGAAAAGTATATGCCGATTTCGACGATTGAATCGTGTCTATCGGAGATCGGAGAGAAAGGTATCGAACTGGCAGGCGTTTTTGGGATGGATACTTTGAAATGAGGTATAGGTTCGGATTATAAATTTAAGTATGGCAGTAACAGAAGGACGATATTGCCATTAAACCCTGAAAAGAGTGGGATTAAGAGGTTATCATCCATCTTGTTAGCCAGCGTCTCGACGACGGTTGCAGTACCTGCCATGACAAGAACCACAAGCCAGTTTGACAGAAAGATCGCTCCAATGACAACGTCCACTATGAACTCAGCAGCACATCCCTCGACCGCCCTGTTCGTTAATCCCGGAATCCATTTTCTGCCGAAAGCTTTTCCGAAAATTGCAGCCGACGCATCCCCAAAAGTCGTCATAAGAATTGCAGCCGACGCGATCTCTTCCGGGAAGACTGAAATCGCAATGATGCACCCTATCGTAAAGAATACATGACCGCTGAGTCTATCAACCTCCTTTTCCCGTAAAAGACTATGAACAAGGGGTAGCTTCTTCCCCCACTCGATTCTGAAGTACTCGATCTCAAGTATCGCAATCAAGTATACCGTTAGCAGCAACAGTATCGTCTGCTGCCCGAATGCAAGATACACTATCACGATTATGATTGAGGTCAGGTGTACTGCCTTTCTCTTGAGTTCGTGGATCAGATCACTGCTCATCAAAGTCTCGCTTCCTTTGCAAACCCTGCGAATCCTGCTCATAGCTGCATAGCTTGCATATCTACTTATAAGCCCAACCATTTAATGTTTGTTGGATCGGCGGGGGTGCTGATGCTGCTCGCTGCCGTCTTTATCTTCACAATCGCGGCACATTATTCCGGATTATCTGCATCATGCAACTGGTTTGCATGGATTCTATCAGTTCCGGACCGGATCTGTATGCTAAGCTTGTTTGCAGGATATGACCGAATCTTTGAATAGGGATTCCGTATAAACTCCTTCAAAAGAGAGAGAGAGAGAGTCATATGAAAGTAGCTATAATCTATAATAAAGACTTGACTGGCGTGATAAATCGGTTCGGAATGCAGAACAAGGAGGTGTACAACCCTGAAACAGTCAGAAAGGTGGCTGACGCCCTCGAAAAGGGTGGACATAATGTCCGGATCGCTGAGGGGGATATGTATGTTGTTGAGAGACTAAAAGAGTTCATGCCAAGCGTGATCGAAGGTGAGCGGATGGGTATGGTGTTTAACATGGCGTATGGCATCCAGGGAGAGGGCCGCTATACGCATCTTCCGGCGATGCTTGAGATGCTTGGAATCCCTTATGTGGGCTCAGGACCTGAAGGGCACTCGCTTGCACTTGACAAAGTGATTACCAAGATAATCATGCAGAAAAAAGGAGTCTTGACCCCCAATTTCTGGGTCTATTCAACCGGGGATGAGGGTATGAGTGATGTCGAGTATCCGGTCATCGTGAAGCCGAAGATGGAGGCGGTCTCGTATGGAATCAGGATCGCGGAGAACGAAACGGAACTGCGCGAGGCTGTGAAGTTTGTAATCTCCGAATTTAAGCAGCAGGCGCTTGTTGAGCAGTTCATCCGCGGCAGGGAGTTCTGTGTGGGGCTGCTTGGGAACGGGGATCCCGAGGCGTTTCCGGTCCTGGAGATTGATCTTGAAGGCGATCCTGATGCAATCCAGACAGTGGATGACAAGAAGCAGAAACCAAGAGGGAAGATATGCCCTGCAGAGATCTCTTCAGAACTGGCAGATGCGATGGTCAGGATGAGCAAGGATGCTTTCAGGGCACTTGGGCTTCGGGATTTTGCGCGTGTGGACATTCGCATGGACGAGGACGAAAACATCTATCTCCTTGAGATCAATTCGATGGCAAGTCTCGGTGTTACAGGTTCCTTTGTCCATGCAGCAGGGGTTGCCGGCTATGACTATACCAGACTTGCGAACAGGATCGTAGATGTTGCGGCAGTCAGATATTTTTCTGAGAAGATACTGCCTGGGGAAGCGCTGACAGAGACTGGCGGAAAGAAATTGCCACTACCGATTCGTATCCGCGGGTTTTTAAGGACGAAACAGGAGGATACCGAAAGACTGCTCGAAAGGATGGTGAATATCAATTCGTATGTGCGAAACGTAGATGGTGTCAATTCACTGGGTACGCTCGTGTGGCAGCAGTTGAGTCCTATCGGGTTCTCGCATCAAGTCATTCCGATGGTGGAGGTGGGAAACATCCTTCTACTCTCCAATTCGACTGATAACAATTACGATGTGCTACTTCTAAGCCATCTGGACAATTCCACTCCATTTACAAGGCAGATCCGATACCGCAAAACCGAACAGAAGATATACGGAACTGCTGTGTGGGACAGTAATGGCGGACTTGCTGTGATGATTGCGGCATTGCGGGCGTTGCGGTTCGCCCGCCTCCTGCGGAAGATGAAGGTTGGGGTCTTGCTCACAACTGACAATACCCTGTATGGCAGGGTTACAAGAAACCACATACAGGAGATCCTGCAGAGGGCAGGGGTTGTGCTGGGATTAAGCGGCGCATCCCTCGATGGAACCGTTATCACATCCCGTTCCGGTGTCGCGGTGTATAACTGCCAGATGAATCTTCTGGATGCAGTGGATGCAGGGGACGTTGCAAGAGCAACCGCATCGTTTAGCAGGCTGCTTGCCAGTCTGACAAAACTCTCCAGCGAAGTCGATGGCGCGGTCGTAATTCCGCGGAAAGTGAAGATGAGCGCGGGAATTGCAATCCTGCATGCAAACTGCGAAGCACAACTTAGTGTGCGGTTTGACAATCAGGAGCAGGGAGAGGCGCTCGACCGAAAGATACACAGCCTCGTAACGAAGATGAACAGCAAGAAAAACCGTTTCCAGATCGAAGGTGGCATCTGCCGCCCCCCGATGGTGCGCAACCAGGAGACCGAGAATATATACCAGCGGGTTAGAGCCATCAGCAACCGGCTTGACATCAGGACGATTGAAGAGCACGGGTGGAGCTCATCTGCTATATGCGCTGTGCGTCAGGACAGGGCAAGAATCGACGGTCTGGGACCAATTGGGGATGCTCCGCACGACTATGAGGAGTACATACTGCAGCACAGCCTCCTTGACAGGGCTGCGCTACTTGCGCTACTCATGAATGACCTGAGAATGGGGACGTAATAATGATGGACTTTAAGGAGATCGAATCGGGTTTTCAGCCCACCCGTAACTGCAAGTGCGCAGAAGCAGAGAACGGGATGGTTGCAACCGCGTTTCCTGATGCTACACGCGCGGGCGCCCGGATGCTGATGGCGGGCGGGAATGCCGTAGACGCTGCATGTGCAGCTGCCATGGCGCTTGGGGTCTGCGAGCCGCAGAGCAGCGGCATCGGTGGGCAGACGATGATGCTCATCACTTCAGAGAACGGCAAGGTGCTTGCAATCGACGGATCGTCAAGGGCGCCCTCGCTTGCCCATATCGGCGCAATCTATAAGGACGACCGCTCTCACGGCTATCGCGCAGCAACGGTGCCAAGCACTCTTGCAACCCTCTGGTACGTCAACAAAAACTATGGAACACTCCAGTGGGAACAAATCCTTGAACCGGCAATCCGTCTTGCAGAGGATGGATATGCGATCACCCCACTTCAGCACCGCCTCCAGAAACGGGAACTTAAAAACTTCGATAAGGTCGAGTCAGGGTCAGGTAAGAGGTACTTCCTGAAAGATGGTGAACCTTATCTCCCCGGAGATACGTTCTGCCAGCCCGATCTTGCCAGACTCTTGAGAATACTCGCAGAGAAGGGCGTGGAAGAGTTCTATCAGGGAAGAGTTGCAAAGCAGATCGATTCTGATATGCGCGAGAATGGCGGGCTTCTTCGGTATGACGATCTTGCCTTAATCCCGTTTCCGATTGTCAGAAAGCCCCTGAAACGAAAGTTCAGGGGGCTAACTATTTACAGTATGCCTCCGCCGGGCGCAGGAAGGAGTCTCCTCTTCACGCTCTCGATGATAAACATGGTAAAGCCCGCGCACCTCAACCGGGACGAGTTCGACCGGGCGCACCTGCTCGTTGAGATATTCAGAAACGCCCTCTTGGAACGATCAGACAGACCATTCGACCCCAATTATTACCCGCAGGTTGCAGAACAGGACATGTTAAAACGCACGTACGTCCGCAAATGCATCCGCGAGATCAACCGTGAAACGCAGATACGCATCCCGATCCACGAGACCGAGGACGAAATCTCAGGCGAGACCACCCATCTCTCGGTCATAGACGGTTCAGGAATGGCGGTCAGCCTGACCCAGTCGATTGAGAGGACGTATGGGAGCAAAGCTGCTGCGGACGAACTCGGATTTCTATATAACAACTACCTGATGGATTATGACTATAAAGTATTCTCCCATCCGTTCTATCTGCGCCCGAATGCAGTCCCGTGGGCTACGGTCGCACCGACCCTTATCTTCCGTGGTAAGGAGATCTGGATGGCTGTGGGAAGTCCCGGGAGTGAACGGATATTCTCTGCAATCGCCCAGTTCTTAATCCACGTCGTCGATGAACACCAGTCGATCGGTGAGGCGATGTACGCGCCGCGTCTGCACTGCTCTCTTGGGGGGCGCGTGAGTCTGGAGGCGGAACGTTTTCCTGACAGGTTTCCTGCATTTTTCCGGCAGAAAGGGTACCGGATCGATGAGCGAGAACCGTTCTCATTTTATCTTGGCGCAATACACGCGGTACTGAAGAGACACGACGACACCGGCTTTCAGGGTGTGGCTGAAGTCAGAAGGGACGGAACTGCCGGCGGATACTGAAAATGGGAGCTGCATATCCTCTGTTGGTATCCATCCCACACGGCGGGGACACGATCCCGCCTGAAGTTGCAGACATCGTCAACATAACGGGGAGAGATATCTTCTATGACGGGGACGCGCTCACCCGCGAGATATACGGCTTTGGGACGCGTGTGGACGCGGTGATCGAGACGCCGATCGCACGGGCGATTGTGGACGTGAACAGGGCTTATGGCGACCGCGCTCCTGCAAATCCGGATGGAGTTGTGAAGACTGTGACAACAGACGGCACACCGGTCTACCGGGAAGGTATGTTTCCTGATGATGCTCTTGTCGAGGACTTGTTGCAGAGATATTACGTTCCGTATCACGGACGGTTGGGGAATCGTCTGGAGAGTCGAAACATCAAACTGTCTCTCGACTGCCATAGTATGCTTGAGCATTCGCCGGCGGCAAGCGATCGCCCGAGGGAGCCAAGACCGCTGATATGCCTGAGCAACCGGGGCGACAGGGACGGGATGCCCGTGCGTGGGCATGGTCCTGCAACCTGCCCTCCCGAATGGATACGTGCTCTTGCAGAATCGCTCGGGCAGGCGTTTGCTGGTGGTGGCAGGGTTGCGATAAACGATCCGTTCGCGGGCGGGTACATCTCGCAGCATCATTACGAGCGAGAGAGGATACCGTGGATTCAGATCGAGATTAACCGCAAGCTCTACCTGAACAAAGTTTATTTTGACCCGGAGCGATTGAGGGTGGATCGGGGGATCATCCGGGAATTAAGAGAGAAGATATTCGATGCCATTCTACGATTCTTAACTGTGCTCTAATCTCCATCATTTTCAGGCGTTTTAACACCGTTCTCGCTTGATGTTTGTATCATCCACCCGTTCACTAGAGGAGGTCTATTATATCTCGAAACTTCATCTATGGGTGGATATAGAGGAATAATGCAATTTTATTAGGGGAATGTACTTTTAAATGGTAGACTTATACCCAACTTCCATAAGGTTGGATGTGGCAAAGTTATTTATGTTAAGAATCTAATGAGGTATGACTTTAGAGGTAAGAGAATGTCTACGGAAAGAGACCTGATAAAAGATGCATATAGCATGGAAAATGCATGGGGCATATCCACTGCCATCGACATCCACGGATGCAATCCGGATAAGATACAGGATGAAGCAACCATAAAGCAGTTCATCTATGAATTATGTGACTTTATCAAGATGAAACGATACGGCGATTGCATAGTGGTGCGTTTCGGGGAGGGGGATATGATCGGGTATTCAGCGGTTCAGTTGATCGAGACGTCCCTCATATCTGCACACTTTGTGGACGTTACCTCTGCGGGGTATATCGACATATTCAGTTGCAAATATTACCGTCCGGAAGACGCTGTTACATTCTGTAAGGACTTCTTTGAGGCAAATGATGCAAAGTACAACTATATACTAAGGGTATGAACTGAGAAGAAGACGGGCACGGTAGGCTACTCTTATATCTGGTTCTGTCAAAGGTTCTATACGATGGAAGTATCCGGCGTCTTCGGCTTGCATGACGTTCCTTTGAGAATGGACCAAGAAGGAATCTCCCTCTCGGTTAAAAGGATGACAGGAGGTGTCCTGTACAAAAGAGAGTGCATGGATGAGGAAGTTGAAAAATCTCTCCTGTCAAGCAACAACAAAATCCTTATAAATCCTGTTGAGCCTGTGAATAAGCCAAAAGAACTGACTCCGCACTTCTTAATCGAATTTGAAAGGTCGATTTTTATCGAACCCAGCGCAAAAAAAGCGGTCTTTGTAAAATTCCCAGTTGAGATCGGTGTCTTCGTGCATGGAAAGAAGAATTTTCAGATCCTTGATGTCCTCACACTGAATAAACAAAAGTTTACCCTGTATGGTTCCCTTACAAGCGGGGTTATCTGCAAGTACTGGAAGAGTGAGGTTTATTCCACGATACCGGATACGAATCCTGTTTACGAAGGGGTAATAGAGCTTAACATAACAAACACGACCGCAAGATGGGTTGAATTGACAAAGGCGGTCTTTTCCGCTTACGGGATGAAGATCTACTACAGCGACGATATGGTCGCTATGAGGGCGAATATGAGGATTGTGAGCAAGAAGGTCGCAGAGATCGATTTTGTCAATTCTCCTCTTGGGAAGGGGATGAAGAGATCTTTAGAACTCTACACCTCGCGATTAAGAAAGATTCCTGTGATCGCAACAAAGTTTCTGATGGATGAGGGTATATGATTCTCGACACAATTGTCTACGGCGACACCATTCTTGATCTCCTCTGGATCGCAGTACGCATCATAATTACAGTCCTGATAGCCAAAGTGGTGGCAATTAACATAAAGAGGTCGCTTAAGGACAGGATGGACAGGGACCGTCTGGAAATCACAACCAAGGTCGTGTACTACACGATTATCATCATTGCTGTGCTTCTGATCGTCTCGGACCTCGGAATAGACCTCTCGGGTCTGCTCGTTGCAGGGGGCGTCGTCGGCATAGTGATAGGTTTTGCAAGCCAGAGTATAGTTGGCAATCTTATATCCGGGATCTTCCTTATGTTTGAGAGGCCGATTAAGATCGGGGATCAGCTACGTGTCGATGATATTTCGGGGTTTGTAGAGGATATCCACATCGTCTCGACAATAGTCAGGACGTATAATGGATTGTACGTGAGAATTCCAAATGAGAAGGTGTTTACGGGCATCATAACCAATTATGTTACCAACATCGCAAGGAGGTTTGAGTATGTCGTTGGAATAAGGTACAGCGACGATGCTGATCAGGCTGTCGAGATCATCGAAGACTTGATCGATGAGCAGCCCTTCGCCCTGAAAAACCCATCGCCACAAGTATTTGTCGATAATCTCGGAGATAACTCGGTTAATCTCCATGTAAGGATCTGGGCACCTGCTACCGAGTGGTACACTCTCAAGATGGAGCTACTCTGGAAGATAAAGAAGACGCTCGAGGAGAATGGAATCGAGATCCCATTCCCGCAACGTGTCGTAGGGTTTGCGGACGAGCTTCGGAAGCGGGAGGTTGGTGATGCTGAACCATAGATCAGGACTGAAGAGAAGGAATCGTTATAGATATGGCGAGAAGGCTATGGTCGAGGATTCCTTTCAATTCTACCATACGCCGACGAACACAGATGCCCGATATCTTTATCAGTTAAACAGTTAAATGTTTTAAGAACAAGAATAGGGAATAGCGAAGATGATCGATCAACACTTTGATGTTGTCAAAGAACAGTGGGCTGATATTCTCTGGTTTGATGAAACATTGAGGGATAAAAAAAACCCGTTATGTGAAATCGGTTGTGACAGTCAAACCCGGAGAGGTGGCTTAAATGAGAACAAGTAAAAGCGGACTAAAAGGCAAAAAAGGGAAGAAGAAAAGCATCGAAGATACAGAGGCTTGGGGAATTGCGGATTTTGATTACGTTGGACTGATAACACAAGACGCGATGCCTCTTCTAAGCGCTCCTTTAGCCGGGCAGGAGAGGAGGGATTATTTAAGAGACATCCTCACGGGTTGTCCTGAGTATTATCCCGCATTAATCGAATTGGGGTACAGATATATACAAGAGGGTATGGATGAGACTGGAAAAGCATACATAGACAAAGGGCTGCAGTCCTTAAAGACGCATTTTTCTAAGGAAGATTTGATAGATAGCTACTATAATATCTGCGAGTTCCTGGAAAACAATCTCCGATTTGAAATGGCAATTGAATACTATAACCAGCTTATAGCGATCGAAAGCGATAAAGCGAATGTGTATGATTCCATAAGCTGTTGTCACTCCTGTCTGGGTGACACGAAGAAAGCTTTTGAGATTCAACAGAAGGCATTAGAGCTATGTGATTCGAACCATAGATTTTACTGTAATATGGGCTGGTTAGAGATGATCCGGGGTAATCCTGATGCTGCAAAACCCATGCTGGAGAAGTCACTCGAGTTAGATCAGGAAGACGAGATCACGCTTAACAACTACGAGGTATGCAAACTGATGCTTGAAGACAGACGGCTCAAGAATTGGGATACGTACCTTCTCAGAGAAACAGATTATGAGTATCTTGAAAAGTTGGAAGACGAAGGTGATTTTGAAGAATATGAAAAACAGATCCGGACCCATAATCGCGATATGATTGAGGCGTTTAAATCCGACCTTATACAAAATCCCGATTATACGCCTGCTGAGAAATATGATATACTCTTCTCACTTAAGTACACAATGGATCACATCTGGAAAGCGTATGATAGCGAGTATTTTTTCTACGATTCCGTAGACCTGGTAGATGCAGATTTCAAAGATATCATGCATACAATTATATTAACAACAGGAGATATTGATAATGAAATATTCGATGGCATCTATACAGCCTTGCTGGAGTTCTATAAGTTTCTGGAAAAACGGAAAGTAGTCTCCGGATACCGATCGCTCAAGAACAAAATGCTCGAATTAAAACCCGAACTTGTGGAAAAGATGCTGCGATATAATGAGATACGTCATGATGACGAGTATACGGAAGAGGAGAAAAACGATATCCGTGCTGAATTATTCGGGGACGATGTGTTCTGGCCATTCATATAAACCGCCCATGAGGAGTCTCATAAGGCGAAGATACACAGTGGTGATGCCCGAATCTTGCTCTTCTGACAACAGTTTATAAGAGGCTTTTATAACTATAGTCAAAAGAGGAAAAAAGATGGCGTTTCTCATTGAACAACTTTTACTCCTATCAATACTGTTACTCTTATCCGGGCTCTTCTCCGCATCTGAAACTGCCCTGATCGTGGTAGGCAAGATAAAAGCGAGGATTTTGTTGAAACGCGGTGTGGAAGGAGCAGAAGAGGTTGATAAGCTGGTTCGCGACCCAGAATCCGTACTCACATCCGTACTTATCCTGAATAATGTGGTGAATATCGCTGCGTCGGCGGTAGCAACATCTATCTCGATAGAGATTTTTGGCCCCACCAACGGCGTGGCTATTGCGATTGGAGTGATGACCCTTCTGATCCTCACGTTCTCCGAGATCATACCAAAGACGATCGCGGTCCACCGGGCAGAAAAGATTTCTCTCCTGATATCCAGGCCCATGCAGATCATGGCTTCTATTTTCCAACCGATTACACAGTTTTTTTCTATAATTTCAGGTATTTCTGCGAGGATTTTAGGTATAAAGCTCCACCGGAAGAGATTAATGACAGAAGAGGAGGTGGAAACGATGCTTGACATAGGGAGAGAAGAAGGCGCGATCGAAGAGGATGAACAAGAGATGATGATAGGTGTTCTGAAACTTGACGAAATCGTGGTGGGGGATGTGATGTCACCAAAGGAGTTGACAGTTTGCATGAGCGTCGATCAAACCATGAATTCAGCCGTGGAATTGGTAAAAAGGAGTGGATACTCGAGAATCCCCATCTTTGAAGAGACAGAGGACAATATCGTAGGAATATTATATGCCAAGGATATGTTAGCAAAAATGGATGAAGGCGGCGTTTCGCTGAGAGAATTGATGAAACCCCCTTATTTTGTGACCGAGACAAAAAGAGTGGACGACCTTCTTGAGGAATTCCAGAGGGGTAAATTCCACATCGCCATTGTGGTAGACAAAGCGGGAAGAACACGGGGTGTGATTAGCCTGGAAGACATCCTGGAGGTAATAGTGGGAAGTATATATGATGAACATGATGTAATAATAAAGGGAAAACATTAGCGAGTGGTCGATGATTCCAGGACTCTTTGGAGGGGGATGGAGGCTTTGAATTCTGTATGCTCAATAAGTTGTGGTTTTTAGGATTTTAACCACAAGATTACACGGATTTGCACGAGAGTTCTATGTTAATCTTGCGTAATCCCGTGGTTTTATATGTGGGTATCCGCACGATACTCGAGTAAGTACCTCAAAATTTGTCTTAACCTGAACTGATGCTGAATAAGCGATCTGCTTCACGAATACAGCGATCTCCGCACCCACTCCGTCTAAGAACATGCCCGTGCCGATGGTTGCAAGAATTAGCTCCATCAAGCGCGTTATCACGTTGAGACCGCCCTGTCCGAGGAAATCGATGATCTCTTCGGACGAGATGAAACAGAGGCGATTATAAAGAGGAGGATGCTGCCTGTGATCCGAAGCTCCGGCATCGTGAGCCCGAATAGTGTGAATATGTAACCCCCGGCGATACTTACAGCGGTGATGATCGCGAATGTAAGCAGGATGCTCCGCCTGACAACAGATCTCTTCGTGGCGCCGTCGTCTTCGGTGGTCAAGCCGACAAAGACCGATGTATTGGCGACCGGATTCATGATGGCAAAGTATCCTGCCAGAACCGTGCCAGCGAATCCGAGCAGCGTTGGTGTGTCCATGATGTTGTGCTCCTGTTGTATGTGCCTATCGTGCCTAAGTGCATTCCAGATGTCTTGCCTAACGCCACTTTGCCCCCTGAATCGAGATCATGGCCGCCCTGACAGTATCAATGAATAGACGAGCCAGATGCCAAGAATGCCCGCGATCGTGAACGCGGTGCTGCCGATCAGCGGAATATCGTATATGTGCGGTCCCACGCGCGAGTGTGTGATCAGCGCGCTTGCAACGATGAATGCAACAACGATCAGGCTTGCTGATATGCGCTTGCTCATTGGATTGAATTCCGATACGATTATGGTGGGACACATCCTTGTCAAACTCGATGTGCAGCGTGCCTTTCTCCACGCGCATCAGTGCCCTACGATCCTGTCGGGGAGTGCTCGTACGAACCTGCCAAACCCGGGCATCATCCGCATCCAATCCTGCAACATCTCTTTTGGCGCCATGCGCTTCTGTGTCAGCTTGGTACGTAAAACTCTCAAAAACAGTGGCGGCAGCCACGATTCTGAAATTGATTTTTCATCGACAGTATAAGCACTGCGGAGCAGGTCATGTCTGTTTTTTAATTTGTTCTGGTCGGTTAAAAAAATGACGCCAACCCGGCAAATACAAATATGATTGGATAGGTGTAATCAGTGAAACCGGTGTTGACGGCAACGCCTTTGCTGTCGCAGTCGGTGTCTAAAACAGTATCAGCCACAGATTGACGCAGATGGACACAGATTATCGGTGTAAACGACTTTTCAGATCGATAGTGCTCCATTATGACAATTGTGGTTGCGTAAGACAATCCAACGTTCCCAGAAAATAATAAAAAGACTCAGTTTGATCGAGTCCCTTGCCGTCATCCCGGTCTCGTTTGTGCTTGCCATCCACCCCGATAAGTCCAGGATCTGCATCTTCCGATTCTCCTGTCAGTTCGAGCAACTCCGGATCCAGCGGTTGCTCTGTCGACACCAGATGATCACTCGTCGACGGGAGTTTTGGTCATTCTGTTCCTTCGCAAGCCCCCCTGTCCGGACGGCTGACCCCACATCGCTATCATACAACTCCATATTCTTATCGGTACTATTTGACGGTTATAGTCCCATTTATGTGGGGGAAATACTCACATCCGTAATGGTACGTTCCACTTGAGTTAAATGTGTAAGTGAACTCGGAGCCGAACCGGATATCGGCGGGTTGCCACAGACCTTCAGCACTAGTCAGGATATACAGCCCCTCCCTATACGTATCTTCATTGATCCAGATGACGCTGTCATTTCGCGCAATTGTGCAGTTGACCGGATCGAATTCGAATTTCTGCGTGGCGTACGGGTTAATTACGATTTTGTGTAGCTCTGGTAGATGCTCCGGAGTCTCTAACGGAGCCGGTTCTATAGTAGGCGTCGGCACGACAGTGGGTGCAACGGTTGGCGCGGCGGTGGGTTTTGCCTCATGGACTTTGGTTGGCGTTTCATCTGCAACAACACCCTCGCCGTCGTTGGTTGGTATCAATCCCGGAACGAGTGCTACCGCCAGCAGAGCAATGATAAGCAGTGCCAGCGCAGCCACAGCAAGCAACCCCCTTGAACCGCCTCCGCACCAATCATTAAACTCATCCCAACTGTCCAAAAATTTAACGTACATTTCTGATATAAATCCCATTATAATGCGCCTCCTATCTCGTTTCCACCAAATTCATGGTTGATTATCGTATATACATGTACGCCACTCCTCTTATTAAAATGAACCCAAGCCATATTAATATTGCCAGATGATGTATGTCGTATGTGTCAGATGAATCCGATTGGCCTTATAAGTTCGATGAAATCCGTTGCCATAGACCGCCAGATGATGTATGACGGCTCGCAGATCGATCCGCTGTGGGCTTATGAACATCTGGACGTGCGCGGCGATTCGGTCATCGTATTTCGTGGCGCGATGGATGTGGTGCATATCAAAGACATCGAGGATGAGAAGGACGGAAAAGCGATAAGAGGAGATTCTCTGATCCATCTCATCGTCGAACGGTTCGACTCGCCTGCAAACATGCGGCACGCATACTATCTCCAGCGGATCCTGATCGTCTGCGTCCAGGATGCCCTGAGAAACCTCGGCGTCACCGCAGAGAGAAGCGGGGATGATCTCTTTGTGGACGGCGGGAAACTGACCGTGAGCATCGCAACAGCAGGAATCACGTCAGAGAAGATTCACTGCGGCATCAACCTGACCGGCAAGGGAACGCCTGCGGAAGCAAACGCAGTCGGGCTATCCGAACTCGGGATTGATCCCGACTTGTGGATGGAGATTGGAAAGGAGATTGCAAGTCGGTTCGTCTCTGAGATCAGGGATATTGAGTCGGATATCTGCAAAACGAGACCTCTGGCATGATCAGGGAATGATCGCCGGATAATCACTGGGCAATCATGGGATGATAATCATCATCGCTGCTCCGATTGCGATTGCTTGGATGATCAAGTTAAACGCCATGTTATCAGACCTTATCTTCCCGCCGATTACCGGGAATCTCACCCGCTTTCTACTAAATGGCATCCAGAGCGGCACACCATTTGGGGTCAGTGAATCGAGTACCAGATGCAGGAGTATGGCAAGTGAAGCGAGTGAAGCGTAAAACGGTGTGGATGGGGATTTCCCCAGCGCAAGCACGAGCGCGCCCGAAAAGAGTGCGAATACGAGTGTATGTGTGATCCCACGGTGCTCAAGTGTTGGGACGTGGACATCGAAGTCGCTTATGATCGACCACGTCACTGCCCAGCAGAGGACGCAGAGTGTGCTATGCGGTGTGTAGTGCAGTGCAAGCGATGCGAGCAGTATCCCGGATGCGGCATGGGTCAGTTGTTTCATGGCAGGTATCACTTCTTCAAGAATCTCGCAGGCGGCTTTAATTAACCCATCCTGCACACGGTCTCGAAGTCTTGCTGGATATGGATGCGTCTGCGGCACTCGCTGCGAGCATCTTTTATTTCGGAGAGCGCACGGTCGCTGATGTGACTGAGTATCTGCGGGAGAGGTGTGTGCAGGCCCAGCTATAGTGGTAGTTACTGATGCAAGCGCGGTGATCGATTGGATCTGATGCATTACCGCAAGTGCTCGTAACACCTGACCCCCACCCATTTCCCACGGGATGGGACCGCGGCGATTTGAACGCCGGTCGCCAGATCCCCGACCTGGCAGGATGGACCAAGCTACCCTACGGTCCCGCTACGCGAGTTCTCGTAATCGCTGGATGTCGCTCATTGTCTCTTTGTTGGATTCCATCTTATCCTTTTCGAGCAGTTCCACGATCTGATGGAGTGGAACACCGAGACTATATACCTTGACCGGTCTGCCCTTGCCAGTCTTCTTCTTCTCTTCCCGCTCTGAGATCCACTTGTTCACACGCATCACGCGCATGGCCGCGCTGACCTCCGGCTGTCTGATGCTGGCCGCGGCTTCAAGATCTCTGGATGTCATCTCGTTTGTGCTGGAGAGGCATGCGATGGTTCTCGATATGATTTTTGGCAATCCGAGACCTTGTAGCAGTTCTGCAATTTCGTGTTCATGTTCGCCCATTACCTGTATCGACAATTCTTTCATAATATTCACCTTAATATAAGTCAGCTCTTTTCACTTATAAAGTTTGTGCATATAATATAAAGAAAGCGATTCGTTATAATGTGAGTTCTCGTGCGCGTGCCAGTGACGATCTGATCTGTGAAGGGATGTCCACATCGGTGACATCGAGATGCCCTGGATACAGCACTTCCGGATCGAGCGTTGTGAGCAGTTTTATCGAATGAATAAGGTCAGAGAGATCGCCCCCGAGATCGCATCTCCCAATCCCGCCGGCAGGGAATATAGTATCACCGGAGAAGAGACTTCTGGTCTCTGATTCGTATAAACAGATACCGCCCGGCGTGTGCCCCGGCGTATGAAGCACCTCCAGCATGAAATTATCCGATTCAAAGATCTCCCCGCCATGGAGCAGCATATCGGGACTTATCTCTGGCGCGCGCTTGCCAAATAGTACCGACGCGGTCGCGCAGTCGTCATCGAGCAGTCTGGCATCCGTTTCGTGGATTGCGATTTTAGCACCGGTCATATCAGCAATATCTGATGCCGCGCAGGTATGATCGAAGTGGCAGTGCGTGAGTATGATCAGTTCGAGATCGTATCCTGCGACCTCCCAGGGGTCGATCCCTGTATCTATGAGGACGGTCCCATCGAGCAGGTATGCGTTTGCGTATAGTGCGAACCTCTGCACATCGAGTTTGTTGTTGTTTGGTTTCATATATTCCAGGTTTGATTGAATTGTGGGTTGAGTTAGAGTGGGGGTGATTTAAAGGATTCGGTTGGGGTGGGGGTGGTGTTGCAGATTATGGCGCGTATCCGGATGTGTGCCTTCGCTATAACTCTGATGAGCTCGTGATATTGTACGGTGTTGTCATGATTGATTTTGAAGAGCGATGCGAGATGGGATGGCATGTCGTGAGATGTTCACCTTCGCAGTACTCGGGGGATGTTTTGTAGGGGGATGGTTTCTAACGATTTGCGCGTGGATAATTTAGGGCTCCCAAATGTTATCATGGCCTTCTTTCTGAATTTGAATCACGTCATGAACATCTGTTTTAAACTGCAGATAGACAATACCTTTACCACCCACTTGGCAAATTAGCATAAATTTTATCATATCTAAATAAAATTTTTTATTCCTACATAACTTTTATCTCGATACATCGTGAGCAATAAATTTATATAGCCTGGCACATCAGTCCATGATTGCATGAAAGTATATTATATAATTCCTAAACATGAAAAAGGATGTATAGCTGAAGGAATTTTGAAGATCAAGAACCTGATATGTTCTGATGGCGGGCGCCAGGCAAGCCACAATAAATAGCTTACCCGAATGCAGGCTCGATGGTGACATCCCACTTTGGCAAATTTCCCGATCTTTCAATTCTCTCTTCGCAGATTTTCATTGCCTCTTTTGTCAATTTCACTCCGTTCTGGTAAACTTTATCGATAAGATGAACTGCAGGATGTACACTGTTCCACGTCATGGTTTCAGCCCATTTGATAGCTTTATTGACTGAAGACAAGAGTGTGCCGTTCCAATGCATCTCTAAAACCCCCCAACATCGTTCAACAGGGTTGTATTTGCTGTGATAAGGAGGATAATAAGCCAGCTGGATTTTCAATCCCGTGTTATCAGCAAATTCGATCATTCTTTTGATAAATTGTGTTCTACGGCTACTTACGTGCGGCCCATTGTCCAGATTTATGACCAACTTTCGAATATCCGCATGCCGTTCTTTATTTTCTTCCCACCACAGTTCCAAGCAATCCACAACAAAGTCGCTGGTCTCCACCGAGGTGCTGAATACGATAGATAGATGATCCGTTGTTGGTTCAAATATACCAAAAGGAACCATTTTTATCTCAGGATTCATATCATGATCTAAAGCCTCTTCTGGTTCTCCAACTCTCGGATTTTCCATCCTCTCTGAAAACTCTCCGATGTCAACTTTAGCTTTAGCGTCAATTGAGATCCTCAAAGTCTCTGGATCCTCGTCTGACTGGTGATTAACTTTATTAACATTCTCAAAAATCGCATTGGTCTCAGGAATCTTCTTAAGTG
>PQXF01000003.1:174684-182413 GCA_003194445.1 Candidatus Methanogaster sp.
TAACACTTGTTCTTTAATTTTACTGAAACTCAGACGTATGGGATATAAGTAGTTCTATTAGTTGTCACTCAATCAAGAGATCAATATGTAAAACTGGTGGCAGGTAAATTATTATTTGTGAGTTGCCCCATGTTTGATCTTTCTACAATTATGAACTGTTTAACTATCTGTCCGGACATGACAACGTTGGCCAGTTTGGGAGTTATCGTGCTGGCCATATTAGCCATGACTGGTCGGGTGACCATGCTCGGAATCCCCCGGTGGGTGGAAGAACGAACAGAAATTTAATCTTATGGTGGAAAGAGCATGTAACGATATATCGAAGAGGTGCATAAAGCTGAATGACGGACGACTACTGAGAACGGAGTACGTCATGCCACCGTGACACCTTTTGGTGATCTGTCGGGGCATCACTGAAAGGTTGGGATCTTATACTTAACCACTGTGTTGGCGTCGGATAGTTTCCTGATCAGACAATACTTATAATACTACCGGTTCTGTAATATCGCAGTAATGAATGAAATGGTGAAACCATGCCAGAAATAGGAAAGAAGGTAAGGCTTGAACGGATCTTCGATAGGAAGAGCGGAAACATACTGATTATTCCAATGGACCATGGAATATCAGAAGGTCCGATAAAAGGGCTCGTAAACATCGGAGAGGCCATAAACAAGGTGGCAGAGGGCGGCGCGGATGCAGTTCTCATGCAGAAAGGGATGGTCAAGCACGGGCATCGCGGGTATGGCCACGATATCGGACTCATCATCCATATGAGTGCGTCCACCTCGCTTGGACCCGATCCGAACAACAAGGTGGCGGTATGTACCGTCGAAGAGGCGATCAAACTCGGAGCGGATGCCGTGAGCGTGCATATCAATGTCGGCTCTGATACCGAATCGGATCAACTCGAATATCTTGGTGCGGTCTCGGATGACTGTGATTACTGGGGTGTGCCGCTTGTTGCTATGATGTATCCGCGAGGTGCCGCAATCCCCAACCAGCACGACCCGGTCGCGGTCGCACTTGCGGCTCGTGTCGGCGCTGAACTTGGAGCGGATATCATCAAGACCAACTATACCGGCGATCCGGACTCATTCAAGACCGTGGTTGCGGGCTGCCCGGTTCCTGTGGTGATCGCAGGCGGACCAAAGACGAGTACGGATAAGGAGTTCCTGCAGATGATCAAGGGTGCGATGGAAGCAGGCGCTAAAGGTGCTGCTATTGGTAGAAATGCGTTTCAGGCAAACGATCCGACACTGATGACGCGGGCGGCTGCAGCGATCGTGCACGATGGCGTCGATGTCGATAAAGCGCTGAAAATCCTTGTTTAGGTATGTACGGGCGTAGCAGTGTATACACCTTACACCTGCCACGCCGACGTTTCCGGATGCGCTACACTCTTGCACAGATATCTCTGTGAATGCCTATGCCTGCCACACAGGAGTCTCCGGAAGCGATATGGTGGTGTTGTCCACCCACCTGACATCGGGTACGTGATCGATGAAGACCGTATCGACAGGCAATCGTCCACATAGACGCTTCATTGCAGGAATCTCGGTTGCATAGTGTGTGGCATCGATGAGTGCCAGATTATGCGCTTTCCTGATCGCGTCGTGCCGGATCTCTCCTGACAGCAGAAGATCCGCGCCGCCGTCGATCGCAGTATTCACAAACTCGCCAGTTAGACCGCTGCCGCCGATAACCATCACTGTCTCGATGTTGCGCTCACCGATCCACCTAACCGGGACGTTTAACTGCTGTGCAGCAAACTCTGCAAACTCTGATGTTGTCGAGTATCCTGTTCTTCCGATGCGCCCCGGCTCCAGTTCCTCGACCTCCTCCAGTTCAAGTACTTCCGCAAGCACATCGTTGACGCCGCCCTGTGCCCGGTCATAGTTCGTGTGCATCGCATATATTGAGATCTCGCTCTCAAGAGCGATCTTCAACGAGTCCGAGAGGCTCTTTGAGATCCTGTGGATCGGATCGTATATCGGGGTGTGGTGTGTTACCAGAAGATCCGCACCCTCGCGTGCAGCCTCTTCGAGTACATAGTCGGTAGCATCCAGTGCAATAGCTACCTTGTTCACATTGTTCCCACGATCAAGCACCAGCCCGATTCGATCCCTGTCTGATTCGTAAGCAAGTTCAGGAGGTGCAATCTCCTCGAGAATTGCAATCATATCTGATAGGCGCATACATTAAACCTAAATGGGCTGTCATGATTTAAACCTTGTGATTTGACAGGGCGTGGTCACGTATTGCCCATGCGCGTTCGCAGGAAAAGCAATATATACCCAAACGCAAACCATATCGTTACAATCGATAACAATCGAGAGGCGAATACTATGAAACGAACACCGATGTTGCTTGCAACACTTATTCTGCTGATCGTAGCTATGTCAGTTTATGCTGAGGTGGAGTTTGGCACGATCACACTGGATGCTGCGAATATAGACTGTGCGAAGTGTCACCCCGGGTCGCCACATACGCTTCATGAGGAGAAGATGAAGCAGAACCTGGTGACCTGCGAGGACTGTCATGGCGAGGCGCTTGAGATCGCAATCCCCCAGTGTGAGAAATGCCACTACGGCACGATTCACGATGTGCACATAAAGAAGGTGGAGACCGAGGACTGCACGTACTGTCATGGGGATATCAATACCCACCACAACAGCGAGATCCTCGATACAACGGTCTGCGCACACTGCCATCGCGATCTCGTTGATGTGCATCAGGGATGTGAGGCATGTCACAAGACCGCGCCGGACATCGTAAAGCCGCTACAACCTGCAGGAGTAACCATCATCTGCCAGGACTGTCACACACAGGATGACCTGGTGCACATCCATGGCGAAGAGACGAACACATCGATCTGCTATATGTGCCACAGACCAGATGGTAACAAGGAGGGGCGGGACCTGGACGCTGATGTGATCCCACACCTGATCCATCTGCCGGGTCTGGCGACATGTGAAGGGTGTCACATGCCAGAGGGCAAGGTAATCCTCCCATTGTGCAGCAACTGCCATGACCTGACAGGGCTGCACCTGATAACGGTTGTGCCGCCAACACAGAGAGAACTCACCTGTTCGGTATGCCATCCTGAAACCAGCGTGCCAGCGGTAGCGGAATCGATCAAAACCCCTGCAACAGAAGAAGTAGTAGAAACCATAGAGGTAGCAGAGTCTGAGGGTGAGGAACCTGATGCAGCAGAGACAGAGACGAAGAAGAGCACACCAGGATACACAGCTTCATTGCTGGTAACCGTAGGTCTGCTTGCTTATGTAGTCAGGCGAATGAGATAATACCAAATTCGCCATTTTGCTTTTTTTACATGATAGTCCTCGATGGGTTCTCAAGACTGAGCATAATGAGAAGATAATCCTTGAGATGCCTCGTTATCAGGAAATTGTTCCTGACCTGCTCTTTCCCATCCTCTTCGAGTCTCCGGGCAAGTTCCGGATTACAGGACTAATGAAGGCGTCCCTGCGACTGATCGTTGATGATCGGCAATGGTTATAACCTAATGAGGCGTAGTTTAGCTACATGAAGTGGTTTCGAAAATCCGGGATCGTGATTGTTATGAACGTGTCAATACTTCGCTATTTCGATAAGCTTGAAGGGATCTGTCGCCTCGGCGAGTATATTTGGGAGGGTAAGAATGAGCCAAGTGTGCCGGATCAGTATAATTAGATATCGGTTCGTGTGGATGATTTTCAGACGCCATTTGTCACCCCGCCAGAGGAACATCAGGAGAATTGCCTGAAGCGATCGATATCAGAGGAGGTGTAAACGTGAGATGCAATCTGATTGCATTCGCCATTGTCGCGCTGTGCCTGTTTGCGGTCGTGTTTGCAGCCGGGTGTGTGGAGGGTGACTCAACCGAACCCGAAACAGATCAGTGGAGATTCGCGGTCTTCTGTGACACCAGGGGCGATAATAATAACACCAGTGACAAATCCGGCATCAACGATCTTGTTGTAGGAGCTATTGCAAGGGCGATTGTAAACGACAGCTGCGACCTTGTTTTGGTTCCGGGCGATATGGCTAACGGCTGGTGCCAGAACGGCAGCACCCCCTACGTTGTCCAGTTCACAAACTGGAAGCGTGCGATGGAACCAGTATATAGCGCAGGAATCACAGTGCATACCATCCGCGGCAACCACGAGAACGGACCACTTGATTGGCCGCACCCCTCGTACCCTTACACGCCACACCCGGATCCTGCTCTAAAGGCTGCGTACATCGGTGCGTTCGGTTCTGATAACCCTGGAAACGGACCATCTGGTGAAGAGAATCTGACATACTCCTTCGCCCACAAGAACGCATTCTTTGTCGGGCTTGACACGCATATCAACCCCCACCGGGTGAATCAAGAGTGGTTGGATGGTCAGATGGAGAACAACAGCCAACCTTACGTATTTGTCTTTGGTCATGAACCTGCATTCAAGGTCAATCATCCTGATTGCATGGCATGTTACCCAAACGCGCGTGACGAGTTCTGGAACAGCATCGGCAGTGCCGGAGCGCGTATATATTTCTGCGGTCATGACCACCTTTATAACCGGGCATACGTACCTGACGATTCCGGAAGCGAGGTTCATCAGATGGTTATCGGATCATGCGGCGCACCACCCGCGTCGTGGAGTCCGCCTTATAACGACTCCCGTGTGGTTGGAGAGTATCGCAATGATATCGACTACGGCTACGTCCTTGTAACGGTGGATCCCGAATATGCAGAGGTCAAATGGATTGCATGGGATGGAACCGGGGATCCCGTATGGACGACGCTTGACAACTTCACGCTGGCAGTGACCACCTCCCCAAAGCGATGAAAATCTGCGAAGAGAGGATTAAAAGGTTGGGGAATTTACCAATGTGAGAGGTCACCATCGAGCCTGCATTCTGGTAGGTTATCTATTGGGAAATGTCTGAGTCTGTTGAGATGACTTACATGCGCCGCTGGTTTGGGCGGGCGCGGGTCACGAGACCGGGGCTTGGCGGTGGTGAGGGCGAGTGTCAGAGGGTTGTCGGATGCGTGGGGGCTCGCAGGCGGTGGCTCAGCGCGGGCATGCTCGCGGTGCTGCTGGTGCTTGCGTGCGCGGGTGCGGCGGCGGGCGCGACATGGGTGCTGGATGATGATGGCGGCGCGGAATATATGAGTATTCAGGCGGCGGTATGACCGGATCGGTAAAGCGTTGAAGGGATGGGGGTCTTGACATGGGGATCGCAAAACAGATCATTTACACCAAATATTTTCCAAAAAACGATGTAGTTTCCTGGAGGGGTGGTGTAGAACAATAACCACCGACTTACCACGAAAATAGATCGGATATTATCCGATTATATAACCACATATCTCCTATACATGAACCACAATCACCTAAATCCACGAATACTACTTGGAGGTTGTATGTTTTGAGCTTAAACATTTATAATCTAGATATTCACTGTAGATAGCTTACGCTAAGACATTAAGCTACAGAAGGTCGATCATATCTCTTGTTTGATCTATAAATTCATTCATGCTTACCAGTTGTTCATTGTATCTTATTTTATATTTCCGGTTGAACTCTAACTTGACAGATTCCCCATCAAAAGAAAGAACTGCGCTTTTATGGAATAAATCCCGCCTCAGCACTTCTATTCCTGCATTTCTGTATTTTGGTGTCAACGATCGTTTGAATATGCTAACAATGTCATACGCTATGAAACTCCAGTACAGATGCGCTTTTATCGACTCCAATTTCCTGCCTGGAAGCTTATTGATGTACCATTCCCCCTTTGCTTCTTCGAACAATGTCTCTATCAGCCATCGGTCTCTGTAATCTTCAATAACCTGCTCTGGTGACGTATTAAATACATTTGTCAGCCAGATATGCAGTGTTTCCTTCTTGTTTTTCCCTATCACCTTTATATTTGCCTTATATCCATCTATTTTATATTTTTTCCCTCTACCACTGCCGACAACTTCGATTATTGATATTCTGTTCAGAACTCTGGATATGGAAGATGCAGGTTTCTTGGATTTACTAAAAATCTCCCCATATTCTGTTTCATACAAATCAAGCAGTTCTCGCGTGGTATATAACCCTGAAAGCCCCTCCAGAACCAGGAGAAGCTTATCGTTCTTTGATAACTGCGCTTTTTTCTTCACCACAACCACTCGTACCGGAGATCCGTCTGAAAACGAAGACCTAAAGTCTGCAATCTTCACTGGCTCTTTTTTTGCATCTCGTTTCCGTTTTGAAGCCTTTCCGCGGGATGTTTTTGGCTCGTATTCGTTTGTTTTCAGAGTTACTTCCCTGAATTCATCGTCTCCAAGTTCGATAGCTTCTTTAAATAAATAAGTCCCCTTCTTTCCCATTGTGACGAACTCTATTTTCTTTTTTCCCTCCTTTTCCTTCCCCCACCATACGAAGTTCGTTTCATCGTAAAATCCACGATCGACGTACATCCTTTTTATTCTTCTTCCGGTAATTTCCATCGACTTTTCAATCATTTTCGTTAATTTGGGTCCATCTGCATCATTCATGGGGTGCACCTCAAAGTAAATTGGTATCCGATGCACAACATCATACATCACAAACAGTTTGTAGCCGTTCGCAGTCTCTTTCTTGATATAATCGTAGACTTCGCCAGAGTTCTCGTAAGTATCACCATCCACATATAATTTAGTGCTATCACACGCAACAATCTCGCCAGTTGTGAATCCAAGTATTCCCATCCACTGAATAATTGTTTGATATGCTTTTTGCAGTTCTTCCTCCTTGTATCTCCAAATATCCTCTTCAAGCGTACTTTTACTCGGTATTCTGTCCCCGTCAAGCATGCATACCATCTGCAAGAAGAGATCATCTTCAAGTTCTTCATCCACACCGTACGCGTTCTTAAAACCCAGTATTGCCTTGACGATGAATAAAATACTGATTTGCAGCGGTGTGAAGACGCAATTGTCCCTCTTTTCCACCTTCATGTCTTCCAGAATGTTAACGATGCCCAAACCATAGAGAACGTAGAGCATAAGGTCAAATCCAGCCCATTTAGTCGCGGTTTGCTGTATTTCATTATTAAATCGTGTTAACTTATTCAATTCTATTGATCTACTGATTTGCGGAAAGTGACCGTTCCCAAAATAACATTTTGTGAACAACACGACGTGAAATCTCGTTATATTCCCAAAATCCATGTCGTCAGTAATGCAAGAGATCAAATCCTCGAAAAAACGATTGAAATCGCAACCCATCCGTTCTCTGAACTTTGTTACAGTCCCTTTTGCCGGCACCTTCTCAAAACCTATACGCTTCATCCACGACTTGTTTGAGGAAAGAAAAGCAAGCGCCTCTTCTATCTTCATTCTTGCCAGTTTTACGAAGAGGAAAAATGTGATCATCGATGCAGCAGTGTAGTCTCGCCCGTCATACCTCCTGAGCTCTTCCTTTGCAGTGAGCCAGATGAGAACATCGCTAAAAAATCCGCCAATTGACCGTATTCCACATTTTCGTAGTCTGCTAAGAAATATCCGGAGCTCCAGCATATATCGCAGACATCCCCAATCATAAGAATCGAAATCGAAAATGTTTAACTCATTCTTTGTCCTGAATAGCGCGTCGAATTGTTCATGGAATTCGTTTTCTTCATCCATGCGCTGGTTATATGTGGGAGAAGGTATATAACTTCTATTCTGCACTGAGTTTTTTTGCAAGTTTTGATGAAAATGAAGGACTAA
>PQXF01000003.1:184780-185435 GCA_003194445.1 Candidatus Methanogaster sp.
CTTAGCAAGAAAGGCTTTGATGGTCTCCGAATCTTTGTTGTCGTAAAGTTCATCCGCAATTGGGCGACCTGTAGCATCATCAAGCAATGTTAGGCGAAACTTCTGTGTTCCATTTATTTTTAGATGTTGTTCGTCGTAGTGAACGATCGAACTATAATCTACGGGTGGAATATACGGTTTCTCTACCGATTCCGTGAACGCATCATAAATCGTGGTTTTCCCCCTGGGGAACACGAGTTTCATTATCGCCGATATGCCCTGATACGGCACAGCATAAAACCGCAATTGGTGATAAAATACGTCTAGAACATCAAACAAACCCTTTTTCAGTTCCTCCCAGAAACTACGGTCATCTTCGAGAGATTCGCCACAACAAGGACAGATATACCGCCCCATCTTGATGCCACCGATGTACTTTTTGCAGTACGCGTTGTAGCCATTGCGGCTCATCAGCACACCACATTCCGGACACAGAGGTGGAACAGCTCTGCGAAATATCCCGTCTGCAGTGCGCTCAAGATCATTCGAGAACTCTTCAAAACTATAACTGAGTGAGCTCATATACTGAAGGTTCAATACAGCATAATCCAAAGTGGTCATTTACTATCACCATGGATATATTTACTTCTGATAGTTAAAAAGTTTCTGATTAGGG
>PQXF01000003.1:185476-194445 GCA_003194445.1 Candidatus Methanogaster sp.
GGTTCAATACAGCATAATCCAAAGTGGTCATTTACTATCACCATGGATATATTTACTTCTGATAGTTAAAAAGTTTCTGATTAGGGGTATTCTATCCTATCACTAGAAAATTGGACAGTGCCGAGAATGTGGATGTGGGCAAGCGACTAACGTTGATCGGCGGGGGCGAACATCTTGCTCTTCAAACAGGGATAGGCTTCATCTTCCGGATGTTTGCAAGCATAAGTTTTAGCCGATAGGGGACGGTGATCTCGCAACAGCGTGCATCAATCAAATAGAATCTGCTGGCGGCTTTTGGCGGGGGCATTGCCAAAAGATCATTTATAGCAGCATGTTTGCAGGCGGTGGTTATGACAGGGGGAATTTGGCGGCGCATCTGCTGACCCGGGTGATGACTTTGCGTCCAAGGCTGCCCCGCGACACTCAAGGGCAGGCACGACAGCAGGAGCGACGCCTGGTTTGTGGTGGGCACAGGTCACGGGACCGGGGCGTGGCAGAGTAGGGGGCGATTGCCGCGGGGCGGTCTGATGCGTGGGGGCTTGCGGGTGCCCGGGTGGTT
This sequence comes from Candidatus Methanogaster sp., assembly GCA_003194445.1. Taxonomy (GTDB): domain Archaea; phylum Halobacteriota; class Methanosarcinia; order Methanosarcinales; family Methanogasteraceae; genus Methanogaster_A. The sequence goes on from PQXF01000003.1 coordinate 186,036, forward strand.
GGGCGGCGGCTCTACGTAGCGATATTTGATGGTGGCGGAAGGTTGTTATAGGGGCAGGTTGTGTATACGGATGTAACACATCGGAGTCGATTATTATGGCAAAGCGTCCCCCCACAACCGAAACTCGTACTGTTTTGCGAACAATTCTCAGCGCGGGCGTGCTCGCGGTGCTGCTGCTTGCGTGCGCGGGCACGGCGGCGGGCGCAATGTTGGGTTGTGGCTAATGATGATGGCGGCGCGGACTTTTGCGAGCATGCGGACAGTAGCCGAAGTATGAAACATAGGTGAGAAAATGAGATCAACAAACATATCGCTTCAGATAATCACGATAGTGGTATCAACGCTCATATTGACAGCCACAACCTTATACATACCAGTTGTGGGGGCTGCTCCAAGTGGTGGGAATAGCCAGTCAAACAACCCATTATCACTTCAACCATTACCGATCCAATATACCTACGACTGTAGCCTATCGATTTCACCAGTCCTATCCACACACATCCAAACATCAGACACAGATATGGACGTCTGGTTGAATGTCACCATGTCGAATTTAATGAATTCTACGTTAGAGAATGTTCTGGTTCATGACATATTTACTGGAAATGTCTCTATTTTATCTTCCGTGCCATTATATTCTTTGAACGGGTCAGAGGTTGCATGGAGTATGGGCGACTTCAGACCGTATGAGTCCAAAAATATCACGATGAAAATTAAGGTGGATACATCTACCACCAGTTCTACTACAATAGATTCAGGTTTCAGTGTGTTTGGAACCCTTAACGGAGGACCGATCTACACTTATGCCAATGGAATTGTGATGCTGCCCTCAACGTTTGGAGAGTACCTGATCAATACCGTTGATGCTGATATAACAGACCCCTATATAATTGCGCAGGCTCAGATTCTATCAAACAACCCTGAAGAGATATTTGAGTTTGCGAGGGATGAAGTGAAGTATGAGTCTTACAACGGCTCTCTCAGAGGTGCTCGCGGAACACTGTGGAGTATGGCAGGGAACTCAATGGATCAGTCCAGCCTGCTGGTGGCACTACTGCGGGCAAATGGAATTCCTGCAAGGTATGTTAATGGAACCCTGTCCGATGAAAGGGCAAAGGAACTCATAGCTTCTATGTTCGTATTTCCGGATAATGTGATTGGAAGTGTACCGGAAGGCGCTGAAACTGCTGATCCTCTGAATGACACGGCACTGATGGCAGAGGCAAGGAACCACACATGGGTTGAGTATTATTCGGATTCAGAAGACCAGTGGACGTCTCTTGATCCGAGTTTTGAAGGGGCTGATATGGGGGAGAGTTTTACAACTGCTGATGAACAGTTCGTTGAGATTCCCGATTCATTGAGGCATAAGGTCACCTTTAAATTGAAGGTTGAGAAGCAGAGGTCTACTATTTCATATCCGCTTACATACACGATGAGCACATCCGGGCTTTATGGGAAGAAGATTGCACTGGGGCATGATGTATCCATATCTGAAGACTGCATATACACCATGCCGGTTGTTGGCTGTATAGAGATGGATACCACCATCACCTATCAGCCATATCTGCTCATAGGTGATGAAAAGATATACGGCGCATCATTTCAGGATTATTTCAAGAGAACCGTACCCACATGGGGGACTTCACAGGATATAACGATCCAGTACACCGGAGAATGGCTGGAGTTTGAGGTGGACGATCTAACTGAGACTAGCACTCACGAGAGGATGATCTTTGATAAGATCGGGTATGTGAACCGGAAGACCGGTGCTGCGGTCACTCCGGATATCAATATTTCTGTCAGTCCTGTGGATATCTTCGGGATGGTTATAGCGCCGGGGGAGGTTCCTTCTTTTGCTTTTGGAGCTGAAATGTTTGAACTCTTCCCTGTGTTTAATGAAATGAACGAGACGTATTCTGCTATTGAGAATAAAGAGTGGGGTGAGTATACTGATGAAGAAAAGCAGTTGCTGGTTGATTTTATAACTGGAATGACGTATATAGCTGCCCTTAAAGATGGGGGAGCATCTGATTTTACAACGGACAGTCTTGCTGATTTCTATTTGACCAGAGCTTATTTTGACTCACCAAGGATAATTATGGCATCACAGGTAAAGTATGGTGATAAAGTCAATTTTGGAATCGATCTTCGCAAGAATGATATCAGATCTGTTCTTTATCCGGGTCAGCTTACCCTTGCTCAGCATAGTTTCATGCAAACAAGGGGCATATCCGAAGCAAGCATAGAAGGGACTGTAATTGAACAATTAACGAACCAGAGTGTGATTAGTGTTCCGAAAATATTTGAAGCTGCTGATGAGCAGAATATTTCTGTAAGAATGTTCATGCCAGCCACAGATAGTGATATTGATTCATTGATTGATGAAATTACAAATCTCAGCATTTCAAACGAAGATAAATCATTGCTGATCTCTTCTGCTGAAATGACTCCAACGTATAATAAAACAGAGATCATGAATATGAATATCTCTGAAGAGGCAAAATACAGGATAATTGAAACGTTGGAGTCTGGTAAGGGTGTGATTGTTCCGGAAGAAATGGTAACTGTTGATGGTGTCATAACAATTGGGTGGTGGGAGATAAACCCGGAGACTCATGAGATACTTGGAGTGATGGAGAATGGGTTACATTGGAGTTGGTGGCCAATAATAATAGGGATCCTAATTCCAATATTTTTAGATTGCATTATTTTTATTTATGCATTAGTTTTAAATTTAAAATATGTTAATAATATTCATATCACTTCAGAAGGTGAAGTAAAGTCAAAGCTTGGCCTTGAAGAAGCTAAACAAAAATCTGTAAACGATATAAAAATATTTCATGAATTTGCTAAAGATTCAACGCTCTTAATGGGTTTAGTAGTTGCTGATGTTATAATGAAATCAATTCCAATGTTAGCAAAAGACACACTCATTTATCATTGGCTTAAAGGTTTACTTCCTACTCTTAAATTTGTTGCAGTCTATTTTTTACAATTTTGTATGGGTGTAATAATTTATGAACACGCGATAAAAAATTTTGTTTTTGGCATATTAGCCGACCCCCCCCCTTTCGCCAATGTTAATTTCGCCTGATAGTGATTTAGAACAAATTATAGATTTAAATAAAAATTCGTTTTTCATTGAAAAGAATGAATATTCTAATTCAATATCTGAAAGTTTAATCATTCCGAATCTCTATTCCGCTTCGAATAACCTCAATTTATCGACAACAGACAACGTAACTCCATCTTTGAAATACAGCAGCATATATCTGACAGATGCTGATATTTTTGATGCAGACAACAATTTCATAGGTCACTACAACACCATCGAGATCAGCCCACTTTCAGAAGATTCCGCAAGAGTCTACAAGGGCTCGAATTTCTCGGTGAATGGAAACGGAAGCATCTCCTCATACTCACCTGCAACAGGCGGTCTGGGTATGAGTATCAACTGGACATCCTTCAACCTGTCCACTGACAAGCTCATTCTTGAAATCAACGATGGCAGTATCTCAGCAGATGGTTTCGCCTATTCAGGTCATTATACCTTAAACGCCGATTCTGCTGAAATCGGCGGAAACGGACCGATGGCTTTGACTTTTGCGAATGATGTCGAACTGAATATTACAGAAGGAAGTCTTGTAATAGGAGATGAAAGTTCGTATTCAGGCTTCACCGGCACCATCAATGTCTCTGAGTTCAACCAGACTCATGATAATGTCAACCTGAACGGTGACTTTGATAGGAGCCTGTCCACCCATCTCGAACCGGGGAACTCTGTCACAGATTCATTCACCAACATAACACTAAACCTCATAGTCGAGAGTAACGAAGACGACACATACGAGCTCACATCCACCGTCCCCGAAGGCTGGGGAGTTATCACAAACAGCGACGGAACCATAAAAGTCATCCCTGAGAAAGGAGCAACTCCAGGAGAGTACAGGGTCTCTGTAACCACAGTTTCAACCACTGAACCTGAACTCCTATCAACCACATCAGCTTTCATTGAAATCGCGGAATCTGCCGGTGTTGATGCTGGAATAACAAAAGAAGAGTTGATCTATGTCCCACTCGGAGATAACATCAATAACGGCATCTTCAGCGCATACCAGTTGAGCATCACAAACAGAGGCAGCACTGACCAGACCTTCAGGATAACAACAGCAGGTATCCCGGACGAATGGGTGCTCTTCAGCAGGAATGATGTAACAGTACCCGCAGGAAAGACACACCTTGTGGGATTGTACATCAAACCGACAACCATCATTTCACAGACCACAACAGCCTTTACTGCCACGGTTACAAGCATCTCTGATCCAACAATTACAGATTCGGTGAGTACTGATTTTGAAATGCCGGTATATCGAGGGGTGGATGTCAGCACCACCCCCTGCTTACTCTACGCAGTTGCCAACGGCTCAGCATCCTTTGATCTCAATGTCACCTCTCAGAGCAACGTAGGTGACATATATAACATAACCGTGGAACTGCCAGACGGTTGGACTGCCGATTATGTCAACAATACACTCCTTGACACAGGCGAAAGCTTCAGGCAGCAGGTTTCCATAACAACAGACAATACCAGCACTGGAGAGGTTTACTTTGTAGGCGTTTCAGCAGGCTCCATCTACAAAGAGAATGCCAGTGACTATAAGGTGTTAAGTTTAATTGTTGCAGAATCCGTTGACGATACGGAACCGCCAGTCATTACCAGTGTACATGCAACAGGCATAACAAACAACTCGGCAGTTATTACATGGGATACTGATGAGATGTCAGATAGCCTGGTGAAATATGGCACAGAGTCTGGAAATTACCCGATAACCACCTATAACGAAATAAATGTCACGTTCCACAGCATCAATCTTGCCGGGCTGAGTCCGGGTACGACCTATTATTATGCAGTCAATAGCACGGATCAGAGCAATAACCCCGCTCAAAGCACAGAATATAACTTCACAACCCTTGCATTGCCTGATTCGGAACCGCCCGGTATAACCAATGTTATGAACACTACACCAACCGGCACCTCAGTAACAATTACATGGGATACGGACGAGGCGAGTGATAGTTTGGTCAGATATGGCACTGAACCCGGGAATTATACGCTTTCAGCGAGCAATGAAAGCTTTGTTCTGGAACACAGCATCAATCTCATCGTGCTAAATCCGAATACAGTTTATCATTACGTGGTGAACAGCACAGATCAAAGCAGCAACTCGAATGAGAGTGCTGAATATAGTTTCACTACCGCAGCTTCATCTGACACCACACCACCGGCAGGTGTTTCTGACTTAAACGAGATAGACCGGGGAGTTGCATGGATACAATGGAGCTGGACAAATCCATCTGACCCTGATTTCAATCATACCGAGATATGCTTAGACGGCATCTTCCAGACAATCACCTCAGCAGAGTTATTCAATGCAACCAACCTCGCCCCAGGCACTGAATACACCATCGGCACCCGCACCGTTGACGCCGCTGGCAACATCAACCAGACATGGATGAACGATACCGCCACAACACTGCCGGCAGCAGGCACAACGATCCAATTAACAATAGCCCTCAATTCAGGCTGGAATCTGATCTCAGTGCCTCTAAACCTCACCACCTGGAGGCTTGGAAACGAATCCGCAGTAGGAGACCCATTGAACGTAACCCTGGAGAACAGCCTGACATCGATCTACCGGTACAACACCACATCCGAATCATTCGAGAAATGCACCCACTACGCTGGTTGGGGCTGGGCTCCTGCGACCGGATCAGAGAGCTTTACAGAACTGGAACCTGGGCGAGGATACTGGGTGTGGGCTGAGAACGATTGTGATCTGACATTCACTGGAACCGCACCCTCTGATCTGAGCTTGCCACTGGATGCCGACTGGAACTGCATTGGATGGTATTCGACATCCGAAGCAGAGTTAGGAGAGGGATCCGTAGTAGGTGATTCATTGAACATAACTCCGGAGAACAGCCTATCATCAATCTACAGGTACAACACCACCTCAGGATCATTCGAGAAATGCACCCACTACGCTAATTGGGGCTGGGCTCCTGCGACCGGATCAGAGAGTTTTACAGAGCTGGAACCAGGGCGAGGATACTGGGCGATGGCTGAGAATGATTGTGTATGGAATCATGAGACCTGAATAAAACGATGTAAAATTTGTAACAGTTACCACACGGCTTCCGTGTTTTAACAAATAAAATAAAATGAGGTACATAAATGAATAAGGGAATAACAAATACAATACTGGCGATCGCCATCGTCACGGCAATCCTACCAGTATGCACACAAGCGATACCGATACCACATGGCATTGCAGGAACTGTATATCTGTCTGATGGTGTAACACAGGCACCATTGGGCACAAGTTTCAACGTAACCGACACCACGAGCGGAGATTACATAGCAGGCACGACAGGTGCAGGACCTGATAGCGGTGCATATTCGGTAGTGGTAAATGGAACTGATGGAGACACCGTGATAGTTGCGGCATGGACTGCAACACACCACGGAACAACGACAGTCACTCTTTCCGGAGACATGACTGGAATTGATGTGGTGATGAATACCCCATCCGGTCCATCCGCGATGAGGATGAATGTGATGCCTGAGTATCACACATTCACCGGCACCTCAAACATCATCTGGGGCAATTGTCACTGGGATCCGGCAGATACCGTCCATACCGGCACCTACAACTGGACTTTTGATGATGGAACATCGGCAACAGGAGCAGTCTCAGATACCGCAGGTTGGGGACATGCCAGATACATATCAGTGACTCACACATACACAGGCGAAGGAGTTTACTATGCTACCCTGACCGTGACAGCAGACTTTGATGGCTCGTCAGATAGCGACACCGTGAAGATCAACGTATACAACGCATCAACGCTAACAGCAGAGCAGTTAGAAGATGTAAAAGTGAACAAGTCTATTGAAGATGGTCTGAGATGCCTATACAACCGCCAGTACACAGATGGAAAGTGGAATGCCTGTGGTGGTTATTATATTGCGGGTACTGGTAAAGCAGTATTGGCATTTGAGAACCATGGACACATACCATCGAAGGATATCAACGAGGATATCTATGCTGAATACGTCCAGATGGGTCTGGATTATCTCTTCGGACATCTTTCGGTACAAACGTTGAGCAATCAATCCTACATTGGCAATCCTGATACAAATGGCAACGGAATTGGATTATACTGGCATGATTCAGGTAAGTATGGAGATAGACCCCCCTATTCAGTACCAATAGCTATGATAGGTATTATAGGCAGTCTAACACCAGATGCGACAGCAACCACTGGCGATGCCACTTATGTGAATGGAAGAACATACCATAATATCACGAGAGATATATGCGACTATATTGCCTGGGCTCAAAACGAGGCTGGTGGTGGAGTATATAGAGGTGGATGGAGATATTCGCCGAATTGTAGAGATAGCGATAACTCAGTCTCTCAATGGCCCGCATTAGGACTTTTGGAGGCTGAAAAACGGTGGAGTATAACTGCGCCCGCCTACGAGCTTGTTAAAGACGAATTAGAACGCTGGGCTAATAATAGTCAGAACGCTGATGGTGGATTTAGTTATGGACATTCAGGAAGCTCCAAGATTGCCATGACCGGCGCAGGACTGATTATACTGGATTATATAGGTGCTGACACCACAGACCCAAGAGTCATCAGCGCTACCAGCTACCTGAACAACACCTGGGATGTTAATAACGCTGATCCGGGCTGGCGCATTAAACCTTATGGAACGGGCTCTTTCTATGCGATGTACGGTGTTTACAAGGGGTGCCTGGAGACGGAACCATCGCCAATTGTATACCTTCCACTTCCGGACGGAACTCGAGACTGGTACGCTGATTTTGTCGACTATCTGCTCAACACTCAAACAACAGATGGATGCTGGCCTGCCGGCGCGGCGCATGGCGATGTTAATTTAGACACCATGTGGGCTATTCTGATCCTCAGTCCAGCAGTGATTGGCGGTCCTGTGGCAGATGCCGGTTCTGATCAATATGTCTCGGTGCATAAATCTGTTACCTTTGATGGCTCAGGTTCATACCATACAGCAGGGCTAAATCTGATCGAGTATCTGTGGGACTTAGATGCCAGTGATGGCGTGAACTGGAATAACCCGGATGCAAGCGGTAAAATCGCAATTCACTCAGTCGTTACCGAAAAATAAAGTAGCAAAGTTTATTAGACAAACCCTCGTATATACAAGCATGGATGATCACGCACAACCCACATCATGGTTGAAAGCCTTGTCCGGAGCGGATGAAGTTCAAGCACGGCGGTTTGCAGCGGCTAAAGCGCTTGAACTTGGGTGGGGCGGAATCACGAAAGTTGTAAAACTTACAGGCATGTCCCATAC
>PQXF01000040.1:0-10420 GCA_003194445.1 Candidatus Methanogaster sp.
TTGAGATCCTCAAAGTCTCTGGATCCTCGTCTGACTGGTGATTGACTTTATTAACATTCTCAAAAATTGCATTGGTCTCAGGAATCTTCTTAAGTGGCTTGGTCTTCTGAATCCTCTTCAGTTGATACCCCATTCGGTTTAAAATATTTCGTATCGTGTTTTCACATGGTAATTCATCATCTATGTAGCCTTTTTCGTCAATAAGTGCCTGTCGAACAGCTTTCGCCGTTATCCTCGTATACATGAGAGACGTTTGAAAATTGGGGTCAGTCTGGCTCTTCGGACCAACTATCGATCGTATATCCTCCTCGAGTTCGGGCATCTTTTCTTCGGTATTCTTGTTGCCACGAGCAGAATAATTGTCCACGCATCTGATACCAGTGGTTAACTCCATCATGCCTTTCTCAACTGTCTTTCTACCCCAACCAAATTCTCTTTCTGCTTTACGAGCGCTCTTGTCCAGTAATTTGATGGTGATCTCGGCAATATAGGCTCTTCTTTTAAAACCACTCAATTTCTCCGCTGTATTCTTAATGATCGACTTGAATGTTTCTGATATTTCATTTGTGTTCATCTTACGAACCATCCTATAGGCATATTGAATCTATTTTGGAATGGTACTGTAATAACACTTGTTCTTTAATTTTATTGAAACTCGGACGTATGGGCTATAAGTAGTTCTATTAGTTGTCACTCGATCAAGAGATCAATATGTAAAACTGGTGGCAGGTAAATTATTATTTGTGAGTTGCCTTTGATGGGATGGAGTTGCCAGAGGCTAGGCATGATCCGGATGTCGGGTCGAACACGCTTGCGGGAACCTAGCCAGAGAGGATATTTGAGGGGGCGAGGATAGTGCTTAACAGCAAGAGTGACCGGAGGAACCCGTTTGGGGATGGGGCTGGAGAGAAGATTATGGGTAACTACTCAGGTACCCAAAACCACTATCAATGGACTTCACTATGCCGGAACTACCCGGGATGTGTGGGATACTATACTCAAACCGGGAATTTAACCGCAGAGTGCGCGGAGGGACGCGGAGGGGAAATAAACGGTTATGGGCTCTGCGTTCCTCTGCGTCCTCCGCGGTTATTTTTCTTGCCAGAAATTACAGAATCGCAATCGGGCGACCAATCAACATACCTGAGTAGTTACGATTATGGAAATATTAATAGATGGGAAGATTCAATTAATGAACGATATGGTTTCGAATCTTCGAAAGACGTAGTCAGGAATATGGATTAAAAGAATTACAAAAAGGTGATATGTTGATGGATATAGACGTAGTGAAAGAAGGTATAAATAGCCTTGTACGAGCAGGATATTATGAAAATAGGGACAAATTGTTCGACGATGCGTTCAGAACGATGTTGGAGGTGCGGCCTGCACTAAAAACAGAGATGGCAATCGAATTATACAAGGGAGGGAGGATATCATTGAGCAGGGCAGCCGAAATTGCTGGCATGTCTATAGAGGGGTTTAAAAATGTTTTAGAGCAGAGAGGGGTAAAAATAATTGTTAAAGCACCTTCAGAGGATAAGATCAGGAAGGGAGTTGAGTTGATCATTGGATAGGGTAAATCATTCCGGACACTGATGTGGCAAGTGTGTTTGCAAAGATAAAGCGATTGGAACTGTTAAAGAGGTTATTCTCAAAGCATCGTATTGTAATAACGCCTGAGATCTATGAGGAGTTAGCAACTTCACTGGACTACGGATATACATTTCCACTGGATATATTCAGATATTTTGAGGTGTTGTACCCATCAAAAGAAGAAAGTAAGGAATATCAAAGATTGCTAATAGAAAAGAGGCGATTGGGGAAGGGGGAATTGGAGGCAATAAGCATTTGCAAGCACAGGGGGTACGTATTCTCTTCGATAGATAGTGCTGCGTTAAAATTTGCTGAGGAGGATGGTGTTGAGACGATATGGCTACATTCCATACTCAGATCATTATGGGGATCGGGTCTGCAATCGAAAGATGAAGTCCGGAATATTATAACAGAGATTGGGAAGAAAGATAACACGAGGATAAAAGATGTTGAAACGATATTCAGGTGAATGTTGTATGCAAGGGGGTAGACGGTAAAAAGGGGTGCAGAGAATTAGTATGGTGGAAAATCGATGATAGGGAAAAGTATCCCGGAGATTATCAGGATGTTAACGGTGGTGCAGGCGTGTGAGCGGCGGGGGCGGACAGGAGTGTAGAGTTGTAGGGGAGGAGAGCTTTTAAAGACCTTAGTTTGAAAGTTGCATAAAAACGAAGGCTCCGCCACCCGTTTTTGTTGCCACTAACAGATTCTGTACATGTTTAGCTAACCACGAGATTACACCGATTTCCACAAGATTTCTGTGTTAATCTCGTGTAATCTCGTGGTTTTTCCACCCCAGCTAAACACAATACTGGATTCTAAATAATCCACCCCCTCATCTTCAGAGATTCGCCCCCTCCATTACATCGCCCAGTCGTAACATCGCAAACAATCTCATCTGATCCACGTCCATGGTCTTGAAAACAAACTTTGCTTCACGATCTACCGATTTCACCAGCGTAATCCGGATATTTTAAGGGGGCTAACAAAAAGAAAGAATTAGGGAGAGATTTCAGAGGATGAAGCGTAGAACGTAATGGACTCGATTCTCCTTGATGTGGATAAAAGAATAGCAAATGATGAATTACGTATCCCCCGGTCGAAGAAGAACTTATGCCGCACATGAACGGGTGCATACGCCACCGTAATTTCTTTATTATTCAATATACACTTATAAAAGTTCACAATAGTAGATTAGAAGTACTGGCACCGAATGAACGAGATTGTTTTTGTGCGTGGTGGCGTGGATCGGCAAAGGTGGTAATGATTGTGGGCACTATGAATCACTTGCGGTGCTTAACCACACACAGATGAATAGAGGCAGACATGACGGACCGGATCTCCGAACGATCGGTCTGTGATCGATGGGAGACTTGCGTATAACAACACCGAAAAAACGGACAAGATCAGGCGAAATCGACCAAAGTGTGATTGAACGGAGACTTTTTAATTTGTTCTGGTCGGTTGAAAACATGACGCCAACCCGGCAAATACAAATATGATTAGATGGGTGAAATCAGTGAAATCGGTGTTAATCTGTGGCTAAAATAATATCATCCACAGATTAACGCAGATGGACACAGATTAGCTGTGTAAATGACTTTTCAGATCGGTAGTGCTCCCTTATTGCAGTTGTGATCGCGTAAGGCAATCCGACGTTCTCAGAAAATAATAAAAAGACTCATTGAACTGGACTATACGCACAAGCCACCTCGAGATCGTGCAAATATGAGATCATCGCCATCCATAGCAGTACAACATTAGAGAACCCGCGCCATCAAACATCGGCACACAGACTGGGCAAAGGTTCGAGTTAACACTGTACGTAGTGAATTTTACTGATGCGCAGGCACAGGGAAAAATGTGGAAGATTACACGTTGAGAGCATGAAATGTGCGTCGCAATCAGATGCCAGTCCAGCACACAGTCTCACCGCACCCCCGCGCCCGCTCTTCCCCGAGCAAGCCTAAGAGGCGCTCGCGTATCACATTCACTTCAACACTGGTCCTCAGTCGCGGCCTCTCAAGATCAATCTTCAGGATCTCGCGGATCTGTCCGGGTCTTGCAGATAACACGACCACCCGGTCAGCGAGATAGACCGCTTCATCGATGCTGTGTGTGATGAAGAGTATGGTCTTTCGCGTCTCCCCCCATATCCGCAGCAGTTCGCCCTGCAGGAAGTTTCTTGTCTGGGCATCGACCGATCCGAACGGCTCATCCATCAACAGCACCAATGGATCATTTGCAAGCGCCCGTGCAATCGCAACCCGCTGCCGCATCCCTCCCGAAAGCTCATACGGGTAACTGCGCTCGAACGCTTCCAGCCCGACCAGCTCCAGGTATTTCAGCGCGAGCCTGTGCCGCTCTTCTTTAGATACACCCTTCATCTCCAGCCCGAAAGCAATGTTATCGATTATCGTTCTCCACGGAAATAGTGAATACTCCTGAAATACCATGCCCCGCTCAGGGTCTGGCGATTTTATCGCCTTGCCCTCAAGGAGCACTTCCCCGGAGGTCGGTTTATCCAGCCCGGCAACGATCCGCAGGAGTGTCGTCTTGCCACATCCGGACGGACCGATAAAGCAGAGAAATTCCTTGTCAAAGACCTCGAGGTTGATATTCCGAAGCGCTTCGACCTGTCCGCTCTCCGATTCAAAGACCCTCGTGATATTGGCTATCGTGAGCATAATTATATTTAGGCACCATAATGACCGATAACCTTTTCGCTTGATCTCTCTGATTCTGAGACTTTTTAATTTGTTCTGGTCGGTTGAAAACATGACGCCAACCCGACAAATACAAATATGATTGGATGGGTGTAATCAGTGAAATCGGTGTTAATCCGTGGCTAAAACAGTATCAGCCACAGATTAACACAGATAGACAAATATTATCGGTGTAAACGACTTTTTAGATCGATAGTACTCCGTTATGGCAGTTGTGATTGCGTAAGACAATCCTACGTTCCCAGAAAATAATAAAAAGACTCCTGATTCTGCCATCATCGAGAGTATGGCGTTACAGGTCACCTCTTCGATCACGGTCCGTCACGTACATTCCTGGCATATTTGACGTTTGTCTGGTTTTCACGCCCCAGCCGCTCAACCCCCGAATAGATTAGAGGTGTCCGCAGGCTGATATGAGCGCGGATGACGGTGGTGTGGGCGGGCGTATGTTTGTCGATGCCAGCATAGATATAATGTTATCAAAGGGGGCTATACCACCTGCTGAGCCTTCTTTGACATGGTAAATTAATTTTGTGCCAATTTTCGGTAAACCTCGTTTAAATTTCTTTATTCACTCGAAGAAGATTCATTCCCAAACGAATTTATAAATGCATCTATCTCAAACTCAAAATCTTTCCACAAATATGGCAAACTCTCGGCAATTGGCATCAATTTTTCTTTATCCAACAGTACCCCGTATCCATGAATGGAGAAATGCCGAAACGCACGATATTCATCGAGTCTCTTTGAAAGTTCAAATGAAATTATTTGATTATTAACTGCTAAATCTAATAAATCTTTGTGCCAGGATCCTGATACTGGCATGGATATTCCTTTAAATTTTAATAACCTCTTGAGTATGTTCTCTATTCCATTGTACGTGTTTTGGAGAAATGTGGAGATAGCAGCTAACTCCACGACTGTCTTTTCTTTTCGCTGTAATGCTTCGTTTAATGCCAGAAATGTATCTAAAATATATTCCTTTTCAGCCTGAACCTCTCGAAGCAATTCATCCATATATTTTAACTCCTTTTTCTGCTATTATCTGATTAAATAACGATTTTCCAGATAAATCTACAATGTCAACAGGTTTAGATAAATTTCTCATCAATTCACCATAAAATTTAAAAAAGACGTTGGGCCTTATTCCTTCTACTGCCAGGTCAATATCATTGGGCTCACTACGCTCATCCAATGACGACCCAAATAGATAAATGGAAGAAACTTTGTATTTTTCCGCACACTGGGAAATAATCTGTTTGTCTGTTTCACTTATCATGATCGTCCACCGTATGACCGTATTAGCTATCGTTCATTTAGATTTATTTTTATAGTGTTACATTTCCGATATCTTTAGTAAATCCACAATACGCCCATTTTACCAACATATTTAGCATAATTTATTCCTATTATATTATTGATGAACTATCAATCTTGTCCGAATCACATTGCATGCATGAAGTAACTATATGACCCACCCCACAAAACTCTTTCGCCCACGCGGGCCCAACCCGACCTCCGCTTAACTTCACAATAGCCTCCCGAAGTCGCCAAACCCCACACTTAAGTAGAGAGTCCGCACAACCACGCATTTAGCATTCTCCTGATTCGGCATATCTCTCGCGCAAAACCCCTCCCATGAACCACCGAGCCATGAAAACAAGACTATGTTTATAGATTATCTTCGCTGCACCATTCCAAGAGTTGCGGAAACCGATTTCTGACAGTTTTCGACTGCCCTACCTTTATTTACCTGGCTACGAAGTTTACGACATAATTCAGCGGAATAACTATTATTCGGTCGAAAGCGTTGCCGTATGTCGACTACAGCAAAGTTCTATCATCGCCACCACCATACAAAGAAGGTGAACCCAATCCCGCAGAACGGTTATCCGAACATCTATTCTCTTGAACAGAAGTCACAAATCCGTTGAAGAAGCATCTTGACACCTCAACGACCGGTAACCCTTTCGTTCAATCTCTTCAGTTCTATCACCCTCAAGAAATACCCCTTCCGAGATCGCCTCCCCGATAACAGTCAGTTCACACGCATTCCTGGCATCCACAAGTCTCTCCGGCGCAACCGTGAAGAGCAACTCGAAGTCTCCGCCGGTATAGAGTGCCAGATCGAGATCCGGACCCAAACCCAAATCCAGCCCCGACAGCATCGGAAGCGAGTCTGCATGTATCGTAAATCCGCATCCATTCACCTCTGCCAGTTGATAAAGCGATTCGGAAAGTCCGTCACTGTTATCCATCATCGAGGTGACCGCTTTCGATTCTGCAAGTCTTATTCCCTCAGCTATGCGTGGAACCGGCTCGAATAATTTATTCACCGCAACCGGATCACCGGTAGCCAGCCCCAATTCCAGTGCCCTCATGCCAGCGCCTGCTGTGCCGAGATGCCCTGTGACGCAGACCAGATCGCCGACCTGCGCGCCGCGCCTCCGGAGGATCTGATCCTTTCGTACACATCCGAGCGCAGTTCCCGTAATCGTCAGTTCCTGATGCGAGTCCGTGTCCCCGCCGATGATGGCTGTGCCGCATTCGTGTGCACAATCACTCAACCCCCCGATCATCGATTCCACAAATGCCGGCGGAAGGTCGGGAAGCCCGATTGATACGAGCAGTCCGAAAGGACGCGCACCCATCGCAGCGATATCGCTTAATGTGCCTGCCGCAGTCATCCACCCGATCTGCCATGCGCTCATCTCCTCCGGAAAGTCAGTCGCCCGGTGGAACATGTCAGTGGTTGCGACCAGATATTCGGCATCCGCAAGATCGATTACGGCGCAGTCCTCAAATTCGATATCCAGACTTCGGATGATCGCTCTGACGACTGCGGTCTCGCCGAGTTCGTAGATGGTCATGGTAACCTCTGGTGGAACATGCCCGGATACCTTGTGATAAGAACCATAAGATTACACGGATTTCCACAAGATTTACGTATTAATCTTGTGTAATCTTGTGGTTTTATATGTAGATATCCACACACTACTCGAGTAAGTACCTATAGTGGAACCGGCCCAACAGGCGTTGAGCCGGTAGCTTCCGGACTTGTGCCTGTAGCGATCAGATCGAGTTTGTGATATTGATCATCTCTTCCCGGTCAAGCAGACCTGCAAGCATGTAATCACGTGTGCCATCATTCCACTGGAGTACTATGGTCTTACCAAACGGCGTTTCCATCGTCGTCATAGTGCAATTGTATTCGTCGCCAACTGTGATCGTCTCGTTATCGCCTTCAAGCGACGCCATCGGCTCTGCGGATTCGTTGTATGCGCTCTCGACCAGTTGAACCATTGTAAGCTGTGCTGATAGCATGTCTTCATCTGTCGCATTGGTGTATATAAGGACAACACCGTCCTCGGATGCCGAAACCGGGGTGACCATGACACTTTCCATCTCGTAACCCTGCGGCAGATACGCGGGCTCCGTAATATCAAACAAAACCTCTGCCTGCGCCTCTTCAAGGGTCATCGTCTCTGGTGCCCCTGCCTTGTCCGTGGATTCAACGGTTGCGCCTTCCGGTATCTCGAATTCGAATGTGCTGTTCGGAATATCCACATTGAACTCTACGTCCTGATACTCCATGCTCATCATGAGTTCGCCGTTCTGGTACGTCTCGATCTTAAGTGGCATCCAGTTCCATTTATCGAGCCACACATCAACTGTCATAGGCATGGCCGCATCCTCCGGTGTCGCGGTAATCCTGTGACATTGGCGCCCCGAGACGGTTCCAACTCCATTCGGAACGATCGTGCATGTATCGACCAGATCCTTGAGGAACAGGGCATCTCTGGACCGGTTTGTCTGTTCAGACTCCGGAATGTTTGCGGTCCTGACTATATTCTCAGTAGGATTATACATCCAGATGTACGTGCCATTCGAAACCATGACCTGCCCGGCCACTTCGGAAGGTTCGGTGTATACCATCCGGATCATGTTCGGCTGCTTGTACATGTAGTTCATGACCATAGTCTCGTTGTTGCTCGACATGACCATGTTGCAGGTGAAACTTTGCACACCGTCCTGATGCGCCAGTATCTGTTGCTTAATCTGTTCGGAAGTGAGTTCGTTATCGACGCATCCTGCCATCAGAAGCGAGATGCCGATGATTGTGATTAAGAGTATGTTTATTGCCTTCATTAGTGGAACTGGCGAGTCTCTGGTTAATAAGGTTATGGTCGGCACGGTCACAGTACGTTGTGCTCGATCACCGCACCGCACTCCGGGCATCTCACAGATCGCAGATGCGGCACGATCACGATATTGCAGGCACATGCGGTGCAGACAACAGTCTCCTCGACACCGATCAACCGCTCAAACCGTATAGCAATACTATTCATATACTTAAGGATCGGCTCGCCATAGTGTTTTGCGATGTAGAATGTGAAGAACGAGAGCATCATACCAGCCACAACATCTGTTATCCAGTGTACCCCAAGATACAGCGTGGCAAAGACGATTGTAAGAAATGCGAATGTTGTGAATACCGCGTACTTGCGAAGGTTGGTTGTGCTGATGACCAGCAGCGCGCTGAAGACGAGCGCTGCGTGAAGACTCGGAAAACAGTTGTCGAGAGGATCTACGGTGGTGATACCTTCATAGATCATCGGATGCAGTTTATACATAAGCGGCTGGACATCGGGCAGTGCGTAACCTGTGACCGTGACCGGGAAGAGCAGGTAAAACGGGAACGCGATCAGATAATTGAGTACAAAAACGAGAGAAAACAATTTTAGCGCTCTCATCTGCTCTGTGTACGCAAGTACAAGGAATGTGAAGACCATAACCGATGAGAAGAGTACCAGATACACAAACGTCATCAGATACGTGAGCGCGGGATGTGTATGGCTCTGGAAAACCGCAACCACGCCCCCTTCGATGTATTCGATATAGTGGGTGCAGTCATAGTTTACGAACAGGTTCAGTTCCCGCTGTATTGGAAACTGTACCTGCATCAGCCCGTACACCGCTGCAGCTAACAGTACGTATGGCCAGTACCCATTTATCAACTGCCTTGCCGTATATCCACGCTTCTTTCTGCGGCATTCATCTGGCACGAAAGCCAGAAAGTACAATGCAAGCATAATCAAGGTGGAAATGACAATAGCAACGCTTAACTGCCACGCCATTATGATTGCCTGTCCTCTGTGATTTTAATAATTGGATTTATTTGATAGTGATTTCGTACAATTCCTACATACTTAAGTGTTATGGTGGGCGGGACTGCCAACCTGCCAGACACCTTTATTAGGAGGAGAAGTAAAGAGAAGTGTCATGGAATTTTGTCCGGAATGTGGCACCATGCTAGTGTTGAAGGATGGTGCACTGCTATGTAGACGCTGCGGATTTACAACGGAACAACAGGACGACAAATCTGTTTTATCTGTTGAACGGCATGCAAAGAAGACGATTGCAGTTCTTGAAGGACAATCAGACACAGGATTGCCGACCGTACATGCACGGTGCGGGGAATGCGGAAACGACACTGCTTACTGGTGGCTGCGGCAATTACGGTCAGCAGACGAGAGCGAGACCAGATTCTTCAGGTGCACGAAGTGCGGGAAAACGTGGCGGGAGTATGATTGATCGGCAACATCCTGTCCACCTTGATCTTTACGAGCTGGCAATAATCGACGCGGATACCGGCACGGACAACTTACGCAACAACATATCGCAGGGGTTTTGTATTAGCTATGCTTCCCCACCTGCCTTTTTATCGATGGGACACGGTCTAAAAATCCAGTGATTTACTCGATGTCAAGTAGGGCACATATCACGCCTCTTTCCGGGGTAATGGCCCCCAAATGGTTTTCTCATGAAAATGTGTTGATCCCCACACGCACCCTACCCACGTTTTCTCGGCCGATTTGTAGGCATATTTGAGTTGAGAAAAATCTCAAATTCCTGTGGTTTCAAGCAACTGGAGTTGAGCTATTGTAGGAACCATGTTTCTGAAATTCACCGCTAGGCAAGCCCCAATAAATAACTTACCCGAATGCAGGCTCGATGGTGACATCCCACTTTGGCAAATTTCCCGATCTTTCAATTCTCTCTTCGCAGATTTTCATTGCCTCTTTTGTCAATTTCACTCC
>PQXF01000040.1:11149-21574 GCA_003194445.1 Candidatus Methanogaster sp.
GAAAACTCTCCGATGTTCACTTTAGCTTTAGCGTCAATTGAGATCCTCAAAGTCTCTGGATCCTCGTCTGACTGGTGATTGACTTTATTAACATTCTCAAAAATTGCATTGGTCTCAGGAATCTTCTTAAGTGGCTTGGTCTTCTGAATCCTCTTCAGTTGATATCCCATTCGGTTTAAAATATCCCGTATCGTGTTTTCACAGGGCAATTCATCATCTATGTAGCCTTTTTCGTCAATCAGTGCCTGCCGAACAGCTTTCGCCGTTATCCTCGTATACATGAGAGACGTTTGAAAATTGGGGTCAGTCTGGCTCTTCGGACCAACTATCGATCGTATATCCTCCCCCGAGTTCGGGCATCTTTTCCTCGGTCTTCTTGTTGCCACGAGCAGAATAATTGTCCACGCATCTAATACCAGTGGTTAACTCCATCATGCCTTTCTCAACTGTCTTTCTACCCCAACCAAATTCTCTTTCTGCTTTACGAGCACTCTTGTCCAGTAATTCGATGGTGATCTCGGCAATATAGATTCTTCTTTTAAAACCACTCAATTTCTCTGCCGTATTCTTGATGATCGACTTGAGTGTTTCCGGTATTTCAGTTATGTTCATCTTACGAACCATCCTATAGATATATTGAATCTATTTTGAAATGGTGCTGTAATAACATTCGTTCTTTAATTTTACTGAAACTCAGACGTATGGGATATATGTAGTTCTATTAGTTGTCACTCGATCAAGAGATCAATATGTAAAACTGGTGGCAGGTAAATTATTATTTGTGAGTTGCCCTATATCAGCAACAAGATCAAGTAGCTACGAAAAATTTTCGATCGTCCGGATGCCAAACCGATCTCAATATCGATCTCAATATTGAATCCATAATTATCACAAACGGGATCGCTGCGGTCGGGAACATCGGAATCACCTTTGAAACCCACCCGGATCATCCGCCCACAGTGGAGATCGACCGCCTGCTCGATGGGCGCAACAAAGGTGGAAGCCGGGGTTCAGTGTCTATGACCGCGTACTCGAGAAGATTCATCAGAAGCAAATGTCAGGCACACCCAAAACCTTTTTCTCAAACAGGGCCCCCATCCATAACATGGAAGACCATATCGAGTACTCAAGAAACACGTTGATGGACTTCATCAAACTAAAACCAAAGGACATTGAGATCTGCGATGTGACACTCCGGGACGGCGAGCAGGCGGCCGGGATCGCTTTTACTGAGCAGGAGAAGATCGATATCTCACAAAAATTAGATGCTATTGGTGTGGAGATCATCGAGGCGGGATTTCCGGTTGTATCAAAAGAAGAACTCGAGACCATACGTAGAATTACAAAACTCGGACTCAATGCAAGGATCTGCTGTCTCGCACGCGCAAAGACATCGGACGTCGACGCCGCGCTGGATGCGAATGTTGATATCGTGAGCGTCTTTATTGCAACATCTGACATCCACCTGCGCTACAAGCATCACATGACGATCGATGAGGCAACCGACTGCGCAATCGATGTCGTTGATTATGCAAAGGATCACGGGCTTGCGGTCAGGTTCGCTGCCGAGGATGCGACCCGCACAGACATGGGTGTGCTGAAACGAGTCTACCAGATCGCCGAGGCGCACAACGCGGATTACCTGAGCATCGCAGACACAGTAGGGATTCTTGATCCGAGTACCACGTATTTCATGATAAAAGAGATCAAGAAGGCGACAAGTACCCCGCTCTGCATCCACTGCCACAACGACCTCGGAATGGCGACCGCAAACACGATCGTTGCTGCGGAAACCGGGGCAACGCAGCTTCATGCCACTGTGAACGGAATCGGCGAGCGGGTCGGGAACACGCCGCTTGAGGAGTTGCTCACAGGACTTCTGATACAGTACGGAATCGATAAATACGATCTCTCGCATCTCCTGTCTCTCTCAAAGATGGTGGAGAAGTATTCCGGGGTAAGGGTTGCAAAGACCAAGCCAATAGTCGGCGAAAACGCATTCTGCCACGAATCAGGGATCCATATCGCTGCGATGCTTGAGAATACCAACACTTATGAGGTATTTTCCCCGGAACTTGTAGGAGGTGGCAGGAACTACATCATTGGCAAGCACACTGGCAAGAAGGCTCTTAAGTTCGTAACAGAGCGGCTCGGCTACGATCTCGATCAGGATCACCTCTGCGCTCTTCTCGATAAGATCAAGGTATGCAGTGAGGCAAAGCACGGGGTTTCATGCGACAGGCTCGCAAAGATGATTGATGAGATGGATTGATGCGAATAGAATGGTGGTAGGATGGGCGACATGAAGTATCTGATTCTCCTTGGCGATGGGATGGCAGACGTTCCACTTCCCGAACTCGGCGGAAAGACTCCGCTCGAGCACGCAAACATCCCGAATATGGATTACATCGCAAAGCACGGAAGGTGCGGACTTGCACGGACGGTTCCTCCCGGAATGCCTGCTGGGAGCGATATCGCGAACATGTCTGTTATGGGATACGCTCCTGAGAAGTACTACACCGGCAGAGGTCCGCTTGAGGCTGCGAGTATGGGTGTAACGCTTGCAGAGGGCGAAATTGCGTTCAGATGCAACCTGATCACGGTAACGGATGGAGCAATAGCCGATTACAGCGCAGGGCATATCACAAGCGAGGAGGCATCCGTTCTGATAGCATCAATCAATGATTCACTCCCCGAGGGTTACATCCGCTTCCATGCCGGGATCAGCTACCGCCACCTGATGGTAACAGACGGCATTGGCGCATCAGCAGTATGCACGCCGCCGCATGACGTGCTCGGCGAGCCGATGGAGTCGCGGATGCCGGAGGGCGAGGACTGCAAGTTACTCTCTGATCTGATCCGCGGGTCGGCGAGGGTGTTTGATGGGCACCGTATCAACGAAGAGCGAATCCGCGCCGGGAAGAATCCGGCGACGCATATTTGGCTCTGGGGGCAGGGAGGGGCACCAAGTTTCCCGTCCTTTGAGGAGATGTTCGGAATCACTGGCTCGATGATCTCGGCTGTCGATCTCTTAAAGGGGCTTGCCATCTACGCGGGGATGGATGTAATCGAGGTTCCGGGTGCTACCGGCTATCTCGACACAAATTACGCCGGGAAAGCGGACTGTGCTGTGAAAGCACTGGAGGACCACGATTTCGTGTATGTGCATGTCGAGGCTCCTGATGAGGCAGGGCACGCAGGCGACGTTGAAGCGAAGGTGCAGGCGATCGAGAGCTTTGATGAGAAGGTCGTGGGACGGGTTCTTAACCGGTGTTCTGACTGCGTGATCATGGTGCTGCCCGATCACCCGACGCCGATACCGCTCCGGACGCATACCGCTGATCCGGTGCCATTTGCGATATATGACGGAGGGCACGGGGCTGATTCGATCGCGACGTTTGACGAGCGGTCAGCGGCAGCGGGGTCGTATGGGCTTAAGGTCGGGACTGAGTTGATCAGGCTGATGATTCGGTAATACATGTGGGGTATTGCGGCGAACATCGAAGATTTCAAGGAGCTACCTGATTGTGAACTAATAAAAGCGAGACTTGGTACGTAAAACTCTCAAAAACAGTGGCGGTAGCCACAGTTCTGAAAACCACTTTTTCATCGACAGTATAAGCACTGCGAAGCAGGTCATGCACGTTTTTTAATTTGTTCTGGTCCCGCTCCTTAAGACCTGGATCTGGTGTCAGGACGACTGCGAGGAACGTTGACTCTGAAATGTATTCCGAAGCAAGGCTTTTGATTCTCCCGGAGTCTGCAAGTGTGTCATCGGGATCGATTCCGTGAAATCGGAGGTATTCGGAAAAATCTAAGGGGAATACCTCCGGATCGAGATGCCGTCCTGTGAGCAAGGTTGCCAGTTCCTTTGGGAGCAGCTCCGCCGATGGACCGGATACGATGATTACGAGATCCGGGCACAACTCCTGCTGAATCCTGACCCAGCGCTCCCATCCGGGAATTCGCTGGACTTCATCAAGAATCGGGCAGCGCAAGCCGTCCGAATCAACAAACGCCTGATGCGCGGTAAGAAGCACATCGAGAAGACCTGCGACGTTTTCACGCAAGCGCTCTTTATCAGATGGTGTATGAACTGGACGGGGATTGTAGTCTTGCCGCTTCTTCTGACACCGGTCACAACAACTATCTGCCCGGTCGATGTGAGCCTCGCAAGTTCGTTTAAATATTTTGGGCGGATGATGCCTGTGAACGGGGTAGCTCGCCAGATTCAGGATCTCCACCAGTTCTCGTTCGTCCACAGTTGTGATGTGAGATCGTTGTTTTAAATAGTTTCTGACATGTCGTATGAAAAGATTGTTTTTTGTATGCTGTAGTCTGAAGTGAAGTCATTACCCAGTGGTTGGTAGAAAGCTTTATGTACTAAATGTAATTAATACTTTACATAAAGACACAGGAACATTACAAAATGCCTGATAACACAAACAATAAGAGAATGTTTACGATCTGGCAAATAGCAGCGGCTGTAATCGCGGGTGCGCAGAGGGAAAAAACGGACGAACCGGTTCTGGATGTGACTCACCTGACAAAGAGCTTTGGCATAAAGACAATTCTTGATGATATCAGTTTTCATATCGAAAGCGGAGAGATATTCGGATTACTCGGACCGAACGGAGCGGGAAAGACCACGATGATAAGGATAATCCTTGACATCATCAAATCAGATCATGGGTCTGTGAAAATGTTTGGAAAAGTGTTTGATGAGGATTTCAAGGAGAGGATTGGTTACCTTCCGGAGGAGAGGGGGCTTTACCAGAAAATAACGGTTTTTGAATGCCTGAAGTACTTTGCAAACCTCAAAAACGTCAAAAAACCGGATGACCGGATCGATTTCTGGCTGGAGGAGGTCGGGCTCATCGATTACAAAAAGAGGCGGGTGAGCGACCTGAGCAAGGGGATGCAACAGAAGATCCAGCTCGCTTCCACATTCATCCATGATCCTGACATCCTGATTCTGGATGAGCCCTTCTCCGGACTCGATCCGGTCAATACGAAGATTGTGAAGGACATCATGCTCGATTTGAAGCGTGATGGAAAGACGATCATACTGAGTACACACCAGATGGATCAGGCAGAGCGGATGTGCGACCGGATTCTGATGATCAACCATGGCGAAAAGGTGCTCTACGGCACACTCGATCAGATAAAAGCCGGTTACAGGGAATCCCGGGTCATGGTTGTGGAGTACGAGGGGGATCTGAAACCGGTCGACGGCGTAATAGAGGTGGAAGATTATGGAAGATATGCTGAACTGGGGCTGGAAAGGGGAACTGACCCGCAGGATGTTCTTAAGAATCTGATGGAATCCGTAAAACTGAGAAGATTTGAGATGAAATCGCCGTCGTTAAACGAGATCTTCATCGAGGTGGCCAACGATGCATAAAGCACTCGTCGTCGCAAAACATGAGTTTCTTGCGACTGTTAAGACGAAGGGTTTCATCCTGTCTTTGATCCTGCCGTTTCTAATCCTCCTGCCGGTGATGTTCACTTCAGGCTACGTTACGCAGATAGCCACGGATTCCCCGCGAAACATCGGTTTTGTGGACGAGACCGGGATCCTGCAACCGGATGGAATCTTCATCAGGTTTGAAGATATAGGGGATGCGGAGAATGCGCTTCTGAATGATGAGATACAATCATTCTTCACAATTCCCACCGATTACCTTAAAACCGGGAGAGTTTTCCTGTATGG
Organism: Candidatus Methanogaster sp.; assembly: GCA_003194445.1. GTDB lineage: Archaea > Halobacteriota > Methanosarcinia > Methanosarcinales > Methanogasteraceae > Methanogaster_A. Next base: position 16,863 of record PQXF01000040.1, read on the forward strand.
AACAGGCGAATTCTTCAGTTCAGCCCCGACCGATTTAGTAGAGGCGTTCTTAATCGACAATCTTCTGCATGACTCCGGAGCCGACGAAACGCTGAGTGACCGGATCAGGCACCCTGCAGATGTGGAGCAGATCACCTTAAACGAGAAGGGAGAGGTCGAAGAGAAGCAGGAGGTCCGGTTTTTAATACCTTATGCGGTCGCAATTCTGATGATGCTCTCGATAATGACAACTTCCGGGTATCTGATGCAGGGGATCGTTGCGGAAAAGGAGAACAAGACGGTCGAGATCCTGCTTTCATCTCTTTCTCCTGAAGAACTTCTCACAGGGAAGCTTATTGGGTTTGGCTCTGCCGGACTCCTGCAAATATGCGTCTGGATCTGTTCGGGGGTGCTGGTAGTATCGTTAACATCGTTAGCAGCAATATTTCAGGAGATTCAGATCTCCCTGATAATGATTCTCGCAATCCCATATTTTACCTTAGGTTATCTCCTCTTCGCAGGATCGATGGCATGTGTTGCGGCGCCAGCAAGCACCATGAAAGACGCACAGCAGGGTGCAATGATATTTACGATGCTGGGGATTTTGCCAATAATGCTGCTCGGTGTAATCATCGCTGCACCGGATTCAGTCATCGCAAGGGTTCTGACATACGTACCCTATACGGCACCCGCGGCAACACTGATGCGGATCACACTCACAGGGATTCCGGTCTATGAGATCGCAGCAAGCCTCCTGATGCTCACAATCTCGGTCATCGTGGTGATTAAATTCTCAGCAAGGATATTTCGGAGCGCGATTCTGATGTCAGGGGGGAAGATCAGGGTAAAGGATATTCCGGGGTATCTGAAGAGATGACAGAACTGAATCTCAAGTCCCCTCGTCGGTGCAACAACGATACCGCCGATTATGATGTTCGCGGTCAAACAGCATCTGCAAGAACGTTCCGACGATGGTAGGATTAGGAGTGCTACAAAATGCCTGGTAACACAAACAACAAACGGATGTTCACGATCTGGCGTGTGACGGCGCATATCATCGCATTCACCAGCGTGACGGCTGGGGTGCTCACATCGAATGTGATCATAGGAGCAATAGGTATTGGTATCGGGGCAATCATATTGATCAGCGCGAGACAGAGGTACAGGGTCGTGACGTACGATGAACGGACACTGGAGATCGGAAGAAGGGCAGCGAACGTCGCATTCAGAGTATTTGCGATCGGACTTCTGGTGGTTTACATGCTGAATCGATATATACATCCGGTAATCGGGACGATGAGTGGAGAGGCGGTCGGCGATTGGCTTGCAATTCTGGTGAGTCTGATGCTATGGTGCTATATCGGGTTCTATTTCTACTACAGACGAAAGATGTGATCCGTATGAACCAGAATAAGAATATCACAACGATGGTGCTAACGACTCTTGCGGTGTTCATATTCGTGCTCTTCATGCACACGTTTGTAAGTCCCATGAACAACGACGGCAGCATCATACCCAGCACGACAGGTGCCCTTACCGGGATTGTTATCGTATACGCGCTCTTCGGATCAATATTTGAAAATCCATTCAGGAAATTAGCTTCGATATTATTTGGATTTCCGATTGCAGGACTGTTTGTTGGTATTCTCAGATACCTCAAGATCGATGTGACACTATCAATACTCAGCCTTCTTCTTGCCACCGGAATCTTTATAAGCGTGGTTCTTTTCATGCGAATCGACGAGAAGACCGGCCAGCGGGGGCGGGGGCTGGCATACGCAACCGATGAGAGGGGGAAGATTCTCAATTACAGAAGTGCAACTGTTGGTTTCATCGCTCTTTCAGTATTTCTGCTGGCGTATCTGATCAAAGGCTATCTCGAACCCGGGGTTTTTGATACTGTGCTGCTATTAACTCTCTCTGGCGGCTGGATCGCACTGATTGTAGCGAGGCAGTATTACGAGTGGAGGATGTGAGGTGATGAAATGAGTCTGAAACGAAGCAAATTTCATTTCATCTGTGGCTCTGTGATTATGCTGCTTGGAATAGTCCTGTTCAAAGTACTATGTCTAAAGTTTCTTGGGGCAGGTATCACTTTATCTGGCTTGATGCTGATCTTTATCGGTATCTACTGGGCAACCAAACGCAAGGCAGAGATTCCAGCGGACGAGATGCATATAAGAATCAACGAAAAATCGGGTTTCAATGCGTTCTGGACTGTGATGGGGTTTGCGGGAATCTTAATATACGTAACTCATTATTCCCCCGGGCTTCTTGAGATCAGCGATGTTATCGAACTGGTGTTCATTGTCGGGATGTTCACATTTGTTGCATCCCGCTTCTATTACATCAGGCGAGGGCTGCTATGAAGAACCGACTCAAAGTCTTCCGGGCGATGTATGACCTGACCCAGGAGGATCTCGCGGATAAGCTTGGCGTCACTCGCCAGACGATAAACGCAATCGAGAAGCAGCGGTACAACCCATCGCTCGAACTCGCATTCAAACTCGCGGACTTCTTTGGCGTGGCGATCGAAGAGCTCTTCATCCGCGAGCATGGAAGGGATTTGGCGGAACCAGAGGCAGCGCAGTAACTCATATACCTGCGCAAGAGCAATCTAACAGATGGCGATTACCATGGCAAACCCGCTGACAAACCCGGACCGGTTCTTTGCCGAACTATCAGAAAGAGACTCGAACCTGTGGATACCAGCCGCAATCGTGCTTCTGGCAGCCATCGCCACAGGCATCGATATCGCGGCGGTTAACGGTGTGACGACGCCTTCGCCCTCCGGGGCTGTGTTGCCGTTTACAACCATCTCTGTGGCTACCAGCGTTATCAGAGGGATTGTTGTCCTGTCGATCTCGTGGATTCTTTATGCAGGGGTATTCTATGCACTCTCGACGCTGCTTAGGGGAGTTGGCTCGTTCAGACGGGTTTTTGAGTTTACCGGATACGGTTTCATCCCTGCCATCATCGCACCGGTCATCGGACTTGCTGCGGTCTGGCTTGCGTATCCGGGTATAGACTTCTCTGCAATCGATCCCCAACTCCTGAAACAAACGCTGATGCAGAATCCGCTTATGAAGGCGTCTGACATAGCTGGGATCCTTTTTTTGCTGTGGAGTGCTGTTATATGGATATTCGGGGTCAAACATGCGTGCGATATCTCGAGGAGAGCCGCGACGGTCACGGTTGTCTTGCCTGTGGCAGTCAACCTCCTGTACAGCATGGTTATCCTAATATAATTACAATTATGGGGGAAATGCTAATGTCGCGGGTGTCACAATCCCTCTATTTCGGAAAAGTTCTCATAACAAACCCGGACCGGTTCTTTGCTGAACTATCCGGAAGAGACCCGAACCTGTTGGCGCCATTCGTGATCGTGCTGATCACAGCCGTCATCCCGGCAATCGCTGAGCTTGCCATATTACTTCCACACGACAGCGGCAGAGCTTGTCATAGGACTCATCACACCATTTATCTGGTGGTTCCTGTGTACGGGTGCATTCTATGCACTCTCGGCCTTCATCGGAGGGGTTGGGTCGTTCAAACGAGTGCTCGAATTTACCGGATATGGTTTCATCCCGCAAATCCTTTCCGCGATCTTCAATACCGTAATCATATACACACTCCTGCCACTCCTCGCATCGCTTCCCCAATTCATAATGTATGTGATCGCCGTCATCGGCTTGCTCCTCCTTTTGTGGAGTGTTGCTATATGGGTATTTGCAGTCAAGCACTCACGCAATTTATCGACGCAGTATGCGCTTTTCATAGTGGCCAGTAGCGTGGTTGCAGGGCGGTTGGTCCTGATATACATCATAGCAGACATAATACATTAATCGAGGCGGTGGTAGCGCACCGGATTTACGATTCTACGACAGGCTTCTGAATTATGTCATGAAGTCTTCCGATCAATCGAAAGATTTAAGTATCGCCACATACTTACGTAAGTTCATACATGTCCATCGAAAGACCAGTCTGCACAAAAGAGGTGATTGATGTGGCAAACGTTCTGACAAACCCGGACCGGTTCTTTGCCGAACCATCCCAAAGAGACGTGAACCTGAGGACGCCATTTACAATCGTGCTGATTGCAGCCATCGTTGCAACCATCTCGAACGTGGTGATGAGTGGCGTGATGGTATCATTGTTTCCGCGAGGGGTGAGGGTGTATAGATTCCTCCCCGCAATGACTCATATCATCACGAAGCATGCAATTATTACGGTGTTCATAATACCTGTGATATTGTACTTGCTTGCTAGCGTCGTACTATGTCTTGCATACACAGGTGTGATGTGAAGATGCTACTAACTGACACTAGTGCTTGACGAAAAATAAAGTAACAAAGTTATTCGGTGACCATCCACATCTCTGGCATTCATGTGATTCGTTTATTCGTGATCTACTGATGCTGTTTTTGTCCCGGTTTTATCACGAATGTGTGAATGTGTGAATGCCACGTATTTTGATAGGTTATTTTCTGGCAACCCCTAGCATTATTATCATCGTTCTGAAGCATTCAGAACCTGAACCGAATCGATGAACAAGTAAACACGGAGCAATAAAAATGAGTAACATAACTGACATGCTGACAAATCCGGCGCTGTTCAAAAATCCAGTGATAGCCAAACATTTTACCATAGTATCTCATCACTTTCATCATATTGGAGCTGGCAAAACTATTCCATGTGGATTTCATACCAGATTTTTACCACAATCTGCACAC
>PQXF01000041.1 GCA_003194445.1 Candidatus Methanogaster sp.
CAGGCACTGATTGACGAAAAAGGCTACATAGATGATGAATTACCATGTGAAAACACGATACGGAATATTTGCTACCGTTTGGGGTATCAACTGAAGAGGATTCAGAAGACCAAGCCACTTAAGAAGATTCCTGAGACCAATGCGATTTTTGAGAATGTTAATAAAGTCAATCACCAGTCAGACGAAGATCCGGAGACTTTGAGGATCTCAATTGACGCTAAAGCTAAAGTGAACATCGGAGAGTTTTCAGAGAGGATGGAAAATCCGAGAGTTGGAGAACCAGAAGAGGCTTTAGATCATGATATGAATCCTGATATAAAAATGGTTCCTTTTGGTATATTTGAACCAACAACGGATCATCTATCCATCGTATTCAGCACCTCGATGGAGACCAGCGACTTTGTTGTGGATTGCTTGGAACTGTGGTGGGAAGAAAATAAAGAACGGCATGCGGATATTCGAAAGTTGGTCATAAATCTGGACAATGGGCCGCATGTAAGTAGCCGTAGAACACAATTTATCAAAAGAATGATCGAATTTGCTGATAACACGGGATTGAAGATCCAGCTGGCTTATTATCCTCCTTATCACAGCAAATACAACCCTGTTGAACGATGTTGGGGGGTTTTAGAGATGCATTGGAACGGCACACTCTTGTCTTCAGTCAATAAAGCTATCAAATGGGCTGAAACCATGACGTGGAACAGTGTACATCCTGCAGTTCATCTCATCGATAAAGTTTACCAGAACGGAGTGAAATTGACAAAAGAGGCAATGAAAATCTGCGAAGAGAGAATTGAAAGATCAGGAAATTTGCCAAAGTGGGATGTCACCATCGAGCCTGCATTCGGGTAAGCTATTTATTGTGGCTTGCCTTATGTCTTCAGGAGCTTTGAATCCTGCTTTCTTAATAATATTTTTAAAAACTGGAAGATGTTTTAGGCCATCTCGCTGCAAGTTACGATCAAAACGTTCTGATTCTACTATATACATAGCAATTTCAACAATAATCTCTTTTGTAGATTCATCTTTACGAAGTTCTGCGAATAGTTCTTTACAGAAGATGTATTTGCTCCCCTCTTTAGGTCTTGGAAATTGCTTGGGTACCCCGAAGATGTCCATTAAATATCTAATCCATTCATGAGTATAGCCGATATCAAGCATTTCAGCCACAGCTAAACTAAGCCTTTCATAGTCTAAAATAGAAATCTCCCCTATAAACTTTAATAAATATGTCAGCTATCGTTTGATATGCGGACTCATTTCGCATATCCTGCTTATTAAATGTTGTATCTGAACATGATCCATCGATATATTCTTCTGAAAGCATATCAATCATATCATACATCTCTTCATCCTTTTTTATATACTGATTTATCAACCCACCCCATAAAACCCTATCGATCATACAGCCAACCTGACCTCGGGCATGCACTCGCTATCTACGAAGTCACTAAACCCCGGACTTAAGTCCAGAGCCTGTATATGGTGATTTCATGGCTCTCTGGTATCTTGAGTTGAAGTGAACTTATAACCCATCTGGAAAAATCGGAAGCATTTTTTGATTGGTTACAGTGTAACCATCCAAATAACCACTTCGTACAAAAGTCAGAACAAACCCTTCCTCATTTTTATAGCAAGTTCTCTGATCTTTTCAAAGTCTTTTGGAGGTTTGTTTACTCCAAAAAACACTTTAAGTATTGTATATATGCATTCTGACTTCGTCATACCTAAATCTCTTGAATCAGCTACTATTTCTTCCACTCTATCATAAACATGATCATCTACTCGGACTAATAGCACATTTTCCCGTTTCATAGATGGTTACATTGTAACCTTGTATAAAAAGCTTTTCCTTCGCCCAATCCACAATTTTTCAGATCGACTCTTAACTTCTTCGGATTTACCACCTATTGAAGCGACTGATAGCGGTTTTGTTTTGTAGTGTGATACAGTACAGATATGTGCAACTCGAATTACCAGAGAGCCGATTTCATGTCGTCCATCTTACCGCTGCGCTCAAAATTAAGTTCATCAGTAGCCGTACCAACGAGGATATTGCAAGACTGCCTTATGGACCGCGTGGGTTTCATGTGGTTAGTGGGCAACCGTAATCATACTTAAATCTAACACCGGTTTCATAAGTGTTCGTGAGCGATCTTGCTATAAAATGCAGTATCTCTTATTGATACCGGTGTAACGCTCCCGGTATATTATTACTTGTGAGTCCTGTTGGAAGCGGGATGCGAGACGTCATGCATCAAGGGAGATATTATGGGACTTAAACTCCAAAATAAGTAAACATGCCTGAAACGTCTGATCTTGGAGCACGCACCCCTGAAGCAAGGGAGATATCATCGAAGAGCCGCAGCATAGCAAGAGAGATCGTTGGCGATTTCGGATACGAGGACCGGATACGGCAGCGATGTGTGATCGCAACCGGCGATCCCGAATTCGCAGGTCTGCTTCAATTCAAGAACGATCCTGTTCGCGCAGGACTCGATGCTATCAGGCAGAACAGGAACATTTACACCGATATCAGGATGGTCTCTGTGGGCATCACGAAGGTGGGGCACGACTGTCCGGTAACCTGTGTGCTCGATCTCGCTGCTGGCGAGAAACTTGTTGCTGAGTATGGCATCACCAGGACATCGGCAGGATTTAAGGCACTGGGGCACGATCTGGACGGTGCGATAGTGGTGATCGGGAATGCGCCGTCAGCCACGCTCCTGGTCTGTGAGTTGATAGAAAGCGGCATCAGCCCCGCACTCGTTGTGGGGACTCCGGTCGGCTTTGTGAACGCTTCCGAATCGAAGGATCTGCTGCACAGCATGGAGGTCTCATCGATCACATGCACCGGAACCAGAGGCGGGACGCCGGTTGCAGTCGCCTGCATGAATGAACTGATCGCGATCTTCTGGGAGGGGTATGGGAATGGGGCGGATGTCACAGGTTAGCCGGATCCTGCTTCTATTCTCACTGATCCTGCTTGCTTATCCTGCGGATTGCCTGAATACTACTGCCGGTGGCAGCAACGAGACGCAGATACTGATCGATGGTGAGGGTTATGCGCTTGCAAACGGTGAGCAGCGCGCGTTCTATCAGGGGTATTCGGTTATTATCAAGGGCGTTGGTGCGGGCGGAGAGAGCGCATGGATCGAATTGCTGCAAAATGGGACACCTGTCAGTTACGGGATATTTAAAGCAGAAGATTGCCTTGTTTATCCGGAAGATTGCGAAATATTCAATATGACTATCGACCATATATATGTCGGGTCGCAGAAAGATCTCGTCTTCTTCTACGTGCGCCAGTGCCGCGATCCTGATCTGCCAGAGCCTGCGCCGTCACTCGGCATGACACCAGTGCCGAATGCACCCGAATCCAATGCCGCAGCCACGTCGCAGGATGTGCCTGACCCGAATCCGAGTCCGGGATGCGGCGCGTGGATGGCGGCAGGGGCTGTGCTGCTATGTGTGGCATCGAAGAGGTTTGCAAGGCGGCAGCGGTAATCGGTGACGTTAAAAAAAGAAAAGAGGATTGACCCGGGGGTGTGGGTCAATCACCTAATTGGTGGTGGTGGTATTGTAGTCTAACGTCTCATTGATCGTGACATTTATATCCCACGCATCATATGGAGGCGCTGTTGCATCGGTGTGGTTAGCCACGATATTTATACCTGAGAGCCGTACCCACGTGATGTTCAGGTGTGTATGTGTGTGACACGCCATGCACACGGTGTTGTTGTCGGTGTTTTCAGCATTCTTGGTCTGGTTCCAGAACGCGTAGTGAGCAGAATCCGGATTATTGATCTGCTCCATCTCGGTGTAGTGGCAGTCCACACAATCAATGATCACTGCAGCATGTGGTGTGTTATTCGATCGCCAGTACCAGCCTGTTCCCGATCCGGTGACATTGCCTGTGCTGTTCCAGTGCTCAAAGTTCTTGCCATACGCACCAGGTGCCATAGCCCTTGTCAAACCGAACTCTTGAAGCGCGGACTCATTGATCTGGTGGCAGAAACAACCTGGGCGACCGTCGTTATACGTAGCGTGTGCGCCAGTATTTGCCCTCCACTCTGCGACCTCGTTCACATGACACTTCTCACACAATTCATACTGAGATTCGCTTGTTCTCACGCTGAACCATGTATGTTGTCCAGCAAACATTGCCACCGTCTGCGGCAGTACGAATAGCCCAATCGCAAGTACTGCAACCGAGAGCAATATCATATTCTTTCCTTTCATTCATCCTCCTTGATATACTCGAGTATAATACTGAGGATAACTCCGTTGCACTTCGTCTTAAATCTTGCGACCGCCCAAGCAACCAAAACTCTGCCATCACCTGCTCTGTTTTAGAAGCGCATCTTTTGCAACCTTGATCGCGCAGAGTTCCCCGCACATCGAGCAGGCGTCACCGCTGCTGACCCGAGTCTCGTGTATCGATCTTGCACGCGCTCCATCGATCGCACATTCGAACTGGGCGTCCCAGTCAAGATTCTTGCGTGCGACTGCCATCTTCTTATCCATCGAAAGCGCACGTTCTCGGATGCCTAACTTTGCGAGGTCGATTGCATGTGCCGCGATCTTTGTGACGATCGTGCCCTCCCTGATGTCCTCGATCGTCGGGAGTGCAAGATGCTCAGCCGGCGTCACCATGCAGAGAAAGTCTGCCCCGTACATGCCCGCGATTGCGCCGCCGATCGCGCCTGTGATGTGGTCGTAGCCCGGCGCAAGATCGGTCACGACCGGGCCTAACAGGTACAGGGGTGCGCCATCACAGAGATGCTTGATGGTGCGCACGCCGTATCCGATGCCATCTACAGGAACATGCCCAGGACCCTCAACCATGCACTGGACGCCTGCCGCCCTCGTCTGCTTGACCAGTCTGCCAAGCGTGATCGCCTCCTGGAACATCGCATCGTCATTGGCGTCAGCGATGCATCCCGGGCGCATGCCATCGCCGAGACTGATCGTAACATCGTACTCGCGTGCGATCTCGAGCAGGTAATTAAACTCGGAATAGAACGGGTTCTCATCCTCGTTGGTAAGCATCCATGCGACGGTGAGCGCACCTCCGCGGCTCACCACATCCAGTATCCGGTTGCCTGCTGTGAGATGTTTGAGTATCTCTCTGTTTACGCCTGCGTGGATCGTCATGAAGTCAACACCGCTTTCTGCATGTCTCCTGACCGCGTTAAATAGATCGTCAGCAGTCATCTCACTTTTTCGCCTGCAGGCTGCATGGTAGATCGGAACCGTGCCGACAGGAACGTTAGATGCATCAAGAACTTTCCCGAGCATCTCCTGTAGATCGCCTCCTGTCGAGAGATCCATCACAGTGTCTGCCCCATGCCGGATCGCGACACTGGCTTTCTCGATCTCCTCACTTACGCTCTGGTAATCGGCAGATGTTCCTATGTTAGCATTGATCTTGGTGCGCACAGATTCCCCGACAGGGGTGGGGAGTGTATTTGAGGCGACGTTCTTCGGAATCACCACACGCCCTGCGGAAACGAGGCGCCGCAGTTTCTCAGCATCAATCCCCTCTGCCTCTGCCGCCCCTCTGATCTCGCGGGTGATCTCGCGGCGTTGTGCACGGTCAAGCAGTGTCATCTTGCTCCACAGTGATGTGAACGCCGCGCTCACTTGCGATCTCTACCAGATGGCGGATCTCCTCTTCCATGAGCGGAATATCAAAGTCAGATATGGTGTACGACTCCTTATCCATCGCTTTTGCCGCGTCGATCAATCTCGCGACCATCTTCTCTTCGTCGTACAGCACAGGATACTTAGACGTGTGCGAATGCGAGACAAACCTGAGATTCGGGTACTCCTCTGCGAGTATGTATAGCAGACATGCACGATAATCCTTGTTGATGTACATATCAAACTCGGACGACACGATCCCGTTTCTATCCAGTTCTTTTAAAACATCCGTTGCGTAACGGTGTAGATTGTCCTTAACCGATTTTGCCTTCCCGCGGCAGAGATAATCCTCGATTCCTTTTCGCTTAAGTATGATGTCGATGTTATCTGCCGGAAGCGCAGCCGTTCCCTCGTGTTTCCGGTACTGCGCGGCATCCACGGTCAATTGATACTTCCCCTCGCCGGGATTTTCGATCGTAACAGATCCGTCTGCTCCAGTTAGGTGCTCAAGGGTGATGCTGATCCCCACTCCACGCATCAGCGTTACGCTCGCGCCTCCGATCCCGTTTCCATCCTCGTCAGTGACATGAATCGTCAGCGGATTCTCAACAACCTTCGCGCCCTCTGCAAGGCGGAGCGTCCCGTCGGTACACGATGCATCCGGGTGGTAATAGTCATAGAGCCGCAGGAACTTATCAGGGTGTCCGACCTTCAGATCATCTCCTGAAACCGTATCATTGGCAGCCAGTTTCCTCTGTATCTGGCGTTCGACCGTCCGGTGGTAACTGTTTAATATTTTGTATGATTCGCGATTCCTTTCGAGAGCAGGACGTAGTTCGCTTACCATTGCCGCAAACAACCCGGCAGCATCACCCACACTGCTGGCATCCAGCGTATAATCCTTTTCAGCCAGTTCGCTTGCGCTCCAGAAATAATCAGGCGGTATAAACTCCTTTATACTGTCTTCGGTACTCGATAGTTCGTAATGCATCTGGTCGATGATGGTCTGGCAGCGTTTCGTGAACGCATCCCCGATCTCATTTAATCTCACGAGTTTCTCAGGGCTCGACGTGCCGAGTACATCTTCCTTAAACTCCTTAAATTTCTCATCCTCAACCGACCCGACAGCAGTATCAAGGGCGCTGATAAGTGTTGCCCGGTATGTCCGGAACTCCTCCTTTGTCGCGGTCTTGAGTGTGGTAATATCCTCTTCGAGTCTGGTTACAGCCCCGCCGTAATCGCGCGCCTGCAGCGCATCCTCCACCTGATCGGCAGAAACTTCGCCTGTGTGGTACGCTGCAAGTTTCTTTGCATCATCCACACACCCGTGCAGCGCATCTTCGGTGATCGCCTTCATACTATCCAGGTAACCCACAATATCACCGATGTCCTTATCCGGGCATGTAACAGAGTCGAGTTCGGAGATGTAAGCTCCAAGATCGTATCCAGCGTTGTTGAGCGTACCTAATTTTGCGCGGGAGTTCTCCGCATATTTGATCGCTGCATCATACAATCGGTCGATGAATTGCTGCTCTGTCCGGCCAAGGTCATGCGCGATATTCCTGATCGCAAACAATGTCACGCCCTTGATCGCGTCCTGGTCGCAATCGACCGACCCATTATCAGGATCAATGTGTCCGCCGCTATTCTGTATCGCGCGTTCGATCGAGTCTATGTCGGTTATACTCTCAGCGATGGTGATCGAGTGCGCGCCCTCAATATCATGCATCCGGCTTCGCAGTTGGATCATGTTCGTGCAGATGCCGCGCAGTTCGCGCTCCTTCACCCGCGACGCAGGATCCTCGAGCCGCCGCTGCTTCACTGATTTGATATACCACGCTGATGCGACGGCGACGATGATTGGCACGCCGATAATCGCAAACAATAGCGCTACATCGGAATCACCCTTTAAAAATAATGCGCCTGCTATTAGAAGAACCACAAGCACAGATACCACCGCGATGACGATGTTTTTTAGATCATCCTTGTCCATCGGTTTGATTATTGCTCCGGAACTTAAAAACCCTATTGCTGGAGATGTGGTAATGGAAGAGAATATGCATTCGAAGGAGGTGGAACGAGGAATGAGGTATGCAATCTTTCCGAATAGCAGATTAGAAAAATCTGTGGTGACCATATCGAGTGGAGCTTGATAGCTGCACCTCCTTTCGGCCAGTTCGTGCTGTGGATATGTGCCGCGGACGAGATCGCCGTCGAGGAACCGGGTTTGTCGATGGGGTGGTTGGTGGGCCATCGGGATCAGACGAGGCTCGGATTGGTTTATATGATGAGATAAGTGTGGAGTTTGTGATCGATGACATGAACGGAGAGACAACGGAGAGACCGATGAGGTTTTTTTCGGACTGCGACTTGGGGCATATCCCCTTATGAATTAAAATTTTGTTAGACCCTATAACTTTCGTAGTCGGACGGCTCGTTTTTGCGATATCTTATAAACTCCGGTCAGAAGATGTATAATTTACTGTTGCGGTATGTCCGGAGTCTCGATCCTTCCGTGTATCCGATCCTCGTAAGTCCGGTATGCAGCGATGAGAAGCCCCATCAACGCCGGTGCTATGAAAAAACCTGCGATACCAGCGACGAGCGCGCCGCCGAGGAACATCAGCAGCATCAGGAGTGGGTGGGTGTACGATTTCACGCCAACGATGTAGGGGCGGAGCACCAGTTCGGTCGGGCCATAGATCACAGTAGCGGCTATGGCATAGAAGATGACGGCATCCCAGAGTCCGTACTCGAAGTATCTGCCGACAGCGATCGGACCAAGGATCATCCAGCCGGCAAATATCGGGATCAGTGAAGCAAGGAAGATCAGCGACGCCATAGCAGGGATATGCGGAACCCCAAAGAAGTAGAATACGAATACCGAGATCACGCTGGCAAAGATTGCGACATACAGATTACCTATGAATAGCCCTGAAAGTGTCTGGTCCGCGTGTTCGATGAATGCATCGACGATCCCATTATTTGGTTGTGGAACCAGATCCCGGATAAGCGCCACAAACCGATCCCCATCCATCAGCAGAAAGAAACAGACGAAGACCGAGACTATGAAATTGATGATAAGTAATAGGCTCTTCTCTGCGTACTCTAATGCCGGGATCTGTCCAAGTATCTCGATCGCAGAGTTTGTAAGGTTCTCGATCATCTGCGAAGTATCTTCCCCAGTATATATGAATTCCGGGAGGTCCATCCCCTCGATCGTGGCTATGAACGAGGTCATGATCTCTGAATGATGGTCAACCACCCAGGTAATCTGGTTTATGATTTCAAGCGCACCCATGCCGAGTATGAATAAGATCGGGGTGATAATACATGCCGTTGCGATGAATGGGGCAAATCTCGTGTATTTTAATAATTTACTATTGATTGGACGACCAACGTACGCAAAGACCACACCGAGTACAATACCATCGACAAGCGGCAGCACAGTGTAAACAATCGCCAAAAAAATGATCGAAATTCCTGCTATGGTCGCTATCGTCCATTTATGTTCGATGAGTTCCGATACACCGTCTGACGCCATGGTTAACCAGTAACCCCCACGGTATCCACCTTTAAGACGGAAATTCCGGCCCTATTCATGCACAGGAATTACCCGCTCGATCCTGCTGCCACGGACGATGATGACCGAGCATGGTGCAGTAGCTACGACCTTCTCAGAGATGCTCCCGATCAATAACTTTGAGATCGTCTTCTTTCCGGTATAGCCGATCACCACCAGGTCGATCTCCTCGTCGCGCACAATCTTTAAGATTTCAGGCGCAGGTTTTCCGTCACGCATGACGATCTTCGCATCCACCCCTTTCGATTCCGCGATCTCTTTTACCCGCTCCGCAATCTTTGCAGAGTCGTCAAGCATGCGCTGCCGCATTTTTTTTATAGCCGACTCCGGGAGTTTTATGATATCGCCATAATGCCTGCCCGCGCCAACACCGGCAGCAGTAACCACCCGGGTCTCGATGATGTGGCTTGTATCAACGATATTACACGCAGCGACCTTTGCGTGAAACCTCTTTGCGATGCTAAGACCTGATTGTGCCGCATACTCGGCATCCTTTGAGCCATCTGTGGGGATGAGAATGTTTTTGTATCCGGTCTCTGGTATGTCGCCCCGCACCAGCATGACATGGCACTCAGCACCGCGCAGTACGCGGCTTGCGACCGCACCAATGTGTCCCGAATGTGATAGTCCGGTCGCGCCCATGAAGATCACGCTGGCATCGATCTCGGTTGCTTCGTTAATGATCTCATCGAACGGATACCCGACCAGCACCTTTGTCGATTTTACGTCCGCGCCATACTCTTCCGCAGTCTCTCTTGCCCGGTTGAGGTACAGGTCTCCGGTCGCTTTCATACGCTCGATAACATCCGGGTCCTTGTACATGCTTGAGTCCGCCACATTGACGATTGTCAATTCTGCGCCGTATATCTCGGTAAACCGTGCTGCATGTACCACCGCGGCGTCTGACTGAACCGAACCGTCAACCGGTACCAGATACTGAAATCGTGCCATTTAATCCTCTTTGACTGTATACACCCGCTCAACACGGGTACTCTTCACAACAAAGACCGAACACGGCGATGTTCGTGCAACTTTCTCGGATACGCTCCCGAGCATCCACCGGGAGACTCTTCCCTTTCCGGTATAGCCGATCACCACAAGATCGATGTTCTTGGCACCGACCGCTTTTAATATCTCGACCGCGGGTTTCCCTTCCCATATCAGGGTCTTTGTCTCGATCTCTTTTGATTTGCCGAGTGCGACCACATCATCGGTGGTTCTCCCTGCCTCCAGCATATCCTTCCTGCTGCCTGTGCGTATTATGGAACACGCCATCAGATCGGCATGATACCTGTGCGCGACGCTTGCAGCGAATGTCGCAGCATATCCGGCATCGATCGAACCGTCGGACGGGATCATGACACTCCTGTAGAACCGATCGTTATCGAGTTTGTCCCGCACCAGCAGCACATGACACTGTGCACCGCGAAGCACGCGCTCAGCGGTGCTGCCTATCGTCTCACCCTCGGTGCGTTCCGCACCACACGCACCAAGAATGATCACGCTGGCATCGATCCTCTTCTGTTCCTTGATGATCTCGTTGTATGGTGATCCCGTAAGCACCCTTGCTTCGAGTACCCCGATCCCGTGACTCTTACACTGGTCCTGCACATCATCGACCAGCACCTGTCCGACCGCGGTATCTTCCTCGATCTCCTCCGGATCCTTGTTTGCTCTCGTATCCACCACATGAATCGGTGAAATCTCTGCGTTGTACATCTCTGCCATCCGTATGGCATGTTTGACTGCTACTCTGGACTGCTCAGAGCCATCAACCGGTAACAGGAATTGAAATTTTACCATTAAGCGATCCCTCGATTATAAATTAGCCCATAACACTTAAGTCTATTTCCCAATGTCGCAATGGAAATAAAAATAGAAATGGTTGAATAAATCAACCATTGCATCTACATCTGTTTGTCTATGTACGGATTGTCAGGTAGTGTGAGATCGAGTCCCATCGCTTCCGCAAGAATCTCCTGCTGATCCTTGAAGATTAGATTCGTGTCCATCGCGTTCATGCCGTCCATGATGTTACGTCTGCAGAACGGGCATGTGCTTGTGATGATGTCGGCATTGACAAGATCAGCATCCGCAACCCTCTTCTGAGCCATCTTGAGCGCAAGATCGGAGACGCCTGCCTTGATTCCGCCGCCTGCACCACAGCAACGCTGCAGTTCCCGCGTTCGCGCCATCTCGACGAAGTCCATTCCCGGAACCATCTTGTAAATCCTTCTTGGCTCATCAAAGACTCCGACATGCCTTCCCGTGTGGCAGGAATCGTGGAATGTTACTCGCTGTTTCAGCGGGTTCTTCCAGTCAAAGTCGCTCTCCTGAAGCGTGCCATCGTTCAGCAATCGGTCCATGTACTCACTCAACGCAAGAATCTCGAACGGGAGATCCCCACCCTCATAGAACTTGGGCCAGTCGATGATACTCGTCCTGTGGCAGCCCGCGCACGCGTAGATCACAGTCTTGACACCCTTGTCAACCATCGCATTCACATTGTGGTTCACAAACTCCTCTGCAAGCTCAAGCTGCCCGGTCCTTATAAGAACCGAGACACAGCACCATTCCTCGGGCCCTAACATCGTGAACGGGATGTCCAGTGCCTGCAGAACCCTTGTCGTTGCAACACCGACCCGCTGCATCCGATATGCTGCTGTACATCCTGTGAAGTATGCAACATCAGCCTTGTCCTTGATCTCGATATCCTCAGGAACCCAGCAGAGACGGTCCTCCTGGTCAGCAGCGAAGACGTTATGGGATGCTAAAAGATCCACAAAACCGGTCTGCTTACCATACGGTCCGCGCTTGTTAATCACTGCATTCCTGCGAAACGACTCCCAGATCTCGACGGTATTTAGGGATGCCTCACAGACCGTACCACAGATACCACATGTCGTGCAATGATAGATCTCGTCCTTCAGCTTGAGGACATCGTCCTCCGGAATCTGCCTCGGACCGAAGAGCTTTGCGCGCAAGCCATAGCCCTTATTGAGCATCTCCCTCATACCGGTGAGTTTGTTCTTCGGCGCAAAGTCCATCTTCTGTACATCGTTCATGCCCTCTCTACCTTCAGGAGTGAATGTCTCCTCCTTAATCTCCTCGTAGACAGGACACCAGTTCAGACACTCGCCGCATCGTGTACACGCGTCGATCTCAAGAAGCTGCGACGTCGTGAATCGCTCGGTCGTAAGCGATGGTTCCTTTCGTGCCATTATTCACCACCACCGTGAGAGAGGATCGAGAGCGGTGTCGCGATGATGTGGATGTACTTGGTAAACGGTATCATCGCAACGCAGAAGAGAAGCGAGATCACCACGTGGAAGAGCGCTGCCGGGGGTGATGCGGTGTTGCTGATTCCAAGACTCCAGAAATTAGTGAGCGCGGTGGCATATTCGGTGCCATGATACCTGATGCCCTCTGAAATAAAGCCTGTTATCACGATTACGAAGAGTCCGTAGATCAAGAACGCATCATAGAACGTGGTTCCTTCTCGAACCTCTTTGATGAAGAGCCGTCTTGCGATTGCAATCAGCACACCAATCAACAATACATATCCGAATACCGTGTTCAGCGTCACGATCAACGGGAAGTTCTCGACGAGTGGATGTACTTTGGCATGATATATGCCTGCCTTACTGAGAAGTTCCACCACAAAGATCCCCATCGAGAAGAGGAACAGCATGATCCATCCCCAGAAGATTGTCATATGCATGACCCATCTGGTGACGCTGCGCTTCAGGATGCGCCGCTGGAGCAGGATATCCATCACGAGAGTCGTGAGCACACTCTGCTCATGTTTCTTGTCGAATGTCTGTGACAGAAACAGCTTCAGGAACGCCCCGATACTGCCCCCCTGGCCCGCTTTTCCATAGCCTGCCGATCCGTATCCCCATTTCTTCATCTGAAACAGGATACCGGCAGCAGCGATAATGACTGCCAGAAAACCAATAACAAGCGCAACTTGGAAGGTCAGGGTGTTGTCTATAGACAAACCACTGTAATACTCTGCTATATGTTCTGCCATATTTAGCCTCCTTTATCGTATCATAATCAAAGGTTATCGACCTTTATGACCTTTTCATTGGAGTTATCTTATTTAAAAGTTATCGATGTTTGCCAGCCCTACCGGGCAATCTGCGCGGCGCAAGAACTGTTGGTGGACATATCGTTTAGGTCTCTGGTACCTCGCGTTGCAGTGACTGAAACCCCGGAGACTTTTTGATATTTTAGAAATAAGGTTTTGGAAAACCACAGAGGACATAGAGTGACACAGAGGAAGTGAAAGACGAAAATAACAACTCTCTATGATCCTATGTGCTCTAATCTTCCTTGCCATAACCAGATCCTCCTGAAGGGTGGAAAAGTGCATGCACTCGCGAATTACCAGAGAGCCTGCATTTGTACCTCAAAACGTAACGGTTTTATCGCTCTCTGTAACGATATCATACAGGTCTCGCATCGTTGATAACGGGCACACCTCCGAGCCCTCCGATTGGCGGATTTTAAGACAGCTGCCGCAGGCAAATATCTCGCCACCCGCATCCGGAAACGTTCTCATCTGTTCTGTCACCACAAACTTGCTCGTGTCCAGGGACTCGCACTCCACGCCTTTTCCAAGCAGGAACACCTTTACAGAGTCACCCTCTGCCAGTGCGAAACTTCCGAACCGAAAAGCGTTCCAGACAGTCTCCGAATCACCCGAATAGATTATGACCCCCATCTTCATGGTTTCACTATATTAACGATCCGTTCACGGTTATAAAAACCTTTTCTGATACTCAAGCGATGATATCAGCCATTCCTGCCAAGCATCTTGCATGCCTGACAGAGCCCGTCCGTACACGGCTCGCCGCAGACCCTGCACGGCACAAGCGATGCTGGCGGATAGGCATCACCAAGCGCGCCGATCATCCGGTCAAACCCGCGCACGATCCCGTGCCTGGTGCCAGGGTGCAGGTCCTCAAACTCGCGTAAGAATATCCGCACCCCGAGCCGGTACGCTTCATTCATGTACGGGCACGCCTTCGGGCAGACAGAAAGCCCGGCTGCGCCCGCATACGCCACAACCTCGCCTTCTGGAACGTGCCGCAAGGGCTTGATGCGCGGCACGAGACCTGGCTGCACCCTCCCGCCCACATGCGACAACCTGACAAGCCGCCCGATATCGCCGCGCAGGTGATTGATGAGGATCGTCTGCGCCTCGTCATCGAGGTTGTGCCCGATCGCGAGATGGCTGGCTCCGAGTTGCTTCGCGGTTCTATTAAGCAGGTTCTTGCGGAGCGCGCCGCAGACCGAGCATGGCGGGCGGTCGCTCTCTTTCATGAGATCGTCAAGCGTTCTTCCGAATGCGTCCTCGAATGAGACGATGGTGTGCGGAATTTCGAGGTCGGATGCGAGGTTCTTCGCGTTTTCTATCGTTTTTTCGCGGTAGCCGCTGATGCCTTCGTCGATTGTGATTGCGATGATTTTTATCTTTCGGCTCGGCGCGAATGTCCTGTGCAGGAGGTGGAGGAGCGCGGAGCTGTCCTTTCCGCCGCTTAATGCGACCGCGACCGTGCCCGGCTGGAGGTCGTACTTGCGGAGGTCCCGCTTGACCTTGCGCGTGACGTCATCGATCAGGTGCTGTTCGCATAGATGCATTCCTGAGTACGGCTGGAATACGACTGCGGGGTTGTTGCATTTGGTGCAGGGGTGGTTGGCGATGATTTTCATCTCACTTTATTCGTTGATGAGCTGCTGTACAAAGCTTGAGAAACTCTCTGATCGAACTGTCGCAGATGTTGTATTCACTGGATATCCTCTAATTCCCCTCTTATCGATTCTCTTTCCGCTTCAAGGTGATCCAGCCTGAAGAAATCCTCCCATGTTCTTTCTTCCGCTATAGTTCCCCTTTTATACCCTTCTTCAAAGTCTTCGATCGATGAAACCCCGTATTTCCTAGCGAGATTGTAGAGCTCAGACTCGCAGTGTTTCAGTCTGATGTGCAGATATGTTTTGAGGCTTTCTCTCTCCAGTTCTTCCGGTGTTATTCGGAGGATCGGAGCGATCTTTGGTATCGCGTTCATGTGATCACCTTTTAATTCATCAATCCCATCATTTGGCGGATTTAGGTATTTTTTTCTCCCCCTCGATCTGTTAATCCCATTTTTAAAATGTTTGGCGTAATTTCATTAAAAAAATAAATCCTTTTTTATGAAGAAATCCGAGTGCCATGAGCACGATATCTCGTTCAATTCCCATTACTGTAGATTCATCAATGTTTATCTCGATATCTCTCGTACTCAAATCTTTCATTAGTTTTTTGTATTTGTTTAGTGTACCTTCCAGAGCCGCTTCAAGATCCATTTACTTTAACTCCCCTTATGCAATCAGCTAATAGCGAAACTGTGCACCAACCAAAACAGGCATCGCATTGTTCCATACAATATGATAACTCTTCAGAATTATTAACCATTTTGCAACATCAGAATGCGCACCTCAACTCATGTACTCCGTTGATCCGTACACACTATGCTGTTGGATCGCAGCTTCCTCTCAAATCCACAATAGTATTCAATCTCGTTTGGGATCTTCACAGGAAGCGCAGTTACGATCATTGTCGAAAAACCTTTAAACTTGGTCAACCATTCCAACATCATGAAAGACGCTTTTGAGTATTTCAGAACCAACCTTGTAGATATAATGGCTAACTACGAGGGTGAATACATCGCTATAATAGAAGATACTATCGTAGCTCATGGGAGGGATGCTAAAAGAGTTTATAACTCAGCAAAAGAGAAATTCCCGCGAAGAACGGTTTTTTTGGGGCAGGTTCCGCGAAAGGAGGCTATGGTTCTTTGAAGAGATGTTTTGAGTTTACAGAAGAGATATCCTCCAGTCTTGGTGCTGTTTATAGACCCATTATGAAAGTTGGACTAAACGATGCCGAGGGGGCTATATTTGAGATCAGCATGATTGTAGATTCTGGTGCAGATATTACGGTACTTTCGAAACGAATAGGGGATATTATGGGAATTAATGTGGAAAAAGGAGAGGAAAAGATATTTCGTGGGATTGCGGGGGAAATAATAGCTTATGTGCACAAGATACCGCTGTTTATCGATGGAAAGGGACTTGAGGTCAGGGTTGCTTTTGCACTGGCAGAAGTGCCGAACTTGCTTGGCAGACTGGATATCTCCAGAAACTTTGAGATAAACTTCAGAAAGGAAGAAGATTTCTGTTTCAGTGATTAGAATTTCCTCTGTGCACTTCAATAGTTCCGGATATCATACATACTCAACAAGTTGCGATAACTGTGACATTGATGCCGTTTCAAATCAACTTCTGACGTCACATCCCTGGTACCGCATCCTCTCACCAATTTCCGGTTTTAGACTGTCACGGTCTCATAATCTCTGCACCCGGATCATTCCATCATAGTAGCCTTGCAATCTACCACCCCATGGATGCGAAGACGTGAGCCAGCACCTCCGGAGAGACCCACAACCCGGCTTTAACCAATCGTTGTATCGATTCGATTGCATCGTCCCTTGTGGTGAGCTCTGTTCCATACGCCCGCATCACAACACCCAGACACCCGATACTCATCAACCCCGACATCCTTGCAGCAACCCTCGCCATCTTATCATCCGCAAGAAATTCCCTGATGCCCAGGTGCATTGCAGAGGAGATTGCATACGTCTCACCCCGGTGTACTCCCAGTTTCTCCGCCATGTCGTACTGAAAGATTATTTTCTGTTTCGGCAACTCTGCTAACAGTTCTGATAAGGAAACCCCCGCGATCTCGGCTGCCCTCCATAATGTTACCCGATGGTCTCTGTACATACTGAGTGCTTTGTGCATCTTCCACTCGTGCAATCCCACTTCGATCAGCCCCATCAAAAAGATAGATCTCTCAAGCCCCCACCCTTTCTGACCAGTATTCGATCTCTTTCAGAGTTTTCACATGAAGCTTTGTTACGATTCGCTGCCGTGGACATTTCCGGGCCACCCGATCGGTTACAAGGGCCGATATCGATATGATACTCTGCTCCGCAACTTCTTCGCACCGATTTAACCTCAACACAACAACGGTAACCACAACCTTTAAAGTCCCACATCCAATATGTGATGACCATCTCAAAATTGGATGATAAAGATACCATGCCCATCGAACCACTCAAACAACTGGCGCTGTTAGGCGCCCTCGAATCGAACATCGCCATATCATCTTCCGAATTTGCACAGCATCTCGAGACAAGCCCGCAGACCGCATCTCGCAAGCTGCAACTTCTGGAACAGGAGAACATGATCGCAAGAAGGATGCTTCCGAACGGGCAGGAGATTATGATCACTGAAACAGGCATGATCGCGCTTCAGAAGGAGTATCGTGATTACCAGCAGATATTCGGAGGCGTTGATGAGATCAGGCTGGCTGGCGTGGTGTGCACCGGACTTGGCGAAGGAAGATACTACACCATGCTCGATGGTTACTTGCAGCAGTTTGAGCAGAAACTCGGATTTACGCCATATCCCGGAACATTGAATATCGAACTTAATCCCCACAGCGTAATTACGAGAAAACAGCTGGATGCCATGAAAGACATTTATATAGGAGGATTTGAGGACGGAGTTCGGACATTTGGGTCTGTAAAATGTTTTAGCGTGAAAATCGATGGCACGTATGGCGCAATCATCATCCCGAACCGAAAGAACTATCCCGATAACATAATCGAGGTTATGGCGCCTGTGAACCTCAGGGAGCATCTGCGGGTCGATGATGAGAGTAAGGTGGAGGTAGTACTATGCAGAACATGAAAGACGCAATCGATGCGATTAGAAACGACAAGATGATACTGTTATACGACGCCGCGGACCGCGAAGGCGAGACCGACTTTATGATACCGGCAAGATCGATCCGCCCGCAGGACATTTCCGAGATGCGCATCTACGGCGGCGGGCTTTTGTGCGCTGTGATGCCGGATGCGGCTGCCGAGCGTCTAGGGCTTCCGTTCGCGGCTGATATTCTCAGGCGTCTGCCGGATCTGGCACATCTCGCCGAAGGAGACCTGCATTACGACACCCGTTCCTCGTTTTCACTCTGGGTGAATCACAGGGACACATTCACAGGCATCCCGGACCGAGATCGCGCGCTCACCATCCGCAAACTGGACGAGATCGTCGAGTCCGCGCTACGCGGAGATGCGGTTGATTTTTCGAGCGAGTTTCGATCCCCAGGTCACGTTGCAGTGCTGCGCGGTGCAAAAGATCTATTAAAAGAGCGTAAGGGACAGACCGAACTCTCGATAGCGCTTGCAGAACTTGCAGGCATAAACCCGGTGCTCTGCATCTGCGAGATGCTCGATTCAGAGACCGGGTATGCACTGACAAAAGAGGATGCGAAAAAATACGCAATGAAAAATGATCTGGTCTTTATAGAGGGAGAAGAGATCATATCCGAATATAAAAAAAGTTGAGCGCATTAAGCACTCAACGCTTTCAACCGTTCGATGTTCTTCATAGCTTCCTCCATCTCCATCTTCTTTTTCGCCGACAATTTCAGTATAATTTCACCGATGGGGATGTTAAGCGAATACACTTTGTAAGGGCGCCCTTTTCCCGGCTTCTTCTCGTCGGTTTCGACGACCCAGTCGTGTGCGCGCAGTTCCCGCATCGCAATACTGACTTCTGGCTGCCTTAAGTCCGAGCCAACCTCAAGGTCTTTTGACGTCGCGGCATCGACGCCTTTCAGATATGCAAGCACTTTGGCAGTATTCCGTTTCAGACCTTGTTTGATCAATATGTCGACGAATTCCTCATCGTCGTCGTCCAGTACCTTAACTGATAAATCTTTCATGAGCTATCACCACATCCAAATAGGTAATTATCACATATAAATCTTGTGGTTAAAAACAATATATACTTGTTATTTCTTTGCCCCTTCAAGTTCCCCGCGCAGCGCAATCGATGCCGTACTCAGGAACTCGGACTGCTTGTCCTCCGCGAGATTCCCGATTCTGGACCGGACCGCATTCTCGTAATGCTGGATCACGGTGTCGTTATCGATCGATCCGATCGAGGACAGTTCCAGCGCAAGCAAGTCCAGCGTCGATAGATATATTCTTGGTCCAAGTGGGACTCCAAGCTTCCGCATGGCTCTCGTGGCACTCACTAGTGGGTGGACTATTGATTTCAAGCGAGATGCGAACTTTTTGTAGTAATACTCCGTATGTTGGGCTGCAATCTTAAGCTCGGTCTCCTTACCAGGATAATTAACAACGATCCTTGCGTTGAACCGATCCAGGATGTGCTGCGGAACCTCGGTGATGCCTGAGATGTCATAAGGGTTCATGGTTGCGATAACGTTCGCGCGAAGCGGTTTGGTGATCGGGGTCTTTGGAAATGAGACCTGCCACTCCGCCATGATCTCTGTGAATATGATCAGCGTGTACTCGCTAAAACGGTTCAGTTCATCGGCATACACAATTCCCGGCGTATCGCTGCCATGCGCACTAAAGAGCGGTCCTGAAAGGATGTCCATCTCGCCTTCCCGGTACTTCCCGATATCAAGGTCACCAATGAGATCGCTTGGAAGGGCATCCTGGCTGCCTGTCACCCGCACATACGGGATGTCTCCGACCTCTTTTTTCAGGGAAGAGACCATCTGGTTAACAGCAAGCGTTTTCGCGGTACCCGGGGGCCCCTCGATCAAGAGATTGAAGCGAAGCCCGAGTCGAATTGCTTCTGCGAAGAGGCGGAGGTAGTGTTTCATCTCCTCCTGCCCGAATACTACGAGTTCGACCATGTATGGCAATACGGGATGCGGCATCAAAAGGATTTGCATATCCGGTTGGATACATAGAGTACCGGATACGGCAAAAGAGCATAAAAATGGCTCTTTGGTTCTTCAGGATTATTACCGGAATTCAGCGTTATTATAGCATTTTTAATCGCCGACTAAGGACAAGGCGGTTACCCGCCTCTCCTCGTCTCAGAACGGTACAAGAAAGTTTCCCTTCATACCGCTGCCTTCGGCGCTGCTTCGCAGTCAAGCATCTTGTAACCCTTTCAGTGCCTGGGCAGCTGTTTATTTCCGTTTTAACTGCCATTGTAATTCTGATTTGCAGCCTGTTAGCATGTTCTTCGACCTTCACCCAATTGATATCAGTCCAATTAAGTTTTGGTCGTATGTTTGTAAGTATCTCGCCTTTTAATGGCGTATTTGAACTATTCACATTCACAGATTTGCCTCCATGCATACAATGAAACACCGCTCGGTAAGTCAGCACCATTTCTGGTTGAGGCAAATTTTGGACCTCTATTTGACCCATTACAGATCAACATTCGATTCTTATCGATTCCTCTACCCTCTTATACCATCGTTTACCCTTGCGGGGTCACTACCCGAACTTTCCGGGAGCATATAGAGCGAACCCGGGTTCTACGTCACAGATAATTACGAACACCTTGTAAGCCATCTGTGAGCCGGAAACCTGTCCATCCACTATAACATGAGTTTCGGCAATTTCCATTTAGTCGGCAAGTTAAATTAGAGAAGACTTATATACTATAATCACGCATATCTATTTGTGACTTCCCACGATCCACAGAGCCGGGCATCTAAGATACTTCAGATTATGAAAGATGTGGAAGAGTCACCCCTATCGATCAATCAATATTTCAAAGAGAAGAGAGC
>PQXF01000042.1 GCA_003194445.1 Candidatus Methanogaster sp.
AGCAGTTAAATGCATTTAAGGAGACATTTCTGCGCACTGCTAAAACGCGTTTGTCTATTATGTACGGATATCTTCTGGAAGCTATTGCTAATCATCGTACGGGGAATAGATCCAGACGTAGTGAACCACGTGCCGTTAAACGGCGGCGTAAACCCTATCCGTTACTCACTAAACCACGAGAAGAAGCTCGCAACGAATTGCGCAGAGGTGGGGCATCTGCTTAAGGTAGTGGTATTAGCCCCATGATCTACAAAATCGCCAGACGAAACCCGAACCTCTGCAGATTCTGCGGGATATGCCGGGACGCTGTCTCCTGCCCGACCGAACTCTTCAGCGAGGACTGTATCGGCTGCAAAGCCTGCTATCTCGCATGTCCGTACGGAGCGATCGAGATGGTGCCGCATGAACGGAAGAGATTGATCGAGATCCTGATCGATCGCGAGATCTACTTTGTTCCAGAGAAGATCACGGTATCCGATGCACTGGAGTTTGCAGGCTTCCCGATCTCTTCTGCTCCGTGTGGAGTCGGGGGCTGCTTCGCATGTGCGGTGATGATCGATTCCGAGACGAAGCTCGCATGTGTGACCGAGGCAGTGGAGGGTATGCAGATCGATACGGTGGAGAAAGGCGGTCCCATGCGGGTGGTGTCTGGCTTTGCTCCGCATCTGGTAGGTGGTGTCGGAACTCCGTACGCACTGAAGAGTCGCATGCGTCCTGTCGAGGTTGCTTGCTTCCTGCACGGATGCAACTACCGGTGTCCCCAGTGCCAGAACCATGTAATGGCATTCACAGGCGGCGTGGCGATGACGCCGGAAACGACTGCAGAGATGCTTGTCCGGATGAAGGGGATGTATCAAGTGGAGAGGGTTGCTTTTTCGGGTGGAGAGTGTACCTTGAACAGGAAATTTTTGATTGAGTCGATAAAACATCTGAAAAGGATAGATAAGGGTGTGAGGATCCATGTGGATACCAACGGATCTCTGCTCACCAGCGATTACATCGATGAACTCGTGGATGCTGGTATGACTGACATCGGAATCGATCTCAAGGCTCTGTCGCTGGATACGTTCACAAGGATCACAGCAGTCTCAAAGGATGCTGAAAGATACCTGAAAACCGCGTGGAATGCTGTAAAATACATTCTTGACAACCATGACATCTTTGTAGGCATAGGAATTCCGTATAACCAGGCTTTAACCTCTTCTGAAGAGATCGGGGCGATGGGGAAAGAGATTGCGCAGATGAGCACGGATGTTCAGGTATCTCTGCTGGATTATCGCCCGGCATTTAAGAGACGCGATCTCACTATACCGACCGCCGCAGAGATGGCTGATATGAAGAATATCCTCAATGCTACTGGTCTTAACAATGTGATCGCCCAGACCGGAGAGGGCTATATCGGTCCCTGATCAGGTATCCGGTCTTGCATGCAGGCACTTTCATATTGTACCCGCTTTTTAGAGATCGCTTTATCTGCCTTCTCTTCGTACCCGCGAATGAATAACACTGTGCATGACCGGGTCGCCTGTATCTCGCATTGTCACTCCAATATCCTGATTTGCCGCGGCTTATTGCATTCGAGCACCAGTGCCCGCACCAGCATCGCCAGAACAGAATATAACATCCCCTGCCCTAGCACGCCTTACAACGCTTCTCAAGGTATTCGTTGCACCAGAAAGATTATAAGAATCCTTGTCAAGCACCGTAACCCTCGCGTCCATCCCCGGCTCGATGACCCCGCAGTTAAGACCGAGCGCAAGCGCACCTGCACGAGTACAGATCCTGAGCACTTGCCTTTCATCGATCTGGCAGAGCGACGAGAGAAACTTCATCTCAGAAAAGATATCAACCGAATTAAACATCACATTATCGGTGCCGGCAGCAACCAGCAACCCCTGAGCAAGCATCTCCTTAACAGGCGGAATGCCGACCCGTGTCACGAGATTTGACCGGATGCAGACCACAACCGGAATATTCTCTCCGGCAACCCTACACAGGTCATCACGGGATGCGTGCACGAGATGTATCAGGAGATCCGGGTCTAACTCGAGCGCACCTCTGATATCGGTGGAATCAAGTTCCCCTGCGTGGATCGCAAAGACTCCTCCCTGCCTCCGCGTCCGCGCCGCGATCGCTGCCGCAAACCCTTCCGCATAATCATTGGTGCTGCTGATCCCGATGCCGCCAGCCAGTTCAAGGATCGAATCGATCTCATCTACGCCATCACCCTCCGCCCCATCCTCGCCACCACCTTTGCCCCCACCGGGTCTGCCAAGAATCACGGCATCCAC
Organism: Candidatus Methanogaster sp.; assembly: GCA_003194445.1. GTDB lineage: Archaea > Halobacteriota > Methanosarcinia > Methanosarcinales > Methanogasteraceae > Methanogaster_A. The sequence continues at coordinate 2,292 of PQXF01000042.1, forward strand.
AGCGCCAGCGCATCCGGAAGATGTGGCGGCATCGATCGCCCGCATCAGCGCAAGCACGCCGGGAAGCCCCCCCTCCCTGAAATCGGCAAATGCACAGGTACCAGTCTTCACCATATCGCAGATACTCGCCCGCATCGCGTGCACGAGATCGTGTGTACTGGTCTCCCGGAGCACGCGGTGCTTCAATCCATCCGGCGGGCGCACCAGACTGGCGATATCCGTGATCGGAGGATCTTTGAGCACGGAATCCCCGATATGCGTATGCGCATTCACAAAAGCAGGCAGGACGATGCCGTGCGCCAGCGCATCCACACCCCCCGGCTCCTCGCAGATCTCAGTGATCACGCCATCCCTGATGCAGATGTAGCCCTCGACCACATCAAAGTCCTCGCCGCAGAGGATGCTTCCGGAGAGCAGGTATTCATCTATCGGCATATTCACTGATGCACTTCCTTGATCCGGTTCTTGATCTTGTTCTCGAGTTTCGCCTCTATCTTCTCAAACGCATCGGTGATCTCAGTATCACAATCCGCACCATCAGGCTCGATGCTCGACAACTGCTCAAGTATCTGGTAGACCAGGAACAGATACCCCTCTGGTTCGTCTGTGATGGTGATCGAATCGCCACTCGCATTGACAAGTCCCATTGTAATCTCGTCCACCTCGCCATCCGAGTTGCAATTGATGCTAAATCTTGTATGCTCAAGCCCCTCCGGATGTCTCATGCACATCGTGGCATGTTCTGCTTTTGCACCATAGAGCGCGATAAGGTAGCGGAGGAACGTTATGACCCGCTCAGGAACCTTCAGCCGCTCGTACTCCACAAGCATAATCGGATCATTGGCAAACAGCGGAAACGTTATGGTCTGCCCGACATCTTCGTCAAATGCCAGAGCAAGAGCCGTCAGGAGGTCATCGTGTGTATCGTAGCCGACATCGCTCAGATGGCACTCGATCAGATCCCGGATATATCTCCCTTCCGGATCGCTCTTCAGGATCTTTGCGATTGCAGCACTGCCTTTTCTGATATTTTTATCAACATCCGGCGCGAACACATTCACATCTTCTTCAGGAGTCTTCTTTTTCTTTGCCATACCTCTCGCCAATCAGATTTGCGTTCTGCTGGTTAAAATATTATTCGTAGGTGGAGTCCACGATGTGCACGGCTATTTTTATGAGTTATCACCAGAATAACTGTAACCAGATGGCAAAACACCTGATGATCCTTGGAACCGCATCACATGTCGGAAAGAGCGTATTAGCCGCCGCATTCTGCCACATCTTCTCGAAGACCGCGCCGACCGCGCCTTTTAAAGCGCAGAACATGAGTCTTAACTCATGGATCACGAAGGACGGTGGTGAGATCGGAATTGCGCAGGCGATACAGGCGTGGGCTGCCGGAATTGAGCCAACCGTGGATATGAACCCGGTTCTCCTAAAACCAAAAGGTGACCGGCTCTCGCAGGTGATCATCCTTGGCAGACCAGCGTATGACCGGGCAGCAGGCGACTATTACGAGTCTATCAACGAGGTCTCGAGGGTCGTTAACGGTGCGCTTGCGCGGCTTGGCGAGGTCTACGACCTGATCGTGATCGAGGGCGCGGGAGGCGCGGCTGAGATCAACCTGTACGAGAGGGATATCGTGAACATCGGATGCGCCAGATCGATAAAACCGGAGATCATACTGGTAGGCGACATCGAACGCGGCGGCGTCTTTGCAAGCCTCTACGGGACGGTTGAACTGCTTCCGGATGATATCAAACCCCTCGTTAGGGGATTTATCATCAACAAGTTTCGAGGCGATTACGAGATCTTAAAGCCCGGAATCCGAAAACTCGAGGAGATAACAGGACTGCCAGTCTTCGGGGTCGTGCCTTATGCGGATATTGCGATTCCTTCGGAGGATTCGGTATCCATCGCGGATAAGAAACATCTGGAGCGCCCCATCGATATAGCGGTCATACGCCTCCGCCGCATCTCAAATTTCACGGACTTTGAGCCGCTCGAAGCGTTTGCAAATGTCAGGTACCTCCCGCTTGATTCGGATCTCGGAAATCCTGACCTGATTATCATCCCGGGGACGAAGAACACGACCGCCGACCTTGTGGAGATGCGGGAGCATGGAATGGACAGACAGATCATCGATATCGCGAAGATGCGGTCGGTTCCGGTCATCGGGATATGCGGCGGATACCAGATGCTCGGGCGGACGATTATCGACCGCGGGTTTGAGGACAGCGTTGCTGAGATCTCAGGAATGGGGCTTCTCGATGTGGAAACGACATTCGAGCAGTATGAGAAGCAGACCCGGCAGGTCACAAAACCGGTAACCGCTGGCGGTCCGATCATCGAGAGCATCCGCGGCGAAGCGGTCTCTGGTTACGAGATCCACACCGGCGACACAGTATCCGTAAGCCCGGTCTTTGGGGATGACGGATGCATCGACGAATCCGGGCTCGTCTTCGGCACGTATCTACACGGCTTGTTCGAGAATGAGAACGTGCGAAGCGCGCTGCTCGGATATCTCTACAGGAAGAAAGGAATTCAGGTAGCAGGCATCTCGTTTGAGATCGTAGACCGGGAAGAAGGGATCAGGAAGTTCGCAGAACTTGTTAAGCGGCATGTCGATCTGCCTGCGATCAGGGAGATCATTGAAGTGGGCGCGCCCGACGAGTAGATGGCGGGCGGATGATACGCTCTCTGGCACGACGGATTGGAAGATGAGTCTGTGATTGTGATAGATTGATGCCCCATGAGCCGAAAGGTATGATCGATGTTTGGGATGGGGCATGTCGGATGCACACTCGGAATCGTGGTGATCATAGCCATGATGGTACCGGAACTCAGAGACAGAATCGATCTGAGGTTTGTTCTGGTAGGTGCGCTGCTGCCAGACCTCATAGACAAACCGATCGGGCATATCATATTTGCATCGTCTATCGGATATGGTCGGCTTCTTGGACATACGCTTCTTTTTGTGTTGCTATTAGCGGTGATAGGACTCTTTCTGCACGGCAAGAACCGGGATAATGCGATCTGCCTCTCTTTTGCGACATTCCTTCACCTGATCGAGGATCGGATGTGGGAAATTCCGAAAGTTCTGTTCTACCCGGTGTATGGATTCGATCTCCCTTCTCGCACCGTCGCCTACGAGCACTGGTATGATTATTTCGCCACGATGGCTGTCGATTCCTACACCCCATCGCTCTCTTATGTCTTCGTGTCAGAGATTGTCGGGATTTGCGTTATCGTAGTTCTCTGCATCATGTTTGCGGGTAATCTCATAAAAGATCGCAAAACGCGGCATCGTGTATAGGTTGCAGATGCTACAGAGGGGACGGATATTGTCTGAAACTCAAGTGATTCATCACCGCGGAATGCGGGAGCTTTGCCGTCGGCAGAACGCAGAGGGCGCAGAGAGTTGAAGGCGGGTGTCGCAACGTGGTTACAACCTCGCGGTTTTCTATTTTCCTATATATGTTCCAGCAGTACCTGCCATCTCGCGATTCCGGCACGCGCATATTCACTTAAATAGTTTCAACGTCGTCTGATATCAGCCAGGTATAGCATAGCTGCACTATGTTAGACTCAGTACCACGAAATATAGCGTCCACATAAGTCACGAACATGGGCACATCGGTTTCGCCTGCAATATGCTCCGCAACCCGGGTGTAAACTCTGCCCGACTCGACAGCCGCATTGTCGAGTTCATTACCATTCCTCTGCAGCTCGAGCCACACCTTATTATCATCGAGATTGATCTGTCTCGCGACAAGCGAATATCCGCCGCCAAGATCCCATGTCTCGTCAGTTGCAAGTGTCTGCCGGTCATCGGCTGTCTGCTCAAGAATGAGTTCTGACAGTATCTTTGGATTTCCATTTACTGCAACACGCGTTCCAACTTTGGCATAGTATCTGCCGCCGGAAATTCCATTCTGTGTCTCCCAATTCTTTGTACCGTCTTCGCATAACCCATTCACCACGATCAGATCCTTTTCTTTGGATACGTTGTACTCAATATATCCGACCGTACCAGTTTCCCCCCTCAACCAGAACCACATCTCGAAGTCGCCGCCGCGTCTGCCATTGCCGCTTGGAAGATCCAGATTACTATCGGTATGCCCATCTTCCACGCCAAAAGCCTCACCATCCAGATATAGAGAAGGGTCTTTATCTGCCCAGATGAAATTGCCCTTCAGCGTCAGGCTGGCAAGTACGCGGTCACCATACTTTAGATCTTTCAGCCTCTTAAACAGCCTCTCCTGCAGCCATACGCTTATAGCATCAGTTAGATTCCAGTTAACACCTTCATCATCCGAGCTTACATCTGCTGCCATGATGAGCGGTTGGAATCCGAGCACCTGATCACCCCACATCTCCCTGTCCGCGGAATTGAAGGGGAATGGCATGTACAGCGTCACGTAACAGGTGGGCTTTCCACTAACTGTGTCACCATCAACCTTCTCGTCACATATTATGCGCAAGCCCTCTACCAGTTCAGCAACCGCGATTTCGGCGTAATTACCGAGCATCTCATTCACCTCTGCTTTGAGCACTTTATCAATATGGATGCTTGGCTCCTCTTCCTTGCGGTTGCAGAGTTCGTCGATGGCAGCCTGCACAGTCTCAGCTCCACTCTCCTGTAGATATGTGCACTCCTCCGGGTCGTAGGCAACATGGCTTGCAAGGCTCTGGTTTGCATTGAACCTGATCGAGGGATGCACCTCCTCGTCCCCATCAAGCACCGGATTTCCGTCCCTGTCCAGCAGTACCACATCCAGGAGGGTTGCCTCTGCCTGCTGGCTCTGGTTCTCTTCGTCAAGCTTCCAGCTACAACTGGCAAGACCGCCAGAGTCTGTCATGACCACTTCATGTTGGAGGCTACCACCGCCCCCTGTGATGGCGAACCGCACTCTCGCGCCTTCTATCGAGCACTCTCCGATGCTGACCCTCACCTCCAGCGGCGCAGGCAACTCGTTGCCAGGCATCGCCTCCTGCCCATCGCCACTCACATAAGACAGTGTTACCATCTCTGTCATAGGTGGAAAGATATTGCGGCAGTCCTTGATCCGTTTCCAGACGCCAGCCGCGCCGTCATCGTAATGGAAAATAGCGAGAGGGCAGTGATGGTGTATAATTCCAAAACGCGGCAGCGCAAGTGGTTCGTCACTGCTGTCTTTGGGCCATTCGACAGTCCCCTCAGCGGCGCGTGCTGGGATCAACCAGTAATCGCCGCTCTGGTACTCATTCCCGGATTCAAAGCACACCTTCAATCCATGCTCCAATGCGATCCATTCAGTATCGGTCTCCACCTCCCCAGACACGCTCTGGTCCCAGCGGCGAACTCTGGGATTGTGCTCCTCTGGGAAATTGGTGTTGTTGATGGCATCTCCGATTGCTGTTGCCGGATCAAACGTCAGCGTAACTCCGTCAGAGACCTCATTTAAGCGCACAAGCGTTCCCGGATGCTCTGTCAGTTCGTGCAGATCGTCAGTGATCTCAACCCATTGGTAAGGCGCGAATGCGTGCAGCACATCCTGTCCGGGGTTGACGATGGTGATGGTATCGGTGATGGTATCGATCTTCTCGATGGCACGCACGATACTGCCGTTCTCACGCGACCACTTGAAGGTCGCATCACCTGTTTTGCCGCTTTTGTGTATCTCCACCCGATATAAGTGATTTGCAAGTCCGCGATAGCCTGCTCCAGGCGGCACGATGCACGGATCCTCGGAAGGTTCTTCGGGAGGGGCATCGGCTTTGAGGCGGGCATTGCGTGCGCTCGTTAAATTATTCCACGCACCAAACTCCTGGATGCAGGGGTTTTCATTAAGCGCCTCATCCAGTTCGAGCTGCTTGACCTGCCAGACGGTCTTCGTGCGGGTCGCTGTGTCAGGTCCGCCGAGTGCAACCTCACGAATACCGTCATCATCCACAGCAGTGATGTGCCGCTGCCAGACGTCCAGATAGAATAGATAATCCGCTGGTTCGGTCGGCAGTTCCATATCGGGAGAATCGTCCTGCTCTGTGAATTCACACTCCCTTTCGTTCTCGCAGAGTATGCCTTCTACATGGTAGTGCCCTCTACCGATCATCAGAGTACCGTCTTCGTCGACGGTCAGGGCAAATCCGGCATCGTGGATCGGTGCACCACACTGCCCGACCACATCCTCTGTCCTCTGCTTAAGTAAGTGTCTCTGGATATCGATCTGCTCATTCCAGTCGGAATCCAGTTGCACACGCCCTTGTTGCATGCGCACGCTGCTGTAATGTTTCTCATGATCGAACGTGGATCGTGTAAAATCACCTTTCATGATATCCTCCTTGTTATATTATTATGTAACATAAAATACCCCCGCATCAAGTCCGAAACGCAGGTACTCCTCCAGGGCAGCGTGTAGATTCGCCTCACGCTGGGGCTGCTGCAACGTACCAAAGACTCCCATCTCAGAGCCATCCTCTGCACCGGTACGTATCTCTTCTGCGCAGGCAGAGCCGAGTTGCACATACGCAGGCTCACCGTAGCTGAGCATGGTAAAGACCGGGTGCATACGAGCCAATACCGCATTCTCTTCCAGCTCTGAAAGATACTCCGCGGATGAGAGGTTCAGCCGGAGAGCTCGATTGGAGAGAGCAAGGTCGGGCTGGCAGCGGAAGCGCCTTGGTGTACGCGAAGCATAAGGCAGTACGCAGAACCGCATGCATCCTATCTGCCTCTGCTCCACGTTCAAAACATCCTCAAAGATCGAATTACTGGCTTGTAGGCTGCGCATGTTGCTGCTGCCTATAACCGTGCTCCGATCGATCCGTACCGCAGCACCCATCGCGTCCAGTGCTGCGCCATCTCCCCCATCTATGATACAATCTGTCACAGAGAGGCTTTGTATGGCATCAGAGAGTACAATTCCCCCGCAGATCGTCCCTTTGACAGTTAATTTCAATGCATCGTTGCGCAGGAAAACCTCGTCAGAGTAGGGCACCTCGATACTCGCTTTTCCGGGAACGAGGGTGCAGTGTGCGATCTTAAGGCTGCCAAGGTTGCCCTCTTGCACCGTGATCGCATCCTCGATCAAGATGCCGCATAGTACCAGTTCACCGGGACCATGGCTACCGGCACCGGCAGTGCCTGACACATCCATGTTTCCGAGCAGATGCGGGCGCAAGTCCCTTGCTGCGAACTGGCCCACCACCCGGCGCGGCACAAGTGAATCAGAATCCTCAATCGCGGGCCAATCAGCAGCTACGATCAGGAGCTGGCTGCTTTCCGGGATCCGGATGGCATCTTCGCCGGTCAGGTCATCCCGGTATGTCCGGCTGTCCATAATCACGATCACGCCGACCGTGCCATCCGGCTGATCGTTCCATTCGGAAACAGCATCCGAAAGAGTTTTAAATATCTTCTCGCTACCTACCGCGGTCTCTTCCCGACTCACTCCGACCTGCCAGTCAGGAGTGCGGTTTAACACATCCCTGGTAAACACGGTCCGGTTGTACGCTCCGGCGCCCACGTCTCCACTGAAGCCATAAGAGTGGCTGACCAGTACTTCATCAGGCAAAAGACTGGCAGAGAGCACCAGCCTGCCCAGCACCGGGTCAACTGCTGCCATGATGGGGTGGGAAACCGTTGATGTCGGCGCGGGATAATCGATCTCGGTAGGGGGTATGCGCCAGTCCGAGAGGTTACATATCAGGATCTCTTCAGGAGGAATCTCCTCGGGAGTCCCGTCTATGACCATAAAGACACGAAATACCGGTTGCTGCCCGAAATAGACCTGTTGCGGAGTCTTGTCGTTGGTAATCGCCTGCCTGCATGCTTCCAGTTCATCATAAAGCGGACGTCGTCGCAGAGGCGCGGGCACATTGATCTCCTCTGCCAGATGAACGATCTCTCTCTCGGTTTGCGGGCGATTGAAGAGCGGGATGTCAATTCCGGTTGGGTCGAACGTATAACCCTTGCCCGGCACCTCGCATGCGCTGACGCGCGAGAGCGGATAACTCTGCAGCCGCCAGAGGAAGATGGCGATGTTTGGGATGTTGTATCTGCCACCAGCAGTAGCGATTCGGCGCACATCCGCAGTGTGCATGGCGCTCTCGAAGGGTCCGCTCAATAATTCAAGCTGGTTTGTGTCCCGAAGATCGGGTGTACGTATGTTATGCGGGCGAAGGTGATTCAGATGCTGCGAGGTGGCGAGTAACTCAAAAAACTCCACCGCGTGTGCACTCCAGCCGGTAATATCGCGTGCAACCTGCTCCAGTACAGCAGCCGTCCCTTTTCGCCTTCGGTATGCAAGGGTATTGGCGACATAACTGCGCAGACTTCCGGCACGGACAGAGAGCGGATGCACACCATGCACACCAAGGAGGTCTCCGATGTATGGGATTACCCACTCGTCGCAGGTTTCGATGAAGAGGTCTTCATACAGTCCGGCTATGTCCTGCTCCAGTGCCTGCATCTCTTCCTCGATCACACCTAACAGGGCACGCAGCACTTCACCCTCTTCTGCGTCACGAATGCGGTAGATTGCTGGCAGAAGGTCGTAGAGACGCTCGCGTTCGTTCATATTTTCAACTCCGTAAGAGTAACCCCTTCCGTATCGGTGTTCAGCAGCAGCAGTTCTGCTGGCAGGATAGTACCATCATCCACCCGCGCATCTCCGGACGGCAGAATGGTGGTCGGCGACACACTCTCGTGCACCGCCATGCTCGCAGCATCCGGTTCCAGTTTGTTCAGATCCACAGCAACCACACCATCCACTGCCTGCATGATGGAGAGCACTTCGGCAGCGGTTACGGGCTGACCGAAATCCCGATTCTCAAAGGAAAATGAGTCCTTCAGGGTGGCTCTCACCTCTGCCAGAACATCGTCGGCAAGGTGGCGCTCGTCTATCAGAATGTCCGCCTCAATCGTAAAGGTGCGCAACCGGAAACTGTCTATATAGACCCGTTCTATCGGGTCACGCACAAGATCGATCGCATCGCACAGATCCTCCTTTGATTCACTGTCAACCTCTGAGCCGTTTGCAGCAGCAACTGTGATATGAACCACGTGGCTCTGCCCCATCTTGAGTGCCGATGCCTGCGCCTTGCCGATGCCTGCAAAGGAACGCGCAAGGTTCTCAAAGTCGCGCAGAGAGACGATCCGGTCCAGCGTCAGCACGGTAACAGGTGCGTTCTGCCGTGCATCCGAGAGATTCTCGGGAGATTCTGCGCCTGAAGCCGGAAGTGGGTTGGTAACACCGCGGACACCAAGCGGACGGGTCATAAGCAGAGTCAGGCTTCCTGCACCAACTTCTCCCTCAAGCCCGATTCCGCTGCGGTAGACCGCTGTTATATTCTCCACACCGGTCGGCAGTCGTGCGCCGTTTTTACCATCACCAAAGACGAGGTTGGTCGCGGCATCATCATCTATGCGCACGATGTAACTCTGGCTGCGCGTGTCAAGACCATACAGCGAAGCCGCTTCCTGCCACTGCAAAGCGTTTGCTCGCACGGTAAGCGTGCTCAGAGTGCCGCTTGGGGTGGATGCGGAGACATAAGTCAGTGGTGGTTTTTTCAATTCAAAACGCTGGTTCGCCTCAGCCGCACTGCCACTTCCAAGCACTTCATATACTGTTTCGCCGTGCGTGGCACGGGCAACGTTGGCGTTGATGGTAACAGTGTCGCGCTTGTAAATATTTTGCAATTCACTGGTAAAGATTAGCGTGGTAGAATCACTGTCAGATTCGGTTCTGCCGATCACCATCACTTCGCTGACCGTCTCATCTTCCTGGGTTGTGGTCAGATCGTCAGCCTTTTGCAGATCAGCAGGGATAAAATCGCCTTGATCTGCAGTGACAAAACCTGCAAAGCCTTTTTCGTCTCTCAAGTGCCACCTGATACGCCCATCACCGAACGAAGAAGGCGGTTCTACTATCTCTAACTCGTCTCCCGGTTCCAGCTTTACCTTCTCAGATCCGTCAGCGGAAACGATGAACAGATCAACTTCTGTTTGGATGACTTCATCTTTGCCCACTTTTATCACGCGGGATCGCTCAGCGACCTTTACGCGTCGTAATAATACACCGCTAACTACGAGGATATGCTCCTGCTCAGGATTTTCCACTGTTTGGTCTATAACAATCCGGTTACCGAATACAGGTGTATCCAGCGGATTATCTGCCAGATCAAGCTCTTCGCTTTGAGCAAAAACTACGGTGTCTCGTAGTCCAAACCAGCTTAGATGTTCCCTGGTGTCAAGCTCAATACGCGTAACCTTGGATGTCAGTGTAAAATCTGTGCGTGAATCGGCCACAACTTTCAACGCCTTGTATAGCTCGACATATTTGGGTTTCGTCAGGACTATCCAACTACCCTCCAGTATCGTGGGATAAACGGCGTCAAGATCGATCAGGCGTTTCGCAGTTGTTTGAATTTCAAAATCCGGCCACCGAGTTCTTTGCTTACCCTCTGGATCATAGGCTTTCTTGATCTCTTCGGACATGGCACGCCAATCAGGTGCATTGTGGCCGAAGAGTGCTGCCCGTCTCCGAAAAGCAAAAACTCTCGGATTGTCTGCCGGCTCGATTGTCGGCGCATCGTGACCGATGCATTCCTCCCATGTAACTAACGTATATTTCTCTTTATCGTACCTGGTGACTGTCTGCACTATACGAAAATCCCAGCGTTCGCTGCCTGCCCACTGCACCCTGTGGTCGCCCACGATAAGGATGGCGTCACCTGGCTGGAGCTGGGTGTCTGTCCCTTTGAGATATATTCGGTCAGTTCCGCGGTCGATCTCCTGTGGCACTGTCATCCTCGGCTTCAGAGCATTCCACTCTGCCCGCGCCTCGATCTCCTCGATCGTCTCAAATGTTTGTGGCTCTTCGTCCTGTCCGGGAATGCTCATGACCCTGGTGCCCTCGCCGATGGTGGCATGACCCGGCGAACCCGGAGCATCATCCAGTGTGAAAGCCAGATACGTGCTGGCAGCAACCCCTGGCTTTAACTCGTATCCGATAGCGCTTGCCAGCTCCAGGGCCGATCGCCGCTCGGTAGCGGTGTCGAGGAAGCATTCGTTTGCGATTCGCTCCTGATAGAACGTGAGCACGTCAGCCACCACAGCCCATGCATCCATGATTGCGATTGCCGGGTCGTCTGTTGCGCGTGTTGTAAGTGCGGTGAGAGGACGGTCTCCTGCATTCTTACCTTCAAGTATCGACTGTGTATGAAGACGCGTTATCATCCGGCGCAGGAACATTGTGTGAGTGTCAAGCCGGTAATCTATCGCAGGCTTTCTTGGGCGGTTATAGCGGGGCGTACGCGGCATAATGCCCTCGCAGCAGCCGCAGGTGTCAAGTTTGGTATCATCTGAAATGCTCATAGTCCGCCCTCCATAAAGAATTCGATTCTGCCGTTTTCGGGAGCATTCGGGTCGTTATCCAGCCGCATAATCTCGAGACGGTCGAAGGTGATCATTCCTTCTTCAAGCTCACCTCGTGAAGGTTGCCCCCAGCATTTGAAACGGTGGGATGGCTTCTCACTGGTGTCTATCCAGAGCACGCCTGGTACCTGCATCGCTTTCGCCACCATCTGGCTTAAGTATACGGGCTGCTCGAATGTGTAATTATCAGGGTGGAAGAAGCCACGCTGTCCGTCTGGAAGATCGGTGCTGCCAAATGTCTCGAGGAGTGCCTGCTTCACAGCGCTGCGCAGAAATCCAGGCGCCACACAGACCGTAAAAGCGATATCCAGCGGTACAAAGCGTGGAGTGTCTATCTCGATATCGTGCCCTGCCATGCGAAAACGCTCCATAAAACTACATAACTCCTTCTTGAACCGGAGATCCACCTCGCGCCCCCCTTTCCGGTCGACTGTGATATATACTGTGTACCAGCTACCGGTCCAGCGCATGGTCGCAATCGCCTTCTGCACTTCGGAATGGCGCTGCACAACGCTGGCATAGTCAGCTTCTGTCACAGCCCGCTCCTGTGTGCGAAACGCCTGTGGTGCGTAGAGGCGCGCCTCTGTGATCTTCTCGGCAGCGGTGCCGCCTTCTGCAGGCATTGGATTCCACACGCGGGTGATTCCGTCTGCGCCACCTCCTCCCGGAACAATGTGCGCAATCGCGCCGGCGCCAACGTTACCCGCACTGCCACTGCCCACCCGATAGGTAGCCTTCGGGGTTGCACCCGGACCTGGTTTTCTGCCAAGCACGTCATCTCCGAATCGCAGATATGCCTGACCGTCATCCCCCATCTCAACAACAAATTCCAGAGCGAATCGGTCACTGCTAAGGAGATCACGCTGCGCAGACCAGAGGTCACCGTCATATACCAGCTGTACGGCAGGCATTGCCTCGCCTGGTTCCTGCGCCATTACAGAGGATGCAGAGGTATTTTGTGATCTGTCCGGGTCATACGTTGTGCAAAAAGTGACGTTGGTACGCGATAGACGCGGACGGTATGGCCCTATAGCAGGGACCACCTCTGGTAACATCGGTTCATCTTCGATCGTTCGCCCGTGATCCGCAAGAACCACATTTCCGCGGGCACAAGCCATATCGGTTACCAATCCGCCCTTAACACGCGTCGAGATACAGAGCGGAAATGGTAGCGCATCCTCCGAATGCCACAGAACTTCCACAATCGCCTGCCCGGTCAGGGGATCGCTTTGCAGAGGTGCAGGCGTACGATTCCCCGTACCAGCTTCGATCACTGCCTCGGGATAGACGTGCGTCAGGCGTACAGCGTGCCTGTGGAGAGGATCAGCATCGTCTTTTATCCCGGTCGCTCCGACACGCTCCTCAAGGATCAGCACATCGCCAGCACGAAGCAGCAGCCGATCCGCAGGGTCATCGCAGAGAGTCGCACTGGTCGCGCCTTTTGGCAGACAGCACAACTCGTTATCCCACGTATAGAAGAAGATGCGGTTGTGCGCCGGGTAGAGGCTGACATCGTGCAAAGGTTCAAAGACCAGAGGATGGTTGGCATCCACCACAGTCTCCCAATCACTATAGTCCACTACCGCATTCTCCACACAGCGGGTAAAAAGGCGGGTGCGGCGTTTTGTGGCGGCATCCAATCTCTTCAGGTGCACTGCGCTGCTCGCAACCTCGAAGCATACCCACGCACGGGAGTTGCATCCGTCGTGCATCGGGTAGTCGAGAAGGCGCGAATGGCGGCGTATGGAGATGCGCTTTCTCGCCGTATTCAGATACGCTTCGGTTGCAACAGCGTCCTGGTAGTAACTGAGGTGATCGCCTGCATAAGATAGGAGTTCCACCAGCACGATTCCCAGATCTGCCGGGTTGCGCTCCTCCCAGTCAGGCATGATGACCGAGAGCCGATCCAGCATCAAGCCGCGGAAACTGGCATAGTCCTTTGCCAGATAGTCGATGAGCGGCTCCGAAATACGCTCAGGAGGGCACCTCGGCTCAACCATGCAGTCAAAATCGCCCGGGCACTCGATCTTGAAGGAAAAGTCAATACATGAGAGAACCGGGTCAAAGCTGTCCGGAGGTGCAGGATCTGTGGGTGATCGGACGAGAGAGAGACGATAAGTGGAAAAGTCCCCTGATGCATCGGTACGCACCAGCAGCAGGTGATCCGGACTGGGCTGACTCAGGAAGAAATCGCGCTCATCTTCTGATATGATACCGCTACCGAACAGAACCTCGGAATCGGAAGCACGGGCTGCCCACAGCACATTGATCTCTGTTACGCGCACGCCCCCCCGAATCTGCACGTTTGTGGCGGCAAGCTCCAGAGGCACCGGTTTTAAACAGCGCACCAGCAGCGTTCGCTGACGCGTCTCCTTGTCCGGCGCATCCCGGTCGAGCACCTCCAGATAGTCGATGCCGTTTAGACTGGGATGTTTACGTACTGCCTGGCGTCGCTTCTCGTTTAAACAGCGGTATTGTAGTCCCATCTCAAACTCCTCTTGTAAATTGCGCTACCTGGCGCTGCTGGTTTCGTCGGACGATATACTGCACGGTCACATTCAGAGCGGAGTCTTCACTCAGAACCTCCACAGCCTCCACCTGAATCAGGTCCCCGAGCCACTGCTGCAGCGCGCCCTGCACCAGGAACTGGGTGGCGGTAGCCAGTTCATCGCTGTTTGGGGCAAAGACAAGCTGCATGAGCCCGCTGCCAAAGTCAGGGCGGTTGACCCGCTCGCCTGGTGCTGTGAAGAGCACCTGCTCCACGAGGTCGCGGATATGCGCATCATGGTCTGTGCAAGCAGTCCTGCCACGACCATCTATGCGGAATGGATAGTCTATCTGCATCATATCCCCCTCACTCGAACCTGTGTAACAACGATAGTAAGCGGCGTGCCGTTTGGCACACAGACCGCCTGACTGTCCTGGAGCAGCACGGGCTGCCCTCCGGCACGCACCCGTGTCGCTGCAGATACCCACTGCGCGGTAACGCATGGCATCGGACCCGACGGGACAGTAAATGGGCAGCCTGCAACGGTATACATGGTAGCCTGTGTCACGATGGGCTGCCCGCCTACCATGACGCGTGGATTCGGCGCGGTCGGCTGTGCCTGCCCGCCATGCGCGCATAATACCGTTGCTCCCTGGTGCAGGAGAAAACCCGGCATCAGACCACCTCCAGTGCGCCTTCATTGACCGATACCTGCGGACCTGTAAGCTTGATGCTGCCGCCCTGTCCGTTGTTAATCTCAATTCCAAGCGCGCTGATCATAATTTTCATGCCGGTGGTGGTCTCGATGGTGATGCCACCCGCACCCGGCAGGTCGTTTAAAGTGATGGTGCCCATGTCGGTCTTAAGCACCTTCATCTCAGCAATGGCAGGCAGGGCAGGCACCTCCCCGACCCCCCAGAAGCAGCCGCTCCAGATCGGGTAATCAGGATCGCCGCCTTCAAATTCTACCCAGACATTGGCATCTGCTGGTGGGATTGCAAAAAACCCAACTCCGGAACCTGCATAAGGCACGCACGGCATAGCCCAGCTCATGCTGCCCTCGCCCAGTACAGCAGGAACGCTGACCTGGACTCTACCCAATTGCATGGGATCGATATTATTCTCAACCTTACCTCTATATTTACCGAAGAATTTAGTCATGGCATCACCACCGGTGAAATTGCACCCACACCCTCTCGGGTGAGCGAAAAGCGTTGTGTGTACACTCCATTCCGGATGTTGTGGGTCACACGTTTTACATAGTAGAGGCCATCGTAGCTGTATCCGGCACCACGAAGCCCAACCAGCCCGCGTGCCTGAAGCAGGTCGCCGTAACGTAATGCGTCCAGTTCACCATCGACTGTGACAACATCGATAGATGCATCCGTCATCCCTTGCGCCCGCGCAAACGCCTGCATCGTATTGAGTCCAGCCTCAGCACGGAATCGTCTCTGACGTACGCAGGACTGGGTCAAGAGGGCTGGCTGGCTGGCAAGCGGCGGGCGCGTGCTTGCAACAGTCCGGACTGGCATGCTTTGATTGGTGGTACGGTCCTGCACCTCGCCTGACAGAAGAGTGGGTGCGAGCGCGTTGTTCTGGAAGTTGATCGACGTGACATTGGTTTCGGGACCCATGTTGACAGAGAGTGCCCGCTGTGGCATGCCCAGACGTTCAGGCGGACCCCAGTAGGCTGTATTGGTAAATGGAGCGGGTCCGGGTGTTATGTAGAAGACATAACCATGTCGCTGTGCCATCTCATTGAGATATCCAAGGTCGGTGTTCTGCTGCACAGGTACGCGTTCAATCGGAATGGGCGGATCAATCACCAGAGGTGGAAGGACCACCGGAATTAAGCCGTACATGGCATAGCTCAGGATGGTCTTGTTGGCGATTACGGTCTCATCCTGGGCTGGATGCTCGACTGATCTTTCGGTAATGTCCATCATCATGCTCACATCCTCACCAGTGATCGTCAGGGTGGAGGCACCCGGATCATCAGAGGGCGAGAGCTGGTGGTTGGTGATGATGCCGTCCATCAAGACCCGCGGCGTTGCGTTTAATGTCACTATGAGGATGACACGATTACAGGGCTTTAAGAGCGGGATTGCGAGCAGTGGATAATCCAGCAGATCAGAAGGTCCACTGCGACCGACCTGGAAGGTGATCTGGAAACCTGAGCGACCTTCGTCGCTGTGGGTCACCTCAACGCTCTGCAGCGCCTCTGTGAGCATCGGCGGAGCAGGCACTGGAACCGCAGGACCGATCAACACCGTCAGATTGATGCCCAGCAGATTCATGTGTTTCTCCTTTAGAATTGCGGCACAGGCACGCGCAGCACACGCCCGGTTTCAGCAGTGAGATCGGATGGATTCATAGCGTTGTTGGCGTCGCATATACGCCAGAACTGCTCAGGGTCGCCAAGCGTTCTGGCGGTGATCAGATCGAGGCGGTCGCCTTCGGTCACAGTGACCTCCACGAGGAGCGGTATCTTCTCGCCATCCGGAAGAAAGCGCCGTCGCTTGTATGCGATGCTACTGCCATCTGCGGTGGTAAGTGATGCATCATCCAGCGCGTAATAGCGGCTTCTTTGTTCGAACATGGGTTATCTCAAATTACAGATTTATGCTGCCCCCTGCGACAGCAGCAAGGTTATTCACACTTCCGATAGTAGCCATCGTCTCCTTGACCATCTGATGTGATAGGAAGAGGTAGTAGCCGGGATGGGTTAATGGCAGATCATTGTAGCTCAGCACCCGCAGACCTAATGAAACCTTGGCACGGATCGGGTTGAGATTTACGTCGTAGGCTTCTTCTATGATACTAAAATCGGTCAGGCGTACCGGCAGTACTCGCTTCGGACCCCAAACGAATAGGGTTAATGGCGCCATCGGCTGGATGGTCTCGATCGTTCCTGTTGCGAGCAGCGCGGTGTTTGCGATGACAACAGCGCTCTTTGGATAGATCAGCATCTCGAGTGCGGATAGCTGCGGATAGATGCCCATGCTGACCGCGTTGCTATCTGCCTTCTCAAGCTGGTCTATAGCGTCGATTTTGATATCGAGAGTGATCGTCTCCTCGGGTGCGCCTTTGAGGCGCAGGACTTCGGATTTATCGCCACCGCCTGACATCTGCGCCTGCAGCCTGCGTGTCAGGGTGTCTGGGTTATACTGGAACAATATGACGCTTGCTAATGGGTTGAATATGTCAATCCCGACGATTGCACCTTTGATCAGGCGGGGGGAGCCTGGGAATGTGGTCATGATTATTAACCTCTCCCTTTGTACTTTCGTACTGGTGTTACGTATTTGCAGTTGATATAACTTGTGGTGGATGCGGCGCGGATCAAACGGCTGTTTGATGATCTTGGAAGGGGTCAATAGATCGTACCCCATTTCATTTGCCAAATAAAGGGTCAATACATCGTACACTCTTTTGATATGCGCTCCGTTCAACGCGTCCTTTGTGATGCGTTATGGATATTAACGAACAAG
>PQXF01000043.1 GCA_003194445.1 Candidatus Methanogaster sp.
ATTCGCCAACGGGCATCCCCAATCTGTTAGCGGTCTTGTCATGGCAGCAGACCGATGACGGTAATGGATAGCGGGGTTTGTTATTGCGGGAGGAATTTTCCAAACACCGAGCTACAGCTTATTAAACTGAAGTTCCTGTAGAATTTTCCTAAAAAAAAGCCAAAAAGAGTTATTATTGCAATAGGTTATATGGCTTATCATCCTTTTTGGCGTGCAATTTTGTAGTCATGTAACTTACTCAAATTGGGAGGAATATCGCTCAAATTGGGGCCAAGAAAGATTGACTTAATAAAAAAATGTGTGTATTTCTAAATTAAATAACTTGCTGACAATATTGAGAAATTAAGTGTAGTCAGTAATTGCACACCAAGATTTTAAAAATTTATTTTGAAATCAATAGATTACTGTTGTTTTGCCCAGGGAACTTCAGGTTAATTGACAATTGAATATTGTTGATTGGGGAATATGCGAAAAAAATAATGAATAGGGGTGAAACGGAGCAGTGGTCTGATTGGCGCCGGCAATTTTCAAATCGGATTAAGGGACTTGATGCACTGTCAGGGTTGTTGCAACTTACGTCCTCTGAGAAAGAGATTTATAGAGATGTCATAGCACAATACAGGTATGCAGTTACGCCATATTACCTGTCCCTGATCGACTGGTCGGATCCGGATGATCCTATCAGGAAGCAGTGTATTCCTGATCCCGAAGAGATCAGTTTTTCACTTCCGGGTTCAGAAAAAGACCCCCTGGCCGAACGGGCGCATATGTCGGTCCCCGGTCTGATTCACAGGTATCCTGACCGTGTACTGGCAATGGTAACCGGCACATGTGCTGTGTACTGCCGTCACTGCAACAGGAAGCGTACATGGAGAAAACCAGAGGCCGGCAGTACGAGAGAGGCCCTTTATCGTATGGCGGACTATGTTGCAGGCAGTCCCCGTGTCCGTGAAGTCATTGTCTCCGGTGGAGATCCCCTTACAATGCCTCTGAATCTGCTGGATGATTTTTTAAAGGCATTCAGGGAAATTTCTCATGTGGAGGTATTACGTATTGGTACCAGGATTCCTGTAGTGCTTCCCATGCGCATAACCGACGATTTGTGTCAAATGCTGGCCGTACATCGTCCCCTCTGGATAAATACTCATTTCAATCATCCCCGAGAAATCACACCTGAGTCCACAGAGGCGTGCGAAAGGCTCCTTAAGGCAGGGATACCACTGTCTAATCAGACCGTGTTGTTAAAAGGGGTCAATGATTCACTGGAAGTTATTCGGGACCTGTGCCGCTGGCTTCAGAAGATCATGGTAAGACCTTACTATCTTTTTCACTGTGATGCAGTACAGGGAACAGATCACTTTCGAACAGATATCAGAAAGGGTGTAAAAATTATTCAGGGGCTGTGGGGCAAAATAGGTGGTCTGTGTATCCCGAACTATGTTGTGGATCTTCCCGGTGGTGGAGGAAAGGCCATGATGATACCTTCATCTTTGCTTGAATTCGGTAAAGATGAGGCAATATTTCGGACCTTTGAAGGAAAAATAGTGAGGTATCCGTGTCCTGAAGGGGCAGACGCTGGAGAATTAATCAACCTTTGATGCAGGCCATTGGTCTCAGCTTTGCCACTTTTCTTGCAAGTCCTGCCTGGTGTGTGGAATCCACTACCTTTGTAACATCCTTGTATGCTTCAGGTGCCTCTTCTGCCGCACCACGGTAGCTCGCCGCCCGTATGAGAATACCCCTGTGGGCCATTTCGGAGATTACCTTCCTGCCTTTCCAGCGTTTCAGCGCGGCCCTTCGACTCATTGAACGGCCTGCGCCGTGGCAGGCAGAACCCCAGGCCAGTGCTTCCCCGGTTTCTTGACCTACAAGAATATAGGAACAGGTCCCCATAGTCCCGCCTATGAGCACAGGTTGACCGACGTCCCTGAATGCATCAGGTATCTCGGCTCTACCTGGACCAAAGGCCCTGGTAGCTCCTTTCCTGTGGACATAAAGGCGTTTCACCTCGCCGTTTACCCTGTGTTCTTCGATCTTGCATGTATTGTGGCTGACATCATAAAGGTTTTTCACTGCGGCCTTTGGAAATATTTCATGGAAAACCCGGCGGGTGAGATGAGTAATTACCTGCCGATTGGCAAGTGCACAGTTTACCCCACAGGCCATGGCCTTGTAATATCTTTCGCCTTCAGGGGATTTTATTGGGGCGCATACAAGCTCCCTTTCTTTTATTGGGATTTGATACTTCTTGCCGGCCTTACCAAGTACCTGAAGGTAATCAGTACCGATCTGATGCCCAAGCGCCCTGGAGCCGCAGTGGATTGCCACTATTACATCTCCCTGTTTCAAACCAAAGGCCTTGGCCGAAGGCTGGTGAAAGATCTCTTCCACATACTGTATTTCCAGATAATGGTTTCCTGAACCAAGGGTCCCGACCTGACGATATTGGCGGCGTTTGGCAATGTCTGAGACACAAGAAGGGTCAGCTCCTTCCAGTCTTCCTTGCTCTTCAGTGTGGGCCAGATCTTCGGGAAGCCCGTAACCCATCTCCACTGCCCATTGGGCGCCTCCTGTGAGAACATCGTCCAGTTCGGCAGGTTTAAGCCTGATTTTGCCTTCAGAGCCCACACCGGATGGAACAACCTGGAAGAGTCGATCAATCAGGGATTCAAGAAGGGGCAGGACCTCGTCTCGCGTGAGACCGGTCAGCAGGTTCCTGATCCCGCAGGAAATATCATAGCCGACTCCGCCTGCGGAGATAATACCGTTGTCATCCGGATCAAAGGCCGCTACTCCACCAATGGGAAAACCATAGCCCCAATGGGCATCAGGCATGGCAATGGCAGCCTTCACAATCCCCGGCAATGAGGCCACGTTGCTGAGCTGTTCACGGACCTTTTCATCCATATCAGAGACCAGGTCCTCACCGGCAAAGACAAGGGCGGGTACCCTCATGTCCTTGTCCCTGGGGATCTCCCACTGATACTCTCCCAGACGTTTTAGCTGTTTAAGCTCCATTGATTACCTCGAAAATATTTTGAAAGATGAACGTCCAACATCGAACGTCCAACATCGAACGTCCAACGTCGAATAAAAAACAAATATCCAATACCGAACATTCAACCTATTTCTGTTTCTTCTCAGCCGTTTTGATACAGAGGGGAGCAGCCTTTCTTCCAGGTCATAAGTCCTTTCCCCATTCAACATTCGATGTTGGACGTTCGATGTTCGATATTCATTTGTTTCACACATCCACAACACACTGGGCGATCCACCAGTCTCCATCCTGCCTGACTGCGAGTTCGGTGAAGGTTGCTCCCTTGACTTCCACCCCTCGCTGGTGCCTTGAGAAATCAAAGGGTTCTCCCATTGCTGTTCCTGTAAGTGTGAGGTCCTGTGTTTTCACTTTGAAGTCGCTGAATATCAACCTTTGTATATCAGATTCAGCCAAAAGGGAATTGAGCCAGGCAACAAACAGACCTTCCATATCAAAGGAACCGCAGGAAATTGTGACTGATTTTTCTGGGATGACTGTATCAAGGTCTTCAACCAAGAGCGAAAACATCGACTTCGCTCCATTTTCAAAGGCCTCTGACAATGTCTTGCCTCTACCTCTGATCCCTATGTCAGCTCCGTGATCAAAGGTTTCAAAGAATGCCGTCACGTCTGCCCCACTTTTTGCGTCCCCATTCGATCCATCCCCAGATGGAAAGGCCGGTGAAGACTATAAACAGGGTCGCCTGCGCATAAATTCCGTGATAGATATTCACGATTATCCAGCCTATGTTGGCTATTGTATAGACTGCAAAACCGGAACGTTTTTTTCTTATGTTCAGTATTGCCCCTATTATACTGAGAGCGGTTAGTGTCCAGGGAAAAATATGATTCATGATTCCGCTACAATAATTGACTCACCTCAGGTGCGGTAACATGGCCTTGAAGGTTGGAGTCCCGGCCTTCCCAAGCAGTTCGTAAACCGCCATCTCTGCCGGTCCTACAGATGCTCCGATGGCTTCCATCCGGCTCAAAGCTAATTTGGTATTTCGTTTTTTCCTGGATGATACTGCATCAGCAACTATCCATGGTCTGTATTCCATTTTAATTGCACAGACGGCAGTTTGATAAACGCATATATGGGCCTCAACACCCACCATAATCAGAGTGTCAACAGAAGCCGGCAGATTGGCAACGACCTGTTGCACATTGTAGCTTGCCAGGGCATTGAACTCAATCTTGTCCACACAGGTGACATCCGCAAGCAGCTCGGCAAGCTCAGGTACAAATGGCCCAAGGCCCTTTTCATATTGTGTTGTTGCTATAATAGACATCTCCATAGCCTTGGCACAGTGTATCATAAGGGCGGTATTGCATACTACCCTGTCTGCTTTATGAATTGCCTTCATGAGGCGCTCCTGGGGATCAATGACAAGGAGGCAACAGCGTCCGGGGTTCAGGATATCAAGGTGATCAGGTTTCATACACTAACTCCTTATAAAAAAAGGACGCGTGTATTATAACACGCGCCCTTCATTTTTACTTTTGTAGTTGGGCACGCTGCGCTTTGCCCAACCTACATTTTTCAACGCTTTCCTATAAATCAGGCACAGGAGGAATGATATAGTTTTTTGGCATCCTTCATTTTGTAGCTATCGTAGCCATTGTAGGTTGGGCAAAGCATAGCGTGCCCAACAAATCGGCTACTTTTGACTTGTCGTGAAGGATGCCGAAATGAATATGCTTTCTACTATTCCTCTCCAGCGTATTTAGGCCTTGTTGTAATACGCGCGAGGATAACTCCTGCAATCAGCAAGGCCCCTGAGATATAGAAAGCAGTGTTCAGGCTGCCTGTTATATCTTCAATCGTACCGCCCAGTCTTGCCATGAAAAAGCCTGCTCCCCAGCCGAGAAATACCAGGCCGTAGTTGAATCCGAGGTTCTTGGGTCCGTAGAAGTCGGCAGTAAAGGACGGCAACAGGGCAAGACCACCGCCATACTGCCAGTACGCAATACCCACGACCAGGAACAGAAGCAGGACATTCTGCATCGCAATTACAAATGGTAATGCGAACAGGCAGAGGGCGGATATAGTACAGTTTATGGTGTAGGCATTAACCCGCCCGATCTTGTCTGAATAAGAACCCGTACCGACCCGTCCGGCTGCATTGACAAAACCTCCAAACGAGACAAGAATCCAAGCGTTGGCCGCAAGGAATGGAATGTTCTTGCCTGCCTGAACCATCAGGCCTTTAGCGTTTGCAATGATCAGAAGCCCGGACTGTGTAGTGAGCATGAACATGAATACCAGGGCAAAGAACTGCCAGGTTTTCACCATCTCAGAGGCATTCCAATTATGCTTGGTTGCCGCAGCTACATGCTTGGAGATTGCCCCGGGCGGGGACGGAGGCACATATCCTTCAGGAGGCGTTCGCAGGAGCTGACCCGCAATGATAACCACCACGGCGAACAGTATTCCCAGACCCACAAAGCTTCCCGTAATGCCATAGTGGTCAATCAGATACTGCGCCAGAGGGCCGATATATAGGGCCGCTCCTCCATAACCGCCTACCACAAGACCTGCAACCAGACCTCGTTTATGAGGACCGAACCACTTCAGAGCAGCAGGCGTGGGAGAGGCATAACCAATACCCATACCAATGCCGCCAAGTATGCCGAAACCAAAAACCAGCCCGGCATAGCTCTTCATTAATCCTGCAACTATACAACCTGCGGCAAGGAAAAGGCCGCCAACGGTTGCACCCACCTTGGGGCCGAATTTATCCTGTATGCGGCCTCCCGGGATCATTAACAAGGCAAAGATGATAATGCATAGAGAAAAGGGCGTTGCAGCCTGGGCATTGGTAAGATATGTCCAACCTGCATTCATACCCTCTTGAATGACCTGACCAGCCTTGTCCACATTGACCAGTGACGACTTCCATATGCTCCAGGCGTATAATATGCCCAGACACAGGTTGATGGCAGTGCCTGCAAAGGTAGTTATCCAGGCCTGCGCCGGTTCTTTTGTAACTTGACCTGTCATATATTTATCTCCTTCTTAAAGACGCTCTAATGCAATGAATTATTCCTTCATCAGCGCCTTTTTGCTCTCTTTCAGCTCTTCTATCATGTCTTGTGATATCTTTTTGATATCATCGACAATGTCGGGATTTGCCAAGGTCATTGTATCGCCTACGTCCTTGTTATTGGATATGGCTGCCAGTATCCTGCGCATGATTTTCCCGGAGCGTGTTTTCGGCATATCCGGTACAATCCAGACCTTTCTCGGCCTTGCTATTTTACCAATGGAGTCACAGAGACTCTGTGAAATTTTGGCAGCCAATTCCGGACTGGGATCGTATCCCGGCTTCAGGGAGACATACAGGTCAGGGACCATCCCCCTTATCTCGTCCGCTACAGGGACAACCGCCGCCTCTGCTACTTCAATGACGTCAAGAGAGGCGGACTCGAGTTCCTTGGTCCCAAGCCGGTGCCCGGAGACATTGATCACATCGTCAATTCTTCCAAGGATGCGGTAATATCCGTCATCGGCCAGCATTGCGGCATCACCGGCAAGGTACGGCCAATCACGCCAGTCCTTGCTTTTCTCGTTCTTGCAGTATCTTGCAAAATATGTAGACACAAATCGATCACGGTCTCCCCATATGGTCTGGAACTGGCCTGGCCAGGGATTCTGTATGCATATATTTCCTGCCTTTCTTGCTCCGGCAGGGACTACGTTTCCATCATCATCATAGATTATCGGATGAATACCCGGCACACCCGGACCTGCGCTGCCCGGCTTCATTGCCTTCATTCCGGGCACGGTACTGCAGAGAAAACCACCGTTCTCAGTCTGCCACCACGTATCAACTATTACGGCCTCTCCCTTTCCAACTACATTATAATACCATTTCCACACCTCCGGCTCGATGGGCTCTCCGACAGTGGTCATGTGCTTGAAGTGATAGTTGTACTTGGCAGGTTCGTCAGGACCGACCTTTCTCAGTGCCCGTATGGCAGTCGGCGCAGTGTGGAAGATATTTACATCTAATTCCTCTGCTATCCTCCAAGCCCGTCCGGGATCAGGATAGGTGGGTACGCCCTCGAAAATCACGGAAGACGCGCACAGGGCCAAGGGGCCGTAAACAATGTATGAATGACCCGTGATCCATCCGATATCCGCCATGCACCAGTAAACGTCCTCCGGGTGGATATCCTGAATATATTTTGATGTGCCTGTCACATAGGCAAGATATCCGCCTGTGCTGTGCTGGCATCCCTTGGGCTTTCCTGTGGTGCCGCTCGTATACATCAGGAACAGGGGGGCATCGGCAGGCATAGGCACCGGGTCGATTCTTTTACCGCGATAGTCCTTGAGCAGATCATTCACAAAGTAATCACGACCATCAACCATGGGCGTCGGACTCGAGTTTTTCCCCGGATAACGCTGCCATATCAGGACTTTATCAACAGTTTGGCCATCCTTTTCCGCCTTTTCAACAGCTATGTCGGCGTTTGCTTTATGATCAAGGAGCTTGCCGCCCCTGTAATAACCGTCAATGGTTATGAGCACATTGCTTCCGGAATCTACAATCCTGTCTGCGCATGAGTTGCCGCTGAAACCTCCGAAGACCTCGGAGTGAATAATGCCGAGCCTGGCGCAGGCAAGCATGGTTATCGGGAGTTCCGCCACCATGGGCAGGTGAAGCGTTACTCTGTCTCCGGCCTTCAGACCCGCAAAGTCTTGAAGGAGTGCGGCAAACTCGTTGACTCTTACATAGAGTTCCTGATAGGTGAGATGCTGAATTCGTTCATTCTCAAGTTCAGGGACCCAGTGGATTGCCGTCTTGTTTTTGTTCTTTTCAAGATGCCTGTCCACACAGTTGTAGCAGGCGTTTATCTTCCCGCCCACAAACCACTTCCAGCAAGGCGCATCACTTGTATCAAGTGTTGTATCCCAGTATTTGTACCAGTCCAGTAAATCAGCATATTCCTTGAAGCATTCAGGAAAATTCTCAAGGCTGAACCGGTCATATACACTTTCGTCTGTCAGATTCGCCTGAGCAATGAATTTTGTGGAAGGATAATACAAGTCCTCCTCTTTCCAGTGAACAGCAATTTCTGCTTCAGATGTTTTTGCAACTTCTTTTTTTTCCATAAATCAAACTCCTTCTCCTTAGATACTTTTATAGTGAAATATAACTAGTGTCTGAACGAAAAGGCCGTTCAGGCACAATTTTGAATTCTAAATTTTGAATTTAAAAAAAGAAGTAACATTGTTCATGGCCTAAACTGAGAAAACAAAATTTGGGGTTTCCGTTCAGGCACTAACTAATTACGGTAATAGGTTGTTACAACTTTCCGGCCTTCCTATTTCAGACAGACTGGTTATCACCATAGCTATTTTCCAAAACCTTTTAATTATATCTAAATTCATATAATTGTCAAGAAATTAGTTTAAGACTAAGCTGAGTTAGGGCGGCAGATCGATAATCATTTTTATATGTAATTGTGACAAAATGATAAGATATTAATAAGATGCAATTATGATATTTTGAAAATGATTTGGTTATATTTTTGCAGTTATTAGTCTGGAAGGCAAAAAAGACATTAATTTGTTCAAGTTATTTATTGTACGTTCCTTTTGATTTCTTAGCTTTAAGACTAAAAATTCCGGTTTTTTTTGAAATCATGATTTGATTGAATCTATAAACAAAATATATTTCATCTAGTAATATACCCATAAAAAATGCAATAAAAGTCCAAAATATAATATAATATATATCAGACTGGAAAGATATACAGTTACTCCATAAGAAGATATTAGGTGTAGAATGACATATATAAATGTCGGTAGTATATGAGATTTTTTTATTAATAGATATGCTGGCGGAATAGGCAAAGTATTTAATAAATAAGAACACCGATAATACTATTATCCCTTGCTTGAAGAAGAGAGTTGAATTTCCTAAGTCCCTTGACCATAGATCAAATATGATGGTTGGAGTAAAATGGTATATGCTTAAAAAAGATAACAGAATTATTGAACATACACCGAGCCATTTCCAGTGTTCGGCAAATTTAGCACTCTCAATCGGTTTTTTTGTCCGGATTAATTGAGCTACAAATGTAGGCACAATCATGGAAAAAAACATGACCGTAAAAAAGGGGATAAATAAAATACTGAATGAAATGTTAGTACAGAACAAAAAACAACTTATAACCAAGGGAGACAAGAGAGAGAGTAAAAACGTATTTTCAATAGCCAGGTACAAACTCCCGCCCCAAAGCAAAGAGAGTGTGGGCGATGTAAAGGCAGGCGGCATAAGAAAAAGCATTGCCAAAACTGATGCTACATTATCTTTCAATAATAAAAACAAGCATCCGGCTAAGGCAAACTTTTGGCACCAAAGAACCAAGAATGGCTTTTTTAAGTCGAAAGAATTATTTATACAGCTTGTGTTTAAGCCAAGTGCAATAAAAAAGGTACTAATACCAAGAAGTAGGCATGTTATTATCAAGAAAATATAGTTATTCAATGGAAGGCCAATGGTAGCCTTTGCTAAGATTCCTAAAAAGGCGGCTAAAGTGGTTATCCATGATGAATAATAAATAAGATGATCAGCAATTTCTTTTAAGAGTTTTGATTCAGACTTTATATAACTAACTAAATCCTTTTCGCTCATTGGCTTGGCATTGGGAAGACGAAAATCAAAGTAGTCGTCCAACTTAAGTCCAGCAAAGATCAAGGCAAACATCTCAATAATATACTTATGGCACACAACCAGAATCGATTTTCCTGATTTAACCTTTGGGAGTAATATATTGTAATAGTATTTATGAACTCTATTGTACATATCCTCAAAGGTCTCTCCAGAGTCCGGAAATTCAAGTGGAGAATGTAACTTTTTTTCATAATCCTCATAGCCGAAGGATTTTTTGAGTAAATTTTTATTATTTTTTGCAAATATACCAAAGTTTCTTTCTCTCACTTCAGGAGATTCGATAAATGGGATGTTTTCCTGTTCCGATTCTTTTAATGCGATTAAGGCTGTTATTTTGGTTCGAGTAAGGTCGGAAGTATGAACTTCGTCAAACTTTAACCCCTTTTTTAATATGATTTGCCCTGCTTCTTTTGCTTGCCTTTTCCCAAGCTCAGAAAGCGGAACATCAATGCCTCCGGCAAGGTAGTTTCGCTCGTTTGCATGCGTTTCTCCATGTCTAATAAAATATATTGAGCCTGCCATTGCACTATACCGTTAATATTTTTTATGTTAGCGGGTGATTATCCCAGGCAAAAGCCGTGGGCTTATTTTCTATGAGCTCCTCAAAGGGGCCGGTTCATGAGCCTTTAAACTGAGAAGACGAATCTAAAAATTTATTCGATAAATTTTTTACGCAATATTTGTTCCGATCTAGTTATCGTGAAATATCATATAGCTAAATTTTTCGAACTGTGCGGGTAGGGGTTAGCAATCATACAGCTAATTGCTACCCGTACAGGTGGAAATTTTTTTATATCTTTATAGATGCCTGTTAATTTTTTTCATTCTCCGGAAACATATAATTTGTCCTGATAATTAATGAAAAAACGCCGGATTGCCGATAAAACAACGTATGTTCTTCAGGCAAAATAGTAGATGCTTTTCAAAATCATTTTGTTTCACTTATTTTCACGAATTTTATAATTTATCTCGATAATCAATGAAAAGGCTGAAAAATGGCTGAAAAAATACTCATAGTAGATGATAGTGATCTCAATCTAAGACTTCTTAGCAGTATTCTTAAAAATGAGGGATATGAAATAATCGAAGCCGTTGATGGTGAAGAAGCTGTGGATCTCGCACTTCGCGAACTGCCAGACCTTATACTGTTGGATGTTATGATGCCGAATAAAGACGGTTATGAGGCCTGTTCCGAAATTAAAAGCGACAATCGCACTACCAACATCGCCATCATTTTTCTCTCGGCCAAGGCGGAAGCAAAAGACAAGATAAAGGGCCTGGAGTTGGGTGGGGCTGATTATGTGACTAAGCCTTTCGACAAGGGAGAGGTCCTGGCAAGGGTAAGGGCTCAGTTAAAGATTCAAAATTTGACTAAGTGTATGATCCGGGCCAATCAGGATTTGCTCAAAAAACAGGAGAGCCTTGATAATGATTTGAAGGCCGCGGCTGAAATCCAAAAAAGTCTGCTTCCTGACACATTACCTGGTATCCAAAGCATAGACGTGTCGTGGAAATTTATGCCCTGTCAAAGAATCGGAGGAGATCTTTTTAATCTTCTTCGACTGGATGAGGATCATTGGGCTGTTTACGTGCTTGATGTCAGCGGCCACGGTGTGCCTTCCGCCATGGTATCGGTCTCAGTCTCCCAGATGCTGAGACCGCAAACCGGCTTCGTAGTAAAAAAGTCTATAAAACCTCCACCTTACTATACTATCGTATCTCCCTCTGAAGTTCTTAACGAACTGGACAGAGAGTATCCCATAGATCGATTCGAGAAGTTTTTTACCATCAGCTATCATGTGCTCAATACAAAAAATGGGCTACTTAAATATAGCAACGCTGCTCATCCTCCTCCCGTGCTCTTACATCAGGACGGCACGCTGGAGCTATTGGATAAAGGCGGGACGATTATCGGGATGGATGGCATCCTTCCCTTTGAAGAGGGGGAGAGAGAACTGTGTTTCAAAGACAAGTTGATCATCTATACGGATGGAATAGTGGAATATCAAGACAGAAATGGATCATTCTATGGTGAGGATCGTTTTTATATGGAGTTACAAAAATTAAAAAATGAACCTGTTTCCGTAATAATGGATGGCATCATAGAGTCTGTAATGAATTTTGGAGAACATAATGAACCACAAGACGATATTACCATGCTGGGTTTAGAGTTTAAGGGAAACGAAAAAAAAGGTGCATCATAAGCAAAGAAAAAATAGAGGGAGGATTCATGAAAAATAAATTATTTTTAAATGGTCTGTTTGTTGTTTTTGCTCTTTTGTTTTGTAATGTCGCTTTTGGGAATACCCCCAAAAAAGTTTTCATTATCCATAGCTATGAAAAAGGACACATATGCGGTCAGCCTCAGGAAGATGGCATAATTGAGGCCTTTAAAGAATCTGGCCTGGAACCAGGCAGAGATGTTGAATTTCACTATTTCTACATGGATACCAAAAAGACCTACACTACCCCTGCTGAAATTGAACAAAGGGGTAAATTGGCTCTTGAAAAAGTCAAAAATATTCATCCTGATATACTCCTCGTCATTGATGATAATGCGATTAAAACAGTTATGATGCCTTTAATAGGCAGCGATATCCAGGTCGTTTTCTGCGGCATGAACGGTCAGCCCGAAGACTACAGCATGAGGAAACATTTCATGGACAGCCGCAGGAAACCAGGGGGCAAGGTTACAGGTGTATATGAAAAACTGTACCTGGTGAGGTCCTTGGGTCTGATGAAGGCTGTCCTCCCTGATCTCAAGAAAGTGTTGGGCATCACTGATTATTCACCGACTGGTAATGCAATAACAAATCAGTTTAAAAAGGAGATTGAGGAGGAAACTCCTGCCGTGGCCTTTGAACTCGTAAGGGTAAAAGATTTTGCAGAGTACAAAAAGGTAATCTCCCTGGTAAATGAGGATCATGAGATCGGCGCAATCTATCCCGCAGCCCTGTCGCTCAGGACGCCTGAAGGCAAGACATATACAGCTCCTGACATTTTCAGATGGACCATTAAGAACTGCGATAAACCGGGCATGGCGTTGAATTATTTTTTTGCCAAGCTCGGGATCTTCGGAGGGGCGGCTGTGGATTTCAAGGCAATGGGACATCAGGCAGGCACCAAAGCGGTTAAGATTATAAAAGGATCCAGGGCCGGGGACCTCCCCATAGAAGATGCCGACAAATACGCTATTGTCTTCAATCTGGCGAGGGCAAAAGAGCTTGGCATCAATATCCCATTTGAAATTCTTGGAGCTGCTGATTTTGTCTATGAAGAAGTTATTTTAAAGTAGATGTAACCTTAGTTGAGCCATTAGCGTTTAGCTTTGAAAAATCAGGGCATTACGTTAATTAGAAATAACGTCCAGAGGGGTTCACCCTGTTGAATCCCCAAAGGGGGCAGCGAAGCTGCATTCAACAGTGTGAAAGTTTGTAATAGTAAACATCTTGTAATCATTAAACTAATAGCTAACCGCTAAAGGCTAATCGCTTAATTTAGTTGTAGAGGTAATGATAATGAACAGAGCTTCTTTTATTATTTTAACAGCTTTTCTGATTCTCATTTTTGTAAGTACAGCATTGGCTTCTACTCCCAAAAAGATTTTCTGTGTGCAGAGTTATGATAAAGGCAATGTTTGCGGGGCAAGGATTGAGGATGGGATGCTCAAATCGTTAAAGAAGCTGGGATATGAGGATGGAAAGAATATAGAGCTTTTTCACTTCTATATGGATACCAGACTCGAATATATAAAACCGGAAGAGGTGAAGATGAGGGGCAAGCTTGCCTTGAATGAAATAAAAAAGGTAGATCCTGACCTTGTGTTGATTTTTGACGATAATGCATGTGAATATGTAATGCTTCCCCTGGCTAAGAGCAAGTATCCTATCGTTTTTTCAGGTATGAATGTTCGTCCTGAATACTATGACAACATAACGGATTTTATGAAAACCCGGGAGTATCCGTCATTTAACATTACGGGCGTAACGGAAGAAGTCCCCTATGAGGCAACTATCAAGTTGCTGAAAGAGTTGGTCCCCGATGCCAAAAAGATGGTGGCCATCTCATCTACGGGCGCTCCATTTCCGACCTTGATGGCCAGAGACTTTGAACAGAAGATCACCGCCCATCCTGAGAAGTATCCGATAAAACTTGATAAAATGGAGTATATACGAACATTTAAGGAATATAAATCACTAATAGAGAAATATGAAAAAGCTGAGGATATTGATATTATATTTAACGTTATCATTACTACCCTGGAAGACGAGAAGGGAAAGGGTGTGCCGCTAAGGGAAGCCCTTGGATGGATGGTCAGAAATCAGAACAAACCGGGCTTTACCTGGCTGGCAGACTGGGTTCCAATGGGATATCTGTGCTCTGCAGGCATTGATCTTCCCATGTGTGGAGAGCAGGTGGCGCAGCAGGTGGTTCAAATACTCAACGGGAAAAAGCCTGGTGATATTCCAATTGAGAGGCCAAAGGATCAATATGTTGTCTTAAATCTGGCAAGGGCTGAGCAATTGGGGATAACCATCCCCGTTTCTATTTTGGAAGCAGCAGCTAAGGTATATCGTAGCATGAGCGTTTATCCTGAGTATCAAATGACAGGGCATTAATAATATGAAGAGACCTCTTCTATACACCTTAAGATCAAAACTTATTTTTGCAGCTTTTACAATACTTGCCGTTTCCATGTCCATTGCCACTTTCCATGCCATTGGGTCCTTTGATAAGTATATAAAACAGGAGGTAAAAAACGAACTTCAATCTAATCTTACAATTGCTTCACTTATATACGATAATCACAAACAAAGATTAACAGCTATTGCCAGGGCCATCTCTCTTGATAATACCTGCAAAATCGCACTAAACCTGGGTATGAAGTCCCAGCTCGCTACGTATATATCAAGTCTATTTAATGAATATGATATCACCATGTTAATTATCACAGATAAAAACGGGCAGGTTGTATGCCATGGAAACGAAGTGGGTTTTTCTGCATCCGATCTCTCCGGGCATGATCTTATTAAAAGAGTAATAAATGGAGAATCAGTAATATCCACAGAGATAGAGTCTGATCCAGGGCTACTTAAAAAGACTTTTCATGATAAATCTCTTCATGGATCCGGCAACTCCGCACTCATGATTGAGGCAGCAATGCCTATTTATCTCAGAAATGAACTTGTTGGTGCGGTATTGGTTGGAGATTTACTGAATAATAATATGAAGCTTGTTGGGAATATTAAGGAGACGAGCGGCAAAACAGAATGCTTTATCCTGATGGGAGACAGGATTATATCGTCCACGTTATACAAGAATGGGGTTCCCTTATTGGGGAAATATCTTCATTTAAGTAAAGATACAGGAGATACATCTGAAATAAAAGATGTGGAGATACTGGGCAATAGGTACATTTTAGATTTTCAAACAATAAGGGATATCAACAACCAGGATGTCGGGTTGTTAGCGGTTGCCTCTAATTTAAAGAGGATGGAGGTCATGAAAAAAATAACCGGAGATAGGATGCTTTTGATATCCGTCGCAGGTATTGTGCTTGCCATATTTCTCGTCATCCCTATATCGAAAAAAATAACTGATCCGATTAAGGCAGTAGTCCACGGCATGGCTGCAATAAGTAAAGGGAAGCTGGACCATCGCGTAGAAATCGTTCAAAAAGACGAAGTCGGTAAGTTGATCTACGGCTTTAATAGGATGGCTGATAGCCTGGTTGAGAGACAATTGGAGCTTGAAAATGAGAGAGAAATTGCTCTGGAGGCAAGCAGATTAAAGAGTGAATTCCTTGCCAATATGAGTCACGAGATCCGGACTCCCATGAACGGGATCATGGGGATGACCGATCTGGCCCTTGGCACAGATCTTAACAAAGAGCAGCGGGAATATCTGGAGATGGTGAAGATGTCCGCAGATTCCCTTCTTGACTTATTGAACAGTATCCTGGATCTTTCTAAAATCGAGGCCGGGCGTCTCGAGTTGGAGGAAATCCAATTTGACCTGCGCACTACAATGGAGACTGCTACTGAAGTACTGGCAGTGAAGGCATACGAAAAGGGACTGGATTTGGCCTGTCACGTCAAGCAGGACGTGGCTTCGGCTCTGGTTGGGGACCCTGTTCGATTGCGGCAGATCATCATCAACCTGGCGGGCAATGCAATTAAATTTACAGACAAGGGAGAGGTCGTCATCCGGGTGGAGAAGGAGAAGGAGGAGGAATCCTCCGTTCTGTTGCATTTCATAGTCTCGGACACTGGTATTGGGATTCTCCCTGAAAAAGCGGATGCGATATTTGAAAGTTTTACCCAGGCGGATGGTTCAACCACCAGGCAATACGGAGGCACTGGCTTGGGCTTAGCTATATCCAAACAATTCGCAGAGATGATGGGCGGGCGCATGTGGGGGGAGAGCGAGCCGGGCAAGGGAAGCACTTTTCATTTTACGGCCCGTTTTGGGTTGGGCGGTGCGGAAACAGTGGAAATGGCGCGCATTAAGGAATTCGACCTTTCCGGGATACGAGTTCTTGTTGTGGATGACAATGTCACCAGCCGCCTGGTGATCAGGGAGATGGCATCATCCTTCGGTCTTGTGCCTGTTGAGGCTGTGGATGGTGAGGATGGCATTGCCGAGATGGAAAAGGCGTTTGATGCCCGCGATCCCTACAAGCTCCTTTTGTTGGATTTCCAGCTTCCGTTTATGGATGGGTTTGATGTGGCAGAGAGGATCAAGGAGAGGTCTTTTGGTGCGGACGTGAAAATTATCCTGCTTACCTCTGCAGGTCAAAGAGGAGACGCAAAGCGTTGTGAGGAATTAGGGATATCGGCCTATTTGCACAAGCCAGTGAAGCAGTCGGAACTTCTGGATGCCATTAAGATGGCCCTGGGACATCCCTCTGGTGAAAGGGGTCCGGTGATTACCCGCCACCTTATCCGGGAAGCCCGCAAGAAACTATACATACTCCTGGCTGAGGATAATATCGTGAATCAGAAGCTGGCTGCGAGATTATTAGAGAAGAGGGGTTATCAGGTTGTTGTGGCACCTGATGGCAAAAAGGCGGTGGATGCCTTTGAGAAAGAGCATTTTGACCTCATCCTGATGGATATCCAGATGCCTGAGATGGATGGGCTTGAGGCAACTGCAGAAATTCGGAAAAGAGAAGAACAGCTCAAAGCTCAAAGCTCAAAG
Source organism: Candidatus Methanogaster sp. (assembly GCA_003194445.1). Taxonomy (GTDB): domain Archaea; phylum Halobacteriota; class Methanosarcinia; order Methanosarcinales; family Methanogasteraceae; genus Methanogaster_A. Next base: position 16,926 of record PQXF01000043.1, read on the forward strand.
CTCAAAGCAAAAGATGGAGCTTCTTCCGATGAACTTTCAGCTTTGAGCTTTCAGCATTCAGCTCGATCGGAATACGTTCCGATCGTGGCCATGACAGCGCACGCCATGAAGGGTGACCGTGAAAAATTTCTTGAAGCTGGAATGGATGAATATGTACCCAAGCCGATCAAGCCTGAGAACCTGTTTGAGGTGATTAAAAAGGTAACCTCTCGTCCTTATGATCTTTAATCAACATTACCAAGATTTAGCTATTAGCTATTAGCTAAAGGCTAATAGCTTAATTTAGGTTACAAGATATATGAGGCCAAAAGTAATCAAAATCGTTATTGACAGCAAGCTGGAAGAAGTGCCATCTGTTGGTAGGAAAGTGCGCGAAATTTGTTTATCTATGCGACTTCCTTCTTTTGAGGCTTTTCAGATTGAGCTTTGTGTTGTTGAGGCCGTGACCAACAGCATCAAACATGCCTATAGACTTGAAGCAGGTCACCAAGTGGAAATAACGTTAAGTATTGTTTCTGACAAGTTTGTTTTTGATATTTGCGATACAGGAATTCCAATGGACTCAAAATTGCTGGAAGAAAAAGGTCCTGCTTTGTCAGTTGATGCTGATAATCTTGAGAGTATCTCAGAAAAGGGAAGGGGACTTGCTATTATTAAGAAAATTATGGACAATGTGGTCTATACATCAAAGCAAGGAAAAAATTGCTTTTCAATGAGAAAGAAATTGGATTTGAAATCAGTTGTCGATACTGGAAATTTGAAATTTGAAATCAGGTAACGCATCTACATCCTTGTGTTTTTCCCAATTTCAAGTTTAAAATTTCACCGCATCCATTAGCGGTTAGGAACGGGAGATAAATAAGTTGAACAAAAATTAATAGGATTTTTTGTTGTATTCAAGGCGCGAGGAGCGAGCATAACGGGTTATGTGATCGACGAGCAACGAAGAAGACGGCAAAAAAGACATTAATTTGTTCAAGTTATTTATTGTACGTTCCTTAATATAGTGAGCTGATATGAATGGCCTGTCTCGGTCTAATCGTTCATTCAAAGCTTACCTTGGATTAGCACTAAAGGGCTTTTGCATGGGCGCTTCAGATGTGGTTCCGGGGGTTTCAGGCGGAACCATGGCATTCATCCTTGGAATTTATAAGGAATTGATCGAATCCATCAGGTCTTTTGACCTGGTTTTTTTTAAATTACTTTTTTCTTTGAAGTTAAGTGAGGCACTGAATCATGTCTCATGGCGATTTCTTATGGCAGTCGGCATGGGTATTTTTATGGCCATCTTCAGTCTTGCCAGGATTCTGAGCTGGCTTCTTCAGAACCAGCCGATACTCATATGGTCTTTTTTCTTTGGTCTGATAGTTGCTTCTTTATTTACCGTAAGCCGGTATCTTGAAAAATGGACCCTATCCATTTTCGCCTGGGTAGGATTGGGGGCGGCCTGTACATATTTCCTGGTTGGTATAGTACCTGCGTCTACACCGGATACTCCATGGTTTTTATTTATGAGTGGGGGCATTGCTATATGTGCAATGATCCTCCCTGGAATATCCGGGGCATTTATCCTCGTACTTTTGGGTAAATATCATTATGTGCTTGAAGCCGTAAATAACCGCGACTTCTTAACACTTATCATAGTGGCTGCCGGAGCCGGGGTAGGATTAATTTCATTTGCTCGTTTTCTTAGCTGGCTTTTAAATAAATACTACAATTTTACTATAGCCATATTAACCGGCTTTATGTTGGGTTCATTGAGAAAAATCTGGCCCTGGAAACAATCCTTGCAGAGCATGACAGACACGCAAGGGAATGCGATCGTTACGGCCCAGGTCAATATCTTGCCGTCTCAATGGAGTGCGGAAGTAACGCAGGCCCTTTGTCTTGCAGTCCTCGGCTTTTTGATTGTCTTTTTTATGGATTTTTTGGCTGAAAAAAAGAAACAGACATTATAGATAATAATGTTGAATGCTGAATTTTGAATTAAGGTATATATTTTTTAAACGTTTTTTCACAAATCAACAATCATCAATGCTAAAGGGGGCGCATCTAGAGGTTGGGGGAGAGGCTTCTGAACGCCATTTTGTCAGCTGATGAGGTTTACGTAGGTCCCTCAAATCGGCCTTTTGTGATAGCTGACCAACCCTCAAATCGGCCTAAAATCCTAG
>PQXF01000044.1 GCA_003194445.1 Candidatus Methanogaster sp.
GTCTTGCCCTTGTGCGGAAGAAGACGGATAATAATGTTATGGTGGTGGTTGAAGAGATGAATGTGAAACAAGCTCGATTATTTTCTTTGCTGGATCTGGGGGAATTTATGGTAAGTTAGAGAAATCGGTGGCAAGCGGGTTTATGTTTTGATAGGTCATACAGTGATTGGATCGACTGATGGTGTTTTTCAGTGCATGTTTGAAAGTCAAGATAAATTCCTACCTTCTCGACTCCGGTCGCCACGATCATATTGAACCTGGAGATATTCACATAGTCTGCGGTCACCTCTAAGACGTGAGCATATGCCGACGCCGCCCGCACCATCGCCAACCAGCGTAACCCGCTTGTACACCCCCACATTCCCGGGTATTGTCTTGGCATGCACATAAATCGCACCCCCTCCCTGCGACCGCCATCCGCCACAGCCTACATACCATCCATCAGCTTTCGTATCGCAAGCAGATCCAGCCGCGATTGTGGTTTGATACTTCCCATGTCCGGATCGAGGAATAGAATATTGTTTTTGATGAGATAGTGCTTTGCAGGCCTATCCAATCCCTGATTATCGATACATTCCGCGGATGCAAACCTTGCGAGGATTATAATAATATCTTCCCTTTCAACCGTATAATCAGTATCTCCAATAGTTATTCTCGGCTTTGTGTACTTCAAGTAGTCAAGCAGATCATTTAGCTGGTTCATTCTCGTAGCAAGCATTTTCTTTGCAATCTTTTCCGTATCATCGACACGAATTAACTTTAACAGGCACACTGGCTTTCCGCCGCAGTATTCCCACGCAACTTCCAATTCATCATTAGTGAAACCATGTTCTTTCAGAAACGTGGCGTTCGTCTCGTAATCAAAATCATCCACCAGCAGATATTCACACCGCCCGGAGAGCATTGCCTCGCTGTAAACGCGTTCAATAAAGATCGAGTCAGACGTCACCGCAAAGACGTGACAGAGATGCAACTCCTTTGTCAGGTCTATAAAAAAGTTGAAGAGTTCGTAGATGAGCGATCCATTCACATTCACGTCTCCGATCTTTTGAAGTTCATCCAGGATCAGGACTGGCTGCCTGCCGGTTGCCTTCACCTCCTCGAAAAGCTTTATTATGTACGAGAAGGCGTTCTTTGGTTTGTTGTCCTTGAAGACGTAATTTATAAACTCCTTTGTTACCGGTATGCCAGTAACCTTTGTCACCGACGAAACCAGTTCTGCAAGTGTCTCCTTCCGCTTTATCTTCGTAGCATTGGTATCCATCTCCAGTTCAAACAACGACTCGATAAAATCATCATAACTCGCTAAAAACTTGGTCCTGAGGTTTATATAGAAGATAACATACTCTTCTGGCAGCCGGTCGATCAGATGGGTGATGAGTGCAGTCTTTCCTGAGTTTATCGGTCCATAGACGAACGTGATTAAGGACGGTTCGGAATTTAGAATATCCCTGATCTCTTCTATCTCATGTTCCCTGTCGTGGAATTCGATTCTTTTCATGCCCGTATCTTCGCGTCCGTTCGGTTATAGTTCTATCGCGCAAGGCTTGCTGCTTACAGGATTATGAGCACCAACCTTTTGGGACCAGTTTTTAATAGGGCACAGTATCCATTCTCGGACGACCCGTAGTAAGTCTTAATAAAAACATCGCCCATCCAATCGGTACATGCCTGAACGAAAACTGATTATTGAAGTCGAGATCAACGATGACGCAGTCAACAGCATAGAAGATCTCGAACAAGACCCCCTCCATCGAAGACACCGCCCTACACCACATCATCCACGAATTTGAGCAGACCCCGTGCGTCACTGATCTTCTTCTGCAGTATCATCCTGCGAAGATCCTTATCCGGATGCGCTCCCTTCTCGATCCCTTTCAGGTCCATGATCGCACGCAAAAGACCTGCCGCTTCTTTGTACAGGTCTTCCGCCTCTTCTCTCGTGATAGTTTCCTTCGCAAGAGCGCTTTCATCGCAGGTCTCCTTCTCCTCAAGGGCACGGATCAACGACTCGATCCCGGTAGTCTCCGCTTCTGTCAGTTCTTTCTTGTTGACGAGTCTCCAGACTACTTCATGAAGCGGAATCGCGGTCCCATCGATCTCAAATACATCCGGGATCTCAGCACCAACCCATGCCAGGTATCCGTGCAACCCGTGCAACAGTTTCTCCCGCTCGCTTACCGATAGTTGCTCCATTCTCCTAGTATCTCACATCAAATCGCTTATATTGTTCACCGTGAAGATCCAGCGCCATAAGACGGTGCTGGCAGGTTGATATCAGGGATCGGGATGCTCACCCTCTTCGAGAACCGCTTGATCGTCTCGAGTAAGCCGTCCTTCTCCTTTCCGACAAGACTCAGCTCGAGTACCTCAGTGATCTTTGAGACCGGTACGATCGTTATCACATCACGGTACTTGTCCTCGATCAGGACATCGTCCTCGTTCGCTTTCGGTATGATCACGGTCTTGATGCCCGCCTGCGCCGCAGCCTCGATCTTGTATGTGACACCTCCAACCGGCAGTACGTCACCCCTCACAGAGAGCGAACCAGTCATTGCGACGGACTGGTCGATCGGGATGCCTTCGAATGCCGATATCACCGCAGTTGCAATGGAGATCGATGCACTATCACCCTCCACGCCCTCGTAAGTGCCGATGAACTGGACATGGATATCCATGTTCGCGGTATCTCTACCTGTAATCTTTTTGATGAGTGCTGACACGTTCTGAACGGCTTCTTTTGCGATATCCTTAAGCATTCCTGTTGCGATCAACTTGCCTTCGTGTTTGGATAGCGCTGGTGTCACCTCTGCCATGATCGGAAGAACAATTCCTGAATCACCGCCCATGATGGCAAGCCCGTTCACCCTGCCGATCTCCGCGCCCTTCTTGTGATACATCCGGTAGTCCATGCGCTGCTCCAGATACTGGTCTGCAAGCTGCTGCTCAACCGATCTTGACATCTGCTTTGCAGTGAGGACATGCGCCGCGGTCACCTCTTGCGCCCCCGCTGCATGGGCGACATCGCCTGCCACCCTGACAAGACCGCCGAGATCGCGTAATTTCAGCGTAAGATGACCTTTCCTTCCGGCACGCCTCCTTGCCTCCCGTAAAACCTCTTGCACAGCATCCTTATTAAAGTGAGGAATCTTTCCATCCTTCTCAACCTCCTGTGCAACAAATCGAACGATCTTTCTCCGGTTTTCCGGAGTATCGTCCATCGAATCACGCATATAAATCTCATAGCCGTATCCCTTGACCCGGGAGCGCAGTGCAGGATGCATGCCCTCCATGGCGTCCAGATTCCCTGCCGCAACCATGATAAAGCTGCATGGCACCGGATAGGTCTTGACTAGTGCGCCTGAACTCCGTTCGGACTGCCCTGTGATTGCATACTCCTTCTCCTGGAGTGCTGTGAGTAGACTCTGCTGGGATTCTGGGCGCAGGATATTGATCTCGTCGATGAATAGAACCCCTTTGTGCGCCTTGTGGATGTCCCCTGCCTCGACCCGGTCATGGGACGGCGTCTCAAGTCCGCCTGACTGAAACGGGTCGTGACGGACATCACCCAGAAGTGCGCCTGAATGTGCCCCTGTCGCATCCATGAACGGTGCCGTGTCCTTATTTGCATTGTTCACGATCAGTTTTGGTATGATTGCTTTATCGCCCTGCACAAACTGTCTGCCGATGACCATAATCAACAGAACCGCGAGAATTCCCCATAACAGAGCCATGCCGCCGAGAGATGCGGCATAAAGAAGGATCGCAAAGCCAACGATCATCAGGATCGTATTTTTTAACTGTGCTTTCCGCTGAGCTTCAATTTTATGGGAATTGATAATCTGTATTCCTTTCCCAGCCCTTACCTCTCGAATTCTGGGGTTGTTCGAATCCTCTGGATTGTGATAGATGAGTATATCCTTTAATTCCTCTTTTGGAAGCAGTTCAGCCATCGCCTGAGCCAGCATAGATTTACCAGTGCCGGGAGTCCCGATCAACATCACATGCCTTCGCTGCTGCGCTGCCTTCTTGATAATCTCGCTGGCATGTTCCTGCCCGATCACCTGATCAATCAAGAGCGGCGGAACCTCAAGATCCTTTGTGGACTCAATCTCAATTCCACCAAGCAGGTCACCGTTCGTTTCATCACTCATTGTAGAACTCTTCATCAGTCGTCATATAAATGTTCGCTCAAGCATAGTCAAGAAAAACACATTGGTACACTTCAGCACTAATGTTATTCAAGTTTTCTTTCAGAGGTCGGGTGGCGCGACTTCCCCCGCTGCAAGCAGCAGTGCCATTCCGCATAGCTATAAGCGAGGGATTACAACGTTATTACAATGAGTAAGTACATCTCGCATCCGCTGATCAGAAAGGATATGATCGAGCAGCGGCTGTACCAGCTCTCTGTCGCTTCATCTGCGCTGAAAAGTTCGTGCCTGGCTGTGCTGCCGACAGGACTTGGGAAGACGATCGTTGCGCTCATGGTGATCGCAGCACGGTTAAACGATCTCGGAGGCAAGGTACTGATCCTTTCGCCGACAAAGCCGCTTGTAGAGCAGCATTCCGATTTTTTCAGGCAAGCGCTTCCCAGTTGTACGGTTGCAACATTTACAGGAAGCATCCTGCCTGAAAAGCGGGCGGAACTCTGGAAAGACTCGCAGGTCATCGTCTCTACGCCGCAGGTCATCGAGAACGATCTCCGTGCAAGACGCATCGATCTTCGTTCTGTGGTGCACATCACATTCGATGAGGCGCACCGTGCTGTCGGTAGATATGCTTATGTATACATCGCAAAGCGGTATTTCGAGGATCTCGGTGCGGGTGCCGGCGCGGATGTCGATGTGGGGACGGGAGCCGGAGCCGGAGCAGATGCAAAGTCGCGGCTCGTTCTTGGCATAACCGCAAGTCCGGGAAGCAATCCAGAGACGATCGCTGATGTCTGCGAGAATCTCCATATCGAATCAGTGGAGGTAAAAAGCGAGACCGATTCCGATGTGATCCCGTACCTGCATGACCGGGATATTGAGTGGGTGCGTGTCGAGATCCCTTCCATGATCAAGGAGTTAAAATCGGTGCTTGAGAAGGTACTTCTCGGATCGTGCTCGAAACTTGCGGATCTTGGCTTTAATGTCTCACCGGATTCGTCGAAGCGGGAACTGCTTGACTTGCAGAGCAAACTTCATGCGCAGGTCGCCGAAGTGGGCGACAGGGACTCATTCTCCGCAATCTCGGTTCTTGCCGAGATCTTTAAGATCAGCCATGCAATTGAACTCGGGGAGACACAAGGAGTGGAGGCGCTTCGACGCTACTTCGACCGCCTGAATGCGGAGGCGCGATCCGGGAGCGGGAGTAAGGCGGCAAAGCGTCTTGCCATGGATCCGGATATGCGCTCCGCAATTTCGATGCTTTCCGCGTGTGACGAAGAGCATCCGAAACTGGACGCGGTCCGGAGGATCGTTGCAGATCAACTGCGAGACAACCTTGATTCAAGGGTAATTGTCTTTACAAACTTCCGTGACAGCGCGGAGATGGTGACAGATGCACTTTCTGATGTGAACGGGGTTTCTGCGATCAGGTTCGTCGGGCAGGCAAGCAAATACAAGGACAAGGGCTTGACCCAGAAGCAGCAGACCGAGATCATCAGCAAATTCAAGTCAGGAGAGTACAACACACTCGTGGCAACATCGGTTGCAGAGGAAGGGCTTGATATCCCATCGACAGACCTTGTACTCTTCTATGAGCCGGTTCCGTCAGAGATACGTACGATCCAGAGGAAAGGACGCACAGGCAGGAAACGTGCAGGCAGGATCGTTGTTTTGATTGCGAAAGGATCGCGGGATGAGGCGGCATACTGGATCAGCGCACGTAAAGAGGCAAAGATGCTCGCAACGATCGCGAATATGGGAGGATCGCGGTCGAAGTCGAAACAGGTCTCGATGCCGATGCCGAGACCGATTAGGGATCCCGCAATCGAGCAGAAGCAACTAACAGAGTTTTCAGATGAGGGTCTGGTCGCATACATCGACCACAGGGAGATCAGGTCTGGCGTATCGCAGATCCTCGAGGCGGCAGGGGTCGAGGTGGTCATGCGCACACTTGAGATCGGGGACTACCTCCTGAGCGGTCGCACATGCGTCGAGCGTAAGACTACAAGCGATTTTATCAGTTCGCTTATAAGCGGACGGCGTGAGTTGTTCGGGCAGATCTCGGATCTTGCACGGACGTTTGACAGACCTGTGCTGATCATCGAGGGGGACGACCTTTACGGGCAGAGGCAGATCCATCCGAATGCTGTACGCGGCGCACTCACGGCCATAGCGATCGATTTTGGCGTGCCGATCCTCATGAGCAAGGACGCTACGGATACTGCACTGATGCTTGCTGCGATTGCGAGAAGAGAGCAGCAGGATCACGGGCGGGAGGTTGCGATGCACGGCACACGGTCTGCGATGATGCTTCCGCAGCAGCAGGAATATGTCGTCTCAGCAATCCCTGAAGTCGGTCCGGTCGTTGCGAAGAATCTGCTCAAGCACTTCGGAACGGTTGCCGCGGTGATGAGCGCGAGCCGAGAGGAACTGATGGCGGTGGAACTGGTCGGACCGAAGACCGCTGACAGGATACGCGAGGTGGTCGGAGGGGAGTATAAGGGGTGAAGAGGTGCTGACAATCATGAATAGTCATTTTAAATACCGAAAAACCGGTCAGGAGGTATCCGTATGAGGATATGGGACATACCTCCGGACCTGATGTGCCGCAATCATCTGCTCGGCGAGCACAGGGAGATTCATGCGGTGTGGTCGATAATAACCAACAACAAGAAAGCGTATTCGAACCATCCTGAGATCATGCGGTGGAGGGGGCGGCTTAAGGCGCTCTATCTCCGGCATGAGGCACTGGTTACAGAGATGGCAGCGAGGGGGTATAAGCACCATACGCCCATGGATCCGGAACTTGCGATAGGAGAAGCTGTGCAGACCGAGTTCGTTGCAACTTATGAGGAACAGGTCCGAATCTTGAGAAGTAGGGGGTGCGAATGCAGGGTGTGATGCCGACGGGGGTGGTTTCAGATGCATCGGCAAGGATGGAGCGTTCTGAGTATGGTGCGGATTTTATAGAACGGCAACGAAGAATCCTTCGTGAAGAAGAATTCGTGGGGTTCGAGTAACACGTGGACATTTTTGTTATAGAGGGATGAAATGAGCCATTTCACCATCAAAACACTAACTGCAAGGCATTATGAAGTGATTGTTCCGCGTAAGATTCAAGATGAAGTAAAGAAACGCCTCAAAAATAGAGAACTCATCAACAGATTCTACAAAAAACTGCAAAAACTCGAAACGGAGCCCTCAGTTTACGGAAAGCCGTTGAGAAAACCTCTCTAACATCTGGGAGATATATTTTGAAAAAAGGTGGAGAGTACTCTTTGAAATTCACGAAGAAGAGCGAATCATCTTAATCGTAGCTTTGAAACATAAGGACGAGATACAAAAGCATTAGCTATCGATGAGTTCGGATAACTTCTTGAATCTGCCACGACGGTAATCTTCTCTGCTCTCCTGAATCTGCCTTAAAAGTTCATTATCAGAGAGTACTTCAATGGTTGATTTCATACCCTCATATTCATCGTTTGAGATGGTAATCCATCTTGCCCGGTGTTCTCCATGAAGTAGTTCGTTCATTGCTATTATTAACTGGTATTTGAACCACTTAAACCTTATCTGATAACCAGACTCCGCATCTGGGGCTGCCACACCTGATGCCACCAGAGTCAACGGCACATGTAAAATGCTCTTCGGAATGTTTTTTATAACATAAGTCCGCAGTTGTAATATAATGGAGATGTAGTATTACTAATTGAATCTAACAGGAGACACTGCAATATGGACTTCATAGATCAACTAAATGGATTATCCAGCCAGATTTCTAAACAATTGGATCATATAGAAACGGAAGAAGCAACAAAGAACGCCCTTATTATGCCGTTTATTAATATTTTAGGATACAATGTTTTCAATCCTGCTGAAGTTGTGCCAGAATTCACATGTGATGTCGGTACAAAGAAAGGGGAAAAAGTTGATTATGCCATAATGAAGGATGAAAATCCAATTATATTATTTGAATGCAAATCTGCAAACTCTGATCTGGAAAAGGAACACGCATCCCAACTTTATAGATATTTTTCAGTCACTGAAGTCCAAGTTGGAGTTCTTACTAATGGAATCGTCTACAAATTTTACAGTGACCTTGAAGAATCGAATAAAATGGATGCAAAGCCGTTTCTTGAGCTTGATATGCTTGACATAAAGGAGCCTCTTCTGGAAGAATTGAAACGCTTTAGAAAAGAGTCGTTTGTGATAGAGGAGATACTATCATCGGCAAGCGAGTTAAAATATACGAAAGAAATGAAAAAGATTCTTGGGGAAGAACTCAATTCACCTTCCGAAGAATTTGTTAGATTCTTCACAAAACAGGTTTACTCTGGCAAAATGACAAAGCGAGTTAAAGAAGATTTCAAGGATATTACTCATCGTGCTTTCAAACAATTTGTCAACGAAAAGATAAGCGATAGATTAAAATCGGCATTAGAGCAAGAAAGTGATAGTGGTGCCCAAGAGATCGCTACACTGGGGGGTGAGGACCTTGAAGGGGCAAAAGATGATGGGATTGTCACGACAGACGAAGAGATGGAAGGTTTTCATATTGTCCGTGCAATATTACATGAAATTACTGACCCTGAAAGAATCACTTTGAAAGATAGGAAAAATTATTGCAACGTTCTTTTGGATAATAATGTAAGAAAGCCGATTTGCAGGTTCCATTTCGACAGCAAACAGAAATATGTTGGATTCTTCGATGAAAACAAAGTGGAAGAAAAGGTGTCGATAGGTAGATTGACTGATATCTATAACTATGCTGAGAAACTCAAAGCAACATTCGGGTATCATGGGGGAAATACTTCCTCCAAATCACCTCCCGAAAAATTGGTAGGTGTTCTTGATGAGGAAAAATAGTTTCGTTCCGACGGACTCCAGAATGAGACGCGAAAGGTATGGAGGGCGGTAAGAGAATGAAATTTCAGGTTGTGATTGAAGAAGATCTGGAGGATGGTGGGTACATTGTGCACTGCCCAGCTCTCAAAGGGTGTTGGTCACAGGGAGATACAGTAGAAGAAGCATTAGGGAACATAAAAGAGGCGATTGTCGGGTATCTGAAAACATTAAACGAGAGAGCGATGCGCGGTCTCAAAAGTGCAGATAAAGTTCTGGTTAGAGAAGTGGCGGTGATATAAAATTGTGGATAAACTTCCTCGATGGTCTGGCAGGAAGATAATCCGCGTATTCCGAAAAGCCGGTTGGATCGTGGATCGTATCGAGGGAAGCCATCATATTCTGGTAAAGGAAGGGGCAGAAGAGATCCTATCTGTACCGGTGCATGGAACTGATCCAATAAAGGTTGGACTACTAAAAGGACTGATAAAAGATGCTGGACTTACAAATGAAGAGTTTCTATGGCTTTGTTATAAAAAGAGAAAGTGATAATGGTGGGGCATATAAACCAGCATGCCACTGGAATCGATGAAGTCGCTATTCCCATTGATTGAATCGTATATCGGACGGATGAGGCAATGGCTGAAAGAACTGATCTGAATACGTTAGCGGATGATCTCTCCTTCCTCAAGGATGATCCGCGCGTGATTGGGGTGTTGCTGTTCGGATCACGGGTGAGCGGCGATATCACGAGGGGTGACTATGACATCTGTGTCGTATCGCCAGAATCGAAACCATCTGTTGTGCTATCAGAGATCTATCGACATCTCGATGTACATTCAAAAAGGTATGACGTGCATACGTTTGAGGAATTGCCGCTTTATATGAAGATGGAAGTGATTTCAAACCACGAAATTATATTTGCGAGGGACGTTCCAGAGTTGTACGAATATTTCTATTTCACAAGGATTCTGTGGAACGAACAGGAGATACGGCAGAACGTCTCTGTTGAGGAGATGGCAGGGATGGTTGGGTAGATGCAAATCTGCGTTATCTTCATTACCCCCCACATCATACCAGCAATAGATGTCCGAGAATGAGAGAGAATTCTTCGAGCAGAGTTACAAGCAGTGGATCGTATCGATCACATCCGAGATCGCAGTCTCGATGAGAAAACTCGAGCCGCCCCAGGTAAAGGAGTTGCTCAAACGTTGCGAGGAGTACGAGATGGACCCGCCATCGATGTACGATGCCATCTCAGATGACGTCCGTGCACGGATGGGGCGAATGGTCGGAGGCGACCGATTGCAGGGCATCCTGATGCTGTCGTCGAATGCAGTTGCGTTCTCGCCGTCGATATTCATGCAGCGCCCGAGCGTTCTCGACTACACGATCGCTATGAACAGACGATTCTTCTTTAAGACCAGCTGGTTCTCAATAATCGTAGTCAACCAGCCCTACATCGAGCAAGCAACCGATGAAATGCTCCACTTTGTGCTCGAACACGAACTGATCCAGAACGCTATGTATACAGAGCACGTAGAGCGTCACGGGCACCTGTTCCTCGGTCCCGGTGAGAAACGCGCGATCGATGAGAAGGCAAGGCAGCAGGCAATCGAGCAATCAGGAATCACAGAAGAAGAGCATTCGAGAGAGCAGGAGTTGATGGACGAGATTGCGACATATTCGCCTGTTGTGCCAAAGTCCTTTGCAGAGACCTCGCTCTTTGAATATCTCGAAAAATACTGGGATGATGTAAAAGATCTTGGCGTCAAAGGGGAAACCGAGTCAGAGAAGGAGTTTGAGGCTATGATCTCCCAGGACACCGGGTGGCTTGATTTTTCGCATGAAACGTATGGATTGTTCCTTGCAGGGTTAAAGCGTGAACTGGATCTCACGTATCTGGAGTATGGGTATGTGTGACCTTCGCCTCGTATAGCGTCCACCTGTTCGCCGGTTCCGGTCGGGCAGAAATCTATTTTACCAGACAGTGCTGACTTAATACCGATCATGCACCTCACACCGTCTGAAGAACTTATCTTAAACGGCGAGCAGGGCCATGTCCTGCAGAAGGCGATGGAGATACTCGCAGCGCTCGGTGATATCTATGATGCCGACCGGCTGATACCCGTGAAGAGCACCCAGATCGCGGGAGTATCCTACAAGAACATAGGCGAAGCAGGGCTTGAATGGATATCCGGTCTCAGCGGCACGGTCAAGGTTCCATCGATACTAAATCCCGCGGGGCTTGACCGTATGCAGTGGAGGGAACTATCGATACCGGAGGAGTTTGCCGCAAAACAGGAGGCGGTCATCCGCGCTTACGAGAGCCTGGGCATCCTTCCATGGTGTACCTGCACGCCTTACGAGATACGGGCAGATCTCGCCATGCCAGGAGACCATCTTGCATGGAGCGAGTCGTCTGCTGTGGCTTATGCAAACTCAGTCATCGGAGCACGGACAAACCGGGAAGGCGGTCCTTCGGCTCTTGCCGCGGCATTGATCGGGAAGACGCCTGACTATGGCTACCACCTCGACCGTAATCGGCTCCCATCCATCGCAATCCGTGTCGAAGGGAGACTCAGCGGCGCGGATTATGGCGCACTCGGCTACATCGCAGGCGCAATCGCAGGATCAGGGGTCCCGATCTTTTCGCTTGAGTCCGTGCCCACAAACGATGAACGGAAAGCCCTTGGTGCTGCGATGGCTGCATCAGGCGCTGTTGCGCTCCACTACATCGAAGGTGCGCCGCCCCTGCCGCCTACACTGCCACACCCGCACCCGCAGCCGGATCGGGATATGCGAGATCTCGATGAGCGGATCACCATCGAACATGCCGAGATCGAGGAGGTGTACCAGGCGCACCGGTGCGATCCCGACCTCATCGCGATCGGCTGCCCGCACTGTTCGGCAGCCGAACTTGTGAGACTGCGGGATCTGCTTGCTGGCAAGACCGTGACGAAAGAGTTCTGGATCTTCACATCAGGAATAATGCGGGACAGGCACCCAGGTCTCGTGGCAGGGATCGAATCAAGCGGTGCAAAAGTGATATGCGACACATGCATGGTGGTATCGCCGTTCTGCGAACGCTTCAGTTGCATAATGGTCTCCTCCGGAAAAGCACTTTCTTACGTTCCTCAGATGTGCGGATCAGATGCCGTGCTTGGAAGCATCGAGGACTGCGTGAGGTTAGCTGTTACACCCTGACCCGGTCGGTGCCCAAAACGCCCCACCTCCCTGCCTCCATTCACCCGAATCTTCCGGTTATGTAATCCTCTGTACTCTTCTTATCAGGAAGCTCAAAGATCTGCTTCGTCTTCCCGAACTCTACAAGCTCGCCAAGCAAAAAGAATGCGGTATGATCCGATACCCGGGCAGCCTGCTGCATGTTGTGCGTCACTATAACGATCGTGTAATCGTGCTTTAGCATGTTGATCAGATCCTCGATCTTCGCAGTCGAGATCGGGTCAAGCGCACTGCACGGCTCATCGAATAGTATGACTTTTGGCTTCACTGCAAGCGTTCTGGCGATGCAGAGCCGCTGCTGCTGCCCGCCGCTTAAATCGACCGCAGACTGATCCAGAAGGTCTCCAACCTCGTCCCATAGCGCAGAGGCTTTCAAACTCTCTTCGACGATCCGGTCGAGTTCCTCCTTGTTCCTGAGACCGTGCACGCGGGGTCCGTAAGCGATGTTGTCGTAGATCGACATTGGGAACGGATTTGGCTTCTGGAAGACCATCCCGATCTTCTTCCGGAGTTCGACCGCGTCCATGTCGTTGCCGTAGATGTCAGCGCCCTCAAAGAGCAGTTCGCCGGTGATGCGACAGCCCTTGACCAGATCGTTCATCCGGTTAATGCACCTGATGAACGTGGACTTGCCGCATCCAGATGGTCCGATTATCGCGGTCACCTTCTTTTCAGGCATCGCCATCGAGATCTTCTTTAGTGCCTGTGCGCTACCGTACCATAGATCCAGGTTTCTGCTTTCGATCTCAATTTCTGACATGATGCCTCCCGTAATGCCGCTGGATAGCGACCGCTGCAAGATTGATCACAAGTACCATCACAAGCAGCACAACCGAACTGCCGTAAGCCATTGGATCCGAGATACCTTCCGATGCAAGGATGTAGAGGTGATACGGGAGCGCACGCACCGGATCGAAGAAGGAAGTCGGCATCAGAAGCGATGACCCGGCTGTAAACATAATAACCGCAGTCTCCCCAATCGCTTTTCCGACCCCGAGTATAACTCCTGTCGTGATGCTTGGAACTGCGCTTGGAAGCACTACCCGGCTCACGGTCTGCCACTTCGTCGCGCCAAGCGCAAAACTACCCTCGCGCAGACCGCCCGGCACTGCTTTGAGGGACTCCTCCGAGACCCTGACGACCCACGGCAGTATCATGAACATGAGCGCAAGCCCGCCTGAGATGATCGAGAAACCGAATCCGAGGTAGATTACAAGGAATGCATATCCGAAGAGCCCGATCACGATCGAGGGGATTCCTGCCAGACACTCGACACCGAATGAGATGATGCGGGTCACCACACCAACTGGTGCGTACTCTGCGAGGTATATCGCAGCGCCGATACCGATCGGGACTGCGGAAAGTAGCGCCACCAGCATGAGGCAGAATGTTCCCACGATCGCGGGGAGGATGCCGCCTTCTGCCCCACTGAGTCGCGGTGATTCGAGCAGGAACGAGAGCGTCAGCACAGGAAGCCCCTGAACCACGATATAACCGAGAATGAATAGGAGTGTCAGTATGGCTATGGATGCGGAGACCCACAGCATCACCTTTGCTGCTTTGTCTGATGTTGCCGGTGAGATTAACGAGGTCATCGTCTGGTACCCATCTTTGATTTCAGTGCTTTGTGCGATATTATATTCAGTACGGCAACCACGACGAAGAGCACGATTCCTGTCGCAAATAGCGCACTTGCGTGGTCTCCTGTCGCATAACTCATCTCAAGCACGATATTCGAGGTCATCGGTCTTACCGGATCGAGAATATCATAGATCGGATCCGGAAGTATCGAGGGACTGCCCGTAACCATCACGACAGCCATCGTCTCGCCGATGGAGGTAGCCATTGCAAGTATGACTGCTGCAACGATCCCGGATCGTGCGCTTGGTAGGATCACCTTTCTGATGGTGTGCCAGTGCGTTGCACCAAGTGCGAGCGATGCTTCCTTATACTCACGCGGAACAGACCTGATCGCATCATCCGAGATGCTGATGATACGTGGAAGCGCCATTATCGCAAGGATGATCGATCCTGTGAGAATGGAGAATCCCCAGCCCCCAAAATGGTCCCTGATAAACGGAACCAGCAGCACAAGCCCTATGAATCCGAGGATCACAGATGGAATTCCAACCAGAAGTTCGATTGCATGTTTGAGTATCGACCTTGCCCACGACGGCGCAATCTCGGCAAGAAAGACCGCACACGTAATCCCGAGCGGCACTGCTATGATAAGCGACCCTATCGCAACATAGAATGATGCCACAATCATCGGAAAAATCCCGTACGACGGTTCTCCTGCTATCGCGATGGGGTTCCAGTTCATTCCGAGACAGAAATTGGCTACCCCAACTTTTGCGAGTACAGGTATCCCTTCTTTTAAGAGAAAGATAATTATCAACGCAACGACCATGACCGCAGTCGCTGCTGAGAGGAAGAGAAGGATTTCGATGATTCTCTCGCTGGTTTTCATTCTAACGTCCATAAGTTATTTTACAGGTAAGCGGCACATGCGTGAAATCGAGTAAGAGAGATTGCCTATTGCCAGCCTCTGAGATGTACCGATTCGTTTCTGCATTTTCGAGATCGCCACCACCACGTAGGTGATCGGTGTACATATACTTTACCTTAATAAGTATATAGAGCATCCATATACTATATATCTCTCAATTTTTCCGCTCGCGATGTTCCGAATAACATTCAGATCTTTATGGTTTCCAGATCGGTTCTTAGCCGATCCATCCGTTATTTTTGAGAAGCCTAAAATCAGAAAGATCGAAATATCTTAAGTAGAACCGCCTCCCAACGGTTGTACAATACTCCAAAAATATCCGAAAGCCTCAGCTACCCGCGCCAGAACCTGATGCCACGAAAGCTAAAGAGCTTGATAGGTTAAAGAGACACAAACGAGAAGTGTTGGAATTTATGTACGACAATGATTAAGCCGTTTGACAATAACCAGGCTAAACGGGATGTATGCATGATGAAACTGAGGCAAAAGATAGCAGGTACTTTCCGGACTACTGTGGGCGCAGATGTGTTCTGTAGTATTCGTGGGCATATATCTATAGTGCGGAAGAACAGGCATCATGTGCTCGATGCGATTCAGGATGCGCTTAGAGGGGATCCGTTCATGCCATCCGGATGCGTAGGTGGTAGTTACGGAAAATTTACCAAAGTGGGATGTTGCAATCGAGCCTACCGGCTGGTAGGTTATTTATTGGGCGCTGCCTCATTGGAGTATTGTAATCAAAATTCTTTCAATTAGATCCGGAATAATAATCGCCAGAAGTGCATGCCATGAATCAGAACCTGGTGCGGCTCATGCGAAAAGCGGTGATGTTGTGATCTTTCGCGGTTTGCGGTGTGCCTTTTATAGCCATTGAAGCCGAAAGACCCCTCACAACGTTCGAGACCGACCATGCCAGAACACCTCACCCACCACGACCGCAAAATCCATCTTGCAGCGGACGTCTACGAACCAGCAGAGGACTCCTACCTCCTGATCGACGCCGCACTAAACGAGATCGCGGGATCAAAGCAGCGCCTGCGCATCATCGAGATCGGCACCGGGTCAGGGATCGTGACCGCGGCTATGATGCGAGATGCGCCGGAACATAGATACGCAGCAACCGACATCAGCCCTCACGCGGTAGCGTGCGCAAAGGCAAACCGTGTGCCGGTCGTTCGTGCGGATCTCTTCAGCGGGATCAGAGGGAGATTCGATCTGATCATCTTCAATCCGCCGTATCTCCCGACCGCACCGGACGAGCGTGTCGATGGCTGGCTCGATTACGCATGGAACGGCGGAGCTGATGGGCGGGTGGCCATCAACCGGTTCCTCGAGCGGGCACCGGCGTTCCTCACAGACTGCGGAAGCATCCTGCTCCTGCTCTCGTCGCTGACCGGCATCGGGCCAGTGCGGGAGCGCATGGTGTCGGCGGGTCTTCTGGTGCGCGAAGTGGTAAGTGTGCGATGCCCGGGCGAGCGGCTTGTGGTGCTGCGTGGTTCACGCCCGCCGGGTTTTTAATAGGATATAAAATATAATTCTTATTGTGTTCCGATCATTGGTGTGGATCACTATACCTTTGTGAGAGGGGCTGTAGGTGCAACCGCGCATAATAATACTCCATGCTCTGCCGTTTGTGGGGCTGTAAAGTTACTCTGGTGCTGGCATTGTTGTTGATTCGAGTCTCGTGTCTACCGCATCGGGTTTCGGATGTCTGGAAAACTTGGAGTTCTGGTATAACACTCATGCAAGTTGACAGTCCCCCCATTAGGGTGGTTTTATATAGGATGAGATATAGCTTGTTGCACATGGCGCGAAGAGAACTCCTTCTTGATTGGCACATAGTAACGCTCTCGATTGACCATGAGAGGGGTATTGTGGAGAGATACATACATAACCAAGAGTCTCCGAATGCCAAAACGTAATGTGCAAGTCTTGTACTTAAGAGCCCGTCCCATAATTAGATATTTCGCGAAATCGAATGCTTGTTTTTCGATATAGATATTTTCATGCTCCCAGATACATCGGACAGCCCAATTCTTCTCGAAAATATGGCCGTTGAGACTGGCAAGACTATAATCCAAAAAGTGGAGATATTGGCCGAAAAATTGGCGGGGGAGTGAAGATAAGGCGTGGAAATAACACGCAGCTAAAACACATATTATATGACCTACTTTAGTGATACGAATGTCCCGCGGAGAACCATTTCACTCGGGAGCGTCTTCTGTACTATTTCTCGAAGTATTTTAAAAGTATGATCAAGCCTTCCAATGAAATCAACTTAGTATCGGTAGGTCCATAAAAGTTTAATCCATGCAAAAATAAATATTTATTTTGGAATTTGCCGTATAAGGTTAATAGTTACGGCTACAGCACATAGAAAAAGTATTCTTGCTATCAATGAAACGCTTTCAAAGGGCGTTGGAGGAACAAAGAGAACAACAATAAATATTAAAAAGGATAAGATCGAAAATAATAATATAGAGTCCTTCATGAATCCCATCCCCGCGTAGGATCGGTTATAAGCAGAATACATATTTGATAATCCTATTATAATCGCGTAAACAGTTACGCATGCACTAAAAAAAGTCATCACAGCTTGTGGATATAAAACTTGAGCTATATCTACCATATAAACCTCTCTTAACATAGAAGAATAGCTATTGGTGGGTTTATATTATTTCTAAAAATTTCAGTTTTATCAAAAGAAAGAGTTTCGACTTTTTTTTCTGCACTTATGCACATATATGCTATCTCTATTTGTTCGGCCGCCCTTCCCACTTTATCTTTGAAATCCGTGACTTTTTTAACAGTAATGCTATCAAAGATATCAAAAACTTTATAATATTTTGGCTTTCTAATCCGAAATCCTTTCATATAACAAAGAGCACAAAAGTTTATATTTGCATCAGGGATTTTTTTACCGAATTCTACTTCATTTCTTTTTCCAAATTGCTTTTCTATGTTTTGTTCACATTTTTCGTAAGATTGATTGTTAGTCATTCGAATGCCTCCTTTTTTTTATCTAACCACTTTGTTTTACTTAAAATGCTCGGAATATCCATATTTACAATAATATGCATATCATTGTTCATCTTAGATGCTTTTATAATATCTTCATCCAGCATTTTAATTATAACGTTCATGAGAGTTTCTTGGTCATATACGCACCTTTCATTTGAGAAAAGTTCTGCAAATGTAGTAGGACCACCTCCATAATTTTTAGCTAAAATATCTAAAATAAGTGTCATTTTAGGATCCATTTGTGCTCTTTCTTTTGCATCATACAACAGCATATCGAATAATTGGTCTTTAATATCTGGTTGGAGTTCTAAAAATGTTATTAAATCTCCTTGATCATATAGTGGGTTGTATTTATTAAGGCTTGAATACTCAAGAAACCTGTCGAGAATAAATAGACCGGACCTTTGGTTGCCTGCGGTGAGTTCCCAAAGAAAGTCGAAGAACGAATTTTCAAATATATCATTCAAAGAATAGCTTTCTTTCAGTCCTTGTTTAAATCTATTGTTAATAAATTGATTGAATTGGACTCGATTGAAATTTTTTAATAAAATTATTCTGGGGATTCTGCTATAAAGAGCTGCATGTTGCTTTATCAGTGAGTTAAAAGAAAATCTCGTAAAGCAAAAAATAAAAACAGACTTCTTATTAGTATCCATGAAAGCCCTCATGAAATCCAAAAACTTTACTCTCTCATGTGGCTCGAGTTTGTATACTTTCTCAAGTTCATCTAAAATAAATAATACCGGTTTATCCAAGATGTCCAGAATTTCTCCAAGATGTTCTGCAGCTTTCTCAGATGAAGTAAGGGTGGCTACTTTTTCCTCGGGCAAATCGATTTCAATCCTGCCTTTTAATTTTTCTGAAAAATCTGGCGCTGTTCAAAAATCCAGTGATAGCCAAACATTTTACCATAGTATCTCATCACTTTCATCATATTGGAGCTGGCAAAACTATTCCATGTGGATTTCATACCAGATTTTTACCACAATCTGCACAC
>PQXF01000045.1 GCA_003194445.1 Candidatus Methanogaster sp.
CTTAAAATTAAGCGACAAGAGGCGCAGAAAGTGTTCAATAAGTCTAAAGCCGATATAAACAAAGAAATGAAGAAAGCAACGGAGATTGAAGCTGAAGATTTTGAAGAACAGACAACGCAATACCAAAAAATGGAAGAGATCAAGAATGAAGAGATCCTATTGCGAGTTGGACGTGAGAAAGAGAAGAACGAATTCAGAAAAGAGGCGTCAGATCTAAAGAATAAAAGGAAAAAAACAGAAAAGAAAGCAGAGAGGAAAGAGAGGGAGATCGAAAAACTGAGCACGAAACATGAGAAATACGAGAACGAAACACGAGCATCAGCCCTGATGACAACGATCTCAATGATCTATATATCAGTCTGCCAGCACCTGCTGGAGACGTTTTTCAAACGAAAAGATCGGGCTGGAAACACTGATCGAAAAGATATTCAGACTGCCAGGCAGATACGTAGACACGCAAACAGAACGGATTATCTACCTCGACTGTCAGAATAAAAACAGAAATAGACATGAACGGAAATTTAATCTTGTGGTGGAAAGAGCATGTAACGATATATCGAAGAGGTGCATAAAGCTGAATGACGGACGATTACTGAGAATGGAGTATGTCATGCCACCGTGACACCTTTTGGTGATGTGTCGGGGCATCACCGAAAGGTGGGTGATAATGGAATCGCCGGGCACAACCGGAATATTCAGTGAAAATACTCTGATTTTGTGGCAACCAAATCCGTGTAATTCGCGGCATTCGTTGCCATCTCTTGGTGCTGATTTTATGCCAACGACACTGCTTGCTACGCTCACAGTCACGAATGCTTACGTTTAACGAATGGCGCGAATCGAGTAGATCACTGGATTTTTAGATAGAGTCCATGTACTACAACATCACACCCAAGAGCATCGCAAGCAGCATCAGGACATAGACCGCATGAAAACTCCCTGCGCCGCCAAGACTGATCCTTGCGCACCCCTCCTGCTCAGCATCGATCCTGCCGAGCACGGTGCACAGCCCGATCAAGACTCCGGAGACGCCTGCAACGAACATGACTATTGCAGCGTCATCTGGCGCCAGTAACAGCGCGAACAGAAGTGGCACGACTCCGATGTAATCAGGAATCTTGATCCCGAACCCGCTATAAAATGTAGCCATGATATGAGTCACCGCTATCACAACGACACAGATCTCAAGCATTGCGAGATCGGGGCGGGTCACGCCGAGATAGCAGGCGCAGGCGAGCGGTATCACGAATCCGCCAAGATTAACAGTGATCACTGTATTAAAAAAACGCTTCTCATCGAAAAAATCCTCGAGCGAGACTGAAAACATCTTCTCGAGCAGACACACGCTCTCCCACGTGTAAACCGGTTTTCGCATCCGTTTGTGCGCAATCGGGATATCGATGCCGCCTGTCAGGAGCACAACAGTAAGCGGAAGCGGCGGCAGTATGCTTGCATCGGCGCGGATACTGATGCCGATTAGCGCGAGCAGAAGGAGCCAGAAGAGAACCAATGTTTTACGGCTTGTACCCTGCATCCTTTCTTCTCCGGTTTGATCATTTGTGAAATGTGTTGCTGTGATGTGCAGTGCCTGTGATATGCCGGATAATGGGACAGCGCGGATTTGAACCGCGGTCCAAGCGTCCCAAACGCTCGAGGATCGACCAAGCTACCCTACTGTCCCGTGTGGGCAACAATCAATCATTTGATCGAGCATCGGTTAAAAAGGTTGCGCATTTCAGCAGCACCCTACCGCTCAATGTGAGTGCGATCTGCTTCTTCCTGCCAGCAGGCGTGATCTCAACCACACGCAATCCCGCAAGTTTCGCAGACTGGCGGGAGATTGTGCTCTCGGACGCGCCGATGCGTCCTGCAACCGCTGTTAGTGTTGTATGCTCGTGTTTCAGGACATCATCCAGTATCTGCCACGCCACCCGGTCCAGCGTGCGGGCGATGTGCGGCAGTTCGATCGTTGAGAGTTCGCGGTCGATGTCGCTCCAGTTTGTGGTTTTGTAGATCGAGTCCGGAAGTGCCATGGATGCAGCGGTGAGCGCGATCAGGATCTCGCGGGGTCCGCCTGAGAGGTTCACGATGACTTTGCCCGTGGGCGCGGCTGGCGGAGCGGCTGAGGATATCAGATCCATGAATCTGAGAATCATCGCACCGAAGTCGTGGTGATCGATCTTCGCAACGTCAACAGTGATCGTGCGATCGACTTTTGCTGTGAGGTCTATTATGTCATCGACTGCACGGTCGGCACGGGAATCGGATGCGGTCGGACGTAGCAGGATGATGCGGTCGCCTTTTTCGATTCCATGCGCAACAATGAGCGAGATTATGTGGGTGGTCTCGAAGCCGAGTGGTGAGATGTAGGTCTTCATGGTTGTGTGGTGCTTGTTGGTTTTTGTGGTATTAATGCTTGGTGGTGCAAATGTTGCATCATCACGCGGAGTTATGTGGTGTGCAACGAGTCAGTGATAACGTACCATCTCACACGCATGGAGAATTTATGTAGATGGCAGGCGATGTGGTATGTGGGATCATGGTCAAAAATCTGATTGAATCACTGAAGTCTGTTATCAGCGGACATGATGAGGTTATAGCCGCCTACCTCTATGGATCTGCCGTACAAGGGGGTGCAGGTATGCGGGCAGATAGTGACATCGATGTGGGCATCCTGCTTGCGGACGATACCGCTCCTGATTATCGGTATGCGGTGCGTATGGCTGGCGAGATACAATCGAAGTGTCATCTTACGAGGGATGTTGATCTGCGTGTGCTGAACCGACGACCGGTCAGGTTTCTGAATCAGATTCTGCGATATGGGGAACTTGTGTTTGTACGGGATGAGAAGAAGAGAGTGGAGTTTGAGACGGGTGTTTTGAAGGAGTATCTTGATTTCAAGCCATTTTTGAGGGTATACGATAGGATGCGCAGGAGGCGGTTGATTTATGGAGATTGATCAGGATGTAATCGAGTCGAAACTGGATATTATTGAACGAAACCTTGAGTTTCTTGATGAGTTTGAATATATGGATTCTGAGGAGTTTCTTGATAGTTACAGGGATGTGCAGGCTGCAAAGTACTCACTTCTCGAGATTATCGAATGCTGTATCGATATCGCCAGCCACATCATAGCAGTCAAGGGTATGGGCAGGGCAGAGGAGTATCGGGGAATGTTCGATATACTCGGGGAGAGAGGTGTTATCGAGAAAGGTCTTTCCGAAAGACTCGGGGATATGGCTGGTTTTCGGAATCTGCTGGTGCACAGGTATGGGGATGTTGATAATGAGGTTGTTCTTGAGATGATCCGGTCGGAGCTTGCGGATGTGGTAGAATTTGAGCGGACGGTTGTGCGGTTTGTGGATAAGGGGCAGTGAGTGGTGGGCAATAAGTGGTGGGCAGTGTGGTCGGGTGGTTGGCAGCGGCTCAGTTGCAGGAGTATTAATGCGTACTCGTGCAAGTGTAGCATTTTAATTTCAGTTTAATGCAAGTATTGCGGAATAACGATAGATTTATATGGGATGAGCACGTCTATTATAGCCATGCAACAGATGATGCTCACGGTCAGACCAACGATCGACTTTGAGGTGCCAAACAGCACCGGTTACCAGCTTTACTCTGCACTGCTTGCGGTTATGCGTTCATCCAATCCGGGGGCAAGTGGGCGCGTTCACGATTCGGAGATTGGGGCGATTGCGGTAAGCGGGCTTTCCGGAACGTTTGGCAGAGCGGCGAAGCGTCCCGTGAACAAGATGCTATATTCGAGGCGGACGTACCAGTTCCACATCGGGATCACTGATCCGGACGAGATTGAGGTATTCCAGTCACTGATCCAGCCGCTGATCCTCGAGGGTATGGATATCAATCTTGAGGCAGGAGCTCTGCGGATTGAAGAGGTTACGAGCAGTACACTCACGTTTGAGGAGCTGATGGTGGCGGTTTCGCGATACGATGGCGAGGTGGTAGAGTTTGTGTTCATGTCGCCTGCGTGCATCCAGTACGGGAACAGTAGCGTGACTGAGATGTTTCCGCACAGGACAGCGGTCTTTAATTCGCTTCTTTCGAAGTGGAACCATGCCTGCCCGGAGGAGCTTAAGATGAATGTTGAACGGGACGAGTTTGCGCGTTATCTTGCTGAGAAGCCGGATGCAAAGTCTTATGATACTCACAGCGTAATGGTTAATACTGCGTATGATTCAAAGCGGGGGCATTCGAGACCGATATTTAGGCAGGGGTTTACTGGCAGGTGTGCCTATCGATTTGTGCGGGATGCGCCGCAGGATGTCAGGAACGCGGTTGTTGCGCTTGCGATGTTCGCGGAGTATAGTGGCGTTGGGAGTTCAGTGGGTCGAGGGTGTGGGTGGGTGTGGGCGAAGATGGGGGCAGAGGTGCGCGAGGTGGGGAGATGAACAAGATAGATACAACACTGGGCATGTATCAGGATAGGTCAGGAACGATCGACACGGATCAGCAGAATAATGACGGACAGGGATCTGAATCAGAAGAAGAGATGTGTGATACTTTCTTCGACCTCCCAGAGGGCGATTTAATTCCCGATTCTCCTGAATATAACGTTTTCAAGGATTATGCACGAGTTGATGCACGATTGATAGATATGGGGTGGGACACGAAGCCAGCAAAGTCTGTAAAATATGGCAAAACGGACCAATCAATGTTAAATCACGTAAGAAACGGCGTGTTCTTCCTGCTTCAACTTAATTCGGTTTTCAGAGAGATTGGCGACCCATATAGTGAAGATCGGCTACGAGATACTGTTGCACTCTTTGTTTCACACGACATCCACAAACTGTATGATGTGTCGGACCGATCAAAGGAATTCGATATTCCGCTTCGTGATGTTGAACAGATCGTTGAAACTGCACACATCTTGGATATTGCCCCGAATCTAACAGCAGAGGATCATTGGTGCTCTGCACGAGCAACGCACATAACCGACAACTCCATGACCGCACATCTCACATTAAACTTCGGTAAAAATGTGAGACGGGTGCGTGTTGCTGATGCTTTCGCGAGTTCAGAATCACTGAGTGCAGCATGTGGGGTGCGCACGATCAGGGTGTTCGACGACGATCCGATACTCAGGGATTACGAATTGAGACACCACAATCTGGATGATGTCAAGGGGATTCTCACGAATTTTATAAATAAAACAATAGCAGATTATCTGAAAGATAAAGGCTATAAACTTTTATTGATATATGACGATGGGTGTGTCTACATCGCTCCGGAAGGTACCGGACGTGTTGAACCGAGCAATGATGTGATGGAAGAACTATCAGGACGTGTCATCGAGAACATCAGGAAATCACATCCAATATTCAGCGATCCCGATCTAATTAAAGACAATATCCAATTTATAGGGAATTTAGGACATTACAAGATTTTAGATAAGGATTTCATATACTCTGGTGCGGAACGGGTTGTGGCAGCTACAATACGTAAAGGTGTTGCAGATAGCTTTGTCGAGGAGAAGATCACGCCATCCATGAAAAAATCGATTGAGAAGGTCAATATGGTTGTCGAGCAAGAGTTGGACGAAACACGGCAAATGGTCGCCATATCTCGCATAATATCCACCATCGCACATACGATTGTCTCAAAACTCACGGATGACAACCCTCTGGAAGAGACCTGCGATAATTTTGCCGTATCCGACACTCTCAAAAATACATTGCTTGGTATTGCCACAACAGATCCAAAACTCCTAACAAGCGGTGGCAAATGGGAATATTCGTACGCGATTGCGAATGAATACATGTACCGGGAAGTAAACGGGATTTTGTTCAAGAATCTTGATGGAAAGCAAGCAGTAGAATATATGACTAATGATATTCTGTCGAAATTGAAAACGCATGATGCGTGGTCGAGCATAGATGATTCGGAAATAGATCCTGTTAAACTTGAATTGATAGAATATTTATGCGACACCGTATCGATCGATGGCAGTATGTCCATGCTACCCGAATCAAGGATGAGTGACACTTTCAAAGAATATTCAGGATCCGGGAAGATCTGCACTCTATGTAATCGCGGGACTGTGCGCACAAAGAGATCGATGGAAGATAGCTCGATGTACTACGCAAGCTTTTCAAACCGGGTTCGTATCGGGAAATCAAAGCCCGAACAACTTCCGATGTGCGCTCCGTGCAGCATGGAGATGTTTCTCAGAAAGACGGGATCGAGATCGAGCGAGTCTGGCAAACTCTACATCCATTTGATACCAGACTATTTCCATACGCCGCTTTCGTGGGAGTTGTATAAATATATCATAAATAAATTTAGTGGAGATGTGGGTGTGCAGATGAGCCACCTTGCCAAATCGGTATTTCGCGGGCGTGGCAGCATGGAAGCGTACCGAGAGTGGATCGAACACATAACCGCTCCTGAAAAAGGCAGGAAGATGTTTGAAAGCCAGATGCAGCAGTTTGGAGGCAGCGACGGCGACGGCGAGTGTGGTGAACAGTATGGCGTGATACCGGTATCGTTTTATAAGCAAGAAGACAATCAGACGGAGTTTCAGTTCTTTGGAGCGTTTATCGCACTCGTTGTTAGTGCATACACCGGAATGCGGTGCATTGTAAGTGAATTACCCGTACCAACGCTTCGTGGTCGTGATTTCAATGAGATAGTCTATTTCGACTCTGGAAACGCGCAGGTGAAAGACCTATTTGGGGATGCTGTAAAACTCTCCGAACTCGATTCTCGGTTGACGATTGCATCTGCGTTGATACGTCTTGGTTATGCGAATGCGATGAAGGATTCGCTCTTTCCGAAATATCTGCGTGCTATGCGGAATAAACATCTTCCTGGCTCATACCTTCTGAAAAGTGCGATAAGAAACTCGGAAAACGAAGCCATCGCTCGTTATTACATGGATGAAGCAAAATATCTCGATATGAACACAGGAGTGTCACCAAATGAGTGAACAAGTAAGCGGAATCGTAGATGAACTGGCACGGCTTGCATTCTCAGTGGGAAGACCTCGGAGTTTCAAGCCGTATGCAGTGGAACGCCTCTTTCGTGAGGGTGTGAAAGCCGTTAAGAGCACAGGGACGATGCAGACCCTTAACAGGGATGATTACGTCTCTCTTGTAAGCGGAAGGGTTCAGAAAGCAGTTTCTAGAGGGGATCAATTGTGGATTCCGTCCAGAGAGAAATTGAGTACTGAACTTGGGTTCGGGGAACGTGCCGACCTCTTTGCAGCATTTTTCGTAGACCGGATACTGTATGGTCTGTGCGATGGAAAGCCGGGGCGGTTGAAGAAAGTATCTAACAATCTGTCAGACGGCTTCTTTGCTGCAACCCTACGAGAGATGCGGAATCAGAAATCGAAAGTAGAAGAATCTGAAGAACAACAGATGGAGGAATAATATGATCTCAGAAGAACAACTGAAGGATATAACGCAGAAACTGGAGAAAGGGCTGGTCGAGGAACTGACCAACAATCCAGGAAACAGGTTTGTGAATATACTGGTGCTCAGGGAACTGCAGAGCAATGCGGTATTTACAACGAACGGGCAGGACGCTGATGTTGTCACGTTGACTTTGAACAATGGTGATGAATCGATGGATTACTCGCCTGCGATCATGTTCATGCGAAAACAGACTGGAAGCGACAGGCGTTTTGGAAAGGCTATGCTGAGAACACTTCTTGATGTCGAGTGCACCATGCAGGTGAACAAGATGTGCCAGAAATGTCTCGAGTGTGTTCTCTACGGCAGTGCTGCAAGCGAGGATGTGAAGGAGACAAAGTCGGTCACATCAAGGGTGATGTATGACACCGCATTCACGATCCGGGATAGTAGCGCGATCATTGAGGAGAAATTTCAGAATGCACCAGGCGATGGCTATGCCAAGGAATCCACAACCGCGATCAGAGAACCTGATTTCTTCAATCCAGGAGTTATGTTCCCATGTGTGATTACGCTTCGAGATGCGACTTTCGCAGAATTGCTGTTTATTCTGAGCATAACTCTCAAGAATAAACGGTATGGAGCAGTCACAACGCGTATCGGGCGTGTGAAGAACCACATACTTGGAATCTATGCGGGTTCTGAAGAAGGACCGTCCAATCTGGAACTGACGACCGGCGTGATATGGAAACTGGCAGAAGAGACTGGTAAAAGTCTGGAGGATGTCGTCACATCGAGCACGCTGGACGCGGGTTCTGTGCTGCGGCATACGAAAAATGTCTTCGATGATCTGGTTGAGAAGGAACGCCTCGAGATCACTGGTCTCGAGGAGAGCGATTTGAATGCGATTCTTGCGTCCCTGACCGATGAAATGATGAAGGACGTGTTTGGGAAACAGAATGAAATGAGCGGAGAGTTTATCAACTCGATAAAATGACCACGAAACAAGTGATTGAGTGCACGCTCACTGTACTTGGTCGTCTGCTGTACGCGTCCAGAGAGCTTGGGCATCTGGTGGATACGGGAGATTATATATTGAACAGTGCGTTGTACTACGCACTTGGTTTTTCATACGGAACTTATGTGAATATCGGTAACAAGCCCGATTACCTCAACGAAACAAGTGAAATATATGATAAACTATATATAACTCCTGCCGCCCCACTCGGTGCACTTACACACCTGACCACAACCTACAACGCACGACCAGATCAATATGCCGTGATAAACTACAAGGCAAAAGACGATCCAAATGCAAGGTATAACATCCCCCGATATGGCAGAGAACGGGCAATAAACCAGCAGAACAGATTTAGGTTTTATATACTGCCGTATCAGACCGACACTGATGTTGAACGTCTCGCATCAGAACTGCCGACATACATACGTCTCGGGAAGAAGCGATCGAAGTCGAGGGTGGCGTGCACTGTTGTGGATTCGGCAGTGTCCCGCGGTACATTCACAGCAAATCATCCGTTTGGGGTGTATGATTACGAGGGCATCCCAATAGGCAATTTGATTTCCAGAAAGATGCGACCAACGCCTTTGATTCTTCAGGGGACGTATGAGGGAGAGCATCTGAAGATCGGTGAGGCGATACTGCCCTACAGGCTTGAATTTCTGAAGAAATTGAGGTGAGCCAAGGTGTTCCTCAACGGTATCTCACTGCGGACACTTGAGGCAGACTATCTTGGATTCCAGCCTTATGAGCATCAGCATCAGAGTGAAGAGCTGATAAAGGGAGCTAATGGATTTTTCTGTTTCAATTGCAGCCCAACAGGGTCTGGAAAAACCCTTTCATGGCTTAAACCTGCGCTGGATATGGGAATGGATGTCATTGCGATGTATCCAACGAATGCACTCATCAGCGATCAGGTGGCCAACGCAAATCAGGTGATCGGGGATCATTTTGCAGGAATGGGGCACGAGGTCATCCGCATCACCAGTTCTTCGATATATGAGCGCAGGCAGGAACTGTACGCGGGCGAGGCGAATGTGAGTAATGGCACAATCATAGCCCATCTCATCGAGCGTTCAATAGAACGGCGTGGTAGCACCATCGTCATGACCAATCCTGACATCTTCACGCTGATTATGAAGGATATGTATCGGGATAGATATCTGAGCTCCCTCATAAACCACTTTGAGATGATTGTGGTGGATGAGTTCCATCTGGCAGATATTAAACAAAAAAACAGTATCCTGTTTTTGCTCCATTGCATGCATGACCTCCCGCCATCCATATCTCGAACAGACAAATTCTATTTTCTGAGTGCAACTCCTGATGGCGCGGTTGTGGAGCGGATAAGAGACACGATTGGGGTTGTTCCGGTTGTAATCGAGAGTTCCGGAGTGGCACTTGGCATGAACGAAAAGGTGAAGGACGGATATCGTGCAGTTATGCCTCCTGTTGATATAGACCTACGGGGTGGCAGGATTTTTAGTACGTTTGAGAAGTTATGCGGTGAGCATCTCGAAAACACCATACGATTCTGCGAACAGGGAAAAACCGTCATCATGCTTGACGGCATACATGAAGTTGATGTTTTGTATAATAAGCTTGTAGATAATGTCAGTGGCGGGTGTGTTGAGCGTATCGATGGGTTCCACAGGGGCGATCTTGGAGCGAAATTGAAACGGTTCGATATTCTTGTGAGTAACTCGTCTGTCGAGGTCGGGATCGATTTTGATGTTGATCAGATACTATTTACAGGATACAATAAATCGAGTTTGATTCAGCGGCTTGGAAGGCTTAGAAACAGAGAAGACGAGTGTAAGGCGATATGCTACACTTCCGGGCGTGTTTCGGGGCATCTGAATGGAATCAACCAAATACTCAATCGGGATCAGTTCAAGCTGGAACTGGATAGGATATTTGCTGATGCTTCAGATTCTGCTTCTTTTACGTGGCGGTATTCGCCTATCGAGGCTTACGATTATGCAATGGTGGTTGCAAGCAGATTACCCAGTGATGGCAGGGTGGACTATGCCAGATCGATTATGGAACGGATAAATAAGCATTTTTATTATCCATTTGGAATGAAACTTGGAAAAGAAGATCTTGAACGAATGAAACAATGGACTCGGAAAGATGTGATAGGGGAGTTAAGGTCATATCGAGGGTCTGACATTCAATTGATGGTCTATGACCAAATTGAAGGCGAGGTTAAGTTGTACACCATGTTTTATCTGCTCAGGTGGGGAAATGTCGAGTTTATGGCCAGGACAAGATTCCTGAAGACAGTACCTGAAGAACAGAGGGATTTCGTTGCGAAGTACGAACGCTTTGCCTCGGGATTCTGTGTTTATCGGGGCAAGAACGATGAGCCACGATCTATTTATCTCAAAGCAGACTCGCCTGCACTGTTTGCTGTTGTCAACACACCAGAACCGACGAGAGTGCCTGAGGTCTTGAACGGTTTCACGGTGCATGCCTCAAAGGGACCGAAAGAGCACAGCATATCCCAGTTGAATGAAACGCTATCAGAAAAGGAGATGCTTTGCATGATTGTCGATGGGAATCCTTACGAAAAGAAAACTCTTTACAATCTGGGTGATTTCTTCTTTTTGTATCCGCTTTATGCGTCTGGCAAAGAGTATAGCGTGGCATTTGGTAACGATGCGCTCTATATGGACTGTTTTCTGAAGGATCGGAGAGATCATGAGCGAGAACAATTTGATTGGGGTCAATGAGATCAATCAGTTCATCTACTGCCCGCGTAGATTGTATTATATTAAGTTTTACGATACTATAGAATCAAATTATTATCTGGTTGATGGCTCGTTGAAACACGCACGTGCTTCGCGTAGGGGTGGATGGGTGCTTGAATTCTACGTAAGATCTGAGAAACTTGGGCTTCATGGCAAGATCGATGTGCTGGAAGATGGTGATGTGATGACACCGGTCGAGCGTAAGCGTGGAAAGTCATATTATCTCAGTGACGAGGTTCAACTGGCGGCATATTGCATGTTGCTTGAAGAATTCGTAGGAGAGGTGATTAATGTTGGTTATATCTACCTGTATGGCTCTAAATCACGACACCCCATCCATATCACCCCGTGGCACCGCGAACAAGTCCTCACGATCACCGAAGCAATCCGCAAGATGGACCTCGCCTCAATCCCGGATTTCGCATCCAACCCGAACAAATGCAAGAAATGCAGCGTTGTGCACTACTGTATGCCACTCGAAACGAAACTATTGGAGGCGCAGAAATGAAAGAAGAAACCGAAACATATAGGGAAACCAACGATAGAACACATACCGACCCAGACGCTGAAGACGGTGAGGCACCTATAGAATCCACGCCAGAAACAGAACCCGAAGAACCCACTCCCACCTCGCAACCAAAAGCAAGCGAGGGCATCTTCGATGACAGCGTGGTCTACGTAACCACTCAGGGCAGCGTTGTCGGCGCCACTGGTGGGCGGATCACTGTCGCTATCAAGGGCGAGGGCTTACTTGCATCATTTCCGATGGGACAGCTCGATACGATCAACATCTTCGGAAATATCCAGTTCACGACGCAGTTCGTAGCCCGTGCCAACGAACACGGGATCGTCCTCAATTATTTCACCCAGTTCGGGAAATACCGCGGCAGCTTTATCCCGGAGCGAAACACCATCGCAGAGGTGCGAAGACGCCAGTACGCTCTTGGGGGAAAACAAGCCCTCTTGATCGCACAGAAGATCGTTCAGGGAAAGATACGAAACTCGCGCACGTTTCTCGGGCGAAAGGGAGTCACCGGCACAGAAAAACTCGCCGACCTCGAAGCACGCACCCAAGCCGCGCAGACGATGGATGAACTGCGCGGAATCGAGGGCGAGGCTGCCAGCATCTACTTCAGTCTTCTGGACGGCTGCCTTGTCGGCGACTGGACATTCGCAAAGCGCACCCGCCGCCCGCCAGAGGATCATATCAATTCACTGCTCTCGCTCACGTACACAATGATGAATAACGAGGTCTTAAGCGCACTCCGCCAGTACAACCTCGATCCGTTCCTCGGCGTCATGCACGCAGACAGGCACGGGCGCCCAGCGCTTGCTCTTGACCTCCAGGAGGAGTTCCGCCCGATATTCTGTGATGCGTTTGCGATACGGCTCATCAACCAGGGAGTTTTGACGCATGATGATTTTGCGAAGAATAACCATCTAAAAGACTACGCTTTTAAGAAATATCTTGGGAAGTACGACGATTACATGAAAGAGGAGTTTAAACACCCGAAATTCGGGTACACTGTATCGCGGCGCAAGGCTGTGCGTATGCAAGCAATCCTGCTCAGAAAGGCGATTGTCGGTGAACTGGATGAATATTATCCGTTAATATTTAAGAGGTGAAATTTTATGAGACTTGCCATAACTTACGACATCAGCGAGGATAAGATCAGGACTCGTGTGTTTCGAATTCTCGAAAAATACGGCGCTTGGAAGCAGTACAGCGTCTTTGAGCTGGAGATCAGCCGTGTTCAGCGTGTGCGGCTTGAGGACGAGATCGGGGCGGTGATCGGAGAGGGGGACAAGGTCCGCGTCTATCAATTGTGCGAGCGGTGCGTGAAAGATATCGTCGATCTCGGGGAGCCGTCGCCTGAGCGGGCGTCGAATGTGATATGAGCCTCCCGGCAGCGAAAGATTTAAGTGATCATGGACCTTTATAAGGACATGGTACGGCGGCAGTCGATGATTTGAGTCTTGGATTCCGGGGCTTTTGGGCAGTCTGTTTGATTGATACGGGCTGCTGACCATGCTGTCGCAACGAATCAGAAAACCCAGCAGGGATTGAAACATTCATCTCCGTTTTTGCGCTCTTGCGCACATTTAAGTCGCAACGAATCAGAAAACCCAGCAGGGATTGAAACAAAGTGTCTAAAAATGTTATTTTATTTTTGCCTGACGTCGCAACGAATCAGAAAACCCAGCAGGGATTGAAACCATCCTCGCCATCGTCGTCATCAATATCTACATAATCGTCGCAACGAATCAGAAAACCCAGCAGGGATTGAAACTATTTTTCTTCAATTTGCGTAACAGCCTTTTTGATGGTCGCAACGAATCAGAAAACCCAGCAGGGATTGAAACAGATATATTAAAATTCTTTCTACACTCCATAAAAGTGGTCGCAACGAATCAGAAAACCCAGCAGGGATTGAAACATTTATATGAGGCGTAACATGCCGCCAATGAGGCAGTCGCAACGAATCAGAAAACCCAGCAGGGATTGAAACCACGAAATAAGGGGATATAAAGGTGCTATGTATGCTGTCGCAACGAATCAGAAAACCCAGCAGGGATTGAAACATTTTGAATTAACGACTGCTAAAGGATCCATTACCAAGTCGCAACGAATCAGAAAACCCAGCAGGGATTGAAACGCGACTTCAGATATCCGTAATTGGAATCTGCAGGACGTCGCAACGAATCAGAAAACCCAGCAGGGATTGAAACACCCCAACATCACACTCAAAATTTTTAATTGGTATTGTCGCAACGAATCAGAAAACCCAGCAGGGATTGAAACGATATAATTTTTTGATTAATACTAATCAAAAATTATGTCGCAACGAATCAGAAAACCCAGCAGGGATTGAAACTATAACAGTTGGGCCAAGAAGATATTCGGATATGACGTCGCAACGAATCAGAAAACCCAGCAGGGATTGAAACGAATTTTTGTATCCTGCCGCACGATATTGTAAGACGTCGCAACGAATCAGAAAACCCAGCAGGGATTGAAACTCTACATGATTTTCCTTCGTCGTGATAGCAATCGTGTCGCAACGAATCAGAAAACCCAGCAGGGATTGAAACTTTATTGATGAAGTGCATGAATTTGTGCCTCTTCACGTCGCAACGAATCAGAAAACCCAGCAGGGATTGAAACATCATATGAAGCGTAACATGCCGCCGATGAGGCAAGTCGCAACGAATCAGAAAACCCAGCAGGGATTGAAACCTCCCATACGGCGGGCAGATTCTCGCTGAGGACGACGTCGCAACGAATCAGAAAACCCAGCAGGGATTGAAACATTCTTGAATAATCTTTTCCGAATCTGTCTTTTGAGTCGCAACGAATCAGAAAACCCAGCAGGGATTGAAACTTTTTCTGTTTTTTGAGTTCACTATTGAGAGATAAAGTCGCAACGAATCAGAAAACCCAGCAGGGATTGAAACACGTCTAATACAAAATTAATTACATTCATGATTATGTCGCAACGAATCAGAAAACCCAGCAGGGATTGAAACAAATACATGTAGCCACCTCAGATCGGGCAATATAAGGTCGCAACGAATCAGAAAACCCAGCAGGGATTGAAACCATGAAATCAAGAAGTATAAAGGCAGTATATATGGTGTCGCAACGAATCAGAAAACCCAGCAGGGATTGAAACTATAAGTAGTAGCCAGCGATGCCTAATGCACCGAGTGTCGCAACGAATCAGAAAACCCAGCAGGGATTGAAACTTATTAAGGAAATAACTATAACCCCCGATAGGGAAGGTCGCAACGAATCAGAAAACCCAGCAGGGATTGAAACACTTTGTCGAGTTGTAGCTTCATCGTTTTTCACCTCGTCGCAACGAATCAGAAAACCCAGCAGGGATTGAAACTTAGTATCTTTGTCATAATGACTTCCTCTATTAATATGTCGCAACGAATCAGAAAACCCAGCAGGGATTGAAACCTTGACGAGAATGAAGGATGCGCAAAAATTGAAGTAGTCGCAACGAATCAGAAAACCCAGCAGGGATTGAAACCTTGATAAAAATGAAGGATGCGCAAAAATTGAAGTAGTCGCAACGAATCAGAAAACCCAGCAGGGATTGAAACACAAGTTATGCTCGTGTACGGTTGTATTCATTCTTCGGTCGCAACGAATCAGAAAACCCAGCAGGGATTGAAACGATTTTACATATATTTTTACACGTGCATGACGTGAAGTCGCAACGAATCAGAAAACCCAGCAGGGATTGAAACGGCATAAATTGGCTCCCAATAATTGGGATATCGCCAAGTCGCAACGAATCAGAAAACCCAGCAGGGATTGAAACGGCATAAACTGACTGCCGATAATTGGGATATCGCCAAGTCGCAACGAATCAGAAAACCCAGCAGGGATTGAAACTCAACATTATTGCATGATGTTGTTTTTTAGCTTCTTGTCGCAACGAATCAGAAAACCCAGCAGGGATTGAAACCTTCGACGAGATTCATGAGTTCGTTCCTCTCCATTCGTCGCAACGAATCAGAAAACCCAGCAGGGATTGAAACAAATATACATTAGCATTCGTCAGAAGGGTGATGTAGTCGCAACGAATCAGAAAACCCAGCAGGGATTGAAACGATGATACGTTTAACTCTACGAGACCGAAAACCAAGGGTCGCAACGAATCAGAAAACCCAGCAGGGATTGAAACCACAGCGTGTGTCAAAGCCGCTGGCGTCCTGCGGGCGTCGCAACGAATCAGAAAACCCAGCAGGGATTGAAACTCGGAAAAACTTCCACATCACCAATTCCGGCATTAGGTCGCAACGAATCAGAAAACCCAGCAGGGATTGAAACCCCGCATTCTTTGAGATGATCGAAGCGAACGCAACAGGTCGCAACGAATCAGAAAACTCAGCAGGGATTGAAACACACTCGCTACTTACGATGATGCGGTATCCGGTCGCAACGAATCAGAAAACCAGAGCAGGATTGAAACCGTATCCACATCCGGCACCGCCAAGCATTATGTAGCATCACGACAGATCAATGCATGATGATGGGGCGAATCAGTAAAAAACAGGTTCACCGATACCGAACGCTCACAAACGTTGCGATCAAGTACGGTTTCGGTTATCTGGTTGACAGATTCAATCTCCACCCTGTACGGTCAGTGAAGGATCGTGTATCAGGGACGCACAAAGCATATCCCGAACTCTCAGACCCGGAGCGGCTGAGACTGATGCTTGAGGAACTCGGACCGACCTACATCAAGTTCGGGCAGATCTTGAGTACCCGATACGACATTCTCCCGAAAGAGTACATAAAAGAACTCGAAAAGTTGCAGGACACGGTGCCGCCATTCAGTCATGACGAGGCGTGCCGCATCATCACAGAGGAGTTTGAAATGCCGGTCGATGAGATCTTTGAGACATTCTCCTGCGAGCCGTATGCATCAGCCTCCTTAGGGCAGGTGCATCTTGCCACACTTCCGAATGGCGACCGGGTCATTGTGAAGGTGCAACGCCCCGGAATCAAGGATATTATCGACTCCGACCTCCGGATTCTCCGGGATCTCGCACACTTTGCGGAGCAGCACATCAAGGAGGCGAGAGCCTTACATCCGGTCGGTGTCATATCCGAGTTTGAGCGGATCATACGCGCAGAACTCGACTACACGCTCGAGGCGCAGAACGCAGACGAACTCCGGGGGAACTTCAGCGATGACCCGGCTGTGAAGATCCCGAATGTCTACTGGGACTATACCAGATGGCAGGTGCTGACAATGGAGTTCATCGACGGCATCAAGGTATCTGATCTCGAAGCGATCGAGCAAGCGGGCATGGATCGCACAACCATCTCCCGCAATTTCGCGACAGCGTTTCTGAAGCAGATATTCCAGCACGGGACGTTTCACGGGGATCCGCACCCCGGAAATGTGCTTGCGATGGAGGGTAATGTCGTTGCGTTCGTCGATTTTGGGATAATCGGGCATCTCGATCAGGTGATCAGAGCGGATCTTGTGGACTTCTTTATCGCGCTTTCAGAAAATGATGCCGATTCCGTGATCGACGTGCTTGCACATATCGGCATCATCGACTACAATGAGATCGATCTCCCGCAATTCAGATTTGAGATATCGAATATGATCACCAAATACTACGGGATGTCGCTTCGGTATGTGAATACCGGTGTTATGATGCGTGAAATGATCAGCATGATCATGAGGCACCATGGAAACGTTCCATCAAACCTCCTGCTCCTATCTAAGGCGTTGATGATCGAAGAGGAGGTCTGTTCACAACTCGATCCGGATTACAACCTCCAGGATCTGGCAAAGCCGTTCATACACAACCTGGTGGTGGAACGGATGCACCCGAAGCGGATCATAAGGGAGTGGCTGCGGATGATACCCGGATTCGGGCGGCTCATGCGCGGATTGCCGCACAGGATAGATCAGATCCTCCTGCGGGCTGAGAAAGGGACACTGCGCCTTGAGTTTGAGCATCACGGGCTCGACCATATAGTTTCGGAACTCGATGTCATGAGCAACCGCATCGCTTCGAGCATGATCATCTCTGCGATCATAATCGCGTCAGCGCTCGTCATACAGTCGGGCATGAGACCGTTTGTATGCGGGGTTCCAGTGATTGGCATCATCGGATTCGTGATCGCAGGCATTCTTGGTATGTGGCTTGTGCTCTCGATAATGAGGTCGGGGCGGTACTAACGCGGGCGGGGGTGTTTGGGTTGTTAGGGGCTGTTGTAGGGATGAGGTGTGCGAAAGCGCATGTTGCGGCGCGGTTTGCATAAAACCTTAACTCCGTATCACTTAGGGGGTATGTTGCATCAAATACACCATAATATCTCACCTTTTGCTGATCAAACACTAAATAGGGTAGATATCTTTGTCTTTTCCTACTCCCTAATATGGGGAATATGTTAGTGCCATAGAAACCAGCTGTAACTGCTTTAAATGTTGAATTAACTTCAAATTTCTGTTTTCACAATGGACTATCCCCCATCCATTCGGAGTTAAGGATAAAAGTTAGGTGAGGTGCGATCTATACGAGATTATTAACAAGAGATGCAGGACGAAGCATGTTCACAGGTCGTACAAATAGTTTAATATCCGGGAGAGGGTCGAGATGACAACCATAGAAGTTTATAACCCATCATCGCCACTATGAACAAGAAAGCACCCTGCAGGTGCAAATCAATTGTAGCTCTGGCTGAGCATCGGGTGGTTCCAATCGGGTAATTTGCATCCAAAAACTTCACTTTCCTTTGGTGGCCCCTTCTCATAGTACACGAATGTCATTTTTTCGCCGCAATTTGGGCATGTTGGCGCCCATTTGTTTGGATTCTTAAGAAAATCATCAAATGTCGCTTGTCTTATACTTACCTGTAGGTATTTGGAGT
>PQXF01000046.1 GCA_003194445.1 Candidatus Methanogaster sp.
TTAAACGGCGGTGTTATGGCATTCTAAATGTCAAACATCTGTTCCAGCGCATATATCTTGACCTCGAGGGGTACTCTGTGTATGCCTGATTTATCAGGTTGTGTAACTCGAATTACCAGAGAGCCAAATTTGAATTGTTCCGTATGAGTGAAATTTATGCCCTTGTTTTTTGGTGACATCGTTTTTTTAGTCTGTCGATAAAAAGCGCAGTTTATGCCAGTGCTAAGTATACTTGTCGCCTTGTCGCGATTACGCCGAGAGGGAGATTCGAACTCACGTGTGCCGGATTATATCACTTTCTCCAGAAATCAGGGATCAGCAGCACAATCACAGTGAATATCTCGAGTCTGCCGATCCACATGCAGAGAATCAATACCAGTTTTCCGATCGGATGAACGCCACTGAAATGCGCAACAGGACCGACAGTGTTAAATCCGGGCCCCACGTTTCCAAGCGTGGTTGCAGCAGCACTCGTTGCGCTGACGAGATCCATACCAAGGACGCTCATGATCAGTGAAGCGACTGCGAATATGAAGATGTAGAAGATGCAAAACGATAATATCGCCTCCATCACGCCACGTGGTACCATCTGCCTTCCAAGCCGGATCGGCAGGATCGCCTTTGGGTGCAGCGATCTGAACAACTCGCGGTACCCGTATTTGATCAGTAGCAGCAGCCGCACAACCTTCACCCCGCCGGTCGTTGATCCTGCACATCCTCCAATGAACATGAGTAGGAACAGCACCATCCTGGCGGCATCGGGCCATGCATTGAAATCTGTCGTCGTAAATCCTGTGCCGGTATTGATGGCTATCACCTGGAACAATCCGAGCCGGATCGAATCAGATCCATAAGTGCCCCACAGCACAAGCGCAATCAGCAGCGTTGCGCAGAATATGATGCAGACATACAGTCGAAACTCGGAATCCCGAAACAGATGATCTGTCCCACCGCGCAGCATCCAGTAGTGAAGCGCAAAGTTAGCGCCTGCAACGAACATGAAGAATATCACGATGCATTCGATCAGGGAACTGTGAAAGAACGCTATACTCTCGGAATGCGGCGAAAATCCGCCTGTCGACATCGTGCTGAATGTGGTGCAGAGCGCGTCATAAAACGTCATTCCACTGAGCCAGAGCAGAAACACCTCGACAGCAGAAAACCCAACATAAACCGACCAGAGGATCTTTGCAGTCTGGCTGAGTCTCGGGCTCAGTTTATCGCCAATGGGGTCCGGCACCTCTGCGCGGAACAGGTCGCGTCCAGCAACCGCGAGTTTCGGAAGGATCGCAAGGAAGAGTACGATAATTCCCATGCCGCCGAGCCACTGGGTGAAACTGCGCCAGAATAACAGACTCTTCGAACAATCCTCGATGACAGGCAGTATCGTCGAACCAGTGGTGGTGAATCCTGACATTGACTCAAATAGCGCATCCAGCGGAGAGATGCCGCTTAATATATATGGCATCGATCCGAACAGCGCTACCGAGAACCAGCCGATGGCGACGATAGCGAAACTCTCTTTTATTGGGAGATCGTCGATTTCATGCGTTTTCAGTCCGGAAACGATTCCAACTACAAATGTTATGACCGCGGAGATCAGGAAGGGATTATAATTCTCGCCATACCAGAACGCGACTACGAGCGGAACCAGCATCGCCATCCCGAGAAATCGCAGTACCGCGCCTATGAGACTGATGATGGTATTATAATTCATGTTCGATCAGTTTCGCTTACCCTGTACCGACGATCCGCACCGCAAGCTTGCGATTCCTCGGACCATCCAGTTCCACGAAAAAGACGCTCTGCCATGTGCCAAGAGCCAGTTTCCCATTCTCGATTGGCATACACGCGTTATTCCCAAGAACTACCGCCTGCAGGTGCGAACGTGCATTATTGTCGATCCGGTCATGCGCGTACCCCCCTTGTGGAACCATGAGACTTAATAATTTCAATATATCTTCTTTGAGTCCGGGCTCATTCTCATTTATGATGATCGCTGTTGTGGTA
Organism: Candidatus Methanogaster sp.; assembly: GCA_003194445.1. Taxonomy (GTDB): domain Archaea; phylum Halobacteriota; class Methanosarcinia; order Methanosarcinales; family Methanogasteraceae; genus Methanogaster_A. The sequence goes on from PQXF01000046.1 coordinate 2,011, forward strand.
TGCGAACTGTATACCATTGCTATGCCAGTCTCGATTCCGGCATCGGCGACCTCCTTATTTAAGGATGCCGTAATATCGATGAGTTGTATACGACTGGTTGTCTGAATATTCATCTCTTAATCTGCTTTTTCTCGCTGGATTGTAAAGTCTTTGGCGGTAGATGGTCTCACGGCTTATGCTGTTTCAGGATACTACCGGGACTTTCCGGACTTCACGAGTCTGGCCTATGAGTACGAAACGAGTACGCTCCTTATGTGGACCGTCCACAATTTTGGTGTGACAGGTCTTGCCGGTGTAAAGATGGGTGTAACGCTGATTGCTCTGACTGCGGTTTACCGGATCACGGCAAATGGCACCCATCTCATACAAAATGGGGGACTTGCTTTGAAAAATGGCAGTTGTGGTTGCGTAAGACGATCCGACGTTCCCAGAAAATAATAAAAAGACTCTTTCCGAGCCACCCCCAGTGACTTGACCGCCACTGGCAGACGAACCCTTAAGAATATAACCGACAATATATTCACATATTCACCACGCGGAGGGTTTTCTATCAAACAGGAGATATGGATCGAGAAGTATCGGCCAAAGAGACTGGAGGATGTGGTAGGGCAGGACAACGCAATCGGGCGGTTGATTTCGTACGTGCACACAAGGAATCTGCCGCACCTCATGTTCACAGGTCCGCCCGGGGTCGGCAAGACCGCATCAGCAGTATCCATAGCAAGGGAACTATTCGGCGATACATGGCACTCCAATTTCACTGAATTAAATGCAAGCGACGAGCGTGGCATCGACGTGGTGCGCCACAAGATCAAGAACTTTGCACGAACATCGCCTGTCGGGGACGCTGAATTCAAGATCATCTTTTTAGACGAGGCAGATGCCCTGACCGGCGATGCCCAGTCTGCGCTTCGCAGAACGATGGAGCGGTACACCAGAACATGCCGGTTCATCCTGTCATGCAATTATTCATCGAGAATTATAGAGCCAATTCAATCGAGATGTGCGGTCTACCGGTTCGGTCCGATCACGGACGAGGCGGTCATGAAAAGGGTAAGGTACATCGCTGACTGCGAACACCTCGATATCACAGACGACGGAATCGATGCGGTCAAATACGTGGCACGCGGTGACATGCGCAAGGCGATTAATGCGTTGCAGGCTGCCGCAATGCTCGGCACAGCGATCGATCGCGATTGCGTATACCAGATAACAGCGACCGCGCGCCCTGAGGAGATTGGGAAACTCATCCTTGATGCATACAACGGGGATTTTGCAGAATCCCGCAAAAAATTGGACGATCTGTTAACCAGACAGGGACTATCCGGTGAGGACGTAGTCGGGCAGATATACCGGGCGATGTTCGATGTCGGAGAGATCCCTGATCGCAAAAAGGTTGAATTGATAGATAAAATTGGAGAAATTGATTTCAGAATCACAGAAGGTGCGAACGAGCGAATACAACTTGATGCGCTCCTTGCACGGTTTGTGCTATCTGGAGGAACTTACAATGACTGATAGAGTACCTACTGGAGTGCCGGGATTTGATGAACTGTGTGATGGCGGGCTGGTGAGGAACCGGACATATCTGCTCTCAGGAACATCCGGTACCGGAAAAACAAACTTTGCGTTCCAGTTCCTGCACAACGGAGCCACGCAGTACAACGAACCTGGCATCTTTATTGCAACCGAGGAACGCCCCGATTACCTGCGGGAGAATCTGTCGAGATTCGGATGGGATATACAGTCGCTTGAGGACGAGGGAAAACTTGCGATCATCGATGCGTGTTCCACAAAGATCGGGATCCCGTCGCAGGAACGATACGTGGATGTGCGCCCATTCGATATGCGTGCGCTCCTCGACCAGGTCATCACGATACAGGATGAGATCGGCGCGAAACGCGCGGTGATCGATTCGAGTACGTCCATCGGATTTAATCTTCAGGACCCTGCACGGATCAGGATAGAACTGCTCAAACTGAGTACAACCCTCGAGATTCTCGGTCTGACATCGCTTATGACCTGCGAGATCGTTGATGACGACCTGTACAGCAGATTCGGTGTCGAGAATTTCGTGACAGACGGTACGATCCTGCTGTACAATAAGCGGGAAGATAACACGCGTGTCCGCAGCATGGAGATATTCAAGATGCGCGGATCAGATCATAAGAAAGGCATCTATCCGTATGAGGTTGCATCAGAGGGGATAGTCATCTATCCGCGCGAAGAGGTTTACTGAGGCATACTGGGAAAAGGGAGATGCTCCTCCACAACCTCTTTCACCTAGACCCGTCGGAACCAATATTCCTTGCCGAAAATAGTTTCAGCGATCAGAGAGAAGCGTTACTCACAGAGAACTACCTTGACGAAATCGAGAACATCGGCGACAATGTCGCTACTCGCAAGGGCAGGGGTGGGGTGTTATGGCTGACCGAGCACGGCATTCCGATCGCTGTCGCAGTTTACGTGCATTCGCAAGGCATCGATCACTGGCTCGTGCTCACGAACGTGATTTCGAAGGATGAGCGGTTTTCAGAACGAGTGTCTGGTATCTTCGGAAGCGGCAGCGAAGAGATCGAAACAGATGCGTCCGATATACGCAGTGCACTGATCGAATATTATTCCATCTTCCTTGCGAACCAGTGGCTATGCGAATCGTGTGCACGCGAAGATATGCCATACCTCGATCTCGGCGTCTTTGTAGAGGTGCGTGAACTGATCCACACTAAATTGGGTGGGGAACTGCTGGAAGATGGTGCGGACTGTGGACAGGAGGAGCGAAGCGAGCGATTATCACATCTCTTCCGCGAGATCAGGGGCAAGATCGCGCTTGACCTATCCGGCGCAGACGTACTCGAGATCTGCTGCGGAGATGGCAGCGCCACTGCTGCGCTACGCGATCTCGGATGCGACCCGATCTGCATCGACTATGACAAATGCGACATCTGCGACGGGCTTAAGAGCGGGCAACTCCGCGATGAGCGGTCGATCGTTCTTGATGCCACGGAACTGTCATTGTTCTTCGATCGGGAGTTCGACTGCGTGGCAGGGTTCATGGCAGGTCCGATCCAGCCATTCAACGAGGATATGTGGGCATCGATCCTGCGCGAGTCTGTCAAGGTCGTACGGACTGGCGGGATACTGATCTTTACGTTTCATAGCGGTGAAGAACTTGGATTCGCTTACAATGTACTCGAGGGTTGCGGGGTTTTTGGAGAGGCGTTTGAGAATCCCACTGACACGGAATCACAAGCAGGACGGGAGATTACCGGCTATGATCGGTGGGTCTATGCCGGCAGATGGGACGGTCATTCACCGCCAGCTTTATAGCCGATTCTTGGAATATGTAATCACGATGCCAGTAATAGAAGTAAGCAACGAGACCTTGCGCCAGCTCGACTATCTGCGCATCCGGATGCAGGTATCCAGTTACGACGAGGTGATCAGGCACCTTACCGGGACTGAATATATAAGACCTGCATATATCAAGGATCCGGAGCCAGAGCAGAAACGTCCGGATGATGGGATCGGGATATATAAAGTAGAGTGAGTGCGGAAGTGAGCAGGGGCAACGACACTGTTAAATACAGACAGTACGATGATTTTAGTATTACACTGGCAAACAGTGCAATCATTGGAGGCATATTATGAAACTACTGGTTAGCCCGATCAACCCGACCGAGGCAAAGGCTGCGCTTGACGGCGGTGCTGATATTGTCGATGTGAAGAATCCGAAAGAAGGTTCACTTGGTGCGAATTTTCCATGGATGATCCGCGCAGTAATCGAGGCGATCGAATCCAAAAAGCCGGTCAGCGCAACGATTGGCGATTTTAATTTCAAACCGGGTACGGCATCGCTTGCTGCACTTGGTGCTGCCACGTCCGGCGCTGATTATATCAAGATTGGATTATATGACATCCAGACCACAGATCAGGCAGAAGAACTGTTGTCAAATGTTGTGCAGTCGATAAAAGGATGCGATCCAAACAAATTTGCGGTAGCAGCCGCGTATGCAGACTATAGGCGTATCAATTCCATTTCACCACTGTTGCTTCCCGAGGTTGGCGCAAAGGTCGGTGCCGATGTGGTGATGATCGATACCGGCATCAAGGACGGCAAGTCACTCTTCGAGTTTATGGGCGAGGAAGAGTTGACCAGGTTTGTGGACGATGCACGCGATCTCGGTCTGACTACGGCGCTTGCAGGAACGATCAAGTTCGAGGATCTGGACGCACTAAGGCGGATCAATCCTGACATCCTTGGAATCCGCGGAGTGGTCTGTGGTGGCGATCGGAACGCTGAGATCAAGCAGGAACTGGTCGAGGAATTCAAGTCACAGATGTGATCTGGTTTTTGGTGGGGGGTCTCGTAACCGCGAGATTCGTTTCGGCGATCATGTAAAGTGGGATCGGCATGAGTGACCGGGTGCGCCTATAGCCACTCTGCAAACTCCTGTCTTGCAATCAAACCGATCTCCTTGTAACTTGTGACCGCCATCGTGATGCGTAAGGTATTTATAATATTGCGGTGTGCGGTGTAATACTCTGGATGTGATTGTTATAAAAAGACATGCTTATGTGATCAGATCCCCTGCTGGTTTACGAACGATTCTCAGCGCGGGCGTGCTCGCGGTGGTGCTGGTGCTTGCGGGCACGGCGGCGGGCGCGACGTGGGGTGGATGATTGCGGCGGCGCGGGCGTGGACTACACGACGATACAGGCGGCGGTGGATGCTGCGAGCGATGGGGATACGATTGAGGTGCGGGGCGGGACATACATCGAGAATGTGGATGTGGATAAACGGCTTGCGCTGATTGGTGAGGGCATGGATGTGGTGACGGTGCGGGCGGCGGCTGGGAGAATCGAGTTATAACGATGACTGCCCCTTCCTGCCGAAGGTGGAATGTTTTCACCTGCGCAGACTTGTGGTTTATGCACAAAAACAACCACAACCTAACTCGGGACTTGCCCTACTATTTATTCATCATCACCAAACTCAAAAACAACCGTCTCGTTGTGAATAAAAGATACTTTGGTCTCATTGAATACATCCATTCTTCCGAGCAAAGCCGGAACATCCTCTTCAAGCGACCACGCAACCCTTGCATTTATCACATAATCACCAATCCTCATTTCGATCGTTTTGATGATCACCGGAATGCTGCCGCCACCGACCCCGCTTATTTCTTGAATCTTCTCTTCTTCAATCGTTAAATCGAGATTCTCCCCGAGTTCTCTTGGCAGCAGCGTTATATCTGCACCAGAATCGACATACATAAATGAAATCAGATCTCTCCCCTCAGCATCCCTAAAATAAACTTCAGCAACCGGTCGATAGACTGTGCCAAAGAGTTTCGAATATTCTTTTCTGTATCTAAACAATGGCATTCGTAATCTCCAGAATAAGTGCATCTTCTTCAGGTATTTTTGCTATTTTTGGAGTTTTATCCGGATACTTGGCTCTGAACTCTTTCAGGATTTTCGTAAGACTTTTATTATGTAATATCACCTTTTCATCAGCAATTAACACATAATCGCCCCTATATGCCTTCAGATCGTTTTGTACAAACCATTCAAAATCCTTGCTCGCCATTTGAATCACCTGATATAATCTGGTTGATGTTTGTATTATAGCTTTTGCGGCTGCGATTGATGCGTGCGCGGACAGTGGTCAATGTTGCGAGAGGTGGGTGTTTTTGGCGGCGCGCCTCTGACCTGTTAGTGGCTTTGCGGCGTCTGTGGTGGGCACGGCGGCGCCACCGGGTTTGTGGTGGGTGCGGGTCCCATGGGAGTGGCATGGGCGTGGTGGTGGGGCGATTGCCGCGGGGGGTTCGCGGGCGCCCGGGTGGTCGGGCGGTAGCTCTACATGGCGATATTCGATGGGGGCGGAAGGCTTTTATGGGGGCGGGTTGTGTGTATGGGATGTAGCACATCGGAGTCGATTAGTATGACAAGGCGTTCCCCCACAACCGAAACACGTATCGTTTTGCGAACAATTCTCAGCGCGGGCGTGCTCGCGGTGCTGGTGCTTGCGTGCGCGGGCACGGCGGCGGGCGCGACGACATGGGTGGTGGATGATGATGGCGGCGCGGGTGTGAACTATACGACGATACAGGCGGCGGTGAATGCGGCGAGCGCGGGGGATACGATTGAGGTGTGGAGCGGGACGTATGAGGAGAATGTGGATGTGAACAAGCGACTCACGCTGGTTGGCGAGGGGGCGGATGTGGTGACGGTGCAAGCGGCGGATGCAGAGGATCATGTGTTTGAGGTGCCTGCAGATCATGTGAACATTACCGGGTTTGCGGTGAGAGGAGCAACAAGTTACTCCATGGCTGGGATTTACCTCAACGATGCAGATCACTGCAACATATCAGAGAACAACGCCTCGAACAACTACCGCGGCATCTGCCTGAATTCTTCGTGCAACCACAACGCGTTGACGAACAACACCGCGAATTCGAACACCCGCAACGGCATCTACCTGTATTATTCGAGCAGCAACACGCTGACGAATAACACTGCTGACTCGAACAGGGGCTGCGGTATCTACCTGTACTCTTCAAGCAACAACATGCTGACGGACAATACCGCTAACTCGAACACGGACTACGGCATCTACCTACGGTCTTCGAGCAACAACACGCTGACGAACAATACAGCGAACTCGAACAACTACATGGGTATCGGCCTGTCAGGTTCGAACAACAACAACACACTGCAGGGCAACAACGCATCGAATAATAACCGCTACGGCATCTGGCTGTCGGATTCGAGCAACAACACATTGCAGAACAACACAATCTCTGAAAACATATGCAACTTCGGTGTTTGTGGCTATGCACTTTCTCACTACACTCAGAACATAGACACAAGCAACACCGTAGATAGAAGACCGATCTATTACTGGGTCGATCAGAAGGATAAGCAGATTCCAGATGATGTCGGCTTTGTTGGAGTCGTGAATTCCACAAACATAACGGTCAGGGACATGGTATTGACGAATAATCACCAGGGGGTGCTATTCGCATACACTGAGAATTCGAGGATAGAGAACGTTATCGCATCAGACAGCAACTATGGCATCTGGCTATTAGATTCGAGCAACAACACACTACAGAACAACACCGCAGACTCGAACTACTGGGGTGGCATCTACTTATTGCATTCTTCGAGTAATAACACACTGCAGAACAACACAGCGAACTCAAACCACTGTGGCATCCGGCTATCGGATTCTAGCAACAACATGCTGCAGAGCAATACAGTAAATTCGAACAACGACTACGCCATCTGGCTGTCATATTCGAGCTTCAACACGCTGCAGAGTAACACTGTGGACTCGAACAACGACTACGCCATCTACCTGTGGTATTCGAGTAATAACACACTGCAGAACAACACAGCGAACTCAAACCACTACGGCATCTACTTGTGGTATTCTAGCAACAATACGCTGACGAAGAACACGATCTCTGGAAACACGTACAATTTCGGTGTTGATGGCAACAGTCTTTCTCACTACACTCAAAGCATAGACACGAGCAATACGGTGGATGAAAAGCCGATCTATTATTGGGTCGATCAGAAGGATAAGCAGATTCCAGATGATGCTGGCTTTGTTGGAGTCGTAGATTCCACAAACATAACGGTTAGGGGCATGACATTAACGAATAATATCCGGGGGATGCTGTTTGCATACACTGAGAATTCGAGGATAGGGAATGTCAGCGTATCGGATAACAGCGATGGCATCCTCCTGTGGTATTCAGGCAACAATATGCTGCAGAATAACACAGCATCGAACAACTACTACGACGGCATCCACATGGAAGAATCGAGCAACAACACGTTGATGAACAACAACGCATCGAACAATCACTATGGCATCCGGCTGTCGGATTCGAGCAACAATACGCTCACAAACAACACAGCGAACTCGAACAACTACTACGGCATTATCCTACACTCTTCGAGCAAGAACGTCCTCATCAACAACATGATGTCTGGAAATACGTACAACTTCGGTGTTTGGGGTCGTGGTTGGGGTTGCCAACTTTCTGATTACATACAGGAGATAGGTACAAGCAACACGGTAGACAGAAAACCAATCTATTACTGGGTCAATCGACAAGATCAGGAGATTCCAAACGATGCTGGCTATGTGGGAGTCGTGAATTCCACGAATATAACCGTGAGAGATTTAACATTGACAGAAAATCACGAAGGGGTCTTGTTTGTCTACACAAACAATTCGAGAATAAGGAATGTTAGCGCATCAGACAACAACTGCGGCATCATCTTATTGGAATCAAGTAACAACTGCCTCACGAACAACATCGCGTCGGGCCACACCGCACCGGACGACGGCTGTGGCATCCGCTTATCGTCTTCGAACAACAACAGTCTCACAAATAACGTTGCATCAGACAACAACTACGGTGCCCACTTGTGGTATTCGAGTAACAACAACTTCATGAACAACACTGTATCGAGCAACAACCGCGGTATCTGCTTGAAGTCTTCGAACAACAACAACCTCGCGAACAACACCGTAAACTCGAACAACTATGACAGCATTTCTCTGTACTCTTCGAGCAAGAACGCCCTCACAAGCAACACCTGCTCGAACAACCGAGACGGCATCTACATGGGGTCTTCGGGCAACAACACGCTGATGAGCAACAACGTATCGAACAACAACCGCGGCATCTGCCTGTTTCATTCAAACAACAACACCATTCACAACAACTACTTCAACAACACGAACAATGCCCGGGACAATGGAAATAACATCTGGAATATTACAAAACAAACTGGAACGAATATAATCGGGGGATATCATCTCGGAGGAAACTACTGGAGCGATTACACAGGCACCGACTCCAACCGCGACGGCATCGGCGACGATCCATACTACATCCCCTACGGCAGCAGCGTGGATAGATACCCACTCATGCAGCCGTGGAGCGGAACATCACAGAAAGGCGACCTCAACCACGACAACCAGATCACCTCCACCGACGCCGTGATCGCGCTCCAGATCGCAGCCAGCGGCGGGTGGAACGCTAATGCGGACGTCAATGATGACGGAAAAATCACATCCCTCGATGCGCTTATGATCGCACAGGCGAGTGTAGGAGTGATAACATTCTAACGAACTCACGATCCATGGGCAATGTGACCCGCATGCTTTCTGTGTTGTTGGTTATAGCTCTCATGATACTATTATTTGCAGGCACAGCTGCTGCTGCCACGCCGCCTGTGCCGTATTTCAACCAGTGCGACCCCCGGTGGTCAGACGACCGGCTGGGTGGTGATGGGCAGGTGATCTGCAGCCATGGGCTTGCGCGCTCAACATCCGCATACGCGTTCCAGGAGACGTATGGTGAGGAATATCTCACAAAAGCAGATCTGACAAGTCCGATCATTGACGATTTTGAAGACGCTGATGTGGGTGATTGGTCTTCATTTGCAACCCAGGATGCATCCATCGACCTATCCTCCTCAAATAACAGTAAATCCGGGAACCACTCGATGAGAATCGATTGTAATCTAAGTGGGTATGAAACGAACTGGTGCGGCGCTTACAGACAGATAGATACATGGATAAATTACGACAATGTGAGTTTGTGGGTGTATGGCGATAATTCTGGCAATACACTGGAGATTAAGCTTGAGGAAGATTATGGCGAAGAAGGGTGGGTACAATGGGTATATGCACCAGTTATAAACTGGAGTGGATGGAAAAAACTCGAAATACCCGTTCCTTCCTTCAGTGCGGAAGGGGGAGCGAATGACATTTCTGATGATAAGTCAAAGGTAAATCGCTTTACACTGGTCGTATCCGGAACCAGCCCACCCGGTTCCACCGTTTATGTGGACGATATCAGACTGAAATTGTCTGACAAAACAGTATCAGACGATGATTTTCTTGAGATGTTGGAGCGTGCCACTTTCGAATACTTCCGGAACGAAGCAAACCCGGCAAACGGTTTGATTAGAGATAGAAGTACGTCAGATTCTCCCTGCAGTATCGCAGCGGTAGGTTTTGGTCTCTCAGCGATATGTATAGCGGAAAGCAGAGGATGGATAAACCGCACAGACGCGTCTGACCGTGTGTTAACCACACTTGAAACGTTTAACAATTTGTATAATAAAGAAGGTTTTTATTACCACTGGATCAACATGGAAACATGCGAGCGTGAACGGAATTGTGAGGTATCGTCTATCGACACTGCACTCCTGATGGCAGGCATATTACATGCCGGTGAGCATTATAAAGAGAATGAGAGCATAAGGAATCTGTCAAACGAGCTCTACAGAAGAGTTAACTGGACATGGATGCTCAATGGAACAGATACGATCGCAATGAAATGGACTCCTGAAGAGGGTTTATCACCGGACTACTGGCGTGGTTACAATGAGGCAATGATCATGTATCTGCTGGCTATCGGCTCACCAACCCATCCGGTTCCGGATCCGGAAGGGAGCTGGAATGCGTGGGCTAGCACGTATGGGGTGGGCTGTGGCAGGATGATAGATGGTTTTGAAGATAATAACGTGAGCGACTGGGCACCATTTACAAATTCCAGTTCCGGCGCGTCTATCAATATATCACCTTCAAATAATAGTAAAATCGGGGATTATTCGATGAAGATCGACTATAACATCGGCTATAACACTGGCGGGGAACAATGCGGCGTCTACCTCCAGAAAATTACATGGGCTAATTACGATAGCGTAAATCTATGGATATATGGCGATGATTCTGGCAATACGCTGAGAATCAAGCTTGAAGAAGATTCTGACGAGGAACACTGGATATATGAATTGTTTTTGAACTGGACGGGTTGGAAAGAATTTGATATACCCGTTTCATCCTTAGAAGTGTGGGAAAAGACAAGAAATGATGGTATACTGAATAAGACTAAAGTCAATCGATTCACGGTTGTTATTCTGGGAACAAGTGCATCCGGTTCCACGATTTATCTGGATGACTTTAAATTGCCATGCAGCTTTTCAGACTGTTGTGATGGTGAGGATTTCATCTATTGCTGGACCGGCAGTTTATTTACCTATCAGTATTCTCACTGCTGGATTGATTTCAGGTGTAAGCATGACGATTATGCAAACTACTGGCAGAACTCGATAAACGCAGTCAGAGAGAATCGATTGTTCTGCATCGATAACAGCGATGTGTATGCTACCTATAACGAGAACTGCTGGGGACTTACCGCATGTGATGGACCCAATGGATACGCTGGCTATGGGAGCTGTCCTTGCTATTGTCACGATGGAACAATCCCACCAACCGGTGCCGGGGAATCGGTTGCTTTAGCTCCTGATATTGCAATTCCTGCTTTGCGGTATATGTATGAAACCTATGGGGGTAAAATCTGGGGTAAATACGGGTTTAAGGATGCATTCAACCTTGATACGAATATTTCTCTTGACGGATGTCAGCCGTGGTGGACTGAGGATTATATCGGAATCGATGAGGGTGCGATCATACTCATGATTGAGAATTACCGCAGCGGACTTGTTTGGAACGAATTCATGCAGAACCCGTATGTGATGAACGCTATGGATGAAGCAGGGTTTGTGCCAATGATAAGAGGCGATCTCGACTACGATTGTGCACTTACCTCTGCAGACGCACTTATATGCTTGCAGATCGCAGCCGGCAGCCGCCCATGTGATGCCGAGATGTTCGCCGCCGCGGACGTGAGCGGCGACAACCGTGTCACATCTCTCGACGCGCTCATGATCCTGCAGGCGGCGGCTGGGCGAATCGAGTTATAAGCATCCACATTCATAGTTTCATAACATCCGGGCATCCCAGCTAAAATCCGTATACCATATACGGTCCGAAGATCATGAACATAAATGAAACAAGGATTAGTACCGCAAATGCTACTGCGATGCTTTTTGACAACTGCTCTGCGTAGTGGTCGCTTATCACCCGTCCAAATAGCGAGTGGATGATATCCTTGAATACGTGCCCCCCGTCCATCGGGATCGCTGGCAGGCAGTTGAATAGTCCGGCGTAGAAGTTGATCCAGCCGATCCAGAGCAGCGCACTCGCGATCCAGAAGACAAGGACGCCGTAACCCGCAGCCCATCCGACAGGCTCATAAAACTGCACGGAGTTGTCAAATCCGCCAAATCTGCCACCCTCCAATTCTATCAGCGGCATCGCAAAGATGAAGAGCCAGCTCTCGATCCTGTGCATCAAACCCGGGATGCTCTTGAATATATGCAGTCTACCCGATGCGGGATATTCTCCGATGGTCATGCCAGCGAATTTGATCCTTGTGGTGGAGCCCACTCCCAAATATCCGCAACTGCGGTCCGGCGAAGAACCAAGTTCTACCATGGTTGAGTTATTCCCTGCAAAGAAGACCTCGACCGTCTGACCCGGAACGGTTGTATTCAGAAACGCAATGAAATCGGTGGTGTTATCGATTTCGGTATCGTTGATCCGCACGATGGTCATGCCTTTCGTAAGATTCGCCCGCGATGCAGCAGAATCTGACATAACCTCCTCGATCGTGACCCATGTTTGCAAGGTGGCACCCTCCCCTGCAAGCGTAGATACATCGCGCTTGTCCGCCCCCTTTGTATGTACCGTCATCGGTAGGTCTTCCCTTGTAGCTATGGTGACATAGAAGTCGTGTGCAGTCTTTATTGTAACATTATCTACCTGTGTGATCACCCTATCCTCTTTTATTCCAGCTTGCGCTGCAACTGAGTTTTCATCGACCGATACGACCATAACATCGCTGACCGGGGCTATTCCTCCGAGGACTGGACCAAAGAATAGTGAAAATGCGATCAATGCGACAACAAAGTTTGCCATGACGCCTGCTGCAAGTATCCTCATCCGCGCTCTTCTGGACACGCCATTCTCATTCTCTACCCTGCCACCCCCTTCCTGCTCCACTACAGTCTTGCTCCTGTTCCCGTTCCAAATTCCACCCTCTGTCTCAAGGGGTTGCCTGACCGCGTAATCGTAGCCAACCCCAGTGTTGGAGTCTGTGCCTGCATCCCTGGCATCTGCAGGGTCTGGCTCCTCCTTCTTCCCGAACAACTCCTCGTCATCCGGTTCTGCAAATCCCCCGATCGGGACGATCCCGAGCAGCAGCGCGCCCATCGATTTGACGCTGACACCTTCTGTCCTGCAGAGAACAGCGTGTGCAAGTTCGTGTACAACCAGCGTGACTATAAGCCCGATCGCGCCCCAGACAAGTGGAATGTAATCATTTAAACCCGGGATCAAAAAAATGTTCTGCGGGGCATTATATCTATCCGGCATAGGCATTGCATTGGCATACAATGCCTGGAGCATCACGTAGTCGGTCAGGATCACTACCATAAACATGATAAACATCCCCACAACCATCATTGGTATCCCGACGTTTCCGAAGAATCGCCAGAACCTGCGCGGGTATGCCAGCACCGTGAGTAGCTTCTGCCCGCGCATGGTGCGGACCATCAGTATGGGCCCGAATGCCGAGATGTTATACCGCTCAAGAATTCCCTGTTTGCTTAGAAATGCGAATACAATCCAGCATACGAGTAAAATGATGAGTGCAATATTTAAATAGTTCACATTATCATTTTGATACCGATGCGATATTAATACTTTGCATCATCAGGGGGTGGTTACTTTAGCGCGGTGTCCGGATCGGGGATCGCGATTTACAGAAACGCCTGCCAATAAAACACGGATGACGCGAATTGCACAAATTGCACAAATTGCACGAATGCTATCCGATATCACGTTCGCAGTTTGAGGATGTTTAATCCGATCAAGTAGTTCAGAGCCTCATATCACCCCTCATGGTGTCAGAGGTTTTGCCCTGGTCAGTACAGCGCCTCATGGCAGAACTGTTTTTTGCCACGATCTGCTCGAATTCCTCTTTTATCGCGTAGACCTGCAATGCATCACACAACCCTCCAGGCACCCGGCATATATGGGCAGGTTCGGGCTTCCATGTGAATGCCACAATTCGGATTCGAGCATCCGGGAATGCCGGAGTTGTGGCATGATATATGATGTGGACGCAAACGGCGACGGCATTATGAACTCGCTTGACGCGTTCATGATTCTGCAGGCGTCAGCGGGCGCGATCACGCTTGTGAGAACAGACGATCCAAGCAAGAATTTGGAGATGGCGTTTGGGGGTCGGATGCCATCTATTTTTTATGGGACACGATCCTTGTCAAATAGCGGCACCTCGACTCGAGCGTCATGGATACCGCCTCCGGATTCAGCTCATGCTTGATCGGTCTCCCGGATATTACCCGCTTTTTGGCGGCTACCATGTTTATACACATAGACGACAACGAGAAGAAAACCAACTATGGGGCATACTAGCATTGAACCCTTGATGTGTCAATCTAAGTATCCCACCCAAAAATCAAAACCACCAACATAAGGCTGCATGACTCCAGAATTTCGGCTATTCCTTGGTCGTAGTCTTCTTCACTTGGTCCCAATCGATTTTAGATACCTCCTCCTTACAATAGTCTCGCTTCGAAACAACTCCAATATCTATTTCTGGTACGATTGAGTACTCCTTAGGGGCTGCCGAAAAATAACCTATCGAAATTAGCTTGTCTCATACACACTGACATCTCTTGATAATATAGAATAATTCCATTTAGGATGCAATGAGTGTGGTTGTAGTTGTAGTTGCGCCATATCGTCATCCGAAAACTTGATTCCTTTCTCATATTCTCGCTCATCTATGTGTGCTGCCACGCTCAGACCTTTGTTTGTTGTCGTACCTCCAATCAGTTTAATGACAGTTTCATAACTGACCAGGGGCCGTCCTCTCCAGTTCATACTGATAAATGAGGCGCTGTTCAAAAATCCAGTGATAGCCAAACATTTTACCATAGTATCTCATCACTTTCATCATATTGGAGCTGGCAAAACTATTCCATGTGGATTTCATACCAGATTTTTACCACAATCTGCACACCACTCATACAAAACTACACAAAAGTCA